>JADZEK010000112.1 GCA_020850595.1 Anaerolineales bacterium
GGGCGCGGGGCCAGCGGCTTTTCTTAAGGGGCGGCAGGCGGCGCTAGGCGGCCGGGGCGGGCGCGTAGCGCAGCAGCACGACGCCGGTGCTGCCCATGGGGCGCTGCTCTAACAACTGGAGCCGGGCGGGCGCGCGGCCGAACAGGCGCCGGCCCTCGCCGAGCACCAGCGGGTAGGTGAGCAGGCGGTACTCATCCACCAGGTTATGCTGCATGAGGCTCTGGACGAGCGTGGCGCTGCCGGCCACGATGAGGTCGCCGTCAATCGCCGCTTTCACCTGGGCGATCTCGGCCGGCAGGTCGGCGCCGCGCAGGATGGTGGAGCCTTGCCACTCAGCCTTTTGGAGCGTGGTGGAGACGACGTATTTGGGCAGGGCGTTGAAGCGGTCGGAAAAGCCCATCGCGTCGGTGCGGGAGGGCCAGGCTTGGGCGAAGCCGGCGTAGGTGACACGGCCGAGCAGGTGCGCGCCCTGCGCCTGAAGTTCCGCGAACTTGAACTGACCGGTCTCGAGTGTGGCGTAAGGGAAGGACCACAGGTTCGGGTCCTGCACGACTCCGTCGAGGGTGATGAACTCGGTGACGACGATGTTGCCCATGGGCGGGGTTCCTTTGGCTATTGGCCGAACGTGCCGGTTTGCAGCGCGCCGGCAGGGGCATAGCGCGCGATGATGACACCCGTGGCCGAGACGCGGGTGTCGAGCAGCTTATAGCCGGTGGGGTCAACGGTCTCGCCGAACAGGCGCTTGCCGCGGCCGACGGTGACCGGGAAGATCAAGACCTGCATCTCGTCCACGAGGCGCAGCCGCAGCAGCGTCTGGAGCAGGTCGCTGCTGCCGTGCACCTGTATCTCGGGGCCGGGCTGGGCCTTGAGGGCCTGGACGGCGGCCGCCAGGTCGCCTGGCAGGAGTGTGGAGTTCTGCCACTCGACTTTATCCAGCGTGCGCGAAGCGACGTACTTGCGGGCGTTGTTCAAGTCCTCGGCGCCCGGCTCGGTGGCGGTGGGCCAGTAGCCGGCGAAGGTCTGGTAGGTCTTGCGGCCGAGCAGCAGATCGGGCTGCTTAGCGAAGGTGGCGGTCATGACTTCATCGAGCGTGGGGTCCCAATACTTGACCGACCAGCCGCCGCTGCTGAAGCCGTTGGTGTCGTCTTCGCCGGGGCCGCCGGGGCCTTGCATGACGCCGTCGAGCGTGACAAAGGTGGTGGCGGTGAGCTTGCGCATGGTCGCAACTCTCTCTGATCTAGGTCGGCTTGACTGTCCGGGCAATTCGGCCCGCCGTCGAGCGGGGCAGCGCGGGTGGCTCAAGCCGAACGCGGTGGGTTGGCCAGGATAGGATACCGCGAACGAGGCGGCAAGTCTTGAACAGAAACGACACCGTCCGCGGCTAAGCCCCGGCGGTTTTGGCAATTCGGGCAGGCGTTTCGCCCACGAAGCGGCGCAGCGCGCGGGTGAGGTGCGGCTGGTCGGCGTAGCCGGTTTGTGCCACGACATCGAGGATGGGCGCGCCGGATTGGAGCAGCGCCTGGGCGGCATGGGCGCGCTCGATCTGGAGCACGGCGGTGTGGGTGAGGCCGGTGGCGCGCACGAAGCGCCGCTGGACCGAGCGCCGGCTCAGGTGGGGCAGGTCGCCGCGCAGGGCGGCGGGGACGACCGGCTCGCTGAACAGCAGGCCCTGGCGGGCCAACTGAGCCAGGAAGGTGTCGGCGTTCTCGAAGGTGGGGAACTGCCAGGCCGCGCCGTGGAGCCAGAAGCGCTGGGCGCCGGCCTCGGGCAGGTTCAGGCCCTGGTTGACGAGGCTGTGGGCGGGGAACGGGGTCAGCACCGTGCCCAGCTTGAACTGGAGGCCGAAGAACTCGGCCTCGGGCGGCACGGGGACGAGCGAGGCTTGCGTTTCGGGGCCGCGCACGGTAAGGCTGAGGCGGCCTTGATAGCGGGTGATGACCAACTCACACTGAGTGGCGGCGCGAGAGATGAAGGTGGCCGCGCCGCCGCTGACAGTGCGCCAGACGCGCTCGACGGTGGGGGCGTCGGAGGCGCGTATCTCGAAGTCGAAGGTCTGCGTTTCGTTCTTGGGCATGGCGGGGGATTCTTAGCACGATTGCGAGGCGGGGGCAACCCCCAGCAACAAAACAGCCCCCACCGACTCAGGCGCGCTGGGCCTCGCCGAGCTGCTCGGCGGGGCGGGCCACCTTGCCCTTGTCGGTGGCGGCGGCCAGCGCGGTGGATTCGGCGGCGCGCTCGGCCATTTCGGCCACGGTCTGCTGGTGCAGGCGCACGGCGCCGCGGGTGTCGCTGAGCTTGGCGCGCGTGCCGTCGCGCTCGGCTTGGGACAGGCGCTCGGCGGCGAGCGGAATGTCGGCGGCGTACTGCGGCAGCCAGGGGGCCAGCGCCACGAGCATGTCGTCGGTGAGCTGCCAGATTTCCTCGGGCGCGCAGACGGCGGCGGTGAGCGGGTCGTGCAGCATGGCCTGCTTGAGCAGGGTCACGTCGCCGGATACGGCGGCTTCCATGGCCATCTCTTGCACGCGGACGCTGGCGGCGCAGGTGGCGGCGCAGGCCAGCGGCAGGTCGCCGACGACGGGCATGTTGATGCCGGTGCGGTCCACGTAGCCGGGGATTTCGATGACGCAGCCGTTGGGCAGGTTGGTGAGGTGGTTGTGGTTGACGATGTTGAAGTGGCCGCGGTAAGGACGGCCGGTCTCCAGGCCCTCGATGATGTAGCTGCCGTGCTCTTCGCTGCGGTTGTGCGGGCCGAAGACGGGCGGCTCGGCGGCCATCCAGTTGGGGAAGTCGTACTCAAACCAGTTGCGGGCTTCGGAGATGACGCGCAGGTAGCCGCCGGTTTCGCCGTGAATCCAGTCGGAGGTGTCAATCCAGTTGGGGATGTCTTGCACGCGCTTGCGGTACCAGGGCAGGTACTCACTCAGGTGGCCGTTGCTCTCGGTGCTGTAGTAGCCAAAGCGCTTGAGCACGTCGAGGCGCACCTTCTCGGTGCGGCGGAAGTCCTCGACGTTGGAGAGCAGGGCGTACATTTGCGGGATAAGGTCTATGCCGCGCCAGACGGCCTGGATGCACCAGGTCTGGTGGTTGATGCCGGCGAAGCCGGCGTCTACGTCGCGGCGGTGGACTTTCTCGTCCGGGCCGATCTGGCCGGTCGCGCGCGCCCACTGCTCGACGGCGCGGGCGATCTGGTGGTGGGCGCCCTGCACGCCGTGACACAGGCCGATGGTGGTGACGCCGCCGTATTTGTTGCAGGCCCAGGTGTTCATGGCCATGGGGTTGGCGTAGTTGATGAACAGCGCGCCGGGCTTGGCGACTTCTTGGATGTCGTGGCAGAAGTCGAGCAGGGCGGGGATGGTGCGCTGGGCGTACATGATACCGCCCGCGCAGAGCGTGTCGCCGACGCACTGGTCCACGCCGTACTTGAGCGGGATGTCAATGTCGTGCTGGAAGGCTTCCAGGCCGCCCTGGCGGATCATGCAGATGACGTAGTCGCTGTCGGCGATGGCGGCGCGGCGGTCGAGGGTGGACTGCACCTGGGCCGGGAGACGGTTGGCTTTGATGTCGCGCTCGGCGAGCTGCGTGACCATCTCCAGGTTGCGCTCGGAGATGTCGGTGAAGGCGAAGGTGGTGTCGGCGAACTCGGGCACGGCCAGCACGTCGCCCATCAGGCGGCGCGTGAAGCCGATGGAGCCAGCGCCGATCATTGAGATTTTGAGAGCCATGAGTGGGTGTCTCCACGAAGCGGGTAAAGGAGGGAAGTGCGGATGGGGCGGATACTACCACGGGCGGCCGATTTTGGCAGGAGGGGAGGAAAGGCTTGGCCACGAATTACCACGAATTTTTGGGGCAGCGCCGCGGCGGGCAGTTGGGTTCGGGAAGAGGGCAGGACAATGGAGGCCCGGGAGGTGTCACCCTGCCACCTCGATCCCTGGATCGCTGAGAACCGGCATGACTGGCAGGGCCGGCCCATCAAGCGGAGAGAACCGGCATGACTGGCAGGGCCGGCCCATCAAGCTGAGAGAACCGGCATGACTGGCAGGGCCGGCCCTGCAAGCGGAGAGAACCGGCATGACTGGCAGGGCGACCCAGCAAGCGGAGAGAACCGGCATGACTGGCAGGGCCGGCCCATCAAGCTGAGAGAACCGACATGACTGGCAGGGCCGGCCCAGCAAGCGGAGAGAACCGGCATGACTGGCAGAACGAGATCGGCGGAGCGGAGCGGCGAGACTGCCACTTCGCTCGTTGGCGGGCGAGAGTTGCTGAGGTGGGCCAGGTTGGAAAAGGGCAAACAGCAGCGCGGAGGCTTAGTAAGACTGTGGCAAAGATATGCTGCATTAGCAAGAGGGTAGGGGAAGTTTAAGGTAGCGAGCGGCGGCGGTTTGGCCGAACAAAATGTGCTCGGCATACGAACGACCCTACATTTCCTGCGATTCGGTTGGGGTCACTTGCAACTTTGAGCTAGCAGCGAGAATGCGTTTAGGCTGCGGCGCCGACGGCCTGGCTGATGTGGGTGAGGCCTTGCTGCTTCAGCCAGGCGGCCAGGTCGCGGTTGAGGCGGCCGACGAGGGCGGGGCCTTCGTAGATGAGGCCGGTGTAGAGCTGCACCAGGCCGGCGCCGGCTTGCAGCTTTTCGAGGGCGGCGGCGCTGTCGTGGATGCCGCCGACGGCGATGAGGGGCAAGCGGCCCTGGGTCTGCCGGTAGAGGTGGCGCACGATTTCGGTGGAGCGGGCGCGCAGGGGCGGGCCGGTGAGGCCGCCGGGGCGGCGCGGCGGCAGGCTCTGGAGCGAGTTGGTGGCGATGAGGCCGGCCACGCCGACGGCCAGGGCCACGTCCAGCACCTCGTCCACTTCGGCCAAGGTGAGGTCGGGCGCGATCTTGACCAGCAGCGGGCAGCCGGGGGCGTGGGCGTCACGCTCGGCCAGCACAGCGCGCAGCAGCGGCTCAAGGTAGACGCGGTGCTGGAGGTCGCGCAGGCCGGCGGTGTTGGGCGAGGAAATGTTGATGGTGATGTAGTCGGCGGCGAGGCCGAGGCGCTGCACGAGCTGGGCGTAGTCAGCCGCCGCCTGCTCCAGCGGGGTGGTCTTGTTCTTGCCCAGGTTCACGCCCAGCACGGCGCGGCCGAGGGTGGGCCGGGCGGCTTGCAGGCGGGGCAGCACAGCCGCCGCGCCCTGGCTGGGGAAGCCCAGGCTGTTGATGAGGGCCGAGGACTCCGGCTCGCGGAAGACGCGTGGCTTGGGGTTGCCGGGCTGCGGCGCGAGCGTGACCGTGCCCGCCTCCAGGTGGCCGAAGCCGAGGGCCGCCAGGCCGCCGAGCGCCACGCCGTCTTTGTCATAGCCCGCCGCCAGGCCCACCGGGTTGGGGAAGCGCAAGCCAAAGACCTCGGTCTCCAGGCATGGGTCGGCGTAGGCGAACAGGCGGCGCAGCAGGGCGCGCCCCACCCCGCTGAAGCCGGCCAGGGCCAGGAGTTGGAGCGTGCGGTGATGGGCGCTTTCCGGGTCGAGCCGGAAGAGCAGCGGGCGCAGGGCGTGGTAGCGCACCGAGGGATGGCCGCCGGCGCTTACGCGGTGGCGGCGAGGATGTCGGCCGCCTGCTCGGGCGAAACCGCGCCCGCCGCCTGCCAGTGGGCCAGCAGCGCCCGCAGCGTGGTGGCGGCGTGGAGCGTGCAGCCCTCGGCCGCCAGCGCCGCCGCCGCGCCCTGCTCACGGTTGATGAGCACGACCACATCGCGCACCACCAGGCCGGCGGCGCGCAGCTTGGCCAGGCCGTCGAGGGTGCTCGCGCCGGAGGTGGCTACGTCGTCGAGCAGCACGGCCGTTTGCCCGGCCGTGAACACGCCCTCCACCGCCACCTGGGTGCCGTGGTCTTTGACCTCGCGGCGCGGGTAGATCATGGAACGGTCAAGCGCGAGCGAGAGGGCGGTGGCGAGGGGCAGCCCGGCGTAGGGCACGGCGGCCAGGTGGTCGCAGGCCAGTGGCGCGACGAGCGGGGCGTAGGCCGCGGCCGCCAGGCGCAGCGCGCGCGGGTAGGAGGCCAGGCGGCGCAGGTCGAGGTAGATGGGCGAGACGCGGCCCGACTTGAGGGTGAAAGCGCCAAATTTGACGCAGCCGATCTCAAGCAGGGCGGCGGCCAGGTCGGCCGTGCTGGGGGGTGAGGCGGGCATGGGATTGGAGGTCATGGGGCTTGTCGGGCAGGATTATGGCCCAGGCGGCGCGGCGGTCACACGGGCGCGGATGGATTGGCGCTGCGAAAAAAAAGGCGCCGCGGGGGACGCTCTATGGGTTCAGGTCGCAAATGACGGCGGTGGCCTTTTGCTCCGGCGCGAAAGCGAGCATGAGTTGGCCGCAGCAGGAGACCACGCGGCTCTGGTCGAGGGTGTAAAAGGTCTGCTTGCCCACATGGCGTAAACCGACCAGCCCGGCCTCGCGCAGGATGGCGAGGTGGTGCGAGACCGTGGGCTGCTTGAGGCCGATCTGCTCGGCCAGGTCGCCCACCGACACCCAGCCGCAGCAGCAGGCGCGCATGATGCGCTGGCGGGTCTCGTCGGCGATGGCCTTGGCAAAGGTCACCGGGCTAAGCTCAGATACATCAACGTCCATCTATCTGATTATCGCCGCGCGGGGGCCGGGAGTCAAGGCTAGAATTGAAAAACGTCGTCGCGCAGGGGCACGGTTTTCTTGGTGTAGTTGGTGACGAAGCCGCGCAGCCGCCGCTCGAGGTTGGCCCACAGCGGGGTCTTGAGCAGGGCTTCGAGGGCGGCCTGGTCGTCGGCGATGAATTCCACCAGCCGCTTGGGGTAGTCGCCATAGGCGGTGTGCCAGGCGCCGCTCATTTGCAGCCCCTGCGCCTGCAAGGCCGGGACCATTTCACCCAGCACGAACTGGAAGTAGTTGTCGTGCACGTCGCCGTCAATGTCGTAGGTGAGGATCAGTTTGTAGCGCCGCGGGTGCTCGGCCATGTCGCTCAGTCCTGGCTGGTGAAACTAACGGGCTAAGTCGGGCCGGCGGCGGTCACCAGGGCCGCTGACCGGGCGAGGCGCGCCAGGCCCGAACCGGCGCACGCTCGCGGGATGATCTGTCCACAGGCCGGCGGGCCGCGCGCCGCACGCGGGGCACGCGCCCGCAGCCGTCAGGGCGTAATCGAGAATGCGGTAGCCATACCGCGCGATCAGCCGCCGGCCGCAGCCGGGGCAGAAGGTGTGCTCCCAATCGCCCACCTGGCCGGGCAGGTTGCCGGCATAGACGTAACGCAGCCCGGCCGCACGGCCGATCTCGGCCGCCCGCACCAGCGCGGCGGCGCGGGTGGGGTCCGGACCCTGCATCTTATAGTCCGGGTGAAAGGCCGTGACGTGCCACGGAATGTCGGGCGAGAGCGCGGCCAGGAAGCGGGCCGCATCGGTCAGCTCGGCTGCGCTGTCGTTGAAGCCGGGGATGACGAGTGTGACGACCTCGAGCCACAGCCCCCGCGCCTGCACGCCACGCAGCGTGTCGAGCACGGTGTTGAGCACCGCGCCGAGCCGGCGGTAGTTTTTGTCGCTCATCGTCTTCAGGTCTATTTTGTACCCGGAGACGTAGGGGCGAATGTAGTCGAGCGCTTCGGGCGTGGCGTTGCCGTTGGAAATATACACGCATTTCAGGCCCGCCGCCAGGGACGCGCGGAACACCGCCACGGCCCACTCGCTGGTGATGAGCGGCTCATTGTAGGACGAGCCGACCAGCGCCGCGCCGTTGTGCACGGCCAGCGCCGCCAGCTGCGCGGGGGTGACTGCGCGCGGGTAGGCACCGGCGAGGGCCGAGGCCGGGTCGCGCAGGGCCTGGGAGGTGACCCAGTTTTGGCAATAGGCACAATGCAGGTCGCAGCCGAGCATCCCGAAGGTGAGGGTGTCGGAGCCGGGGTAAAGGTGGAAGAAGGGCTTCTTTTCGGTGGGGTCGCACTGGAGCGCGCCGACGTAGCCCCAGGGCACGCGCAGTTCGCCGGCGGCGTTGAAGCGCACCTGGCAGATGCCGCGCCGCCCCGGCTTGATGAGGCAGCGGTGGCCGCAGGCATAGCAGGTGAGCGCCCCGTCGGCGCGGGGGGTGAAGAGTTCACCCGGCGCGGTGAGTGAATCTAACAGCAGTTCGAGGCTGGCGTCGGCCTCGGCCATGGCGGAAGGGCGCTTTCTGGCACCAGTGTTGACCGGTTACGCTGAAATTATAGCACTCGGGGAGAGGGTGAGGCGCAAGAGGGGACTTTTGCCACGAATGAACACGAAGGGAAGGCGACGAATGAGCACGAAGGGGGAAGTGAGACGGCGAGGGCGAAGACAACGGCCTGAAGGGGGCTTGCGCAGTAACCAAGCAATGACGGGCGCAGGGCCAGCTTGATCCGAGGCTGAGGTTTCTCACCCCCCACAAGATCGCATGAATTCCAACGACTGGAGGGGGGTGCTCAGAAACTAAACTCATTTGGTAGCCGGCCCGGGGTGTAGCACGCTACACCCCTACACGAGACTGCGCCGCGGCCGGCGGGTGTTACGGCACTGGCGCGGCGGGCGCAACCATAAGCCACGCCGGCCCGGCTATTGCAGGTCGGCGAGGCGGGCCAGCACTTGGGCGCGGGTGGCGGTGCCAGTGACGCCCAACTGCTGGATGGTGAGGGAGGCGGTCAGGTTGCCCACCAGGGCGGCCTCGGCCAGCGCGCCGCCCGCGCACAGGGTGGCGATGAGGCCGGCCATGGTGCTGTCGCCCGCGCCGCAGACATCAATGGGGCCGGTGACGGGCACGGCGGGCACGTGCTGCTCACCCGCGTCGTCGTAGAGGTAGACGCCCTGGTCGCCCTGGGTGACGACCACCGGCCGAGTGGTGAGGCGGCGCAGCGCAAGGCCGGCCGGGGCGGGGGCGGGCAGGCCGGTGGCGGCGGCGGCTTCGTGCGCGTTGGGCTTGATGATGACCTGGCGGAACAGGCCGATGCGGCCGCGCGAGTCGGCGGCGAAGGGCACGGCCGGGTGGGCCGCCGCCAGCGCAGCCAACTCGGCGCGCACGGCGTCGGTGATGACGCCGCAATTGGCCTCGGTGGCCTGGTCGCTGATAACCACGCCCTGCACATGCGGCAGCAGGGCGCGCAGGCGCGTGATGACCTCGGCCTCCAGCGCAGCGGGCAGCGGGGCGCGGTTCTTGGTGTCGAGGCGATTCAGCTCGCGGGCGGGCGCGCCGGGCTGGGTCGAAAGCAACATGGGCTTGAGGTAGGTGGGCGTGAAGCGGTCCTCGGCGCGGAGCAGGCCGTCGCCGGGCACGCCCAGGTGGGCCAGCGCGCGCAGCAGGTCGTCGCCCTCGCCGTCGTGGCCGATGACGCTCAGGGCCAGCACGTTCACGTCGAGCGCGCGCAGGTTGTTCACCACCGTGCCGGCCGCGCCGGGGTAGCGCCGCACCCGCGCCACCTGGTAGGCCTCCAGCCCGGTCTCCAGCGAGGTCTCGCTGAGGGCCGGGTCGAGGTCGAGGTACTTGTCGAGGAAATAGTCGCCCACCACCAGCACGGTCTGGCGGGGGAACTGGTCGAGCAGGGCGGCGAGGCGTTCGGCGTTCACGCGGGGCGGCCCACCCGCTCGCGGATCAGGCCGTAGAGCGCGGCGACGTTCTGGCGGTACATGCCGCGGATGTAGAAGCTCTCGCCGCCGTCCTTGACGGTGCGGACGAGCAGGGTCTTGTAGGGCCGGTAGTAGTAGGCGGCCTCGGTGCGCGGGGCTTCGTGGTGAATGTCGCTACCCAGGTCGGTGAGGTCGAAGACGCAGGAGGTGAAGTGGAAGATCTCGGCGCCGCGGCTGAGGGCGACGTTGCGGGCCATGGCCAGGGCCTTGAGGAAGACCTCCGGCCCCATGGTCTGCGTGCCGACGCTGAGGACGACGCCGCCTTCCATCTGCGTGATGGTCTGGGCGATGATGAGGAAGTCGCGGTAGGAGGCCTCGCCCAGCACCGCGCCGTCGGCGTTGGGGTGCTCGTGGATGATGTCGTAGCCGATGCCGATGTGGACGGTGACGGGCACTTGCAGGCGGTAGCCGGCGGCGGTGATGCTGGCAGCGCGGTGGGGCATCTGCTCGGTCTCGATGGCGCGGCCGACGCTCTCGCCGAAGCCCAGGCCGTCGCGCACGCCGGCGGCGATGAAGTCGTTGAGGCGGCCGGTCTCCTGCCACAGGCCAAACTGGCCCTCGGAGACGTAGCGCGCCACGCTCTCGGTGGACTGGCCGATGTAGGCCAGCTCGTAGTCGTGGATGGGGCCGGAGCCGTTCATGGCGACGTGCGTGACCAGGCCGCGCTCCATCAGGTCAATGAGCATGTACGACAGGCCCTGCTTGATGAGGTGCCCGCCCATGAGGACGATGACGGGGCGGCCCTGGGCGCGGGCGGCGAGGATGCGGTCGGCCACGGTGGGCAGGTCGGGCTGGTCTACGGCCGGGATGGGGTCGGTGAGCTTGAGGATATGGTCGAGCGTCATGTCGTGCACGCGCTCGCGGAGGGGCTTGAGGCGCAGTTGGGAGCGGTCGAAGTGAGGGAAGGGCATGGGAGGGCTCGCTTAGGCGATGGGGCCGCCGGGGTCAGGCGGGATTTTTACCACGAATGGGCACGAATGAGAGCGACGAATATACACGAAGGAACAGAAGGGGCGGTGGGAGGCGGTCATCAGGAAATTGCGCTTGAGTTCGGCCACAAGTAGGCGAAGAGGGCAGCGGGCCGGGTGAAGTTGGGGAGGATGACGTCGGCGCCGGCGCTGAGGAGGAGGGCGCGCTTGTGCGGCTCGACCTCATCGCGCTCGTCTTCGGTGGTGGCGAGGCCGATGGCGAGGCCGCCGGCGGCGCGGGCGTATTCCATCTCGGCGCGCCCATCGCCAAAGGCGGCCAATTCGGCTGCGCCGAGGTCGTGTTCGGCCACCAGGTGGGCGATCAGCTCACGCTTGGCGTCGGAGCCGTCGGGCCGCGCGCCGCGCAGGTGGGTGAGGTACGGGGTTAGGCCCAGCAGGGCGGCCTCGGCGCGCACGTCGGTCTCGTCGGTGCCGCTGGCGATGTGGCAGGTGACGCCGCGGGCGCGCAGGGCGGCGACGAAGGCCAGCGCGCCGGGGACGAGGAAGGCGGCGGCGGGCTTGCGGCCGGACTCGAGTTCGGCGCGGTGCGGGAGGCGGGTGGACAGCCGTAAAACGTAATCAGCCTTGTAGGCGTCGGCGCTGAGAGCCACGCCGCCGCGGGCCTGCACGGCGTCGGCCAGCCACTGCATTTGCAGCAGGGTAGGCTTGCCGGCGAGGCCGTAGATCGGCTCGACGGTGGCGGCGCGCAGGGCAGGCTCGGGCTCGGCGCGGGGCGTGGCGCCCAGGGCTTCGACCATCTGGTCGGCCATGACCCGCTGCCAGCCGGCGCGCAGCAGGGAGAGGGTGCCGTCGAAGTCAAAGACGGCGTGGCGCAGCGCGCCGGGCGCGGGGTTGGGGCGGAGGATTTCCAAGGGCGGGCGCTCGCTAACCAGATGATGGGTGGGACGAAATGATAACAGAAAACGAGGGAGGGGACTCGGGGACGGGCAGAGGCCGGCGCAGCGCGATGATTACCCGCGACACTTCTCACCTCCCACCTCTAACCTCGCACTTCTCCGCTTCGTGCCCATTCGTCGCTTGCATTCGTGTGCATTCGTGGCAAGCGTCCCCGCTGACCTCACTCGCCTGGCAGGTGGGCCTCGGTGTGCCCGTATTGGCGCATGACGGCCACGGTCTCGGCGATGGGCAGGGCAAAGCGCGTGTGGTTGTCGCGGCCGACCATCGTTTCGGCGCTGAACAGGGAGTTGAGGATCGCCTCTTCGGTGGCTTCGAGGGCGGCCTGGAACAGGGCGTTGATGGGCGGGGCCGCGGGCCACTCCGCGCCGGCCAGCATGGACTCGGCCACGATGCGCTGGGTCACCTCGCGCTCGGGGGGGAAGTGCGGCGCGCGGTTAGTGGTGGAAAAGGCGATGACGAAGTCGCCGCTGGAGGTGGAGTACAGGCCGCCCACGCGGGCCAGGCCGCCCGCAGCGCGCACGCTCAGGCGCTCGAGTTGGCGGGCGTCGGCCGGGGCGTCGGTGGCGAGGACGATGATGATGGACGAGCCGCCGCGCTCCGGGCCGGCACCGGGGTTGGGGTCGGGTTTCCAGTCGCGCAGCTCGCGGCCCACCGGCACGCCGTCAATCACGAGGTGCTCGCGGCGGCCAAAGTTGCTCATGACCAGCACGCCGACGGTGTAGCCGCCCGCCTCGGCGGGCAGCGCGCGGCTGCTGCTGCCGATGCCGCCCTTGAACTCGCAGCAGGCCATGCCGGTGCCGCCCCCCACCCCGCCCTCGGCCACCGGGCCGCCGGCCGCGCCTTCCAGCGCGGCGTGGACGTGCGCGGCGGTGACGTGCCGGCCGCGCGCGTCGGAGAGGAACTGGTCGGAGCACTCGGCCACGACCGGCCCCGGCCCCCAGGTGGTGACGCACAGCTCTGGGTCGCGGGCAAAATCCCAATCAAGCAGGGCGTCGGCCACGCGCGGCACGTTCTGGGTGCCGGTGAGCAGGATGGGCGACTCGAGCACGCCCATCTCGCGCACCTGCTCGGCGTTGGTGACTTCGCCGAAGCCGTTGATGCGGTGCACCCAGGCGGCGACCTTGTCGCGGAACACGTCGCCGGGGTGCGGGCGGATGGCGGTGACGCCGGTGCGCACCGGGCCGACGCTGGGCACGAGCCGGCCCTCGCCGCGGATGAGGGTGCTGTGGCCGACGAGGACGCCGGGCACGTCGGTGATGGCGTTGTGCGGGCCGGTGGGGAGCGCGCCGATGGCGATGCCGCAGTCGCGGGCGCGCGGGCGGTGGGGAGAGGTGGGCATGGGCGGAGTATAGCGTGAGTTGGAGGCGGAGGGGACTTTTGTCACGAATGGACACGAATGAAGGCGACGAATGAGCACGAAGAGAGAGAAGTGGGAGGTTAGAGGTGAGAGGTGAGAGGTGGGAGGCGCAGCGGGTGGTCGGGGCGCTGCGCTGAGGGTAAGCACCCTTGAGTCCCCCGAGGCCCGGTCTTACCACCCAGGAGGCCCTGGCGTTTGCGCGTTTGCCCTCCGGGGGGTTTGTTGGCAGAATGGACTGTGACGGCGGAGGGCCGCGAAGGGAGCAGCGATGCGCAAAGAAGTGGTGCTGGTCACAGGGGCGAACGGCGAGGTGGGGCATGGGCTGATTACGCACCTGGCGCGCAGCAAGCGCAACGCGGTGGTGGCGATGGATTTGCAGCCGCTCGACCCGGCGCTGACGCCGCTGTGCGACCGCTTCATCCAGGGCGACATCCTGGATACCATGCTGCTGGGCCGGCTGGTGAGCGAGTTTGAGATCCGCGAGATCTTCCACCTGGCGTCGCTGCTGAGCACACGGGCCGAATTCACGCCCGAGGCGGCGCACCGGGTGAACGTGGAGGGCACGCTCAACCTGCTGCGGCTGGCGGTGGAGCAAAGCCACTGGCAGGGTCGCGCGGTGCAGTTCATCTACCCGAGCAGCATCGCCGCCTATGGCCTGCCCAGCCTGGCCGCCAAGCAGGCGGCCGGGTGTGTGCGCGAGGACGACTGGTCGCACCCGACCACGATGTACGGCTGCAACAAGCTCTACTGTGAGCACCTGGGCCGCTATTACAGCCGCCACTACCGCCAGTTGGCGGTGGAGCCGGACACGGCGCACGTGGACTTCCGCTGCCTGCGCTTTCCGGGGCTAATCAGCGCGGAGACGCTGCCGACGGGCGGCACGAGCGACTATGGGCCGGAGATGCTGCACGCGGCGGCGCGCGGCGAATCATATGCGTGTTTCGTGCGCGAAGACGCGCGGCTGCCGTTCATGGCGATGCCCGACGCGGTCAAGTCGCTGCTGATGCTGAGCGGCGCGCCGCGCGAGCGCCTGACGCGGCTGGTGTACAACGTGACGAGCTTTTCGCTCTCGGCGGGGGAGATTTACAGGCTGGTGGCGCGGGCGTTCCCCACGGCCGAGGTGACGTTCCAGCCGGATGCGAAGCGGCAGGCGATTGTGGATAGCTGGCCGGAGGACATTGACGACAGCGCCGCCCGCGCCGATTGGGGCTGGCAGCCAGACTACGACGCCCAGCGCGCGTTTGATGAGTATTTGGTGCCGGCGGTGACGCGGCGGTATGCGAGCGAACCGGCGCGGTAAGCCGGCGCTGACAGAGATTTATAGCGGGCGGCAGCCGTACGCGCGTACGGCCCGACATTGCCTGCGGTTGGGTTGGGGCCCAGGAGCTTCGGCGCTTATAGGCAGCGGCCTGCCACACAGTACCTGCAACAATAACGCCGCCGAGTGACCCGACTCGGCGGCGTTGGTGTTTAAGGCTGCGGGCGTGAGGCGCGGGCCGCGCTAGCGGTCGCGGTTGAGGTTCGAGCCTTTGTACTTAGCCCAGTCTTCGTCGCTCTCCAGCGTGACGACGCGGTAAATCTCGGCGTACTGCATGCCGTGGTCCTTGGCGCGGTCGGCCGCCCACTGTTTGATGTTCTTCTCCACGTCCCAACTGCCCATCTGGCTGGCGTGGCACTTGAGGGCGGCCACCTTCACATCAACGGTCTCGTCAATCGCCACCCAGGTGTCGCCCTCGCGCCAGTTGGTCACGTAGACCTTGCGCACCTTGTGGGCGGTAAGGCCTTCGGCCCCCAGCTCCTCGAACAGGTGCGGCTGCCCGGCGGCGGGGAAAATCGCGTCCACGGTCGCCAGCGCCACGGCGCGGTGGTCGGGGTGGTTGATGTAGTTTCCGCCCGCCCACACCACGGTCGGGTCGCCGCTGATGACGACCTCCGGCCGAAAGCGGCGGATTTCGCGCACGAGCTTCTTGCGCAGTCCCAGCGTGGCCTGCACCATGCCGTCCGGCTCGCGCAGGAAGATGATCTCGGCCGCGCCCAGCACATCGGCGGCGGCCCGGGCTTCCTGCTCGCGCAGCGCGGCGGCCTGCTGGCGGGTGAAGTCTTCGCGGGCGATGCCCACGTCGCCGCTGGTGACGAGCACGAGCGAGATGCGCGCGCCGTGCCGCGCCCAGAGCGCGAGCGTGCCGGAGCAGCCGAACTCAATATCGTCTGGGTGGGCCACAATCGCCATGGCCGACTCGGGATAATACGGGGGGTTGGCTTCAGCAGCCGGAGCGGGGGCAGTGTCGGTCATAACGGCAGTCAGTGTTCCAGGGCGGTTTCGCCAGAGATAAGGATCAGCACGTCAATGTCGCGGCGGTAGGCCATGCCGTCGGTGCTTTCGGGCGGCGCTTGCAGCGACACGAAGCCCACGCCGCGGTGGGGAGGCTTGTTGAGCACCAGCGGCTCCTCGGCGCGCTTGAGCACCAGCACCCAGGTGTGGTCGGTCACCTGCGGCCAGTGTTTCTTGGCGGCCTGGAGTTGCGCGTCGTTGATGAGGTGGTACTTGCGCGGGGCGTCTGGCATGGCGGTAGCGGCTCACACGAAATCGGATAGACCGGCGGCTATTATACCCCTGGGCGTCAGGGCCAGGGCCAGCGTAGCTTAATTTCGTTAGTTGAGAATGCGCCGCAAGTGTCTCAAAAACTGGGCGCCGGCTGCCACGCCCCGAGACGTTGCGCGTCACCGGCCACAGAGGCGCGCCTGGGTCACCGGCCTGAGGCCGGGTTGCTCAGAAACTTGCCCTTGATTGGTAGCGAGCGCCGGCCGCTCAGTCCCCAACAAAGAACGTTGGGGCAGGTGTGAGCGGCCCTACAATAGCGCGGCCGATGTGCGGTCAGACACGCCGTTGGTAGCGCGCGCCGGCGGTTCGGCCAAGCAAAGAGCGCTCGGCATACGAACGGCCCTACGTCGCCGGCGATCGGGTTGGGGCCACGGCCGTTTCTGCCCTGGAGGGCTGGCGGCGGGCCGCCATGTGGTCTTGCTCAGAAACTAAACAACGACGGGCGCAGGACCAGCTTGATCCGGGGTTGAGATTTCTCACCCCCCACAAGATCGAATGAATTCCGACGACCGGAGGGGGTTCGAAATGACAGGCAAACAGGGGCTGGTCGGTCCATGGCTTGTGTTCTAGATGCGCTGGCCTGAACCGGGCTGCGGTCCCGCCTTTTTCTCTTTCTCTGTTCTCTTTTCTCTGCGCTTACTGCCCCAGGCCAAAGACGACCAGCGCGGCGGCCAGGGCGGGGTCGTCGGCCTCGGTGAACAAATCCCAGCGGGTGGGCACGGGGATGTCGGGGATGATGCCGGTGTCTTCCCACTGGCCCGCTGCCTGGCCGGGGTATTGAAAGGTCTCGTGGGCGATCCAGGCGCGCGCGCCGCCCGGGTAGGTGTAGGCCCACATGGTCTCCACGTTGCCCAGGCTGGTCTGCCCCAGGACGGTGGCGCGGCCGGCGGCTTGCAGCACGCCGGTCATGATCTCGCCATAGCTGACCGTATCCGGCCCGACGAGCACCACCAGCGGCACGGCCTGCGAGCCGTCGCGCTCCTCGGCCTGAATATCGAAGGGGCGCGTGGCGTCGCGGCTGACGAAGAAGCCCTGCGGCCCGCTGAGGAACAGCCCGAGCAGCGCTTCCAGCACGGTGTTCGCGCCGCCGCCGTTCTGGCGGTTGTCAATGATCAGCCCGGCCAGCGGGGCGTCGGCTGTGAGCGCGTCGAGCGCGGCGCGGAACTGGTCGGGGATGGTCTCGTCGTCCAGGTGGGGCAGGAAGATGTAGCCGACGCGCGCGGCGGGCATCAGGCAGTAGTCCACCGGGGTCGCGCCGGTGATGCGGCGGCGCACGAGCGTCAGATCGAAAGGTTCGCCGCCAGGGCGCTGCACGGTCAGGGCGATCTCGCTGCCGGCTTCGCCGCGGATGATGTTCTTGATGCCGCCGGTGTCGTCGAGGATCGGCTCGCCGTCCACGGTGAGCAGCGAGTCGTGGGCGCGCAGCCCGGCCTCGGCCGCCGCGCCGCCGGGGAAGGTGTAGACGATGGTGGCGCGGCCCGCTTCGGGCACGGCCTCCACCACCACGCCGATGCCTACGTAGTCAATGTTGCCCGCGAACTCCTGGTCGGCCTGAGCGGCCTCGACCGGGCTTTCGAAGTAGCTGTGGTCGTCGCCCAGGTCGTAGAGCACCAGGTTCAGCGCGTAGTAGAAGTCGTCATCAGTCAGGCCGCCCTCAATCAGCGCGCGATAGCGCGCCTGGATGGCGGGCCAGTCGGCCCCGTTGAAGTCGGGGTAGACGTATTCGTTCTCGATGTCGGCGGTGAACTGGTCGTACAGGTCGAGTTGGGCGGCGGTCACGTCCGCGTCTACGGCGATGTTGGGCGGCAACTCGATGGGCGGCGGCGGCGGGGTCGCGGTGGGTGCGCCCAGCCCCGGCGGCATGACGGCGGGCACGCTGACGCCGGGTACGAAGTCGCAGGCGCGGGCGCCTGACGCCTCCGGTGTCAACGCTTCGGCGGGCGTGACCGTGGCGATGGGCTGGCGCGTGGGCACGCGCTTGGTGCTGGTCGCGCCGGACGCGGGCGTGGGCGTTGAGCGCGGGGGGTCAAAAATGCCCGTGGGCGTCGGCGCACGGGGCGTGGCGGTCGGGCGCGGCAGCAGCGTATTACAGGCCAGCGTGGCGGCGAGCAGGACCAGCAGCGGCAACCGGAGGCGGCGCATGGCTCAGTCTAGCATGACGCGCAGCGCGGCGATGTGCGCGGGGGTGGTGCCGCAGCAGCCGCCGATGACGCGCGCCCCCAGCCTGAGCCAGCCAGTCGCCAGCCGCGCATACTCCAGCGGCGAGACATCGGCGGTGTTGGTCCAGCCGGTGACGGCGTTGGTGTGGCCGATGTTGGCGTACAGGCCGGTGACAAGCAGGCGGGCGGGTTGGGCGCGCGCGGCGGCCTGCAATTCAGCAAAGGGCGTGTGGATGGTGGTGGAGGGCGTGCAGTTGATCAGCACGCCGGCCACGCCCAGCGAGGCGACTGCCCGCACGGCGTCGCTCACACGCTCGCCGGAGAAGAGCGCGTGGTCGCTGCGGCACACGAAGCTGGTGAGCACCGGCAAGCCGGTGGCGCGGGCGGCGCGCGTGGCCGCCACGGCCTCGCGGATGGTGTTCATGGTCTCGACCAAGATCAGGTCTACCCCGGCGGCGGCCAGGTGCTGGGCCATTTCGGCGTGTTCGGCCTCACATTCGGCCGGGGACGGCGCTAACTCAGGCGAGTAGCAGTCTTCCAGCGGGGCCTGCGACCCGGCCACGTAGACGGCGCGGCCGGGGCGGGCTTCGGCGATGGCGGCGCGGGCCACGGCCACGGCCTGGGCGGTGAGCGCGGCGGCCTGATGGCCCAACCCGGCGGCGACCAGCGAGCGGCGGTGGGTGCGAAAGGTGTTGGCCGTGAGCACCTCGGCCCCGGCGCGGGCATAGTCGGCGTGGATCTGCTGGAGCACGGCGGGGGCTTCGAGCAGGGCGCGGGCGCTCCACAGGGGCAGCGCGGTGTTCACGCCGCGCCGGTCAAGCTCGGTGCCGGTGGCGCCGTCTAGCAGAATGGGGCGCTTGTGGGTCAGGCGTTTGAGAATGGTCATGCGCGCGTGGCCGTTCGCGGCGGATTATACTGCCGCCGGCCCTTAACCGCCGGAGTTGTAGATGATGACGGTGGAGCCGACCCCGGCGAAGTCGAACAGCCAGCGCGCGTCACGCGGGGAGAGGTTGACACAGCCATGCGACGAGCGCTGGCCGAAGTTGTCGTGCCAGTAGGCCCCGTGCAGCGCCCGGTCACCGTCGTAGTAGAGGATCCACGGCACGTCTTCGAGGAAGTAGTAATCGCGGCGGTCGGCGAAGTAGGCGCCGCTCATCTGGCCGGTGTCGAGCTTGGCCCAGACCTGGAACGCGCCGGTGCGGGTGGGGAAGTAGCGCGAGCCGCTGGAGACGAGCGTGGCGAAGATGAGCCGGCCGTCCTGGTAGACGCCCAGGGCCTGCTCGTAAGTGTCCACGGCGATGACGGTGCCGCCCACCCCGCCGGGCGGCGTGGGCGGCACGAGCGCCAGGTTGCGCTGCTCCAGCCATTGCCCCGGCGCGATGAGGTACCAGTTCCAGTCGCCCACGCGCTCGACGGCCAGGGGCTGAATGGGGCTGTAGCGCCCGGCGTAGGGCGCATCGGCGGCGGGCGCGACCCCCGGCGCGGGGCTGACCGGCACGGTGTTGATGACCCAGCCGGTGAGGCCCGCGGGCGACGCGGCGAAGTGCACGCCCTGGAAGCTGGAGGGCGTTACTGGAGCCAGCAGGTTGGCGGCCATGTATTCGCCGCGGTTGATCTGGTAGAAGGTCTGGCCGTCCACTTCTACCTGGCCTACCAGGCTGACGAACTCAAAGCCGCGCTCGAAGGCGCGCAGCGGCGGCAGCCCGGCCAGCGCGTCGTAGGGGGTGCGGTAGACGGGCGCGGTGTCGGTGAGGACCTTGGCGTAGGCGTCGGGCGTGAGGGCGCGGAAGGGGCGCGCGGCGGTGACCTGGAGGGCGGGCAGCGGGTAGGGCAGCCCGGCGGCGGCGATCAGCCCAGCGTAGTGGCCGGGACCGACGGCCGGGCAGGCCGCGGGGTGCTGGAGCTGATAGGTGTCGGCGCAGACGGCGGAGAGCGTGGCGAGCGTGTCGGGGGCCGGGGCATCGGCGGCGGGCGCGGGCGCGGCCAGGGCCGGCGGCTCGGCGAGGCGCATTTGGCGGTAGCCGGCGGCGGGCGGCCGGGGCGCGGCCTGGGCCGGGGCGGGGAGCAGCAGACCGGCGAACAGCCAGGCCGCCAGAATGCCTCGACTCATCCACTTAACGCCGCGCACGCTACCGCCTCACCGTTACGCCTGTACCCATCCGGCTGAACTCGCGCTCAGCAAAACTCGAGTAATTCGTGTCAATTCGTGGTGAAAACTTGTTTCGTGTCCATTCGTGGCAAAAATCCCCCGCTACGGCGCGCCGCCGGCCTCGTCCAGATCGGTCGGTGTTTGGCCGGAGGGGTCATAGACCCAGACGGGCGTACCCTTTTCGGTCCAGTCGTAGATCCAGCGCGCGTCGAGCGGGGCCAGGTTCACACAGCCGTGCGAGCGCTGAAAACCCAGGCCGTCGTGCCAATACTCGCCGTGCAGGGCGCGCGCGCCATCGAAGTACATGACCCACGGCACGGCCTCGAGGAAGTAGTAGTCGGAGCCGTCGGCGCGGTAGGCTCCGCGCATCCGGTCGGCGTAGAGGCGGGCATAGATGTGGAACAGACCGGGGCGCGTGGGCCACTCGTCTAGCCCGGAGGAGATCAGCGTGGCGTAGACCAGCCGGTCGCCCTCGTAAGCGGCTAGCGTTTGCTCGTAGAGGTCCACTTGAATCCAGCGGCCGCTGACGCCTTCCGGCGGCGGGTTGAGGTTCAGGCGCGACACCTTGCGCTGCTCGATCCACTGGTTGGGGCCGACCAGGTACCAATCCCACGCGCCGACGCGCAGGGTGGCGTAGAGTTGCACCACCTGCTTGCGGAAGAGGCGGAAGCCGCTCTCTGGCGAGGGCGCGCCGGGCTGCGCGCTGGGCCGTACGTTGGAGACGACCCAGGCGATGGGGTACTGCGGCGGCTCGGTGAACTCCATACCCTGAAAATTCGTGGGCTTGACCTCGCTGACGTCGGCGGCGCGGATGTACTCGCCGGTGCGGATTTGGTAGAACTGCTGGCCGGAGTCTTCAACGAGCTGCACCAGGTTGACGAAGATGAAGCCGGTGCCGATGGTGCGCCCGACGACGCCGGCCACGCCGTCGGCCACGCTGTTGAACAGCGGCGCTTCCGGGGTGGTGACACGGGCGTAGGTGAACTCGACAATGGGGTCGTATTTGATCAGGTCGGCCAGCGGCAGGTTGGGCGCGGGGTCGGGCACGCGCGCCCCGGCCAGGCCGGCAACATAGGCCCCCGGCCCCAGGGCGGGGCAGGCGGCGGGCTGGTCAATTTGCAGCGCGGGGGCGCACAGGGCCGCGTCGGCGGCGAACTGGGGGCCGGGGGCGGCGGCGCCGACCGTGCTGCTGAGGGTGAGCGATACCAGCACCGATAAGAACGACATGGCTGAATTATAGCGTGAGAATTCCCGCTATTGTTCCTCCCGGCCGAGGCGGAGATCAAACTTTACCGCTGTCATCCGATTTGGTGTACATTATGCGCCAGACCAGCGCCGCGCATCTGTCGCCACCGAAAGGGTACACCCCGTGTCTCCTAAACTCGGTTCGTGCCTCGCTTACCTGGCCGGCTACACCATCCTCGCCATTATCGTCATCGCCATCACCGTAGGGGTGGCGGTCGGGCTAGGCTCGCTGGTGGGGGTCATCGCCCCCAATTTGGGCGTGGCGGTCATTGGCCCGCTGCTGTGCCCGCCCGACACCACCCCAACGCTCGTGACCGAATACGGCGCGATCTACCGCGACTCGGACAACAACGAGCGCCAGGATGTGAACCAGTTTATTCGCTGCGACACCGCCCAGGGCGACGTGCTGAAGGGGCGCGGCGACCAATATGAGTTGTTTTGGTTTGGGTCGTGGGTGACCCTGGTGGTCGGGTTGGAGGCGCTGGCGGTGGCGGCCTGGCTGCTGCTGAAGCTGATCGCCCGCCTGCGGCAGGGCAACCTGCCTCAGCCGGCGGCGGGCGCTTAACGCTTCAGCGCAAACAATCCGGGCTGCCCCGGCGCTAGACCGGCGCGCCGCCTGGCTCGGCCACGAGCACGCGTACGTCGTCGCCGACGGCGAGGGGGCCGCCCACGATCACGCGGCACATCTGGCCCATGCGGCCGGCGGCCTGCCGGCGTGTGAGTTTCTGAATGGCCTCGAAGCGGTCGCAGCCAGTGCGCGGCTTGATGATCTCGATGATGGCTTGCGGGCCAAGCTGCACGCGGTCGCCGGGGGCCAGGGCGTTCAGATTCAGCCCGCTGACGACGAGCTGTTCGCCCATCTGCCCTGGCGCGGTGTGGTAGCCTTCGGCGGCCAGAGCGTCGAGCACTTCGCGCGTCATCACGTTCAGCTGGCGGTCGGGGTGGCGGCCTTTGCGGTCGCCGGCGAGGCCGCCCGCGACGGTCAGCGCGGCGTGCGTGACGGGCACGCGCTGGTAGTGATCGGGCGGCTGGGTGTCGCCGGCGGCGGGGGAATAGGCGATGCTGACCAGGTGCGGTATGGCGGGCCTCCGGGGGCTTACAGGCTTTCCGGCGCGATTGAGAAGCACGAATACGCTGTTGAGCCGAGGCTTTCTAATCCGCTCGTGACCGTTGCTTGGCCGTTAGGCGTTGACCCGCCAAAAGGCCTCTGATCGAGCCGGGTTAGCGCGCCACCGCTCGGGTTCAGACAGGCGGCGGGGCGCGGATCAGCGTTGTTCGCCGTTCTCGCCTCAGGCTTCGAGCAGTTCTTCCTTGGCGCGCTTCTGGGTCTTGCCGCGCAGGTCGTTGCTGAGGATGCGCTTGCGGATGCGGATGTTCTGGGGCGTGATTTCCAGCAACTCATCCTCGGCCAGGTACTCGATGCTCTCGTCCAGGCTCATCTTGCGGGCCGGGGTGAGGGTTTCCAGCACTTCGGCGCGGGCGGCGCGCACGTTGGTGAGCTGCTTCTTCTTGGCGATGTTGATCACCAGGTCGCCGGGCCGCTGGTGCTGGCCGATGACCATGCCCTCGTAGACCTCGGTGCCGGGGTCAATGAACAGGAAGCCGCGTTCGCCGGCGTTGCGGATGGCGAAGGCCGTGGCCGTGCCCTGCTCGCCCGCCACCAGGCTGCCGACCTCGCGCTGGTCAATGGCGCCGGCCAGCGGCAGGTAGTCGTGGAAGAGCGAGTGCATTTGCCCGGTGCCGCGCGTGGCGGTGAGGAACTGGTAGCGGAAGCCCAGCAGGCCGCGGGTGGGCACCAGGAAGGTGAAGTAGACCGACCCGCCCGACTGGCTCATGTTGGTCATCTGCCCGCGGCGGCGGCCGAGCATCTCGATGACGGTGCCCATGTGCTCCTCGGCCACCTCGATGTGCACTTCTTCCACCGGCTCGAGCGTTTCGCCGGCCTCGCCGGTGCGGTAGATGACTTCGGGCCGCGAGACCTGGAACTCGTAGCCTTCGCGGCGCATCGTTTCAATGAGGATGGCCAGGTGCAGTTCGCCGCGGCCCGAGACCATGAAGGTGTCGGCGCTGTCGGTGTCGTCTACGCGCAGGGCGACGTTGTGCTCCAGCTCCTTGTACAGGCGCTCGCGGATCTTGCGGCTGGTGCCCCAGGTGCCTTCCTGCCCAGCGAAGGGCGAGGTGCTGACGCCGAAGGTCCTGCGCACGGTGGGGGCTTCGACGCGGATGCTGGGCAGCGCGATGGGGTTGGCCGGGTCGGCCAGCGTCTCGCCGATGTGAATTTCGTCAAAGCCGGCCACGGCCACGATCTCGCCCGCCTCGGCCTGCTCCACCGGGTGGCGTTCCAGGCCCTGGAAGACGTACAGGTAGGTGAGCTTGCCCAGCTCGGGCGCGCCTTCGCGCCGCAGGCGGGCCACGGTCTGCCCGTTGCGCAGCGTGCCGTTGAACAGCCGGCCGACGGCGATCAGGCCCTTATATTCGTTATAGCTGAGGGTGGTCACCAGCATCTGGGTCGGGGCGGCGGCGTCCACGGTGGGGCCGGGGATGTGGGCCAGCACGGCCTCGAACAGGGGTTGGTAGTCGGGCGAGAGGGCGGGGGTGAGGCCGGCCTGCTGGGTCAGGGCGTTGCAGTAGATGACGGGAAAATCCGCCTGCTCTTCGGACGCGCCCAACTCGATGAAGAGATCGAAGGTGCGGTTGAGGGCGGTGGCCGGGTCGGCGTTCTTGCGGTCTACCTTGTTGATGACGACGATGGCCTTGTGGCCCATCTCTAGCGCCTTGCGCAGCACGAAGCGCGTTTGGGGCATGGGGCCTTCGGCGGCGTCCACCAGCAGCAGCACGCCGTCTACCATGTTCATCACGCGCTCCACCTCGCCGCCGAAGTCGGCGTGGCCGGGGGTGTCCACAATGTTGATCTTGACACCCTGATAGGTGACGGCGGTGTTCTTAGCCAGGATGGTGATGCCGCGCTCGCGCTCCAGGTCGTTAGAGTCCATGACGCGCTCGGCCACGCGCTGATTGTCGCGGAAGGTGTGGGCCTGCTTGAGCAGCCCGTCTACCAGGGTGGTCTTGCCGTGGTCAACGTGGGCGATGATGGCGATGTTGCGCAGATCGGTGCGAATATGCTTCATAGCGAATAACCTGCTCGATTTTCAACTACCGGCGGGCGGCGAAAGATCAGCTCGGCGGCAAAAAAACAAGGCCCCGGTCAGGAAAGCGGACCGGGGCGGTTCGACTTGCCGGCGGCCTTCAACCCTAGCCAGTTCCGTTGAAGGCTTCATCCAGACCGGATGACAGGTGATTGTACCATGAGTTCAGGTTAACGTCAGCCGGCTGACTTGCAGCCGAGGCAAATTGGACTAGGATTGTCAGCATGGATGAGCCGGGCGCCCTTGCTGACGCCCTTGACCGACAGGAGCGCTGATCATGGCTAAAACGCTGAAGGAATTCCAGACTGAGTTTGCCCAGATCAAGAAAGACACGCACGCGGTGGTCGAGGACTACGACGAGATTGAGAACAACATCGGCGCTATCCTGGAACAGATGACCGAGGCCTTCAAGGTGCTGGGCGCGCGCATCGGCGAGCTGCGCGCCCAGGGCCAAACGGGCAACGACCTGGCCGGGTATATGGCCGACCGCGAGGTGGCGAGCTATGCGCAGGAGCTGCAGCGCCGCCGCGATACGGGCAAGAAGACGGCGGCGGCGGGCGTGGCCCTGTACACCACCAAGATCAAGGGGCTGCGCAAGCGGCTGCGCACGCTGCGGGAAGCTATCGAGGGCGAGATCAGCGCGCGCGAGAAGAAGAACTCCAGCAAGATGCTGGGCCTCAACCAGTCTGTCAAGGAAATGAAGCCGCTGCTCGACGACGTGAAGGCCTACTTCCGCAACGATGAATTTTTGCAGGTCGCCAACTACCCGGAGCCGATCCCGGCCAAGCAGTTCGACAACGTCTACGAAGACCTGCTGACCGAGCAGCTGAACAAGACCGCCAAGCAGGTGAAGAAGGATGAGAAGCTGGAAGCGGCCAAACAGCGGCTGAACGACAAGGTGCTGGGCAACGCCGAGCGCAAGGCGGCGGGTTTCGTGCTGGCGCTGCGCAAGCAGAACAAGCTGGCCGGCACGGCGCAGAAACTCAAGGATATTAACGGGTTGACGCGCGCGAAGACCATCGGCGGGCAGGCTTACCAGGGCCTGGTAGCGGTGGTGGAGCCGTATGAGAAGATCATGGCCAGCAAGTCTATCAAGGCCATGCTGGCGCACTCGCCGGATGAGCCGCGCATCGCGGCCTCGACCAAGAAGCTCTTTGACTACAAGGATCGGGCCAAAGACGACCTGGATGAGCTGAACGCCCGCTCGCTGGCGCAGTAGGCGCGGCGGTGGCGTGCCGGCCGCAGTGGCTGACGCGCCTAGGCCCGCGGGTTGACCTGGGCCGAGTTGACGCAGAGTTCCCCATCCCCTACCCCTTCCCCACTGAAAAGATGTGGGGAAGGGGAGGTGTTTTTAGGGGGCGGCGGGGCTGGACACACCAGCCCCACCGCCCCCTTTGCCTTCTTGGGGTAAACACAGGGCGACCGGTCTGCCCGATCCGGGCGGCGTTTAGCAATTGGTCAATCACCACCAACCAACGGTGGAAAAACCTGTCCGTGTAGGCCCCGCCCCCACTTTTCTCGCGCCTTGCCCGCGCCGGCAGGCCGGCGCTGTTTGGCTCAGCCGCCCCCCTCCCCCAACCGCCTGGACCACAATGTGTCTTTCGACATAGCGCAGTTCCACCCCCGGGGTCTGCCGCGCACGGCCCGCCGGCCGTAAGCTGGTGGTGTGTTCGGCAAGACGTGAGTGGAAAGGAACTGCTATGTCGCAACCCAGCCTGGAAATCAGCGGCGTCACTGCCGGCTACGGGCACGGCCGGCCCCCCGCCCTGCGCGAGGTGAGCCTGAGCGTGCAGCCCGGCGAAATCTTCGGCCTGCTGGGGCCGAACGGCGCCGGCAAAAGCACCCTGCTGGCCTGCGTGGAGGGGCTGCACCGCCCCAGCGCAGGCACGGTGACGGTCGGCGGCCTAGACGTGCAGCGCCGGCCAGAGGCCGCCAAGCGCCTGCTCGGTATCCAACTGCAAAAGACCGCCCTGCTCGACGACCTGACCGTGGGCGAGCTGCTGGAGGTGTATGCCGCGCTGTACGAGGTCTACCTGACCCCGGCGCAGACCGACGAGTTCTTAGCGCGCTTTGGCCTGCGCGAACACCGCCGCGCGCTGGCCCGGCGGCTCTCCGGCGGGCAGCAGCAGCGGCTGGCGCTGGCGCTGGCCGTCGCCAACGACCCGCAGATCGTGCTGCTCGACGAGCCGACCAGTGCCCTCGACCCGCACGCGCGCCGCGCCGTGTGGGACAACATCCGCCGGATGCACGATGAGGGCCGCACGATCGTGCTGACCACGCACGCCATGGAAGAGGCCGAGGCGCTGTGCGGGCGCGTGGCCATCATTGACCAGGGCCGGATCGTGGCCTGCGACACGCCGGCGCAGTTGGTGGCCGGGCTGGGCGCGCACCCGGTGCTCAAGGCCGCCATCGAACTGCCGCTGGCCGAGGCGCGGGCGCTGCCGGGCGTGCGGGCCGCGCATTACGCCGGGCAGCACCTGGAACTGGAAACCGCCGAACCGCAGGCCACCCTGGCGGCGCTGCAGGCCTACGCCGCCCAAACCGGCCGCGGCCTGAGCGACGTGCGGCTGCGCCAACCCAACCTGGAAGACGTGTTCCTGGCCCTGACCGGGCGCGCGCTGGCCGCGGCCGCGGCCCTGTAGGAGAAAACCATGAAACGCTTTTTGATCTTCACCAAAGCCCTGCTGCTGATCCACCTGCGCGCGCGCGAGGTGCTGTTCTGGAACTTTGCCTTCCCGGTCTTTCTGATGCTGATCTACGGCCTCATCATGGCCGAGTATATGAAGTGGCTGACGCCGGGGGTGATCGTGCTGAACGCGCTGAGCTTCGGCCTGGTGAGCAGCAGCGCCGTGCTGGTAGAGATGCGCGAGAAGGGCATCTTGCGCCGGCTGCGGGCGACGCCGCTGCCCGCCCTGCACCTGCTGGGCGCGTATCTGAGCGTGAACCTGCTGCTGGGCCTGGGCCAGGGCGGGCTGATCTTGCTGGTGGGCGTGGCGGTCTACGGCCTGAAACTATCGTTCGTTGGGCTGGCGCTGGGCCTGCCCATGATCGTGGCCGGGGCGCTGACCTTCCTGGCGCTGGGGCAGGTGGTGGGCGGGCTGGCTCCCAAAGCGGGCGTGGCCACCGCCGCCGGCATGACGCTCTACTTCGGGCTGATGTTCATCAGCGACATGGTCTTCCCCGTGGCACAGCTGCCCGCGTGGCTGCAAGCGGTCGTGGCCTACTTTCCGTCCTACGCGGTGGTGCAGTTGGTGCGCGCCCCGCTGCTGGAGGGCACACTCGCGGCGAACTGGCCCGTCAACCTGGCGCTGATGGCGGCCTACGCGCTGGCCGCCACGCTCATCGCCGGCCGGCTGTTCCGCTGGGACCCGCGCGCCTGAGCGACCGCGCCCACCGGGCCGACCTCGGCCAACTGAGGCCGAGGCCGGCCCGCCGTGCTTGACAATGAGCGTATTCCCCGCCATCCTTTCGCTATGAACGCTGTCCGCCGCGCGCCCGCTTCGGCCGACGAGCACCTACCGCTGCCCGCCCGGCAGATGCAGCTCTACCTGACGTTCTGGCACTTTGTTTACCTGGGGCTGCTGACCCTGCTGCTGTGGGAGACGTGGGCCGAGTTCGGCCGCGGCGACGTGTGGCGGGCGAGCCTGCTCACGGGGCTGGCGCTGGCCCAGACGGGGCTATATGTGTGGAGCTTCGTGCTCAACCACCTCTGGCCGCTGCCGGGCTGGCGCATCGGGCTGTACTTCGGCGTGAGCGTGGGCCTGTGGCTGCTGGAGTGGCGGCTCGCGCCCGACTGGCAGTGGTTCGGCATGACGTACTTCGGGCAGATGCTGGGCATCTTGCCGCCGTTGGCCGCGGTGCCCGGCTCGCTGCTGATCTTCGCCCTGGTCTTCATCGCCAGTCCTGATCTCAACCTGGCGGCACTGCGGGCCGACCGAGTGATGGGGCCGCTGATCGGGTGGGCGGCCTCGATGGTGCTGTACTTCTTCATTCATTACATTACGCGCACCAGCGCGGCGCGCGGCCGGCTGGTGGCCGAGCTGCGCGCCGCCCAGGCCAAGCTGGAGGCCGCCCGCGCCCGCGACGCTGAGCTGGCCGCCCTGCGCGAGCGCGAGCGCCTGGCCCGTGACCTGCACGACAGCCTGGGCCACGCGCTGGTCGCCATCTCGGTGCAGCTCGAAGCCATCCAGCGCTTATACCGCGTGGACGCCGAGCGCGCCGCCGCGCAGGTAGACACGCTGAAGGCCGCCACGCGGGCCGCCACCGACGAACTGCGCCGCTCGCTGGCCGGGCTGCGCGCCTCCGGCCTGGGCGACCGCCCGCTGGACGAGGCGCTGCGCAGCCTGGCCGTGGACACGGGCCGCCAACACGACCTGGACGTGACCTGCCGCGTGGAGCCGGGCAGTGCGCGCCTGACGCCGGCCGCGGCCGAGGCGCTGTGGCGCGTGGCGCAGGAGGCGCTGACTAACGTGGCGCGGCATGCCCAGGCGCGGCGCGTGGAGGTGACGCTGACCTTCACGCCCGAGGCGGCGCGGCTGAGCGTGCGTGACGATGGGCGCGGCCTGCCGGAAGACGCCGCCACGTTGGCGGCCGCCGGGCACTATGGGCTGAGCGGGTTGCGCGAACGGCTGGCGGCCGTGGGCGGCGCGCTGACGCTCGCGAACGACGGCGGCGTGACGGTGGCCGCGCAGGTGCCGTTGTGAGCCAGGCGCCGCCCCTGCGCCTGCTGCTGGTGGAAGACCAGACCCTCATGCGCCAGGGGCTGACCACCCTGCTCGATTTGGAGCCGGGCTTCAGCGTGGCGGCGGCGGCCGTCAACGGTAAGGAGGGCGTGCAGCAGGCGCTGGCCCTAAGGCCGGACGTAGTCCTGATGGACGTGCAACTGCCGGTGCTCAACGGCGTGGAGGCCACGGCCGCCATCTGCGCTGCGTGGCCTGCCGCGCGCATCATCATCTTGACCACGTTCGACCGCGACGATTACGTGTACCAGGCGGTGCGCGCAGGGGCGCTGGGCTACTTGCTCAAGGACACGCCCGCCGAGCAGTTGGTCGCCACCATCCGGCGCGTAGCGGCGGGCGAGGTCTTCATCCAACCGGAAATCGCGGCGCGCGCGCTGCGGGAGTTGGTGCGCCCGGCGGCGGGCGAGCCGCTCTCGGAGCGCGAGCGCGAGGTGCTGGCGCTGCTGGCCGCGGGCCGCGCCAACCGCGAGATCGCCGCGCAGTTGGTGATCACCGAGGGCACGGTCAAGAATCACGTCTCGAACATCCTGGGCAAGCTCCAGGCCGAGAACCGCACCCAGGCGGCCGACATCGCCCGCCGGCGCGGGCTGCTGTAGGCGGCTAGGCCGGCGCCGGCGCTTTCGAGCGAAACCCCCGCGGATACTGGTGTTTTTGCGTAGTTTTTGCAGCGGACGGCGAAAGGCTCGGGCAAAGTGCACAACAAACTGGATTGGTCAGCGGTGCGGATTTAACTAGCCCTTGACTCTTTGGGCGAGATCGGTTAATATCCCGCGCGTAGGATGCTCGGTAGTTCTCGTTGGACGTAGGAAAGCGACGACCACGGCAGCCGTATCCAGCCGGGGTCGTTTTGTTTTGACCGCTCCGATGAAAGAACCACAGCGCCTAACATCCATCCTTTCTCTGTTTCTTTGGGAGGCAACACAATGTCTGAGCGCATCGTCGGCACGGTGAAGTGGTTCAATGGGGCCAAGGGTTACGGCTTCATTGCCCGCGAGGGTGGGGAGGACGTCTTCGTCCACTTCTCCGCCATCCAGGGCGAGGGCTACCGCAACCTGGAAGAGGGCCAGAAGGTCGAGTTCTCGATCCAGAAAGGCCCGAAGGGTCTGCAAGCCGCCAACGTGGTTAAGGTCTAAGACTGCTTAGTCCGACAACCGAACGGCCCCGCTGAGCAACAGCGGGGCCGTTTTTGTTTTCCCAACCCGTGGGGCGCGGCGGGCCGCCGCTAAGGCGCGCTCGGCTGCCACACCGGGTCGGTGTCGCCCGCGGTGTTCTGGCTGAGGTTGGTCTGGCCCGCGCCGTTGGCCTGCATGATATACACCTCGCGGTTGCCGTCGCGGTCAGAGTTGAAGGCGATCCACTGGCCGTCGGGGCTCCAGGCGGGGGAGTAGTTCTGGAGGCTGCTGGTGAGCTGCTGGGCCGTGGTGCGGTCGTTGGGGTCCATCACAATGATCTCCCGCGAGTCGGCCAAAACCCGGGTGTAGGCCAACAGCGTGCCGTCGGGCGAAAGGGCGGGCTGCTCGGCCGAGCCGTTCTGGTCTTTGTACGTGGCGACCTTGCGGTAGCATTCCGGGCAGTCGGGGAAGTAGCGCCAGATTTCGCGGGCGCCGTCGAGTGTGCTGGTGAACACCAGGCGCCGGCAGTCGGGGAACGGCGAGGGGTCGAACTCACGCGGGTTGTTGTGCGTGCCGCTGAAGTTGAAGGGGCGCACCCCGGCCAGCAGGTCGGCCAGCGTCGCCCCAAAGATCTGCTGCACGCCGTTGATGCGGTTCGAGGCGAACCAGATGGTGCCGTCGTGGCACCAGCTTGGCTGCACGTCGTCGCCCTTGTTGTGCGTCAGGTTCTGCGGGTCGGTGCCGTCGGCGTTGATGACCCACAGGTCGAGCACGTTGCCCGGGCCGCCGTCGGCTACATACAGCAGCTGCGCGCCGTCGGGGCTCCAGGCGAGCTGCGTGCCGTTGTAGGGCCAGGTCGGGTTCCACTTGTCGGTCGGGTCGGTCGTGAGCTGCTGCACGTCGCTGCCGTCCGCGTTCATGGTGTAGACCTGATAGAACTGGCCGTCGCGCCGGCTGATGAAGGCCAGCCGCCCGGTGCCGCCGCCGAGGGGTGGGCCGGCGGGCGCGACGGTGAGCGTGGGTTCGGGTGTGTCTGCCGCCCCCGGTTCTGTCGGGGTAGCGGACGGTGGGGCCACAGTGTCGCCCACCGCAGACGTGGCACTGGCGGCGGGTGTATCCACCGGCGGGGGCGGCGTCTCCGACGGGGCGACGACGAGCGGCGCAGTCTCGGTCGCCAGCGCCGCGGTGGTCGGCGTGGCGTTGCGGTTGGTGAAGTAGAGGCCCAGCGCGCTGCCGCCGGCCAGGGCGGCGGCGGCCAGCACCAAGAAACCGCAGCCCAGCGCCACGGGCATCAGCCAACGCGGGCGGGGGCGGCGCGCCGGCGGGGCGGCGGCGGGCACAGGCGGCAGCGGAGCCGCGGCGGGCACGGGCGACGCCATTGGCCCAGTGGGTGGGCCGCCATAGGCGGCGGGCGGGTTGATGACCGGCGGCGGCGCGGCCCCGGCCAGCCCCCCACCTGGCTCAAACAACGTGGGCGGCGGGGCGCCGGCCGACAGCGCGCCCAAGCCGCCGGGCTCGAACATGGTCGGCGGGGGCGCGGCGGATTGACCGGTCGGGCTGGGGCTGGACGGCCGTTGCAGCAGCGTGGCGCCGGTGGGCACCGGCGGCTCGCTGCTGAGCGGGGCAGAAGGCGTGGGCGGCTTGATGAGCGTGGCGCCCTCCGGCACGTCCGGCGTCACGGGCGCGGGCGGTGGAGGTGCGCCGGGGCCTGCCGGGCGGCGCACCACGGTTTCGGTGGGGTCGGTCTTAGGCGCGGGCGCGGCTGGCGGCGGCGCGGCGGCCAGCGCCACGCGGAAGGCGGCCACACTGGCGAAGCGGTCTTCGGGCTGCACGGCCAGCGCGCGCGTCAGAGCCGCCACCAACCCCGGCGAAAGCTCGGGCCGCAGGGCCTCGGGCGCGATAAGAGCCACGTTGCCCAGCAGGCGTTCCACGCTGTCGGGCGGGGCCTGGCCGGTGAGCAGGTTGTAGAGCGTGGCGGCCAGGGCATATTGGTCGGCGCGGGCGTCGGTGCGGCCCAGGCCGTATTGTTCGGGCGGCGTGAAGCCGGGGGTGAAGGCCAGAGTGTTGGTGGCGGTGTGGTGGTCGGCGGCCGTAGCCGCGGGGCGGGCCACGCCGAAGTCCACCAGCATGACATCGCCGCTGGGCGTGAGCTTGATGTTGGCGGGCTTGATGTCGCGGTGGATGACGGGCGGATTGAGGCTGTGCAGGTAGGTTAGCGCGTCACAGAGCTGCTCGGCCCACTGGCGCACCAGCGCTTCGGGCAGCGCCCCCTGGCGTTCCAGCCGCTGCTTGAGGTCTTCACCTTCGACATAGTCCATCACCAGATACTGCTGGTTGTCGAGGACGAAGTGGTTGGTGACGCGCGGCAGGTGGCGGTGGCGCAGGGTGGCCAGCAGGGTGGCCTCGCGCCGGAACAGGCGCTCGGAGTCGGGCGAGAGGTTCAGGTTCTCCTTGACCGCGCAGGGCAGGCCCAGGCTCTGGTCGGTGGCCAGGTAGACGGCCCCCATGCCGCCCTGCCCCAGCACCCGTAGAATGCGATAGCGCTCTGCCAGGAGCGCGCCAATTTGCAGCGCCATGATGACCTCAGTCGGCGCCCGCGCCCGCCGCCGCGGCCGGGGCAGCCGGGGCGGTTGCACCCCGCCCAGCCTCGGCCATGGCCCGCGGCACGTTCACCGTCAACAAAATTCCCAGCCCAGCAATGAAGAGCACAATCACCGAGAGGATGCCGAAGCGCAGGCTGCTGGTGCGGTCGTTGACGAGGCCGAACAGGAACGGCCCAATCCACGACGTGCCGCGTTCGCTGACCTCGTAGAACGAGAAGAACTCGGCCTCGCGCCCGACCGGGATCATGCGGCTGAACAGGCTGCGGCTGAGGGCCTGGCTGCCGCCCAGCACAATCGCGACCACGAAGGCCAGCAGCCAGAACTCTAGCTGGCGCTGCTCCAGGCCGAGGACGAGGGCCGGGCTGCGCATCCCGGCGAAGGCGTAGATGACCGCCACGCTCCAGACGATCAGGCTGGTGATGAGGGCGCGGAAGGCGCCGAGCTTGCCGGCCAGCCAGCCGTAGAAGTAGGCGCCGCCGAAAGCCACGATCTGGATCATGAGGATGACGAGGATGCGCGTGGTGGCATCCATGCCCAGCTCTTGCGCGGCGAAGATGGCCGAGACGACGATGACGGTCTGGATGCCGTCGTTGAAGAATAGATAGGCCAGCAAGTAGCGCACTGTCTGCGGGAAGTGGCGGATCTCACGGAAGGTATTGGCGAGCTGCTTGAAGCCGATGGTGAAGTAGCTCTCGCCGGGGGGCAGTTGGCGCACGGCGTGACGCGGGCGCAGCGCGGCGAAGGTGATGAGGGCGAAGCCCAGCCACCACACGCCCGCGGAGGCCAGGCTCAACCGCGCCACCAGGGCCGTGTCGAGGCCGAGCGAGCCTTTGAACAGAAACAGGATCAGGTTGAGCAGCAGCAGCAGCCCGCCGCCGGCGTAGCCCATGGCAAAGCCGGCCGACGAGACACGGTCTTGCTGGTCCATGCCGGCGATGTCGGGCAGGTAGGCGTTGTAGAAGACGATGCTGGCCCCAAACGACAGGTTGCCGATGACAAGCAGCAACCCGCCGAACAGGTGCCGGCCGGGGACGATGAAGAACATGAGCAGGGTGGCGGCCGCGCCCAGGAGGGCGAAGATTTGCAGCATGCGCTTGCGCAGGTGCGAGTAGTCGGCGATGGCCCCCAGCACCGGCAGCAGGAAGAGTTGCAGGAAGACCGAGATGGAGATGCAGTAGGTGAAGAACGAGTCGAAGCGGATGGTGAAGCCCAGCACCCGCAGAAAACCGTTGGCGTCGGCGGCGGCCTCGGCGATGCTGGTGAGATAGGGGCCGAGGAAGACGGTGATGACGGTGGTGCTGAAGGCGCTGTTGGCCCAGTCATACATGGTCCAGCCGAAAATCTCGCGCTTGTCGTTGAGCCGGGGGGCGGCGGCAGCGGTCATGAAAGGCTCCGGTGAGAGGCAGGCAACTGCGCGTATGATAGCCCCGCCCGGCAGCAGCGACAAATGGGAGGCGGGGGGTGAGAGGTGGGAGGGGCGAGGTGAGAAGGGCGGCCTGGCTCGCGCAGGCTTGGGCGCAAGCAAGGCGGGGGGGCGCCCTTGCCGAAAGCGGGCGCTTAGGGTTTACTCTGGCCGGGAGGATTGTCCGTCATGGTTGAGCAACGACACCGGCGCACGGTGATTGGGCGCGGGCTGGGCGCGGCGCTGCTGGCGCTGACCCTGGCCGCCGCGCTGACGGCCTGCGGGATGTCCGTCATACCGCCCACGCCCACCGAGCCGCCGCGCACCGGTCCGCTGGGGCTGACCAGCGACCCGCTGATCACGGTGGGCACGCTGCAAGCGCGGGCCATCTACACCTACGGCCAGAACGGCTGGCTGCACATCACCGAACGGGTGACGCACGACGTAGACCGCGCGCCCTACGCTACGCTGCCCGACGGCGCGGTGGTGCCGCCCGATCACGTGGTGGATACCTGGGCCAACATCACCGGCCCAGACAAGGTGATCACGCAGCGCGTGACTTTCCTGCGCCGCGAGGACGGCACAGTGCTGCAAACCGCGGCCTTCAGCGACGGCGTCGCCTGGAACTCGTCCACCGGCCAGCGCGAGAGCCAGACCAGCATACCCGTGGGCGCGTTCGACCGCGGCTTTGGGGCCAGCGTGGGCGAGTATGTGCGCGTGGGCGCGACGGTGACGCAGGCGCTGGGCACGCTCGACGGCGCGCCGGTGATCCAGATCAGCGTGGATAACCCGTTTCAGGACACTTCGCAATACGAGGACTACGCGCAGCCCGTCGCCGGGCAGCACATCACCGCCGACTATGACGTGAACGGCGGCAATCTGCGGCGGCTGGAGTGGATCATGCGGCTGGCCGACGGCAGCCAGCGGCGCTTCGGCGAGTGGCATATCACGCTGGAAGCCAACGCCACGCCGACGGATGAGGTGCTGGAGGCGCTCCAGGCGGTGCAGTAGCGCAGCGGCGGAAAAAGACGGCGGCGGGCCGGTGAGTTGGCCCGCCGCCGTTGTGTTTAAGAGGCGGCGCGACGGGGCTACGCGGCTTCCGGCCCGAAGAACGCGCTGACCGTGGCCGCCAGGTCGCGCACGAGGGGGTGGTCGGCCAGGCCGCCCGCTTGCAGGCTGGCGGTGATGGCGCGGTAGTACCAGGCGATGTCGGCGCGGCCGCGGTTGAAGCGCGCCCAGAGCGCCTCACCGTGGACGGCGTGGTCGGCCACCATGCTGCTCAGGTTGTGGAGCTTGTCGGCGGCGGCCACTAACTGCACGGCGCGCGGCGCGGTGCGCAAAAATTCCACGGTGTGCTGCTTGCGTGTCTCCCAGGGGTCGTCGCGAGCAAACGGTTCGCTCGCCCCGGCGACGATCTCGGCCACGCGCGGGCCAAACTGCTCGGCCAGCGCGGCGGTCGTCACCCCAGCGTCTTCCAGCGTGTCGTGCAGCAGGGCCGCCGCCAGGACCGCGGGGTCGCGCTCGCCCGCCGCTTGCAGCACAAGCAGGACGCCCACCGGATGCACAATGTAGGGGAGGTCGGTGCCTTTGCGCACCTGGCCCTGGTGGGCGCGCGCGGCGAAGCGCAGGGCGGTTTCGATCAGCGGGTCGGAGAGCATCGGCGGCCTACACGAGCATGGCGATGACGGTAATGTTGTCGTGGCCGCCGCGCTTGCGGGCCAGCAGGATCAGCTCTTCTACGGCCTTTTGAGGCGGCAGGGCGGTGAGCACCTGCAAGATCTCCCCGGCTTCCACCAGGTCGCTCAGGCCGTCGGAACACACCAGCACCTGGCAGCCCGGCTCGAGCAGCACGCCCTGGTTGCGCATGGAGACTTCGGGCGGTTCGTCGGCCGCCAGCCGCACGCGAAAGTCGGCGCGCACGTTGGGGTCGTTGCCCAGGTGGCGGCGCACCACGTGGCGGTGGGGGTGGGTCTTGGCCTCGGCGGGTGTCAGCAGGCCGGTCTCAATGGCTTCCTGCACGAAGGTGTGGTCCACGCTGGTTTGGAGGATGCCGCCGCGCCGCGCCAGGTAGATGCGGCTGTCGCCCACGTAGGCGGTGAACAGCCGCCGCCCGGCAATGAGCGCCACGGCGCAGGTAGTGCCCATGCCCTTCAGGTCGGCGTTGCTCAGCGCGGCCTGGTTCACGGCCTTGGCGGCCTGGCTGACGGCCTGGTTGAGGATTTGCGGGTAGTCATTGCCGGCGCTCTGGCTGACGGCGCGCAGGATATTCTGCACCGCCAGGTCAGAGGCCACCTCGCCCGCCCGGTTGCCGCCGATGCCGTCGGCGATGACGCCGAGGGTGATGCTCTCGCCCGCCTCGCCATAAAACGATTGGACCCCGTAGCGGTCTTCGTTGTTTTTGCCGGTCTCGCCGGGGTGCGTGCCGTGCCCAATGGTCAAATCCGAGTGCGGGGTAGGGATCATTCCGTCTTCTCGACAGGCTGAGTGGCAACACCCTCAGATGTGGCGGGGGCGTCTGACGACGTTGCGGGGGCGTCGGCCGGCGGCAGGTGGGCGCCCTGGCCGTTACCATTCTGGCTTGGAGCGAGGGCGATGATCCGTGGCGCGGCACGGTTGCCGTCCGGCGCGGCGTCATGGCGCTTAAAGCGCAGCTGCACGCGGCCCAGGTTGATCAGATCGCCATGTTTCAGTTCCGGTCCGGCGCCGTTGGCGATGGGGCTGTAATTGATCCAGGTGCCGGAGGTCGAGCCGGCGTCGTACAGGCGAAACACGCCGTTCGCGTGCACCAGCCGCGCATGCAGCCGCGACACCGAGCGGTCGTGAAACACGGCCTCGGCCAGCGCCGCGTCACGGCCGAGCGTCAGCGTCACGCCGGTCACGGCGATGTCGGCCTGCGGCGCGCCCCCCCCGCCCGGCTCGACCACTTCCAGGTAGGCCGCGGCGAGGGGGGCGGCCGTCGGACGCGTGGGCCAGCGCAGGGCGGGCAGGGCCACGTGCGGCAGCCACGAGCGGCCTTCGGCGCGCGGCGCGCCCGGCTGAGTGACGCTGATGGGCGGCGGGGCCGACAGTGCCGCGCCCGGCGCGGGCGGGGCCGTCAGCGGCGCGGTTCCCGGCACGGCCTTTCGGGCCGGGCCGGCGGCCTCTGTCCGGGCGGCGGTGGCGGCCTCGGCGATGGGCGCGGCCGGGGCCAGGCGGCGCACCTTGCGCGGCGTGGAGCGCGCCGAAGGCGGCCGGATGACGTTGGGCACGGTCACGGTGGGGTCGGCGGCGGCTTGGGCGGCTTCGGCGACGCGGGCGCGCTGGGCGCGGGTGAGCGCCCACCAGGCCAACACGCCCACGGCGGCGGCGAGCAGCACGCCGAGCAGGGCCAGCGCCAACAGCGGCCAGCCGGGGCGGTCGAGCACCTCGGTGGGCACGGTCACCACCGGCGCGATGGCGACGGCCGGCTCTTGCAGGCTCACCGTTACGGTCACGGGCAAACTGGCGGCAGCCAGGCCCAACTCATCCACCACGCGCACTGCGAGGACATGGTCGGCGCTGGCGGCGTAGGCCGTCAGCGGCCAAGAGAGCGCGGAGGGCGTGGTGGTGACGGCCGCGGCGCTGGAGACCACCACGCCGTCCACCACCAGCTCCAGCGCTTGCAGGCTGCGCGGGTGGCCGTCGGGGAAATCCACCGTCAGCGGCACGTCTTGGGCGGTGGGGTTAGCCAGCGCCGGGTCAGCGCCCGCGGCGGCGGCCACGCGCACCACGCTCGGCGGCAGGCTGCCCAGTGTCACGGTCGGCGCTTCGACGCGCAGCGGGAAGACCACTTCGCCCGCCGGGAGCGTGGTTCCGGCCGCGCTCACCGTGGCGGCAAGCGTGTGCTGCCCGGTGACGGCCAGCGTGGAACGGTAGGTCAGGTGGTATTGGCGGGTGTACTGCGCCAGCATCTGGTAGAACGGGTCGAGCGAGGCCGGGCCAGTGAACAGCAGCCGCGCCGCGCCGGTGGCCTCGGCCAGGGTTTGCAGATGCGCGGCGCTGGTGGTGCCCTCGCCGCCCTCCGGCCCCACGTAGAGCGTGTAGATCGGCGCCTGCGCGGCGGCTGAGCGCGTGGCGGCGTCGGCCAGTTGGCCGGACACGTCGGGGCGGTTGAAGCCGTTGGAGAGGAAGATCAGGAAGCGCGCCATGCCGGGCTGGCGCGGCACGTCGGAGGCGTAGTCGAGGCCGGTGTTGAGCAGGGTGAAGGGGTCGGCCACGCCCGCGAAGGTGCTGGTATAGCCCGCCACGGCCTGGGCCACGGCGGCCGGGTCGGGGCTGTGCTCGATGAGCGGCCCTTCGGAGGTCAGGATGGTCACATCGTCCAGCCCGGCGCGCAGGCCGCCCTGAGTGTAGGCCGTCAGCGCCGTCTGAATTTGCTCCAGGCGGGTGACGCCGTTGGCGTCGCGGGTCTTGAAGGCGTCGGTGCTGTCGAGCACGAACACCACCTGCACGCCAACGGCTTCTTCGGCCACGCGCAGCCCGCTGACGGGCATGGCGTTTTCGGTGAGCGTGAAGGCCGCCGCCGGCAGGCCCGCCGTGTGCGCGCCATCGGCCCCGTTGACGCGCACAAAGGCGCTGATTTCAGGGAAGGCCGCGCTGTTGACGCCAGTCAACTGCGCCCGCGCAGCGCCCGGCGCGTCGTCTTGGGCCAGCGCGGGGGCGGGCCAGAGCAGGCTCACCAGCAGCAGCGGCAGCCAGAACAGGCGCGAAAATGAGGCGAAACGCGGGCGGCGCGATGGCATAGGGCAGTCGGGCGTATTGTAGCATGGGTGTCCGGCTGGTCACGCAGGCGGGGGGCAATCACCCGGTGGCGAGGCGCGGCGCCCAATTTCCTGCGATTTGACTAGAAAAACCGCCGTCGGGCCAGCCGTCAGGCGGCCTGTCACCGGGCAGCCAAGGGCAGGCGCGGCGGGCCAGGTCGTGCCCGGCGGCGCGGCGGGCCGGCGACCGTGACAGCTCAGGTGGGAAAAAGCAGGAGCTTCAGCGGGGGCGGCGGGGTGAACCGCCGCCCCCCAAGACAACGGAAACAGACTAGGCGGGCAGCGCGGCGGGCGCAGCCGGGGCCGGGGCGCGGCCGGTAAGCTGCTTGTAGGTGAGGGTCCAGGCGGCCATGACCCAGGTCTCGACGATACCGGAGAGCACGATCAGGATGGGCAGGTAGGCCACCACGCACAGCCCCGCCACGGCCAGGCCCACATTGCCCGCGATGGGCGCATCGTTGGCATAACCGATGACGACCAGGATGGCGGGCAGGGCCAGGGCGATAAAGGGCAGCGCGGCCACGAAACTGATGACGGCCTGGAGGATGACCAGGATCAGGCCCATGAGGAACACGCTGCCCAGGTTGGTGGTGATGAAGCGCCAGGCGCGGGGCAGGGCTTCCGACAGCCCCACCGCGTCGTTAATGGCCGTGATCTGGGCCAGGCGGGCATAGACGCCCAGCAGGGCGATGACGATGAAGCCGATGCAGGCCAGCGGCGCGAGGCAGACCGTGAGGAAGCTGATGATGGACATCAGGCCGAGCGCCAGGCCGACGACCCAGACCACCAGGCCGATGCCCAGCACGGTCCAGAAATACTTGCGGCCAAAGGCCGAGGCCTCGCCGAAGCTGACGCGGCTCTGCTGGTCGGCGGTGAGCACGCCGCCGATGAGCGCGCCACGCGAGTAAATCGCCAGGATGAACAGGACAATGCCGAGGAGGATGATCAGCGCGGCCACGCCGAGGAGGATGAGCCAGACCGTGGTCTCATCCAGCGAGCGCAACTGCGAGGGCATGATCTGCCGCGGGTTGTTGAAGTCGAATTGGAAGTTGCCGCCCGGCCGGCCGCCGCCCGATCCGGCCAGCGCGGCCGAGAAGACGCCGAACAGCCAGAGGAGCTTGTAGTTCCAGGTCAGTTGCCAGGCGCGGCGCAAAACGCCGCCAAAATCAAGAGACATTGCACACACTCCTATTCCAATGCTGCCGTCGTCCATTCATACGCGCCGGGTGGCGCCAGGTTGCGCGGCCTAACTTCTAAAAAAGTATACGGCCAGCCGCGCCGCGCTGACAACCAGGTAGAGCAGCAGGCCCAGGACGATTAAGCCGCCGGTGAGAGGATAAAGCAGCGTGGGCGGGCGCGAGAGGTGCAGGTCGGTTTCGTCGCGGTTGACGAAGATGAACTGGTGAATGGCGTTGGTGAGGTAGGCCTGCACGTCGGCCGTCAGGCCGCTGGTGGTCAGCCGGGACTCTTCCCCGCTTTCAGTCTCGGCGAAGATGCCGGTGGGGCCGCTGTCGGCGTTGAGGAAGCGGGCAATCTTGATCTCTTCGACCGGGGTGGACCAGACCGGGTAGCGGAGGATGGTCTCGCGCGCGGCGCAGTCTAGGGTGCGGCCACGGTGGCAGGTCACCTCCACCGCGCGCAGAAAGTAGATGGTGGCGACACTGACGACCACGAGGCCCACGAGCGCCCCCAGCAGCGACCCCCAGGTAACCGGCGCGCGGCGGCGAGCAGGGTAAACGGTCATTAGGCGGTCATTCCCACTCGATGGTCGCGGGTGGCTTGCTGGAGATGTCGTACACCACCCGGTTGATGCCGGGCACCTCATTGACGATGCGGCTGGAGAGGCGGGCCAGCAGGTCGTAGGGCAGGCGCGCCCAGTCGGCGGTCATGAAGTCGTCGGTGGTCACGGCGCGGATGGCGCAGGTTTCCTGGTAAGTGCGGAAGTCGCCCATGACGCCGACGGAGCGAACGGGCAGCAGCACGGCGAAGGCTTGCGAGGTGCCCGCGCCGGTCTCGCGGTCGGCGCGCAGCAGCCCGGCGGCGGCCAGTTCGTCGGTGACGATCTTGTCGGCGGCGCGCAGGGTTTCCAGGCGCGGCCAGGTCAGGTCGCCCAGGCAGCGCACGGCCAGGCCGGGGCCGGGGAAGGGCTGCCGCCAGACCATGGCCTCGGGCAGGCCCAACTCCAGGCCGGCGGCGCGCACTTCGTCTTTAAAGAGGAAGCGCAGCGGCTCGACCAGCTCAAAGCCCAGGTCCTTGGGCAGGCCGCCCACGTTGTGGTGGGTCTTGATCTTGGCCGCCACCTGGCGCTCCGGCCCCTGGCTCTCGACCACATCTGGGTAGATGGTGCCCTGCACCAGGAAGGCCGAGCGCGCCCCACCCGGCCCGGCGGCGCGCACCGCCTCGCGCTCGAAGATGCGGATGAACTTCTCGCCGATGATCTTGCGCTTCTGCTCTGGGTCGGTGACGCCGGCCAGCGCGTCGAGGAACTCCTCGGCGGCGTTGACGGCAATGAGGCGCGCGCCGAGCATCTGGCGGAAGGCGGTGACGACCGCCTCCGGCTCGCCCGCGCGCAGCATGCCCGTGTCCACGAAGATGCAGGTGAGTTGGTCGCCCACGGCGCGCTGCACCAGCGCCGCCGCGACCGACGAATCCACGCCGCCGCTGACGGCCGCCACCACCGGGGCCGAACCCACCTGCGCGCGCACTTTGGCGATGGCCTCCGCCACCATGGAGCCGGGGGTCCAGGCGGGGGCCGCGCCGGTGGCGGCCAAGAAGCTGCGCAGCACGTCGCGGCCGTGCTCCGTGTGGTTGACCTCCGGATGGAACTGCAAGGCAAACAGGCCGCGGGCCGAGTCGGCCATGGCGGCGAACTGGCAGTTATCCGAGGTGGCCAGGCTCACGAAGCCGGGGGGCAGCGCGGCTACCTGGTCGCCGTGGCTCATCCAGGCCTGGAAGGGCGCGCCGGGCAGGTGAAAACCGGCGCCCGCCTGGGCCGGCAGGGGCCGCACCTCGGCCCGGCCGTACTCGCGGCGGCTGGAGGCGGCCACGTGCCCGCCCAGCGCGTGCGCCAGAAGCTGCATGCCGTAGCAGATGCCCAGCACCGGCTTGCCCGACTTCAGCACATAGCCGGGCAGCTGCGGCGCGCCGGGGTCGTAGACCGAATTGTGGCTGCCAGAGAGGATGAAGCCGGCGGGGTTGAGCGCCAACACCTGTTCGGCGGGCGCGTCGTGCGGGAAGAGCTGGCAGTAAACGTGCGCCTCGCGGACGCGGCGGGCGATGAGCTGGGAGTATTGCGAGCCGTAGTCGAGGATGGCGATGGAATCCATACAGTCCTTGGGCGGGGGGCGGCAACTTGAGTGTGACCGGCCGGCGGCCAAAAATCAATCGGCAATGGTTCAGCAAAGCGGATGCGGCGCCTCAGTCCGCGAACTCAATCCGGCCGTCGTCCATGCTGCTGATGATGGCAAGGGACTCGATCGGCACGTCCTGCGCCGCCAGCAGCGCCCGGCCGCCCTCGAATGATTTCTCGATCAGGGCGCCGATGCCGACCACGCGCGCGCCGGCGGCCTGCGCCAGCCGCGCCAGGCCAAGGATGGTCTGCCCCGAGGCCAGGAAGTCGTCAATGATGAGGATGCGCTCGCCGGCCCCCAGGTATTCGGGCGAAACGATCAGCTCGACCGTGCGGCCCTTGGTGTGCGAGGGGGCCAGGGTCAAGAAGATTTCGTTGGGCATGGTGACGGGCTTTTGCTTGCGGGCGTAGACCACCGGCAGGCCCAGGTGATAGGCGGCGGCGACGGCCGGGGCGATGCCCGAGATTTCAGCCGTGAGCACCTTGGTGGCGCCCAGGTGGCTGAAGCGGGCGGCCAGCTCCTGCCCGCAGGCGAACATCAGGCGCGGATCAACCTGGTGATTGATGAAGCCATCCACCTTGAGGATGCCTTGCCCCAGGTTGCGGCCCTCGGCCAAGATGCGTTGCTTGAGCAAATCCATGGGTATTTATCCATTCCAATCGGGGAACAATAGCGGCATTATAGCGCCGTCAGCCAAATGACAGGTAAATGCCAGCTTGAACGCGCGGAACGCGGCGGGCGTCCATTGGCACAGGCCGGGCCGCCGATTATAATGACTCTTCATACCCCGGCGCGGCTGAATGATCAGCCGCGCGCCGCCGGGCGCCCAACTCGATCGGTACTCCGATCGCTCGACCGGTACTCCGGTCGCGCCCACTTCGACGGCAGGAGCGCTGATGTCTAACCAACCGACCCCGACCACCCCGCCTAAGCAACCGCACGCCGGGGTTACACCCGGCAGTGTGACTCCCGCCTGGCACAGCCAGTCGCCGGAGGCCGTGGCCCAGGCGCTGACCACCAGCCTGATCCAAGGCCTAGACCCGGCCGAGGCCGCGCGCCGCCTGGCGACGCACGGCCCCAACGAGCTGCGCGAAGCCCCGCGCCCGCCCTTCTGGCGGCTAGTGCTGGCGCAGTTCACCAGCTTTGTGGTGATGATCTTGATCGTCGCCAGCCTGATCTCGGCCGTGCTGGGCGAGTGGGTGGAAGCCATCGCCATTATGGCGATTGTGCTGCTCAACGCCATCATCGGCGTGGTGCAGGAGAGCCGGGCCGAGGCGGCGCTGGCGGCGCTGAAGAAGCTGGCTGCGCCCAACGCCCTGGTGCTGCGCGGCGGCCACCGCCTCACCATCCCCAGCCACGAACTGGTGCCCGGCGACGTGGTGGTGCTGGAGGACGGCAACTACATTCCGGCCGACGTGCGCCTGGTGGAGACGGTGAACCTGCGCATCGAAGAAGCGGCCCTGACCGGCGAGAGCCTGCCGGTAGAGAAACACGCCCAGGCCGATTTGGAGGCCGACCTGCCGCTGGGCGACCGGGTGAACATGGCCTTCATGGGCACCATGGTCACGCGCGGGCGCGGGCGCGGCGTGGTGACCGGCACGGGCATGCAGACCCAGATGGGCCTGATCGCCGAGATGCTCTCCACGCTGGACAACGAGCCGACGCCGCTGCAGCAGCGGCTGGAAGAGCTGGGCAAGCAGCTCGGCACCGTGGCGCTGATCGTCTGTGCGCTGGTGTTCCTGGTGGCGACCTGGCAGCAGACCGACATCGCCGTGCTGACCGGGCAGGGCCTGGGCGCGTATCTGCGCGAGTATTCGGCGGAGCTGAGCGAGTTCTTCCTGGTGGCGATCGGCCTGGCCATCGCGGCCGTGCCGGAGGGCCTGCCGGCGGTGGTGACCATCACGCTCGCCATCGGTATGCGCGAGATGGTGCGGCGGCACGCGCTCATCCGCCGGCTGGCCTCGGTGGAGACGCTCGGCGCGGCCAGCGTCATCTGCTCGGACAAGACCGGCACGCTGACCCAGAACCAGATGACGGTGCGGCGGCTGTGGGTGGACAACCACCTGTTTAGCGTCACCGGCGAGGGCTACGAGCCGCGCGGCGAGTTCAAGCTGAACGAGCAGGTCGTGGACCTGACCCAGTACCCGGCGGCGCTGACGGCGCTGTGGGCGGGCAACCTGGCCTCCGACGCCTATGTGGAGGCCGCCCCGGCCGAGAGCGGCAAGGCCTACCGCGTGGTGGGCGACCCGACCGAAGGGGCGATTGTCGTGGCGGCGGCCAAGGCCGGGGCGCTCAAAGCCGAGTTGGAGAAGGCTTATCCACGGGTGAATGAAGTGCCGTTTGACTCGGAGCGCAAGCGCATGAGCACTCTGCTCGACGTGCGCAACCCCCGGCTCACCGACCCCAGCCCCTACCACGAAGGCTCGGAACACAACGGCCCACTGTACGCCATCACCACCAAGGGCGCGCCAGACGTGATTCTCAAGCTGTGCACGCACTATCAGGGCCTGGACGACGCGCCCCGCCCGATGACGGAGGAGCAGCGCTTCGCGATCTTCGAGGCCAATGAGCACATGGCGCAGCAGGCGCTGCGCGTGCTGGCCGTGGCCTACCGCACCACCACCCACCTGCCCGAGCCGACCGCCGACGCCGTGGAGCACGACCTGGTCTTCCTGGGCCTGTTCGGCATGATTGACCCGCCGCGGCCCGAAGTGCCCCCGGCGGTGGAGAAAGCGCGCCGAGCCGGCATCCGCGCCATCATGATCACCGGCGACTACCCCGACACGGCTGAGGCGATTGCGACCTCCATTGGGCTGCTAAAACCGGGCCGGCAGGTGCTGCCCGGCAGCGAGCTGGACCAATTGGACGAGGCCGGGCTGGTGAAGGCGCTCGACACCACCGACGTGTTCGCGCGCGTGAACCCGCAGCACAAGGTGCGCATCGTCGAGGCGCTGCGCCAGAAGCAGGAAGTGGTAGCCATGACGGGCGACGGCGTGAACGACGCGCCGGCCCTCAAGCGCGCCGACATCGGCGTGGCGATGGGCATCACCGGCACCGACGTAGCCAAGGAAACGGCCGACATGGTGCTGACCGACGACAACTTCGCCAGCATCGTGGCGGCGGTGGAGCAGGGCCGCATCATCTACGCCAACATCCGCAAATTTGTGTTCTTCCTGCTCTCGAGCAACGTGGCCGAGATCATGATTATCTTCCTGGCGACGCTGGCCGGGCTGCCCAGCCCGCTGACGCCCATCCAGCTATTGTGGCTCAACCTGGTGACCGACGGCGCGCCGGCCCTGGCGCTGGCGATGGAAAAGGGCGACCCAGACGTGATGGACCACAAGCCGCGGCCCAAGAAGGAGCCGATTGTGCACGGCCCGATGCGCCTGGGCATCGGCGTGCAGACGGTGTTCCAGACCTTCGCGGTGCTGGCGGCCTTCGCCACCGGCCTGCTGTGGCACCTGGGGGCTACGCCGCTGGCCTCCGGCAACCCCCTCATGGCGCTGATCGAGTATGACTGGGCGGGGGTGGACGTGCAGACGGCCGAGACGATGGCGTTCGTGACGCTCTCGCTAGCCGAGTTGTTCCGCGCCTTCACGGTGCGCTCGGAGCGGCTGTCTATCTTCCAGATTGGCGTGTTCAGCAACAAGTATCTGGTGGGCGCGGTGGCGCTCTCGATCACGCTGCTGCTGCTGACGGTGTTCGTGCCGTTCCTCCAGCCGATCTTCAACACCCACGCGCTGACGCTGCGCGAGTGGGAGGTGGTGCTGGGGCTGGCGCTCTTGCCGGCCGTGGCCGAGGAGGTCACCAAGTGGTTCCTGCGGCGGCAGAAGAGCTAGCAGGCGCGGCGTGACGCCGCCGCCGGAGCTAAACGCGGGGGTAGCGGCCGAGTTGGCGCGCGGGCGGGCGGCGCAGGCGGCGGGGCTGCCGGGGCGGGCGCGGGTGTGCGCGCGGCGCGCCGCCGGGCTGGCGCTGAAAGCCTGGTTTCAGGCGCGCAGCGGCGAGGCATGGGGCGGCGACGCGATGAAGCAGCTCAAGCGCGCGCAGGCCGAGCCGGCCGCGCCGGAGGCGGTGCGCGCCGCCGCTGAGCGCCTGACGACCAAAGTGGACTACGACCACGCGCTGCCGTTCGCTGACGACCCGCTGGTGGACGCCGAATTGATTATCGCCTTCGCGCGCAGCTAAGCGCATTCCGCGGACGGGAGCCGAGGCCAGGCGTTGGCCTCGGCTCCCGTTTGGCGTTAAGATAGGGCGGGCCAGGGGCGGAAAAGGAAACCTGATGAGCAAACTGGATGAGCTGCGCCGCGAGAAAGACGAGTACTTCAAGCACGACGCCTACGCGCCGCTGACGCCCGAGCAGCAGCGCGACTTTGCGGGCCTGCACTACTTTCCCGAGAACGCGGCGCTGCGGCTGGAAGTGACGGTGACGCCCTTCACCCCGGCAGACGAAATTAAGATGCAGACCTCGACCGGCGGGGCGCAGACCTACCGGCGCTACGGGCGCTTCGAGTTCACGGTGGACGGGCAGCCCGCCGCGCTGACGATCTACGCCGGGGAGCACGGTTACTTTCTGCCCTTCGCCGACGCGCTGGCCGGCCAGGAGACCTACGGCGCGGGCCGCTACCTGGAGCCCGAGCCGCTGGGCGGCGACCGCTTCGCCGTGGACTTCAACGTGGCCTACAACCCCTACTGCGCCTACAACGACCGCTGGAGCTGCCCCCTGACGCCGGCTGAGAACCGGCTGAAGGTGGCGGTGCGGGCGGGAGAGAAGGTGTTTGAGGGCGCTACTCACGAGTAGCGGGCTGGCTTTTCGTAGGACAGCACTGTCATCACAGACGGCCAATAGGCGCAGTGCTATCCGATGCACGAAAAGTCGGTCGTTGTACCTTGGGCCGTGTAGGTTGTGGCAAATCCCACTTGGACTACAATCCGTGGCACGGCTAAGGCACGAACCAACCTTGATGGGCCTGCTAATAGCAGCCCCTAGCCGGAAGTGGCTTCAGGTCCAGCAATGAGTAGTGAATTCATCGACAAGCTTGAACACTATTGGAAACAACATGGAAACCGCCCACCTAATCAAGTCGTGGAATGGTTAGCGCGTCCCACCTATCAAGCCCCTACGTATGACATAGAGTTCGTTCGTAGCTACGTCGAGCCCCATCTCCCGAAAGTCGAGCGAATTCTGATGACAATCTATACCCATGAAGGTAAACCCGAGCATGAATGGTTAGCAGTACTTAGGCGGCCAGGCACCCTCGACCTGAGTGACACCATCGCACTTTCAGTAATCGCACGCTGGTACAACGTCGATCCGATGGATGTGCACACCCGAACGAATCTCCTGGCTGGCATTCCGATGACCAAAAGGTCGAGACCAAGCGAAGCCCGCCTTAATACACCTCGAATCATAATAGGGCGTGTGTTAAGTTTACTAATCCTAATAGTTGTTTTGACTTTATGTTGGCTTATTACAAGGTCATTGTTCTGACTGCTGAGACCTAAATCCAGGCCGTATGCTCAAAAAGGCATCCCCTTTTCGTATCGTGTATGGTCAATCAGGCCTATTATTTCGTGCATGAAGGGTACCGCCAAAACCACATCGGCGGACCTTTCTAGCGCGAGGTGGCGTGTGGCGGGAGAGCTGTGGGGATCATTCCGGGCCGTTCGCTTCGAGGCGAACCGCCCGATTCTATTCTTCCACAATATGACAACGGCCTAGGAGAGTAGGGGAACATGCCCAAATACAAGCCGGTATTATTCAAAGCCTGGTGGGTGGTTGCAAGCGATAAAAACCCCGAACATGGCTGGCATTGGGATCAGTTCTTCAAGGAATACGACGATTCGGCTCAGTACTTTGATTGGGGCGGACCCGATTGGATAAAATCATCGAATTCCTTTCCGCTCATCAAACAGATGCGGTCCAATGAAATAGTTGTCGCCTATCAAGCAGGTGAAGGTATCGTTGGACTTGCCCGTCTTGGTTCAGAAGGCTACATGCACAAAGACAGTTTGCACTATGACTCGTTCGATCTCCGACCACAACCACATGTGGCACTCGAGCGACCTATTCCATATCAGGTAATCCGCGATTATCCCCACGCTGCACAACACATCGAATTTGTCTGGGCAGGGTTCAAGTCCCGTTCAGTGTTTGGAGTAACTGCGACAGGGCTGGATATTGTTGTCAAGCTGACTTATCAAGTCAACCCCGGTCAAAGGAAACAGGTTGAAAGTTTTCTCAAGTTTGACTGAGTTGCAGCCGTTGTTCCACCCGCTCTACGGATGAGAACCGGGCGAAGGTGGTGATACACACGAGGAGAGGGTCTTTCCCGGCGTTGAGCGCAAGTTCCCGTGCGCATAACGCGAATCGACGGGACGCACAGTTGTCGTATCCGTTAAGTTACAGGTCCAGCGTCCAGGCACTTGCCCAGCCACATAATTCCGGCGTACTCTATCAACCTTATCAGGGAGAAGACATGGAAACCCATTTCAGCCTTATAGAGGGAATAAATCAGATAATCAAGAACAACAACTACGGGGTACATGACCAACATGTATTGGCGTATGTTATAGGTCGGGCGATAGGCGAATTGCCCGAAGAAATGGCAGATAGATGCTCCATTCGCTTGCTGAATCGTGGCAGTCTTGTCAAAGCCAATAATACAAACGGTCAATACATTAGCGTCATTATCGGTAACTCTCTCCTTTTTAGGGCGCCTGCATATTTTGATAAAGGAGGCAAGCGCGAGGAATACGATTTCTTGCTGATCTATCCAAAACGCATGCTCGGTCATAAACTCTTTGACGACGTAAGCATAGATAACCGGAATGACTTTGACTTTAAACGTATTGATTGCGTCAATATAGGCCTGATGTTTGGCGAAGTATCAAATCTGTACAAGGAGCACTGGAACCTTTACAAGGAGGCCTGCCGGATTGCCGCAACGACCGGCAAATCTTCCGGGCCAGAAACCAACATCCGAATCTGAGTAATTGGGATGCAGGCAGGCCTGTGTAATACCATCAAGCTTCTTACCTGTACGCGCTACTTGTGATCCACTTGGGTGGGTCCCCGGACCGGCGGGCGGAGTTGCATCTACTACGCCAATCACATGGCTAGGATCGTGACTACCACCTCACTGCATACTGCCTCAGCACCTGCGCCGCCGGCAGCGTTGGACAATACTCACCACAGCTACAACGACAACTGGTCGTGCCCCCTCACGCCGGCCGAGAACCGGCTGAAGGTGGCGGTGCGCGCGGGCGAGAAGGTGTACCATATGATTGAAACGGCGGGCCATTAGCCAGGCGGATCCCCCGGCCGGGCGGCGAGCGGTGAACTTCCAGCGCGTTGCCCGGCCGCGGCCGGCGACACCTTTATTCCCGCCCAGCGTATGATGTAGCAAGTGCCCCTCCGAACCGCGCGGATGAAACCGGCGGAACTCCCCAGGCCGTAGGCCGCGGCGGCGGTGGCCCGCCCACGTAAAGGTCTGATCCATGGCTGAAATCAGAACCTACACCGGCACACCCACCCTCTTCCGGGAGGGCCGGCCCGCCTTCTACGGCCTGATGTGGGGGTCGGCCCCGCTGCCCGACAGCTACCCCCTGCACGACCGCGCCCGCGCCTATGCCGCGGCCGGCATCCATCTGTTCACCTTCGATATCGGCGCCGCCGGCCAAACACCCGAATGGGCCGGCCCGGGGCCGGGGCGGGAGGGGCATTTCGACTTCTCGACCCTCGCGGCCCGCTTCCAGCACGTCCTCGACGCCGATCCCGAGGCGCGCTTTCACCTGCGCGTGCACCTGGAAATGCCGGCCTGGTGGCAGGCCCTGTACCCGGCCGAGCGCGAGGTGCTCTCCGACGGGCGCGCCCTGGCCCAGTCTTTCGCCTCCACGCTGTGGCGCGCTCAGGCCAAAGACTACCTGCGCGCGCTGGTCGCTCATCTGCGGGCGGCGGGTTTGTTCGAGCGTGTCATCGCCTACCAGACGGGCGCGGGCGACACCGGCGAATGGGTCAAAGGCCGGGGCGCCATGTCCACCGCCTGCGGCGACTTCAGCCCGCCCATGCAGGCGCACTTCCAGGCCTGGCTGCGGCGGCGCTACCAGGACAGCGAGCCGGCCCTGCGGCGCGCCTGGAACCAGCCAGACGCCACCTTCGCCACGGCCGGCGTGCCCTCCACCGAGCGCCAGTCGGCCTCTAGCACGCTCACCTTCCGCGACCCCCAGCGTGAGCAAGCCATCATTGACTACTATCGCTGCCTGGCCGACCTGTGCGCCGACCTGGTCATTGATTTTTGCGGCACAATCAAGGCGGCCACGCGGGGCCAGGCCCTGGCCGGAGCCTTCTTTGGCTATCTCCTGGAGCTGGCCTGGAACTCCGCTTTCTTCGCGGAAAGGGAGGAGTACACCAACAGCCACATTTCCACCTATCAGCGCAGCGGCCACCTGGGGCTGGCGCGGGTGCTGGCCTCCCCCCAGGTGGATTTCCTGGTCAGCCCCTACTCCTACGGGTTTCGCGGCCTGGGCGGCGAAGGCCCGAGCATGCTGCCCGCCGAGTCCGTCCGCCTGCACGGCAAGCTCTACCTATTCGAGGATGACACCCGCACCCACCTGACCCGCCACGACCACCCCAACTATGGCAAGGCAGCTACGCTGGCCGAAAGCGCGGCCATCCTCAAGCGCAACTTCGCCTATGTCATCACCCACGGCCAGGGCATGTGGTGGCTGGCGGGCGGCGACCCGGCCACGCCGCACATAGACCCGGTGGGGGAACCCGCCTTCCAGCCCTTGCTCAAACGCTTTCAGGAACTGGGCGAATTCTCGCTGCACCTCGAGCGCGCGCCCAGCGCCGAGATCGCCGTGCTGGTGGATGATGAAAGCTTCTATTACGAGTCGCTGCGCAACGAGCTAGACCTGCCTCTGATCTTCCAGCAGCGGCTGTGGGGTCTGCCGCGCCTGGGCGCGCCTTGCGATACTTATCTGCTGCAGGATTTCATTGACGGCCGCCTGCCGCCCTACAAGCTGTATCTCTTCCTCAACGCCTTCCGGCTCGATCAGGCCCGCCGGCGGGCGCTCCAGCGGCAGATCCAGCGCGATCAGCGCGTGGCGGTGTGGGTCTATGCCCCTGGCTACATCGAAGATGATCTCTCGGCGGCCCACATGACCGACCTGACGGGGTTCCTGTTTGGCGAGAGCGAGATCCCCTGGGGGCCGCTCATGCACCTGACCGACTATCGCCACCCGATCACCCGCGGCCTACCCCAAGACCTGTCTTGGGGCACCAACAGCCGCCTGGGGCCGGTCTTTTGTCTCGAAGACGATCAGGCCGTTTGCCTGGGCAACGTCGTCTTGGCGCAGGGGCGCTGCCGGCCCGGCTTCGGCGTTAAAGTCTTCCCTGACTGGACCTCCATTTACGTCGCCGCGCCCAACCTACCCGCGCCCGTCTTGCGCGGCCTGGCCCGCTATGCCGGGGTGCATCTGTACAACGAACAGGGTGACGTGCTGTACGCGACGCGCAACTTGTTGGCCGTTCACACCCTGGCGGGGGGCGAGCGCACCTTCCGCCTGCCGCGACCGGCCGAGGTCGTCTACGACCTGTTCGAGCGCCAGACGGTGGCCGAAGCGGCCACCCACTTCCAGGTGATGCTGCCGCCGGCCTCGACCGCCCTGTATTACCTCGGCGACGCGGCGCGCCTGAAGCCGCCCGCTCGATGAACAGCGCCGCGCCCGCGCGCCTGATCCTCCTCACCGGCGGCGACAGCCCCTTGGCCCGCACGCTCGCGGCGGCCCTGTGCGCCGACTGGCGCGTCCGCTTGTTTGACGACCACTTCTCGACCCCCGCGCCGGAGGGCGTGGAGGCCGTCAGCGGCGACCTGCGCGACCCAGACGCCGTGGCCGCGGCCGTCAGCGGCGGCGAAGTCGTCCTCCACCTGGACCCCATCGCGCCCAGGCCGGGTGACGAGACCCTGGCCCTCGACCGAGCGACCCAGGGCAGCTACGTGCTGGTCAACGCCGCGCGACAGGCCGGCGTGCGGCGGCTGATCTTGGGCAGCACGCTGCGCCTGTTCGAGAGCCTGCCCGCGCACTGGCGCATCACCGAGGCGTGGCGGCCGCGCCCGTCCACGGACATAGCTCAGTTGCGCGCCTGGTTAGCGGAGGTCGGCGTGGCCGCCAACACCCGGCGCGGGCCGTTGTTGACGATCTGCCTGCGCTTGGGCCAGGTGGTGGACGAGGCGCGCCTAGCGGACCGGCTGTTTGACCCGTTCTGGCTGCACCGCGACGACGCCATTCATGGCTTCCAACAAGCGCTCAAATTTCAGCCCCAAGACCCCGACGCCCCCCACTGGCACGTCTTTCACCTCACCGCGCCGGGGTCGCGCGCCCACCTCCAGCTAGCCGATGCCCACAGCGCCCGGCCCGAATTCGGCTACGCGCCCAGCCACGCGCTGGGGCCAGGCGCGCCGGAAACCACGGAGCCGCCCGACCCGCGCCCGTGGCAAGCCGTCCTCGCGCCGCCGGAGATGGCCTCCCGGCCCATCCGCAACGTGGTGGTCTTTGGGGCCGGCGGGCCGCTGGGCGCGGTGACGGCGCGCGAGCTGGCCGCGACCTACCGCCTGCGCCTGACCGATGCGCGGCCCATCGCCGACATCATCGCCGAGGCCAAACCCCAAATGCTCGGCGCGCCGCTGCCCACCTGGCTGGGCGCTCCGCACACTTATCAGGTGGTGGATATCCGCGACCCGGCGCAGGTGCTGGCCGCCTGCGAGGGCATGGATGCGATTGTCAACTGCGCGGTGGTGCGCTGGGTCACGCCGGGGGCGTTTCAGGTGAACACGCTGGGCATGTATCACCTCCTGCGCGCGGCCCAGGCGCACGGCATCCGCCGCATTGTGCAGACCGGCCCGCTCATGGTGGAGGGGCCGGCCATCGTCAACGCCGCCTACGCCGGAGACTACGACCTGACCGAGGCCGCCCCGCCGCGTTTGTTCGACTACCTGTACTATCACTCCAAGGCGCTCGGCCACGAAATCGCCCGGGTGTTTGCCGAGACCCAGGGCTGCGAGGTGCCGGTGCTGCTGTTTGCCGGGCTGACCGACCCGGCCTTGCCCGGCAGCCCCGATGCCGCCTTCTTCATCTCGTGGGAAGACGCGGCCCGCGCTGTGCGGCGCGCGCTGGAAATCCCCCGCCTGCCTAACCCACTGGAGTTCTTCCACGTGGCCGTGGAACGGCCGCAGCGCCGGTTTGACTTTAGCAAGCTCAAGACCGTCTTGGGCTGGCAGGCCCGCGACGGGCTGGAACATCATTGGAGACGCTAAATGACCCTCAAGCTCACCATCACGGATGTCGAACGCCTGACCGTCAGCGTGCCGTTTACGCCGCGCTGCCAGGTCTGGAACGCGCGCGAACAATACCAGTGGACCATCAGCGAGGTCGTGCGCGTCACCACCGACGTGCCCGACCTGGTGGGCTACGGCGAGACCATGCTGCACTACACCTGGGGCCGCGTGTCGGAGGAGGCCGTGGCGCGAGTCAAGGGCCGCAACCCGGCCGACTGCCTGGGCGACGACACGCTCGGCTGCGGCTTGCAGATGGCCCTGTACGACCTGGTGGGCAAGGCACTGGGCGTGCCCGCCTATCGCCTGCTCAACCTGCCCCAGGTGCGCGAGTGGTGCCCCATCTCCTGGTGGAACGTGGACATGTCGCCCGAGGACTGGGCGGCCGAGGCCCAGGAGGCGGTGAGCAAGGGCTACACCTCGCACAAACTCAAGGGGCGGCCCTGGTGGGATATCTACGCCCAGGTCGAGGCGGTCAGCGCGGTGACGCCCGCCCACTACCACCTGGATATTGACTGGAACCAGATGCTGGTGAACGAGAGCAACGCCGCGCCCGTGCTCACCCGGCTGGACACCTACGAGCGCGTCAGCCTATACGAGTCGCCCATCTTCCAGCGCGACGTGGAGGGCAACCGGCTGCTGCGCCACAAGATTAAGCACCCCATTGCCCATCACTATGGCGACCCGCCCTTCCGCAGCGCCATCCGCGACGAGGTCTGCGACGGCTTCGTGGTGGGCGGCGGGGTCGCCGGCATACTGCAAACGGCGGCGCAGGCGGCGGCCTTCGATAAGCCCTTCTTCTTGCAGGTGGTAGGCACCGGCCTCTCCACCGCCCTGTCGGCGCAGTTGGGCGCGGTGCTAGAGATGGCGCAGTGGCCGGCCGTCAACTGCCTGAACATGTATAGCGACGACCTGCTGACCACCCCGCTCACCATTCAGGGCGGCTACGTGCGCGTGCCCGACGGCCCCGGCCTGGGCGTCGAGGTGGATGAGGCCGCGCTGCTGCGGTTCAAGATGGCCCCGCCCTACGAGCACCCCAAGCTGCGCCTGCTGCTGGCGATCGCCTGGCCCGACGGCCGCAAGCGCTACTACGCCAATATCCACCAATGCTGGACCGACGCCTACCGCGGCAACCTGCCCATTCACGAGCGCGGCGCCCACCTGGAAATGGTCGCCGACGACGGCTCGCCCGACTGGGACGCGCTCCAGACGCGCGCCCAAAGCGGCCCGGTGTTTGCGCGCGCCTGAGAAGGGAGCCAAGCATGTATTACGGTGAACAGACCTCCAACGCTATTCCGAACCTCACCGGCAAGGTGGTCGTCGTGCCGATCGGCTCGCTGGAGCAGCACGGCCATCACCTGCCCCTGCTGACCGATTCACTCATCGGCGGCGAGATCGTCCGGCGGGCCGAGGCCGAGTTGGGCGACCTGGCCGTGTTCCTGCCCATGCTGTGGGCCGGCGCTTCCGACCACCACCTGGGGCTGCCCGGCGCCGTCAGCGTGAGCAACGACCACTACACCCACTTGCTCATGGACATCGTCGAAAGCCTGATCAAGCACGGCTTCCGGCGCATCTTGCTGCTGAACTCGCACGGCGGCAACGGTGGGCCGGGGGGCAACGCCCTCTATCAGGTCCAGCTCAAGCACGCGGCCGAGCGCGACCTGTTCCTGGTGCTCGGCTCGTGGTTCAGCCTGGCCGCGCCGCAGATCGCCCAGATCGAGGCCCTGGAGCAGAAAGCGGTGACCCACGCCTGCGAGCTGGAAACGAGCATGATCCTCAGCACTCGGCCGGAGCTGGTGCGCCTGGCCGACGCGCGCGGCGCGCACTTTCACTACGACTCCGCCTTTTGGACGCCGGACTCCAGCGGCCCCAGCCGCGTGCAGGTGGTGCGGATGTTCCATCAATACACCCGCACCGGCGCGCTGGGCTACCCGGAGAAAGCCACGGCCGAGAAGGGCGAGGCGCTGTACACGGTGGCAACACGCGAGGTGGTGGCCCTCATCCGCGAGATGGCCGGCTGGCAGCCGGTGGAGCCAAACTAGCGGGCTAACCCGGCGGCGCGCCGGCCCAGCCCGCGCTGCACTGCGCGAGCATGGCGGGCGGCACCGTGAAATCATCAAACCAGCGGCCGCCAAACGGCCGGGGCGCCGGGATGATCTGGTCGCTGGAATAGGCCAGGATTTTGCGGTTGTAGGCGCGCACGGTGTCCTTCAGGTCGGCGGGCAGAGCGCCACGCTGCGTCAGGCAGTCATCCACCTCGCACAGCAGGGCCTGGGTCTCGGCGATCATGCTCAGGACGGCCTTGCACAAATTGGGAGGCAAGACGCCCACCTCGCCCTTGAGGGTGACCAGACGCGCAATGGCCGCATAGGTCACGGCCTCAATCTCGCGGCGCGACAGCCACTCCGTCTCGTAGTTCAGCCGCCGGTGCCAGCGCAGGTCCACCATCGCCTGCCGGTGCTCCTCCAGCGTGCGGTGGAAGATGCGGTAGCCGTGCTTCTCGGGTTCCTCAAAGAAGCGCGAACCGGGGTCGAGGAAGGGCACCATCGGGCAGATCAGGGGCAGCACCCTGGCCCGGCGAAACTTCCGCATCAGGCGCTCACAGTAGGCCACGGTTTCCATGACCGAGGCGGGCGTCTGGCGGGGCATGCCAATGAAGAACCAGACGAAAATGCCGGCGATCCCGGCGTCTAGGGCGCGCGGGATCCAGGCTTCCAGCTCGGCCATGGTATACGTGCCGCGCCCGGCCAGGCGGCTGATGACGGGATCGTGCGACTCGGGCGAGAGCATGATGTAGGCGGACGTGGACGCCGCCATCTTTTTCAGCGTCTCCGGCGGTGTCAGGTGGAATTGCTCAAAGAATACCTTTTGGTACCCCATTTCTTTCACCGCTTCCAGGTAGGCATGCAGGCGGTCTTTGGTTTCCGAGTAGCATTGCAGCGCATAGATCGAGGTGTGGCGGGCCGCGTCAGCGAGCGAGCGCAGTTCGGCCGTAATGCGGGCGTGGTCTTTGGCGATCAGGGTGCGGTTCACGCCCATCATGCGGCGGTAGGCGTAGCGCGAGCCGCCGCACCAGGGGCAGTCGTGGGCGCAGCCCGTATTTGGCAGGGTCATGATCAGCGGCGAGGCGGCGGCGCGGGCCGGGTAGTCAGACCAGGAGGTGGTCACGTCGTTATAGTTGCGCGCCGGCTTGTGGGTGAAGCCGGAGGCCGCGACCGCGCCCGACTGATCTTTGTAGAGCAGATTGGGGATGCGCCGGAAGTCGCGCTGCCCGGCGCGCACGGCCTGCATGAGCAGCGTGAGCGGCGCGAGGGTGTCGTAGCCCTGCACGACCACGTCTACGCACGGGTAACGGATCAATTCCTGGGCGTAGTACGTGGCGGAAATGCCGCCAAAAATGATGAGCGCCTCGGGATGGATGGCGCGCACCCGCCGGGCCACTTCAATTGAGCCGTGGCAGTGGGCCATCCAGTGCAGGTCAATCCCAAACACGGGCGCTTCTAGCCGGGCCAGCAGCCGGTCAACGTCCAGGGCCGGGTGCATCAGCATCAGCGCGGCCAGGTTGACGATCTTGGTCTCGAACCCGGCCTCGCGCAGCTTCTGCCGGATGGAGAAGAAGCCCAGCGGATACATCTCGAAGATCGAGGTGATGTTCACGCTGTCGGAGTCGCTCAGGTAGGCAAACAGGACGTCGTCGCGCTCCCGAAAGTCGAACACGCTGGGCGCATGCAGCAGGCACAGGTCGGCGCGCAAGTTTGTTGAGGCGCTCGTCGGCTCCGTGATCGGCTCCATGGATGTCTCCCGCGTCGCTGCGCCGAACACCCCAAACCCGCATTGGGCCAATGCCCGCCACCGATGTACACTTAGCTGCGTGGAGCGCTGATCGGCATAGTCAACCGGAGCAGCGCCGTTGGCGAGCGGGGTATCTTATGCGCAATCGCCCCGCCGGCCAACTCGGCCCGGCGCGGGGCGGGCTGATCCAGCCCGGGATGAGTAAGGAAAGGAAGGGCCACCATGCAGCTCCCCGATTATTGGCTGAGCCGCCCGGAAGCCGAGCTGGCGGCGCAAACGCAAGCGGCTTTTGACCAACTGCTGGCGCAGGCCGCGGCCGCCGGGCCGCAGGCCCCGATTGATTACGCCCTGCCCGCCCCCAAGTGGCAGTTCCTATGTTATCTGGCCGACCAGCACGGCGTGGTGCTGCACGGCACGGGCGACCCCGACATCCGCCTATTCGAGCCGCGCCGGTCGCACGACCTGATGGAATTCGGCGCGCAGACGGCTGTGTACGCCGCCCGCGACGGTTTGTGGGCGATGTTTTTCGCCGTCGTGGACCGGACGCGCTACGCCTTGACCACCACCAACGCCTGTATCCAGTTGGTGGATGCCGCCGGGCAGGCCGGCCCGCCGCGCTATGTGTTCGGCATCAGCCGGGAGGCCCTGCAGCAGCGGCCGTGGCGGGCGGGCACGGTCTATCTGCTGCCTGGGGAGACCTTCGTCAACCAGCCGCCGCTGCGCTCCGGCCCGTATGAGGTGCGCGTGCCGCAGCTCGCCAGCCTGACGCCGGTGCGGCCCCTGGCGCGGCTGGCCGTCACCCCAGATGACTTCCCCTTCTTAGCCGACATCCGGGGCATTGAGGACGACCGGCTGGCCGAGTACGGACAGGCGATGCAGGCCGGCGCGCCCTGGCCCGAGTAGGCCACGCCGCCAATAACAGTACAATAGGGTCATCGTTGCCCACCGTTCGCCGGATACCACCGCCAAGGTCACCTCACTCATGACTGGTTCCGCCCCCCTCTCCGTGGCCGTCATCGGCACGGGCCGCATCGGCGCGCGCCACGCCGAGAACCTGGCGCGCTTTGTGCCAGGCGCGCGCCTGGCGGCCGTGGCCGATGTGAACCTGCCCGCCGCCGCCGCGCTGGCCGAGCGCCTGGGCACGCCGCGCGTCAGCGCTGACTACCGCGAGTTGCTAGCCGACTCGGCCATTACGGCGGTGGTGATCTGCACGCCAACCGACACGCACGCGCGGCTGATCGCGGAGGCCGCCGCCGCGGGCAAGCACATCTTCTGCGAAAAGCCGATTGACTTTGACCTGGCGCGCACCGACCAGGCGCTGGCCGCCGCCGCGCAGGCCGGCGTGACGCTCCAGATCGGCTTCAACCGCCGCTTCGACCCGCACGTGCGCCGGCTGGCGGCGGCCGTGACGGCCGGCGAGATCGGCGCGCCGCACCTGCTGCGCATCACCAGCCGCGACCCGGCCCCGCCTTCGCTCGACTACCTGCGCGGCTCGGGCGGCCTGTTCCTCGACATGGCCATTCACGATTTCGACCTGGCCCGCCACCTGCTGGGCGAGGTGGTGGAGGCGCACGCCACCGGCGCGGTGCTGGTAGACCCGGCCATTGGGGCGCTGGGCGACATTGACACGGCCGTGACGGTGCTGCGCTTCGCCAGCGGCGCGCTGGGCACGATTGACAACAGCCGCCGCGCCGTCTATGGCTACGATCAGCGCGTGGAAGTTTTCGGCGCGGGCGGGCAAGTGACCACCCGCAACGTGGAGATAGACAACGTGATGGTGAGCGACGGCCGCGGCCGGCACGCCGCCAAGCCGCTCTACTTTTTCCTCGAGCGCTACGGCGAGGCGCTGGTGGCCGAGCTGCAAGCCTTCGTGGCGGCCGTGCAGCAGGGCCGGCCCGCGCCGGTGAGCGGGGCCGACGGCCGCGCGGCCGTGGTGATCGGCCTGGCGGCTAAGCGCTCGCTGGCCGAGGGCCGGCCGGTGCGCGTGGCCGAGATCGGCTAGGCCGGCGCGGGCAGGCGTATAATTATCTTTGATCACCACGCTGGGCCTCACCAGCGCCAGCGCACCCAGCCAACGCCCACACCCTTCAGCCAGCCGACTAGCATGTCAGCCATCCCCCGACTCCGCCGGGGCCGGGAAGTTAGGCAGCGCCACAGGCCAGGCGGCCGCGGCGCTGTTCAGGGAGAGCCTGCCGATGAAGAAGGTGCTGTACGTCTATGGCGGCCCGGAGTATCACCCCACCCAGGCCGGCGGAAAGATCCTCAGCGAAATGCTGGCGCGCGACGGCCGTTTCGAGCTGGAGCTGACGCGCGACCTCGACGCGCTGGCGGCGCTGCCCGGCGGCCAATACGCGGCCGTGGTGCTCTACGCCACCGGCTTTGTGGATGACCTGACCCCGGCGCGCGAGGCGGGCCTGCTCAACTTCGTGCGGGGCGGCGGCGGCTTCGTGGGCGTGCACGCCGCGGCCGACTGCTTCCGCGGCAGCCGCGCCTTCGTGGAGATGCTGGGCGGCGAGTTCGCCTGGCACCCCGAGCACCACGAGTTCAAGGTGGAGTTGGTCAAGAAAGACCACTACCTGACGACGCGCGTGCCCGACTTCAGCGTCTTCGACGAGATGTATCACCTGCAAAATTTCGACCCGGCGCGCGTGACCGTGCTGGCGCAGACGCAATGGCAGGGCAAGCAGCACCCGATGGCCTATGTGCGCGACTACGGCGCGGGCCGCGTGGCTTACCTGGCCAACGGCCACACCGCCCAGGCCTGGAAGCACCCCGAGTTCCGCAAGCTGCTGCTGCGCGCCGTGGCCTGGAGCGCCGGGGCCGAAGCGCCCACGCGCACCATCAAATGCGGCCTGCTGGGCTACGGCCCGCTGTTCAACATGGGCAAAGGGCACGCCGGGTGGATCAACGCCACGCCCGGCCTGGAGGCCGTCGCCATGTGCGACGCCAACCCGGCGCGCGTGGAAGCCGCCCGGAGCGAGCTGCCCGGCCTGGCGGGCTATTACACCGCGCTGGACGACATGCTGGCCCTGCCCGGCCTGGACCTGGTGGTCAACATCCTGCCGCACAACCAGCACGCGCCGGCCACGCTGCACATTCTTAATGCGGGGAAGCACGTGGTGCTGGAGAAGCCCTTTAGCCTGACCGTGGCCGAGGCCAACGAGATGATCGCCACGGCCCACGGGCGCGGCCTGATGCTCAGCCTGTTCCACAACCGGCGCTGGGACGGTGACTACCTGACCATGCGCGCGCTGATTGACCAGGGCCTGATCGGCGAGGTGTTCCACATCGAGTGCGGCCTGGCGAGCTACGCCCACCCCGGTTTCTGGTGGCGCAGCGACAAGGCCATCAGCGGCGGGGTGATGCATGACTGGGGCGCGCACTACATTGACTGGATTTTGAACCTGGTGCCCGCCCCGCTCACCCAACTGAACGGCAACTTCCAGAAGCGCGTATGGAACGCGGTGACCAACGAAGACTTCGGCCAGGTGACTATGCGCTTCGCCAACGGCTGCGCGGCCGACTTCCTCATCTCGCACATCAGCGCTTCTAGCCGCCCGCTGTGGCGCATCAACGGCACGCAGGGCGCCATCGAGCGGCACGGCGGCGACACGCTGACCCTGATCTCCTACGTCAACGGCTTCCGGCAGGAGAGCACGGTGAAGGTGACGCTGCCCAGCTACGGCAGCAGCGAGTATTACCGCACCGTGGCCGACCACCTGCTCTTCGGCGAGGCGTTGGCCGTCACACCCGAGCAGGCGCGGCGCGTCATCGGCGTCATCGAGGCCGCCCAGCTCAGCGCGCAGCAGGGCCACAGCGTGCCGCCCGTGGAGGGCTGCGCCTGACCGGCCCAGGTGGGGGTGGGGCTGGGTGGGTTTGGTTAGAAGGAGGCGACCGCCTCGGCCAGGTCGTTGTGGATTTGCAGGAACATATCAACGCCCGTAATGTGCAGGGCCTCGGTCACACGCGGGTTGGGGTTGAGCAGCTTGAGCAGGGCCGAGGTGAACGTGCCCGCCTCCACCCCCGGGCGGATGGCCTCGTCGCTCTCCTCGGGCACTTGGGCGCGCACGAGGTAGAAAATGTGGTTGATGGCGCGGATGCCGGCGCTGCTGACATAGCCGACGTGGGTCAGGTCGAGCAGCAGATAGCGCGCGCCCCCCGCGTAAGCCTGCTCGGCCGCCGCCTGAAGCTGCTCATAGCTGGTCACGTCCACATCGCCGCTCAGATGCAGCACGGTGACCGGCACCCGGCCCTGCTCGGTTGACACGCGAATGTCCATGTCCAAGCTTCCTCGTGAAAAACGGGTCCGGCCGCCGCCCGCCTGCTCTACGCCGAATATCGGACTATTTTACTGTGATTTAGCCGCGAGGGACACCGCCCCTCGCCTGTGAGACACCCATGATCCACTTCGAACCCGCTACCAGAACCTTCAACCTGCACACCGCGCACAGCTACTACGCCCTGCGCGTGGACGCGGAGGGCCGCCTCGTCCACCTGGGCTGGGGCCTGCGCCCGGCCGACGCCGGCCCGGCCGACCGCGCCGACGGCCCGTTCCCCTGGCCGCACGAGGTAGGCTTCAGCCTCACCGTCCAATTCCGCCCGGAGGAAGTCCTCACCTTCGGCGACGTGTCCACGCACGGCGTGACGCTCAAGGCCAACTTCCCGGCCCTGGCCCAGCCGCTCGCCCCCGGCGAGGCCGCGCATCTGCCTATCCGCGACCTGCGGCTGCGGTATGCCTCCCACGCCGTCGTGATGGATGCGGAACCCGGGCTGGCCCCCGCGCACGGCCAGCCGGTGCGCAATGAAACCCCGCGCGAGACGCTGCGTGTGCGCCTGGTGGACCCGGTGCAGCCCTTGGCCGTCACGGCCTGCTACCGCCTCACGCCCGAGCACGACCTGCTGGAGCGCTGGCTAGAGCTGGAGAACCTCGGCCCGCACCCGGTGACGTTCGACGCGGTGGGCTTCGCCAGCCTGCACCTGCCGCAGGGCGCTACCGAGCTGACCAGCCTGACCGGCGCGTGGGCGCGTGAGTACACCCAGGAGCGCCGCCGCCTCTCGGCCGGCACGCTGGTGCTGGAAAGCCGCAGCCTGCAAACCGGCCACCGCGCCAACCCGGTCTTCCTGCTCAACGCGCCGGGGCAGGCCGCGGAAGACAGCGGCACGGTCTATTTCGGCGCGCTGGCCTACAGCGGCGCGTGGCAGCTTGCCTTTGAGCAACTGCCCACCTGGCACCTGCGCGTCCACGCCGGATACAACCCATTCGATTTTCAGCTCGTGCTCGCGCCCGGCCAGCGCCATGCGACGCCGGCGCTGGTGTGCGGCGTGTGCGGCGACGGCTGGGGCGGGGCCAGCCGCCGGCTGCACGCCTTCGCCCGCGAGCGCGTGCTGCCCGCGCCGAGCGCGCGCCCGGCCTACCGCCCGGTGCTCTACAACAGTTGGGAAGCCACGACCTTCAACCTCAGCTACGCCGGGCAGGCCGCGCTGGCCCAAAAAGCCGCCGCGATGGGGGTCGAGCTGTTCTGCGTGGACGACGGCTGGTTCGGGGCGCGGCGCGACGACCACGCCGGGCTGGGCGACTGGTTCGTGCGGCCCGACGCCTTCCCCGACGGGCTGGAAGCGCTGGTGGCCGAGGTGCACCGCCTGGGCATGAAGTTCGGCCTGTGGGTCGAGCCGGAGATGATCAACCCCGACTCCGACCTCTACCGCGCCCACCCCGACTGGGTGCTGCACTTCCCCGGCCGCCCGCGCACCGAGTCTCGCCACCAACTGATCTTGGACTTCGGCCGGCCGGAGGTCGTGGAGCACATCTTTAGCGTGCTCGACGCGCTGGTCACGCGCTACCAGATTGCCTTTTACAAGTGGGACATGAACCGCCTGGCCAGCGAACCGGGGTCGGCGGCCGGGCAAGCGCTGTGGCTGGCGCACGTGGCGGGCGTCTACGGCATCATGGACCGGCTGCGGGCCAAACACCCGGCGCTCGACATCCAGAGCTGCTCGGGCGGCGGCGGGCGGGTAGACCTGGGCATCCTCGGCCGCGTGGATCAGGTGTGGGCCAGCGACAATACCGATGCGCTTGACCGGGTGCGCATTCAAGAGGGCTTCAGCCTGGCCTACCCGGCCCGCGCCATGGAAGCCTGGGTGACGCACAGCTTCAACGGCTTCACCCAGCGCGCCGCTGCGCTGCGCCTGCGCTTCGACGTAGCTATGCGCGGGGCGCTGGGCATCGGCACGGCGCTGAACGAGCTGGACGAGGCCGAGTTGGCCGAGTATGCCCGCTACATCGCCTTTTACAAGCGGCTGCGGCCTATCATCCAGGACGGCGCACTCTACCGCCTGCAGCGCGTGGAGGCGCACGGCGCGTCGGTCATCGAGTACGTCGCGGCCGACGGGCGCGAGGCGGTCTACTCCATCGTCGTCCACGATTACCGGGCGGGGGCGTTCCGGCCCACCGCCCCGCTGCGCGGGCTGCATTCTGGGCTGGTTTATCGGGTGAGCAACCGCGACGGCGTGGAAGTCCAGCGCGCCACCGGCTACACGCTGATGACGCTCGGCCTGCCCGGCCAGCACGGCGGCCCGGCCGGCTGGAGCCAGACCCTGCACATCGTGGCTGAAGCGGAGTAACCGCCGCCGCCGTTAGGTTAATCCTTCCAATCCGATTACATTTATCACTAGCGGGGCGCGCCGGCCTGCACCAGCATAGCGGGCACTGGCGGCGGTCGCCCCCTTACGGGTGATCGCTAAATCGTCTTAACTCGCCTGCGGAGCCTGGCATGGAACTTCTGTATAAGCCTGACATGGAGCGCGCCCAGACCTACTGGCGCGCCTATTGGGACCACCAAATCATTGACCGGCCGGTGGTCGTGGCCTGGGCGCCCAAAGACCCCGCCCACCCGGTCAAACGCCCCTCGCTGCTCACCCGTTCGGGCGGCGACTACGCCGCAGCGCTGGCGCGCTTTGAGCACTGGGCCGCCAACACCTACTTCGCCGGGGAGGCGGTGCCCAGCATGGACTGCTGGTTCGGCCCTGACCAGATGGCCGCCTTCATGGGCGCGCCGCTGACCTACGCCGAAGACGACGAGACCTCCTGGACCACGCCCATCGTCACCGACTGGAACAAGGTCCGGCTGGCGCTGGATGAGACCCCCGGCACGCCCTGGCCCGAACTGCTCAAGTTCATCCGGCTGGCGGCGGCGCAGGGCGCGGGCAAGTACATCCTCAGCACGCTCGACATGCACACCAACATGGACGCCATTCGCGGGCTGCGCGGCACGCAGGAGATGTGCTTCGACGCCATTGACCACGCCGCCGAGCTGGACGAGGCCATGCGCCAGGTGCGCGCGCTGTACGCCCCGGTGTACGAAGGGGTCTACGAGGCGGGCCGCATGGCCGAGCGCGGCACGTACAGCTGGCTCTCGGCCTACTGCGAGCAGCGCTTCGCCACCACCGAGTGCGACGTGATCTGCTTGTTCAGCGTCAAACATGCGCGGCGCTTCATCCTGCCCGCGCTGGAAGAAGAGTTCGAGTACCTCGACCACACCATCTACCACTTCGACGGCCCGAGCGCGCTGCACCACATGGACGACATCCTCGCCTTCAAGAAGATTGACGCCATCCAGTGGGTGCCGGGCGACGGCCAGCCGAAGACCTTCGAGTGGATGGACCTGCTGCACAAGATTCAGGCGGCGGGCAAGGGGTTGTACCTGTATGATTGGAGCGTGGACGACATCAAGCAGCACTACCACGAGCTGAAGCCCGAGGGCGTGCTGTTCAACCTGACGCTCGACACGCCGCAGCAGGCCGACGAATTGATCGAGTGGCTGGCGGCGCACACTTAGGCAGCACTCAAAGGACACGACCATGACAGACTATAACGCGCTCAGGGCGGCGGTGGTGGCGGGGGAACAGGCCGAGGTGGAACAGTTGGTGGGCGCGGCGCTGGCGGCCGGCGCGCCCGCCGAACAGATTTTGCAGGAGGGGCTGATCCCGGCCATGGGCGAGGTCGGCCAGCAGTTTGAGACCGGCGCGTGCTTCGTGCCGGAGATGCTGGTCGCGGCGCGCGCCATGAAGGCCGGCGTGGAGCTGCTGCGCCCGGCCTTGAGCGGGGCGGGCCTGGAGCCGAAGTACACCATCATCATCGGCACGGTGAAGGGCGACCTGCACGACGTGGGCAAGAACCTGGTCGGCCTGATGATGGAAGGTTCGGGCTTCAAGGTGGTAGACCTGGGGGTGGATGTGACGCCCGCCGCCTTCGTGGAGGCGGTGCGCGCCGGGGCCGACCTGATCGGCCTCTCGGCGCTGCTGACCACGACCATGCCCAACATGGTGGCCGTCATCAAGGCCCTCAAGGCCGCCGGCCTGCGCGAGAATGTGAAGGTGCTGGTGGGCGGGGCGCCGTTGAACCAGGACGTAGCCGACCGGATCGGCGCCGACGGCTTCGCGCCCGACGCCGGGGCCGCCGTGCGCAAGGCGCTGACGCTGGTGGGGGCCGAGGCGTAAAGAAAAGAGAGCAAAGAAAGAGAAGAAGAACGGTCCGCCGTGACACTCTCGTCGCGGCGGACCTTTTATGTTTGGGCAGCACCCTGCCCGGTGGGCGTATGCCGTCTCCGCACCCGCCCACCGCGCCGCCACCGGCCGCGCGCGTCGCGCGCATTCGTGGCCAAAGTCCCACGCTGCCTACCGCGGTCCTCTGACCTCCGACCTCCCCCTCCGCGCCGTCCCAGGCTATACTTCGCCCCAATCACATCGTCGGCCTCAGCGGCCTTTACCCCAGGAGCATCACGCCATGCGCACCGACATCAGTGAGGCGCTTATCCGCCAATACCGCGAGCAGGGCTTCGTCGTCCTCGAAGGCTTCCTCGACGCCGCCGAGTTGGAGCACTGGCGCGCCGTCACCGAGGAGTCTATTCGGCGCCGCCTCGCCAGCGACAGCCTCAACAACCAGAGCGACCCCGACACCTTCTACGCCCAGGTCTTCACGCAGTGCCTCAACCTGCGCGACCTGCACCCGGAGATGATGAAGCTCATCGCCCATCCGGTGCTGGGCGAATGGGTCGGGCGGCTCACCGGCGTCAGCGCCGTGCGCGTCTGGCAAGATCAGGCCCTGGTCAAGCAGCCCTACAGCAATCACACCGCCCTGCACTTCGACGACCCTTTCTGGTCGTTCTACTCGCGTGACGCGGTGAACATGTGGGTGGCGCTGGATGACGCCACGCTGGCGAACGGCTGCCTGTGGTACTTGCCCGGCACCCAGCGGGAGGCGCGCTTCGAGCTGGTGGATATTGACGTGAACGTGGGCAGCCTGTTCAAGGCCTACCCGCAGTGGAAGAAGATCGAGGCCGTGCCCGCCCCCTGCCCGGCCGGCAGCCTAATCTTCCACAACAGCATGATCGCCCACGGCGCGGGCGTGAACATGACCCCGCGCCCGCGCCGGGCCATGACGGCCGGGTACATGCCCGACGGCATGACCTTCAACGGCCAGCAGAGCTTATTACCCGAGGCCTACTTCAAGAGCCTGAAGGTTGGCGACCTGCTCAACGACGACGCCATGTTCCCCGTCATCTGGCGGCAGAACTAACCCCATAGGAGCGCAACCAGCATGGGCATGAGCCAGGAAGAAGCCACCCGCATCAATGAGCTCCAGGCGCGCGTCAGCGAGCTGGAGCGCCGGCTGGAGTTTGTGATGAACCACCTCCAGCTTAAATACGTGGCGCCGACCGGCGTAGACCCGGCCCTGCAGGCCGTGGCCGCGTGGCTGCGCAAGGGCAACAAGATCGAGGCCATCAAAGCCTACCGGCAGGTCACCAACACCGGGCTAGCCGAGGCCAAGGCCGCCGTTGACGCGCTGGAGAATCAGTTGAACCTGCGGCTGCCGCCCTCCAACACCTTCAACTCGTTCTAGGGCGCCGCCGCCCCAGATGCCCGACCCGGCCTATATCGCCATTGACCTGGGCACGTCAGCCATCAAGGCGGCCCTGGTCTACCCGCGCGCGCGGCGCGTGGCGCACATCCGCCGCCGCCCGTTCCCCGAGCCGCTGCCCGGTCGCCCCGCTCACTGGGTGGAGCTTGACCCGGCCGCCATCGTGGGCGCGGTGCGCAGCCTGCTGGCCGAGCTGGCCCCGCACGCGCCCGAATGCGCGGGGGTGATCCTGTGCGGGCAGATGTCGGGCCTGGTGCTCACCGGCCCGCGCGGGGAGGCGCGGTCGGCCTACCTCTCCTGGCGCGACCAGCGCCTCACGCTGCCCGCCCCCGGCGGCGGGAGTTGGTACGATCAACTGCTGGCGCGCCTAACGCCGCACGACCGCCGCCGCCTGGGGCAAGAGGTGCGGCCGGGCATCATCCTCAGCTACCTGTACTGGCTGGCGCGGCAAGGCGAACTGCCGGAGGGCGCGGCCGAACCGCCCTACGCCGCCACGCTGCTGGAATACGTGCCCGCCGCCCTGTGCGCCGCGCCCCCGGTCATGGACCCGACCAGCGCCGTGGGCCTGCTCGACCTGGAGACCGGCGGCTGGCCGGACGATCTTTTCCTGCGCCTGGGCCTGGGCGGCGTGCACTGGCCGCGGCTGGCGGATTTTCGCACCGCCGTCGGCACGGTGGAGGTGGCCGGCCGCGCCCTGCCCGTCTACGCCGCGGTGGGCGACCAACAGTGCGCGCTGGTGGGCGCGGGCGTCGGCCCGGACGAACTGTCGCTCAACATCTCCACCGGCAGCCAGGTCAGCCGCCCTTCCACCGCGCTGGCGCTGGGCGATTACCAGACCCGGCCCGGCCTGGGCGGCGGCTTCGTCAACACCATCACGCACATCCCGGCCGGGCGGGCGCTGAGCGTGCTGCTGGCGCTGCTCACCGAGCTGGGCGGCCCGGCCGACCCGTGGCCCTACCTGCACCAGGCGGCCGTGGCCGTGGGCGAGACCGACCTGCAAGTGGATTTGGCCTTCTTCCCCAGCCCGGTTGGCAGCCGAGGGGCGATCACCAACATCCACACCGACAACCTGAGCGCCGGACACCTGTTCCGCGCGGCGCTGCGCAACATGGCCGACAACTACCAGACCTGCGCCCGCCGCCTGGCCCCGGCGCAGGACTGGGCGCGGCTGGTCTACTCCGGCGGGCTGGCCCACCACCTGCCGCTGCTGCGCGAGTTGATTGCCGAGCGCTTGCCCGGCCCGGCGCGCCTCAGCCCCGTCACCGAAGACACGCTGGCCGGGCTGCTAGCGCTGACCATGGTGCTGAGCGGCGAGACCAGCACTGTGGCCGAGGCCGCCGCCCGCCTGCAAGCCGCGCCGCCTAAGATCGAGTAAAGAAAAAAAGGCAGGGCCGAGAGCGCGTAACCGCGCCGAAACCGATCTGGCTGCACCTACACAAACACGCGTCGGCTGCGCGCCGCGCGCTTCCCCTTTTAGCGAAAGACTGTGAACTGACCATGTTGACCGTCACCGGCCTCACCTGCGAGTATCTCACCAACCCTCTGGGCCTCGATACGCCCCGGCCGCGCCTGGCCTGGCAGATAACGACTGACCGGCGCGGCACGCGCCAGAGCGCCTACCAGATTTCGGCGACGAGCGCCGGCGCGGCGCTGTGGGACAGCGGCCGGGTGGAGACCGCGCAATCCACGCAGGTGGAGTACGGCGGGCCGCCGCTCGCGGCGCGGCAGCGGGTGCGCTGGCAGGTGCGCGTGTGGGACGAGGCCGGCGCGGCGTCGGAATGGAGCGAAGCCGCCACGTGGGAGCTGGGGCTGCTGGGCGAGGCCGGCTGGACGGCCGCCTACATCACCCCGGAACCGGCGGTGGCCGCCCCCTGCCCGCTGGTGCGCGGCTCGTTCGAGGTCAGCGGCCCGGTCGCGCACGCCCGCGTCTACGCCACCGCGCTCGGGCTGTATGCGCTGGAGCTGAACGGCGCGCCGGTGAGCGATTGGCTCTTCACCCCCGGCTGGACGGCCTACAACTTTCGCCGCCAATACCAGACCTTCGACATCACCGCGCGGCTGCGGGCGGGCCGCAACGTGCTGGGGGCCACGCTGGCCGAGGGCTGGTACCGCGGACGCGTGGGCGGCAGCAAGAGCGCCCCCGGCTACAAAGGGCCGCTGGCGCTGCGGGCGCAGGTCGTCATCACCTACGCCGACGGGCGCGTGCAGGTGGTGGGCACGGATGAGACCTGGCAGGCCGCCACGGGGCCAACCGTGCTCTCCGACATCTACGACGGCGAGACGTATGACGCGCGGCTGGAGCGGCCGGGCTGGAGCACGCCCGAGTACGCCGCCGAGGGCTGGCAGCCGGTGCGGGTGGTGAGCGAGCCGCAGCCGCCGCTGGTGGGGCAAGACAACCTGCCCGTGCGGCGGCAGGAAGTGCTGCGGCCGGTGAAGATTTGGCCCAACCCGGCGGGCGAGGGCACGCTGGTGGACTTTGGGCAAAACCTGGTGGGCTGGCTGCGGCTGCGCGTGCGCGGCCCGGCGGGCGCGACCATCACCATCCGCCACGCGGAGGTGCTCGACCAGCAGGGTCACTTCTACCTCGCCAACATCCGCGAGGCGCTGCAAACGCTGACCTACACGCTCAAGGGCGAGGGCGAGGAGGTCTACGAGCCGCAGTTCACCTTCATGGGCTTCCGCTACGCCTGGGTGCGCGGCTGGCCCGGCGACCTGACGGCCGACGACCTGCTCGCCGTGGTGGTGCACTCCGACCTGCCGGTGACTGGGAGCTTCACCTGCTCGCATCTCCTGCTCAACCAGCTCCAGCACAACATCGTCTGGGGGCAAAAGAGCAACTTCCTGGATGTGCCCACCGACTGCCCGCAGCGCGACGAACGCCTGGGCTGGACGGGCGACGCGCAGGTGTTCCTGCCCACGGCGGCCTTCAACATGGATGTGGCCGCCTTCTTCACCAAGTGGCTGCGCGACCTGGCCGCCGACCAATACCCCGACGGCTCAGTGCCGTTCTGCGTGCCGGACGTGGGGCGCGGGGCGGGCGCCACCGGCTGGGGCGACGCGGCCGTGATCGGCCCGTGGCGGCTGTATGAGCTGTATGGCGACGTGCGCATCCTGGCCGAGCAGTTCGCCAGCATGGCGGCCTGGGTAGACTTCATCCGCGCGCAGACCGGCGCCCGGCTGGTGTGGGATAACGGCTTCAGCTTTGGCGACTGGCTGGCGGTGGAAGCGCCCGACCCGCAGTTCCCCAACCCGGTGACCGACGTGCCGCTGATTGCCACGGCCTACTTTGCGCACAGCGCCGGGCTGATGGCGCAGGCCGCGCGCGTGCTGGGCCGCGCCGCCGATGCCGAGCGCTACGCCGCGCTGGCCGCGGGCGCGCGCGCGGCCTTCAACCATGAGTTTGTCACGCCCAGCGGGCGCGTGGGGCCGAACAGCCAGACCGCCTATGTGCTGGCGCTGCACTTTGGGCTGCTGCCGCCCGCGCAGGTGGCCCAGGCCGCGCGCCGCCTGGCCGACGACATCCGCCGGCGCGGGAATCACCTGAGCACCGGTTTCATCGGCACCGCGCTGCTGTGCCACGTGCTGAGCGACCACGGCTACACCGACGTGGCCTACGCCCTGCTGGAGCAAGAGACCTACCCGTCCTGGCTCTACGCGGTGAAGCTGGGCGCGACCACCAGTTGGGAACGCTGGGACAACATCAAGCCCGACGGCAGCTTTCAGTCGCCGCATGCCAACTCGTTTAACCACTACTCCTTCGGCGCCATCGGCGATTGGATGTACCGGGTGATCGCCGGGCTGAACCCGGCCGCGCCCGGCTATGCGCGCCTGCTGTTCCGGCCGCGCCCCGGCGGCTCGCTGACGCACGCGCGGGCCGAGCACCGCACGCCCTATGGCCCGGCGGCCAGCGGCTGGCGGCGCATCCCGGCCGGGCTGGTGGTGAGCGTGACCTTGCCGCCCAACACTACGGGCGAGGTGCGGCTGCCCGTCGCCGACCCGGCCGCGGTGACCGAAGGCGGTCAGCCGCTAGCGCAGGCGGCGGGCGTGACCGCCGTGCGTGCCGAGGCGGGAGAAGTAGTGGTGGTAGTGGGGGCGGGGAGCTATGAGTTCATGGTACCGGCCGCGTGACACAACAAAAGGCCGGGGAATCGAGGGAACTCAAGGGAAAGTCCGGTCCGCGCAAATTCCCGCCGTAACGGTGTTCGTAACGCTGACTGAACGCCGGCCGGGTAAGATGAGAGCAGGTGAAAACGGCCCCGGCTGGGCCGCGCCCAAGGTATTGAATGCAGATCCGCTCTCCGTCCACAACCGAACGCCGCCCGCTCGCCGCCTGGGCCGTCCTGCTGTTCGCGCTGGCGCTCATCGCCGGCAGCGCCGCGCAGATTGCCTACCGCGCCGCGCTGCCGACCGAAGGCTGGACCTACAATTCCGGCGATGAGTTCGACTCGAACAGCGTCGTCTTCGACCAGAACGTGCTGGGCGGGCCGTCGCCCATTGAGCCGGGCGACGAGCTGATCGAGATCGCGGGCGTGGCCGTGGCGCCGGGGCTGCTGGGGTCCAACCTGAGCGACGGCTGGCAGGTAGGCCGGACGGTGCCCTATGTGGTCCAGCGCGGCAGCGCGCGGCTGACGCTGGCCGTGCCGCTCAAGGCCTGGACGGCCGGCGCGCTGCTGCGCTACAACTTCGGCACGGTGCCGGCTCTCCTCAACGGGCTGATGCCGCTGCTGATGCTGCTGATCGCGCTGTTCGTCTTCTGGCAGCGGCCCGCTGAGCCGGCTGGCTGGGCGCTGCTGCTGCTGGCGGCGGTGCTGTTTGCCAATGCCCTCAGCGCGCTGGTGCCCGACGGCCCGACGACGCAGGTCAGCGCGGTCTGGTGGGTCGCCGCCTTCTATTCCTACTGGATCTTCGGCATCCTGATCGGGCCGAGCCTGTTCCTGCTCTCCCTGACGTTCCCCCGCCCCAAGCGGCTGCTGGCGCGCTTTCCGTGGCTGGGCGTCCTCCCCTTCACCATCTTTTGGCTGCTCACCGCCGTGTTCGGGCTGCGGGCCGAGGTCGGCTTTGGGCTGACGGGGGTGTTCTTCCTCCTGACCCTGCTCAGCCTGGTGCACTCCCTGTTCACCCAGCGCGACGCGGTGAGCCGGGCGCAGTTCATGTGGGGGCTGGCCGGGCTGCTGCTGGCCGTGCTGTGTTTCGCGCCGGTGTTTGCCGGGGTGTTCGCCATCCTGCTGGGCGTGCCCGACGACCAACTGGGCATACTGAAAGACTCCACGCTGCAAAACGTGAATGTCCTGGCTTTCCCCGCCTTCACCGTGTGCCTGGCGGTGGCGATCCTGCGCTATCGGCTGTGGGACATCGAGGTGATCCTGCGGCGCACGCTGGTCTACGGCGTGCTGACCGGGCTGCTGGCGCTGGCCTATTTCGGCGCGGTGGTGATGCTGGAGCAGCTGGTGCGCCCACTGACGGGCCACAGCCAGAACGCGCTGGTGAACGTGATCTCGACGCTGCTGATCGCGGCGCTGTTCGGCCCGCTGCGGCGGCGGGTACAGAATTTCATTGACCGGCGCTTTTACCGCCGCAAGTACGACGCGGCGCAGGTGATCGCGGCGTTTGGCAGCGCCCTGCGGGATGAGGTGGCGCTGGAGCAGGTGACGGCGCAGTTGGCCGACACCGCCGCCGCCGCCGTGCAACCGAGCCAGGTGAGCGTGTGGCTGCCGCCGGCATCCCCCAAGGGCCGCGGCTAGTACTTCCGGCTGCCGGGCCTAACCGCAACTCCCCCCGGAACCTGCCGTAGTGGTAGTATCTAACTGCCTGCCGGCCCTGGGCCGGCGGCGCCAATTGAGGCGGGCCAGTCCGAGGTGGAGGACAACATGACCCAGGAGAGCGACGTGGACCTGGGGCCAGATGTGTTCTGGACGACCACGCAGCGCGCGGCAGGCTACAACGTGGCCTATGGGCCGCACGCCTTCAGCGTGACGCTCGGCGGGCAGGTGACGGTGACGGACGACTTGAAGGCGCAGCTCTTGGCGCTGACGAAGGCCGTGGCGGGGCGGCTGTAAGCTGACAATTCGCCTATAATCGCCAACTCACGGCCAGATAATCCGCAACCGCTGCACAACCTCGACGCGCAGCGGTTTGCGCCCAGCCCACCAACGGCCATGAAGGATAAGTGAACAACATGCAGCGCGCCCTTGGTCGAGTCATCAATCGCCTGCTTGAGCCTTTGGGCTATCGCATCTCGCGCCGGCCAAAGACGGCCTCGGCCTTTGCCACACCCCAAGGGCTTGGGCTGCAAGACGCCCTGGCGCGCGTGAGCCGCCGTGGCTTGGCCGTGAACACGCTCATAGATGTGGGGGCTTCGACCGGCCAATGGACCCGCGTGGCCCGGCCGTATTTTCCAGAAGCCCATTGCCTGCTGATCGAAGCCAATACCGTGCACGCGGCTGACCTGCGGCGCTTTCAGCAAGAAACCTCTCGGGTTGATTACGTGTTGACGGCGGCGGGCGACACCGTCGGAGAAATCTACTTCGACGCCAGGGAACCGTTCGGCGGGCTGGCCTCGCATACGCCGCTGGAGGTGCCAACCATCCGAGTGCCGGTCACGACCATTGATACGCTCGTGGCCGAACGCCGCTTGCAGCCGCCGTATCTGATCAAACTGGATACGCACGGGTTTGAAGTGCCTATTTTGGAGGGGGCGCGGCAGGCTTTGACCGACACCAGTCTGTTGATTATCGAGGCCTACAACTTCAGATTGAATCCCGACAGCTTGAAATACTATGAGTTGTGCGCTTACCTGAACGCGCGGGGCTTCATGACCATTGATCTGTGCGACCCGCTGTTTCGGACCAGTGACAATGCTTTGTGGCAGTTCGATTTGTTTTTTGCACGGGCCGAGGGAGTTCTCAACGGTTGACGGCCGGGAGGCATGTGGCGCTCATCCTACCAGTGTCCACCGTTAATCCCTCCGCCGCAAGTGTGCTAAGATCAGCCTCGCGACCCCACCACGCAACCTGCCCGGCCGGCGCTGAGCGCTGGCAGCCCCTCGGCTGACCCTCCGCCCGCGCCGCCCGGCCACACCATCATCATCTGCATCAACGCCCCCATCGGCGGAGGAGCTGCGGTGAGCCACAACCCATCTGAACGTAACTTGCTGGACGCCTATGCCCTGGCGCGCGAGCAATATGCCGCCCAGGGCGTGGATACCGAGGCGGCGCTGGCCGCCATCGCGGGCGTCGCCCTCAGCCTGCAATGCTGGCAGGGCGACGACGTGCTCGGCCTGGAGAACACGGGCGAAGGCCTGAGCGGCGGCATCGCCACCACCGGCAATTACCCCGGCCGCGCCCGCACCGGCGACGAGCTGCGCGCCGACCTGGATTTGGCCTTCCGCCTGATCCCCGGCCAGCACCGCGCCAACCTGCACGCCAGCTACGCCGAGACCGGCGGGCGCAAGGTCGAGCGCAACGCGCTGCTACCCGAGCACTTCAGCGCCTGGCGCGACTGGGCCAAGGCCGACGGCCGCGGGCTGGACTTCAACCCCACCCTGTTCTCGCACCCGCTGGCGGCCAGCGGCTTCACGCTGTCGCACGCCGACGCCGGCATCCGCCAGTTCTGGATTGACCACTGCATCGCCTGCCGCCACATCGGCGCGAGTTTTGGGCAGACGCTGGGCACCCCGGCCATCACCAACATCTGGATTCCCGATGGCTTCAAGGACACGCCGGTAGACCGCCAATCGCCGCGCGCGCGCCTGCTGACGGCCCTGGATGAGGTGCTGGCCGAGAAGCTGGACCCGGCCCACAACCGCGACGCGGTGGAGCCCAAGCTGTTCGGGCTAGGCTCGGAGAGCTACGTGGTCGGCTCGCACGAGTTCTACCTGGGCTACGCCGTCAGCCGGCAGGTGATGCTGTGCCTGGACGCCGGGCACTTCCACCCGACCGAGAGCATCGCCGACAAGATCTCGTCGGTGCTCAACTACCTGCCGGAAATCCTGCTGCACGTCAGCCGCGGCGTGCGCTGGGACAGCGATCACGTAGTGACGCAGACCGATGACCTGCTGGCGATCACGCAGGAATTGGTGCGCGGCGGGTTCCTGGGCCGCACACACCTGGGGCTAGACTACTTCGACGCCAGCATCAACCGCGTGGCCGCCTGGGTCATCGGCGCGCGCAGCACGCTGCGGGCGCTGCTGCTGGCCATGCTCGAGCCGCGCCAGGAGCTGTGCGCGCTGGAGCAAAGCGGCGACTACACCGGGCGGCTGGCCGTGCTGGAGGCGATCAAGACCCTGCCGGCGGGCGCGGTGTGGGACCAGTTCTGCCTGACGCAGGGCGCGCCCATCGGGGCGCAGTTCATGGACGACATTCGCAGCTACGAACGCACCGTGCTGGCGCAGCGCGGTTAATCATTTTCTCTGGGGCACAACGGTACTTTAGGACATGGATCAATCTGACTTCAAGCACGTGAACTACCTGTGGGACACGGCCGCGGCGGACAAGCTCGACCCGGTGGAACGGCTGCGCTACCGCAGCAACCAGCTCGGAGCTGACCAGCGCATCACCAACACCGGCGGCGGCAACACCTCCGCCAAGCTAACTGAAAGCGACCCGCTGACCGGCGAAAGCGTGGAGGTGCTGTGGGTCAAAGGCTCCGGCGGCGACCTGCGCACGGCCACCCGCGCCAACTTCGCCTCGCTGTACATGAGCAAGTTCCTGGGGCTGGAGGGGCTGTACGAGCGGGCCGCAGTCAAGGGGCCGAAGACGCCTATTGAAGACGGCATGGTGGAGATGTACCGCCACGCCACCTTCGGGCTGAACGCCACCGCCGCCTCGATTGACACGCCCCTACACGGCTTCATCCCCTATAAGCACGTGGACCACATGCACCCGGTGTCGGCCATCGCCATCGCGGCCAGCGCCGACCAGGAGCGCCTGACGCGCGAGGTGTTCGGCGGGCGCGTGGGCTGGGTGGGCTGGCAGCGCCCCGGCTTCGATTTGGGGCTGATCATGCGGCAGGCGCTGGCCGCGCACCCCGAGTACGTGGGCCTGATCATGGGCCAGCACGGGCTGATCAACTGGGCCAACGACGACCGCGCCTGCTATGAGCTGACGCTGACGCTGATCGAGCAGGCCGCGCGCTACATCGAGCAGTTCGACAAGGGGCCGCGGACGTTCGGCGGGCAGAAGTACGCCGCGCTCGACGCCGCCGCGCGCGAAGACCTGCTGGCGCGGCTGCTGCCGACGCTGCGCGGGCTGGTGTCGCAGCACAGGCGCTTCATCGGCACGGTGCACGTGACCGAGCGCGTGCTGGAGTTCGTGAACAGCCACGACGCGGCGCGGCTGGCCGAGCTGGGCACAAGCTGCCCCGACCACTTCCTGCGGACCAAGATCAAGCCGCTGTATGTGGATTGGGACCCGCAGACCGAAGACTACGCGGCGCTGGTCGCCAAGCTGGAGGCCGGGCTGGCCGCCTACCGCGCCGACTACGCCGCCTATTACGAAGCCTGCCGGCGCCCCACCTCGCCCGCCATGCGCGACCCCAACCCCACCGTGATCCTGATCCCCGGCGTGGGGCTGATCGCCTGGGGCAAGAACAAGAGCGAGAGCCGCGTGACGGCTGAGTTCTACTCGCTGGCGATCGAGGTCATGCGCGCCTCGGAAGCCATCAGTAAATATCAGGGGCTGCCGCGCCAGGAAGCCTTCGACATCGAATACTGGCTGCTTGAAGAGGCCAAGCTCAAGCGCCAGCCACCGGAAAAGGAGCTGGCCCGCAACGTCGTGCTGGTGATCGGCGCGGGCAGCGGCATCGGCAAGGCGGCGGCCCACCGCGTGGCGCAGGAAGGCGCGCACGTGGTCTGCGCCGACCTGTCGGCGGAAGCCGCCCAAGCCACCGCGCAGGAGTTGATCGCCAAGCACGGCGTCGGCATCGGCGTGGCGGGCACCGGTCTGAGCGGCTGCGGCCCGGCCATTGGGCTGGGCGTGGACGTGACCGACCGCGCCAGCGTGCAGGCGCTGCTGCGCCAGGTGGTGCTGGCTTACGGCGGGCTGGATAACGTCATTGTCACGGCCGGCATCTTCGCCTCGCCCGACAAGACCGGCCACATCCGCGACGAGCAGTGGGGGCTGACCTACGCCATCAACGTGACCGGCGGCTACCTGGTGGCCGACGAGGCGCGCGCCATCTGGCAGGCGCAGGGGCTGAAGGGCAGCCTGGTGCTGACCACCAGCGTGAACGCGGCCGTGGCCAAGGGCGGCTCGGTGGCCTACGACACGAGCAAGGCGGCGGCCAACCACCTGGTGCGCGAGCTGGCGGTGGAACTGGCCCCGCTGGTGCGCGTGAACGGGCTGGCCCCGGCCACGGTGGTGGAGGGCAGCAGCATGTTCCCGCGTGAGCGGGTGATCAGCTCGCTGGCGAAGTACAAGCTCGCCTTCAGCGAGGAGGAGAGCACGGAGGCGCTGCGGGCTAAGCTGGCCGACTTTTACGCCCAGCGCACGCTGACCAAGGCGCCGATCACGCTGGCCGACCAGGCCGAGGCGGCCTACCTGCTGACCAGCCGCGCCTTCGCCAAGACGACCGGCCAGGTGATCACGGTGGACGGCGGACTGCCGGAGGCTTTCTTGAGGTAAGAACGGGATTTTTGCCACGAATAAGCACGAATGGGGGCGTGGTGAGGGTTGAGCCGCTAGCAGTCGTTGGCGTTGGGAGAAGGTCAACGCTCAGGCTCATTCGCACTCCCGCGCCGCGGTGACAGATGGGCACAAATGGGCCGTGGTAGCGGCTGAGGGTACGCCGCACCACGGCGCGGGCTGGGAGAATCTTAGCCACGAATTAGCACGAATTACACGAAGGGGGCGACGAACCGGCACACGGGGCCGGTCAGTCAGCGGCCAAGTTAGGCGGATGAGGCAACAACCAGGGGGCTGGGCGTTCACGCGCCGCGGTGACAGATGGGCACAAATGGGCCGTGGTAGCGGCTGAGGGTACGCCGCACCACGGCGCGGGCTGGGAGAATCTTAGCCACGAATTAGCACGAATTACACGAAGGGGGCGACGAAC
>JADZEK010000113.1 GCA_020850595.1 Anaerolineales bacterium
GCGCCGGCGTTGGCGACCATTTCGCGCAGGAAGTAGGTGATAGCGGCGACGCTGGCTTCAATCGTCGCTTCATCGGCCGCGTAGAGGAGCGGTGTGCCGCGCGAGGGCCAACTGAAGAAGGCCATCTCGCCCGGCACCTTGAGATCATAGCCGATCTGGGCGGCGCGGATAGCGGCCTCGCCAAAGCCGACATTGTAGCCGTGAATGAGCACAAAGAGGTTGCGCTCGCCCGGCGCCCACCAGCTTTGCAACTTCCCGGCCAGGTTGGCCCAAAACTGGTCGTGGGCCAGCCCCTCGATTGAACGGAGCGCCAGGCGATCATCGGCGGCCAGGCGGATCAAGCGCCGCCACCAGGGGCTGCCCAGCGAGCCGGGGCAGTGGCTTTTGGGAATAAAGACATGGCAGAGGCCATAGGTAAGCGCCTCCGTGGATTGGGCGCTGTCAAACCCCTGGCTGATGTTAGCCGGGTCGCGCGGCTGGCGGTTGGTGGCAAACCAGACCCGCACCAACCGTCGATCAGGGTCGCTCCACGCCTTCTGCGGGAGGCCCTTCTCCAGCCCAAAATCAACATTCATTAGCGCCTCTTGCCAGAGCAGGTCAAAGAGCACCGTGGCGAGGGTGCTGAAATCCGCCGGCGCAAGCAGATCGCGTAGGGGCAGGAGTTCATCGGCCTGGGCGAAGGCGTTCTCCTCGGCCCACACGCCCGCCGTGACCTCGGCCAGCAGTGGAAGCAGGTCGATGGTGAAGCTGGCCGGCAGCCCGCCCACCAACGCCCCCGGCGCCAAGGGCCATTCCTGCGTCCCTACTGGCGTCAGCGCCGACTGGCCGTACCAAGTCGCCCGCAACCGCCCAGCGGTCAGGAGCAGTTCGATCAACAGATGAAATGGATTCATACATTCTCCTTATCTCGCACCCACGCGCTGCGTGGGTGTGTCGAGCGGACGCTCGGCGTCCCAACGTTGACTGGTGGCATGGCTATGCAGCGCGTCCTGGCGGCATGCCTACGCTATCTTTTTCCTGGGGCAACAGGGCATCCAGGACAGCGGGATCGGCCAGGGCGGCGAGGATCGTTTCGACGATCATGGCATCCTCAAGGTCAAGCGGATCACAAAGGGTATCCGCGTCCCGTTCGCCGGCGAGAAGCTGGCGGACGGCGTTGACGAGCGCGGTCCAGCCGTTGGCTTCCCGCTTTGTCAAAACCGTGTCAAAGGCGGTTCGTGTGCTGGGAGCATGAATTGCCTGCCACGCCCCGCCGATCACGTCTACATGCCACCGCATTTCATACAGCGTCCCGGCAAAGGCACGCTTGGCCGCCCGCGACTGCCGCCGATAGGCCACCGCCGCAGCCGCCTGCCCTTCCTGCTCGGCAATCTTTGCCAGAATATTGTAGGTTTTCCAGATTTCGGCGGCGCCCGGGTCGAGGGTCTGGTTGATCGCCAACGCCTCTTCGGCCAGCCCCCGCGCTTCGGCCAGCCGTCCCGGTTGGCGTTGGAGCAGGCCGGCGAGGTTGCTGAGACATTTTGCTCCACGATCACCCGAAGGTGGATTTTGCATTCCTGCAATCGCCTTGCGATACCACCCCTCAGCCGCCGCCACCTTGCCAGCGTTTTCGGTCACGAGGGCCAGGTTGTTCCAGGTTCGCGCAACAGCAGCCAAATCCCCTAATTGCTCTTTCAACCGGGCTGACTCGCGGTAGTGCTGCTCAGCTTGCTCCCACTGCTCTGCTGTTTGGAATGCCATGCCAAGCTGATGCTGGACAACTGCTTCGCTGGCCGGTTCGTTGAGGCGGCGGAAGAGGTCGAGCGCGACGTGGTAGCGTTGTACCGCTTCGGCCAGGTTGCCTTCCTGCATAGCCAGCGTGCCCAGTTGGCCGAGGATAACACCTTGGCCGCACAAATCATTTAACTCGTTATCAATCTTTAAGCCAGCCTCATAATTGGCCCGCGCCTCGCCAAAGTACCCCTGGTCGCACAGCACATCGGCGAGATCGGTGTGGAGAATGCTGCGGTGGCGCTTGACCCCATCGTCCTGTGCCAACTGCTCAGTGACAGCAATGCTCTCCCTGTAGTGCGTCGCCGCCAGGTCGGGACGCCCACCGGCCGCATAGCAGCGACCCAGCATACTTAGGGACACCGCCCGTTGATAGCTGGGGGCGTCGCCGAGGCGCTCCAGGATCTGGGTAAAAAGGGGGATGGATTCGGCGATGCGCCCTACATCCAGCAGTTGTTTGCCCTGGTTGGACTGAGCCAGGAACCAGACGTCTGGCCCGGCGTCGCTCACGACGCGCTCGTTGAGGTCGGCGGCCACGCGGTTCAGGCCGAAGAAGCGCAGAAATTTGTTAACCGAATTTACAAAGTCGATCGCAAAGTCCTCCCCCGCCGCCAGCGCACCATCTACGGCGTAGAGCAGGTTGGGCAATTCGCGGCGGGCAATGGCGCGGGCTTGCTCGGGATTTGGTGTGTCTTGATTGTAGAGATAACCTGCCAACGCATAGTAGCGTCGACGGTGGGCGGTGGTCAAGGCCCCCTGTTCTGTCCCGTCAAGCTGCGCCCAAAGCAGGGGGGCGAGGGTGGGGTGGAAGCGCAGAAAGGGTGGGTTGACGCCCGGCACAACCTCGGCTTCGATCAGGGCGGCGCTTTCAAGTTGGCGACGCAGGGCAGGCCATTGGCTGGCGTCCAGTTCGGTAATTTCAAGCAACCTAGTCTCAAAGGTCCCACCCTGAAAGATCCCCAGGCGGCGCACGGCGTGGCGGGCCGCGTCATCCAGCCGTTCGAGTGAGAGTTGCAGCGAGGCGACCAGGCTGTGCGGGGTGCCCTCGGCCACAGGACCGGCCGGCGCCGCGGTGGCGAGAATGGCGGAAAGGCGGTCTGCAAGCTGGCCGGCCCGCTCCTTTTTGAGTAGCCCAACGAGCACGGCGATGGAGAGGGGGTGAAAGGCGACGCCGTCAAAGAGGCTCATCAGCTCCGCCCGGCTGGGCGGGCGTACGGTGGGCGCCGGAGGCAACCAATAGCGCGCGCTAAACCAAGCCAGCGCGTCGTCGGGACAGGCGGCGCTGCCCAGGCCGCTCAGGCTCAGACGACGGTGTTTCAAGGTACCCTCGACCTGGTAGGCGGGATGGTTAAACTCAGGCGCACGGCTGGTGAGCAGCAGCCGGGTTTCCCCCGTGGTCGACCAAGTGGCGGCGGCGTCGAGCAGTTCACGCAGGGGCGCGGGCTGGATCGCCTCCAGGTTGTCGAGAATGAGCAAGGTCGGGGCTTGCGTCAGCGCCGCGGTCACGGCCGCGGCGTCAAGCAGCGCTTCGCCCAAGACCGCGCCAATGGTGCTGATCGCCACCCCCAGCGCCTCCGCCCCTTGCACGGCGGCATAGTCGACAAAGACGGCGCGGGCAAAGAGCCCCGTGCGCAGCAGCCAGCGCCCC
>JADZEK010000114.1 GCA_020850595.1 Anaerolineales bacterium
GGGCGGCGGGCGCGGCCAGCAGGGCGGCGTAACGCGCAGCCAGCGCGGCCAGCGCGGCGGGCGTGCGCGCCGAGAGCGCCAGCAGCACCGGCGCGGACGCGGGGCCGGGAGGGGCCACCGGCGCGGCAGGCGGCGGGGCGTCCTCCAAGACGAGGTGCGCGGTCATGCCGCTCAAGCCGAAGGAACTCACACCGGCCAGGCGCGGGCCGGCAGGGGCCGGCCAACTCGTCGCGGCAGACGGAAGGTGAATGGCCATGGTCTCCCAGGCGATGTAGGGGTTGCGAGTCGCCAGGTGCAGGTGCGCGGGAATGGTTTGATGGTGCAGCGCCAGGACGGTTTTGATGAAACCGGCGATGCCGGCGGCGGCTTCGAGGTGACCGAAGTTGGTCTTGACGGAGCCGACCGTCAGCGGTTGCGATGGCGAGCGGCCCGCGCCCAGCACGGACCATAGGGCGCGGATCTCGATTGGGTCGCCGAGGGGCGTGCCGGTGCCGTGGGCTTCGACGTAACTGATGGCGGCGGGGGCCACGCCCGCACTGCGAACAGCGGCGCGGATGACGGCCTGCTGGGCGGCGGCGTTGGGCACGGTGAGGCCGCCGCTCTTGCCGTCGTGGTTGATGGCCGAGCCGCGGAGGATGGCCCAGAGGTGGTCGCCGTCGCGGGCGGCGTCGCTGAGGCGCTTGAGGGCCACCACGCCGCAGCCTTCGCCGCGCACGTAGCCGTCGGCGCGGGCGTCAAAGGTCTTGCAGCGGCCATCGGCGGCCATGGAGCGGATGCGGCAGGAGTAGAGCGTGGCTTCGGGCGAGAGGATGAGGTTGACCCCGCCCGCGAGGGCCAGATCGCTTTCGCCGGCGCGGAGGCTCTGGCAGGCCAGGTGAATGGCGACGAGGGCGGAGGAGCAGGCGGTCTCGACCACCAGGCTGGGGCCTTGCAGGCCGAGCACATAGGAGAGCCGGCCGGCGGCGAAGCTGGCATCCACGCCCGAGCCGCTATAGACATCCACCCGCGCCGGGTCGTAGCCGTGCATGTTCAGTTGGGCGTAATCGTTGGTCATCATCCCGACGAAGACGCCGGTCTTGGTGCCGACGAGTTGATCGGGAGGCAGGCCGGCGTGCTCGAGGGTCTCCCAGGCGACCTCGAGCAAGAGGCGCTGCTGCGGGTCGAGCGAGACGGCTTCGCGCGGGGTGATGCCGAAGAACTGCGGGTCGAACAGATCAACTCCGCGGATGAAACCACCCCAGCGGGTGTACATCTTGCCGGGCGCGTCGGGGTCGGGATCGAAGTAGGCGTTGATGTCCCAGCGGTCGGGCGGCACTTCGGTGATGGCATCCACGCCGTCGCGCAGGAGACGCCAGTAGCTCTCCGGCCCATCCACGCCGCCGGGGAAGCGGCAGCCGAGGCCGACGATGGCGATCGGCTCAGCGGGCGTGTCAGCGCTGGGAGCGCCCTGGCGGCGCAACTCTAGCAGGGCGCGCTTCTTGGGAGAGAGGTTCGCAATCCGAGCAGAAAGATCACTCATACCGTGGGCCGATCCTCAACGGGCTTGTCCGTCAGGTCAGTCAGGGCCTGATCCACTTCACCTTCTGATAGCGCCTCGACTTCGGCCAACAGTTGGGCCAGTTCGGGGTCTGGGGCATCAGCGCCGGGGGCCGCCGGCGCGGGCGGAGGCGGCGCCAACTGGGCGTGAAGGTAAGTCGCCAGCGCCAGCAGGGTGCTGTGCTCAAAGACGACCGTCGCCGGGAGCGCCAGACCCAGGCTGTGCTGCAAATGGTTGCGGACTTCGAGCGCGGTCAACGAGTCCATGCCAAGCTCGAAGAGGCCCTGATGCAAGTTGGGCGCGGCGGCGGGCGGCAGGTTGAGCACTGCCAGCACGTGCTCACGCACATGGGCGACCAGCAGCTCCAGGCGGCGGTCGGGGGCGGCGGCCAGGAGACGCGCTACAAGCGCCCGTTGCGCGGCGACCTCGCCGGCCGCCGGTGGCAGCGCCGGCGGCCCGGCGACGTCGGTGAGGAGCGGCGCGACGCCGGCCGGGAACTGCCGGGCGAACCGCGGCCAATCTACCGGCAGGACCGCCACCTGGGCGGAAGCGGGCTGCCCGAGCAGAAATTCGAGCGTGTCTAGCCCGGCGGTCAGGTCAATGGGGGCCAGGCCAATGGCGGCCCAGCGCCGCGCATTGTCGGTGAGACGCGCCAGGCCGGCGCCGGCCCACGGCCCCCAATTGAGGCTGAGCGCGGGAAGCCCGTCGGCGCGGCGCTGATGGGCGAGCGCGTCGAGAAAGGCGTTGGCCGCGGCGTAGCCAGCCTGGCCGGGCGACCCCAGGAGCGCCGCCGCCGATGAGAATAGCACGAAGCAGTCCAGGGGAATAGCGCGGGTAAGGCGATGCAAGTTCCAAGCGCCGGCCAGCTTGGGCCGCAAGACCTCGGCAAAGCGCGGCCACGTTTGCCGGGTCAGGACGCCGTCATCGAGGACACCGGCGGCATGGAAGATACCGCGCAGCGGAGGCAACGCCTGAGACACCTGAGCAAGCACGGCCGCCACTTCAGCTTCATCGGCCACGTCGGCGGGCAGGACGAGCACCTGAACGTTGAGGGCCTCAAGGGCTTGGAGGGCGGCGCGGGCCGCCGCAGAGGGAGCGTGGCGGCCGACGAGCGCCAGGTGGCGCGCGCCGCGTTCGGCTAACCGCCGCGCCAGCGCCAGGCCCAGGCCGCCCAGACCGCCAGTGATGAGGTAGGCGCCGTCGGCGCGCAGGCGCAACGGCCGGGCAGGAACGGGCTGAGCGAGCTCGGAAGAGCGCACGAGGCGCGCGGCATAACGCTGCCCGCGCCGGTAGGCGACCTGGCGGTCGGCGGAGGGAGCCAGCAATTCACTCAGAAGCTCAGCGGCGTAGGCGTCCGGCCGATCGGGGTCTAAATCAATCAGGCCGCCCCACAACTCGGCGTGCTCGACGGCCAGCGCGCGGCCGAAACCCCACAACGTCGCGGGTACGGGCGGGCGGCTCGACGGCGCGGCAGCGAGCGCCTGGGCGTCCGCGGTTACGAGCCAGAGGCGAGGAGCGCCGGGGGCAGCGGCCAGGGCCTGGGCGAGGTGGAGCGCGCCGGCGAGGAGGCGCGCCTGGTCGTCGGCGAGGTGGTCACCAGCGGACACTGAGGTGTCAAGGCCCCAGAGGTAGACGGCGCCGCGCCAGGTTTCGCCGGGCGGCAGGGCCGCGCGCAGCACGCGCGCGAAGTCCTCAGGCCGCTCGGGCGCGACCCACCAGCGGTGGCTGCCGGCGGCGCGGAGGGCGTCGGCAGGGAAGAGCAACACGCTGGGTTGGCCGCGCTCGGCCAACAACTGTTGTAACTGTTCGCCGTGGCCGCCCTGGTCGCTCAGGATCAGCCACGCGCCGGCGGATGACTCCGCGGGCGCGGGCGCAGCGGGCGGCTCGACCGGCGTCCAGGCGAGTTCGTACAGCCAGTCGCGGCGGACCTCGTCGAGGACGAGGGCGCGGCGGGGCACATGCGTGAGGCGCACGGCTTCGAGCGTGAGCACCGGCCCATGCGCTCCAAAAATCTGCACGTCGCCGACGAGGGCGCGCGGGTCAGGGCCATTGAGGGGGTTCAGGCGCGCATGGCCCCAAAGCGGCCCGTCGGCCGCCTGGTGCAGACGCAGGCGGCCAAAACCGGCGGGGATGGCGAGGGAGTGGGCGGGGCCGGGGGGAGCGGCGGCAGCGAGCAACTGGAAACAGGCATCGAGCAGGCCGGGCGGGAGCGGGACGGCGTCGGGCAGAGTCAGCGGCGGCGCGGGGCGAAGCTCGCCGAGGGTTTCATCCGTGCCACACCAGAGCTGTGTGAGCCAGCGAAAGTGGGGGCCAAAGTTCAGGCCGCGCTCAGCAGCTTGCGCGTAGAAGTCAGCGCCGGTAACCAGCCGCGGGCAGCGCACAGCGAGGGCTTCGACGGAGGGCAGGGGAGCGACGGGAGGCGCAGCCGCCAATAGGCCCGCGGTCGCCTGGGCGTGCAGGGTCCACGGCGTGTCGTCGGGGGCCGGCTCCGGCCGGCTATACACTTGCAGGCGGGCGGCGTCAGGGCCGGCGGGGGTGACGATCACTTGCGTCGCGCAGGCGTGGCCGTCGGGCAGCAGCATAGCTCCGACGAACTGCATATCGCTAAGCTCAACGGCGCGGGCAGGGAACACCTGGCGCGCCGCGGCCAACATCAGCACGGCATAGCCTGCGCCGGGCATGACGACAGTCGGCCCAATGCGATGGTCGGCGAGGAACGCGGGGGAGGCCGCGCTGTTCACGGCTTCAAAGACGGCGGCCGACATGACCGGGGAACGGAGGCGCGTGCCCAGCAGTGTGCGCCGAGCGGGCGGCTCGAGAGCGGGCAGGACAGGTTTCGACTTGAACCAGTAGCGCTCGCGCTGGAAGGGATAGGTGGGGAGCGCGAGGCGGCGGCGTGGTTCGTCAGCCGGATCGAACGGCGGCCAATCCACGGCGACGCCGGCGACGTACAGGCGGCCGAGGCTGTCCAGGAGCTGTGTCCAGTCGTCGCGCGCGGGGTCGAGCGTGGGCAGCCAGAGGGCTTGCTCGGCCTCGGGCAAGCGCCGGCCCAGCCGAAGCAGCGTGGATTGCGGGCCGATCTCGATGAAGGTGGTGAAGCCGGCGGCCAGCAGCGCCTGTAGGCCGGGGCCAAACAGGACCGGCGCACGCGCTTGCCGACGCCAATAGGCCGGGGTGATCAGGTCGCCGTCGGCCGCGGGCGCGCCGGTGAGGTTGGCGATGACGGTCAGTTGCGGCGGCTGGTAGTCTACCTCGGCGGCGGCTTGGGCCAGCGGGTCGAGCACGGGGTCGAGGAGCGGCGAGTGGAAGGCGTAGCGCACGGGGAGCAGGCGGCTGGAAAGGCCCTGGGCGCTGAGGGCGCGGCGGACGGCCTCCACGGCCTCGGGCTGACCGGCCAGCACGGTTTCCGAGGGGCCGTTGAGCGCGGCAATGGAGACGGTGAGGGCGTGGGGGGCCAGCAGGGGGGCCAGGCGGTCGGGCGGGGCAAAGGCGGCGAGCATCGCTCCAGGACCGGTGGTCTCCATGAGTTGGCCGCGGGCCACGACGAGGCGCAAGGCGGCTTCTAAACTGAAGACGCCGGCCCGGCACGCGGCCACGTACTCACCCAGGCTGTGACCCAGCAGCGCGCTGGGCGCGACGCCCAAGCTTTGCCACATTTCCGCCAGCGCCCATTCGAGCGCGAACAGCACGGGCTGCGCATAACGAGTTTGGGCGAGCAGGGCGGCGCTGTCGGCGGGGCCGTAGAGCAAGGTGAGGAGCGGCTGATCGAGCAGCGGCTGGAGGATATCGGCGCAGCGGTCGAGGGCGCGGCCGAACGTGGGCTGGGTGGCATAGAGTTGACGCCCCAGGCCGGCAAGCTGCGCGCCCTGGCCTGAGAAGAGGAAGGCGAGGCGCGGGGCTTTCGCCGCTGCGGGCCGGCCGCGCCCGGACGTTTCGGGCAACTCGGCCAGCGCAAACGCGGTGAGTTGCTCATGCGCGTCGGCCAGGGTCGCGACGGTGAGCGCCAGGCGGTGATCAAAATGGGTGCGGCGCGCGGCGGCGGCGCACACATCGGCCAGAGGCAGGTCTGGATGGGCGGCGAGGAAGCCGGCCCAACGCTGGGCCAACTGCTGAAGGGCCGCCGGGGCGCGGGCCGAGAGGCGCAGCAGGTGACGCGAGCGAGCGGGGCCGGCAGGTTGGGCGTCTGGCTGTGGCCCGGCGAGCGGGGCCTCCGCCAGCACCACGTGGGCGTTGGTGCCGCTGAGGCCAAAGGCACTGACACCGGCCAGGCGCGCACCGGGTGACGCGGGCCAGGGCCGGGTGGCGGTGGGGATGGACACGGGCAGGTCGGCCCAGGGGATGTGGGGCGAGGGGGTCTGAAAATGCAGATGAGCAGGAATAGCTTGGTGTTGGAGGGCCAGGACGGTCTTGATCAGCCCGGCCATGCCGGCGGCGGCCTCCAGGTGGCCCAGGTTGGTCTTGACCGAGCCGACCCACAGCGGCTGGTCAGCGCCGCGGCCGTCAGCCAGGGCGGCGGCCAGCGCCTGCATTTCGATGGGGTCGCCCAGCGCGGTGCCGGTGCCGTGCGCTTCGACATAGCCGATGGCGGCGGGCGCGACGCCGGCCTGGGCGAGCGCGGCGCGAATGA
>JADZEK010000115.1 GCA_020850595.1 Anaerolineales bacterium
CCTTTTCCAAGTTGGCGGAGAACAGCGGTTGGAGCGTCTGGCCGACCTGCTGAAAGCGTTGGACGCGCGCCCGCAGGTGGGCGAGTTTCGCCAGGGCGGTCTCGGTGCGGCAACGCCGATCGAAAAGCCGGTACACCTCATCCATGATCTCGCGCAGTATGCGCAGGTGCGGCAGTCCGCGGGTAATGGGATGCAATACTTTGCGCTCGGCCTCGGTCAGGTGATGTTTCACAAATAGATAGCGATACATGAACAGGGCGGCAAGCTTGGCTTGCAGGCGCACACTTTGCTGGGCGCGCCGCCTTGCTGCTGGATCCTTTCGGGAAGGCCGTCCGCGTTTGAGCTTCGGTTTCTTGGCCGTGAGGTCCTTGCGTGACCGCACCCCCTTTTTAGGGCCACCGGGAATGTAGGAGTCTCGGGCGCATTGACTGGGTCCGATGACAGTATAGCGAGAATGGCCGACACGCTCGAGCGAGTTAGCCGTGCGGTATGCAGGCTTACCTCATAGGGGCGCACTGCCGTCGGGCGCCTTGCGTGAATTCAGGCCTGCAATTGAACAGCTGAGTGACAGGCCGCCGGTTAGGCGGCCTGGCGCTTTAAGTGGACATAAACACTCCGCCCGGCTGTGTGGTATGGAAGCTGGGCCATTGGACTGCGCCACGATTACCGCTAAAAAAGGCGTATTCCAGCCTATTCAACCCCATTCAATCACAACCTCGCTAGGATAGAGCCAAAGTTCGTGCCGTCATCGACGTCATATGGTTGCGTTAGTAGGAGTAGCATACGATCTGAGTTTCCTTCCCGACAGTGCACTGCCGCCAGAGGCCCAGGTCTCGGCGCACCTCAAGGTGCTGGCAGAGGCGGTCGCCGTTCCTGGCAGCCTCGACGTCCTGCGCCTTGGAAGTCCTTATGGTGAATTACTTAGCTTGGCGCTCTCCGCTCCTGGCCATGAACTCTCTTGGCCATGCGCCCTGGCACGCGCCTTTGCTCGGCGAGCCGGACGCGACGATTTCACGCCGCTTCTGAGCGCCATCGCCTCGGCACTTCAGGCCCTTGCTGACCAACCGGAGTATGCCGAATTAAACCGCCGGCCGCGTCCAAACCACAACCTGCTCTTCGACGTGCACCACGGCCTAGCCCAGGCGCCGGCCTACCGGCTGGTGGCTACCGATCTGCAACAAGGCCTGGTTGCGGCGCTGGCCCGCACCGGCTGGCGGCGCACGCCGGCGGCTGCAAAATCCTTGGACGCCATGGCCACCTCGGCCCAGCGCATCCTGCCCCGCCTCGACGCGGCCCTGCTCGAAGCAGCGCTGATTGCGGGGGACGTTGGGGCCGTGGCCGCCGAGTTCCGGCAGGTGGCGCTTAATCTCGACTACGAACGCCAGCCCGGCCGGCCTCTGCCGGAGCGCACGCAACTGGGCTACCTCCGCGATTGCTGCCGGCTCCTGCTGCACCCCGAGTGGGCCGAAGCCGTCGCCAGCCGCGCGCCGCTCGGGCTGGGCACGGGCCAGACCCGCGCCCGCCGTTCGGCGCCTTGGGAAACCTCGGATGACGACCCGCCTGAGAGTGACGAGGCGCCCGACCGCTTCCGCATCCGCCATCTGGAACTGTTGGAACGTGCTGTGCGGCGCGCAGTATCACCTGGCGCGGCCCTGGATGAAGCGGTCACGCGGCTGGCGCCGCCGGTATACGGCGAGGAACTGGCAGTCATGCGGGAGTACGCCCATCCGTCGGCATGGCACTGCGCTCACCCCAACGACCTGGCTGGTCTGCTGCGGTATGTCCTTTACGCGCCGGGGCGACAGGTCCCGGTGAGCCTCGAGACGCTCGACACGACACGCCTGGCACTGCGCACGGCGATGCTGTCCCTGTTCTTCACCGGCCGCAGCGCCGACTGGTTGACGTCGGTCTGCGTCGGTCCCTGGCCACCGGCCGCGGGCTTCGGTCCGGCTTCACCCCCCTTGTATTCGCCCGAGCATGACGCCATTGCCTATTGGCCGGAGGCCATCTCCAGCCTGCCGCTGCATCCCGAACGCGCGACCGACCTCTTCGAGCCAATCAGTCCCATCTGGCTCCTGCCGCTGCCGGCGGCGCTCGTCCCCTGGTGGCGCGAGCTTGCGCGACGGCGGTCACCTGGCCAGCCGGTGCTCGGCGTGACGAAGCGTGAAATCCACCGGGCACTCCAGGCCGCCACGCGCTACCTCCGAGCCGCCCTTCCGCATCGGCCGGCCCTGACCGAGGGCCGGCTGCGGACGGCGTTCCGAGCCATGTTCGAAGCCGAGGCGGGCCTTGATCCGCTCCTGGCTGGTGTCATTTCAGGCCAATGGCGGTTGCCTCTGCGCGTGCCCCTGTTCTACCTGACGGTGAACGCTGACCGGCTGGCTGAGCGCTACCGGGCCGCGGCCCACCAGGTGGCCGTCAAGCTTGCCCGCCTCGGCGGGTTGCCCGCGATGCCCGCTGCCGAGCCAACCGCTCTGCCCCAACTCCGCTTTGGCTCGCCCTACCTGCCGCGGCGCGACGTTCTGCAGGCGTGCGTGGGCTACCTGGCTCGGGCGGTCGAGCGCGCCAGGTTTTCAGCTGATTCTGTTGACCTGCACAATGCCCGGACCTTGCTGGCTTTGTATGGACTGTCGGTGCTCTGCGGCTGCCGGATCTCGGAAGCCGGCAAGCGCGTGGCCAGCGACTTCGACCTCGACGCGCGCTGGAACGGCCAGCTGGTACCGTGGATGGTGCTGCCCGAAAGCAAGGGCAACCGCTGGACGTTTTCCGCCCGCATTGTGCCGTTGCCCGATTGCCTGCTGCCGCTCTTACGGGCCGTGCTGGCCGAAGGTCGCCAGGCGCCGGCCTTCTCGTTCATTGAGGCGGGCGCCCGGGTTCCGGCCACGGTTGGCGAGATCCGTCACCGTCTGGGGACCTGCGGCGTGCCATTTCCACGCTGGCATGCCGGGCGGCACTGGGTGGAGACACAGACGTTGGCGGCAGGCCTCGACTTCGATGTTCGCAACGCCAATCTCGGCCACCAAAGCGCCGGCCGCGAGCTGTTTGGCCCGTATCAGCCCGCCGCGACCGATCCCGGCGCGCTCTGGCAGGCTTTTCGTCGTCTCGGCGAACAACTGGCGCAAGACCTGGGCTGGCCGACAACGCCGTGATGGCCGATGCGCTCGAAGCGGCCCGTACTTCGCTAGCCCCATGGGATCAACTGATTGCGGCGCTGCCCGCCCGCCTGCGCGTGCGCGGCGTCCGCACCTTGCGCCGACTGCTGGCCGACGAGGGCCGCTATGCGGGCCTGATGCTGGATGCGGACGGCCGCCCCGAGGGGCTGGACGACGCTGGCTGGCAGTTCATCTGGACGAAACTGGTCCGGGCCGCGCCCTCCTATGGCACGCGCAGGCGCTATCGCCAGCTGCTGCTCGAAGCCGCGTCAGCCTGGCAGGCTGCTGGCCTGGTCACGGCGTTGCCCGACTTGCGCGTGCCGGCCCAGCACCGGCGCCGGCTCAGCGTCCCGGTGCACCGGCTGAAAGGCTTTCGCTTCACGGATCTGCAAGTACTCAAGCAGACCTTTGCCGGCCAGTTGCTGGGTCAGGGCCGCTCGCTCGTGCCGGCTGGCTTGCGCGAAAACGTCCTGGCGTGGGCCGTGGTTGGACTGATCCTGGGCGGCCTGTGCGTGACCGGTCCGGTCGGCCGCCTGGCCGAATGGATATGGGATGACCTTCCGGAGAACGTCCAGATGCCGCTGCGCCTCCCCGGTCGTGGTCGCCGCGGCGCCAACTGGCTGTGGCCGGTCTGCCTGCCGAGGCTTCTCCTGCTTGCGCTTCAGTTCCGGGCACGGCCGCGTGCGCTGGACGAGCGGATCCTAGATAGCAGCGAGAAGCTCACCCGTTCTGAAGGAAAAAATAGCGGTCCGGCGGCTCTGACCCGATCCACGCGCGCGCTCCTGACCGATCTCTGTGACCAGGCTAGGGTGCCGAGGGTGACCCCGAGCGGCCTTGTCCCGTATGTGCGTCTGGACCTGCGCCAGGTGTTGAGCGACCAGCAGCTTATGCTGCTCGTTGGCTTGGTGCACTCGCCCTCCGTGCCGGCCGACCAGGTCCGGCCACTCCTGGAAGAGCTCCAGGTCGGGATAAGTACAGCTCAACCGCTGCAATCAGCCAGCCCGATATCGCCTCAAGCGATCACCGCCGCAGCACCCAACTCGCGCCGCTTTACAGCCCAGCCGCTAGATGACCGGCCTGACTCGGCGGCGATGTTGGGTGCGTACGACCGTGTTCTGGAGCAACTCTCCGCCTACCTGGAAGCGGCCTTTGAGCCAAGGCCGGCACCAGGCGCCCTCGCTGCCCTGCGCCGATGGGCTACCGAAACGTCATCGCCCGAGCGCTTGAGCGCCAATTCGCCGCGCTACAACCTGGCCTGGCTCATCCGTTGGCTGCTCGCGCTTGTGGCCGACCGGAGCTTGCGCCCCAGCACGCGGGCGCGCTATTGGGCCGCCGCGCTCATGGTCGTGCGCGCCGCCCCGGCTTGCCCACTGAACGAGCTGACCCAGGATGACTTCGAGGCCCTGATCGGCGGCGGCCAGCTTGGCCCGCTCAGCAGGGTCACTCGTGCCGCCTGGTCTCGTCTCCAGTCCTTCCTGAAAGATGCTGGACTGGCCGTCGCGGCAATTGACTGGCGGCCGCTCATAGCCGAACCGAGCCGGCAGCCAGTGCGCGCCCTGTCGGCGGCGGACCAAAAGACCGTGCGGCGCAAGGTGGCGGGCCGGCCGTTGGCGTTGGCCATCTGGCTGGCGCGGCGGGCGACCCTGCGGGAAAGCGAGGTCTGCCGGCTGCTGGTCGAAGAGGTGCAGTTGGCCGGCCGGCCCTACCTGATTGTCCATCAGTCCAAGGGTGGGCGCAGCCGGCGCGTGCCGCTCGACCATCTTACGCCGAATGAGTTGCAGCGGCTCTCCGGCCATCTTCGAAGCCAGATCGCCGCGGGACGCCACCACGTGGTGACCGATGCCAGGGGCCAACCGCTCCAGCCCCAGGCTGTGTCCGAAGCCATGCGGGCGGAGTTTGCTGCCGCCCACCTGCGCGATCCCGCCCTGGATGGCCGGCCGCCGCGCTTCCACGATTGGCGCGCCCAGGCCGCCGAGGCGCTGTACGGCGAGTCGGGTGACATCCGGCCGGTGGCGCTGGCCGTGGGGCACGTGCTGCCCAGCACCACCGTCGAGCACTACCTGCGCACCCTCGACCTTCAGGCCGTGACGGCCATGCAGCGCTGGCGCTCGCCCCTCAATGATCCGACAGAGCCCATGCCTCTGGCCGTCCTGGCCGCAATGCTGGATCTGACGCCCGAGCGCGTGGCGCAGCTCATCGTTGAATTCAACCGCATTCAACCCGCGGAAACCATTCGGTTGGTAGGGCAGGGGGCATTGGCCGACGGCGCCCGGCCCAGGCGGCCCGGGAAGCCCGCCAATTATGTCGCGGTCGGCGATGCTATTCGGCTCGTCAGCTGGCTCGTGGTCGCCCGGCAGGTAACAACGCCACGACGGACGGACAACCGTCCGATCACGGCGCCGGCGGCGCCTGTGCCCGACGGTCTGCGATGAAGGCGTTGGCACGGCCGGCCAATTCCCGTGTGCGTACGGGTAGCGCATCCGGGTTCGGATGTGTATAGAGGGAGTCTCGGCGGGACGACCAATAGCAGAGGAGATCATTGTTGAAGAAGCCGGCCACTGGGCGGCCGCCCCATTCGTCGACCAGGCACATGCGGGTCGTAACCAGGGCATCCCAGTCAGCACGGTACTCCGTGCCGGCTGACTCTTCGAACCGGGCTCGGGGTGTGCGGTACACCTCCGGATCCAGGCCATACCAGATAAGATCCGCCAGCGTCGTGATTGCCAGGACGGACAGGGCGCGCGCCGCCGGCAGCAGCCCCGGCCAGTAGTCCCATGCCATTGGAAACTCCAGGCCGGCGCGGTTGAAGTATTCGCGGACCGCCGTCTCGGTGATCTGCACAGGCGTCATCTGACCTGATTGCATGTGCGCAAACACGGCGGCCAGGCCGATTGGCAACTGCGCTAACGCCGGCACTTGGTCCAACACCGCTTGCCTGGCAACCGGTTCAGGCATGGTTTCTGACCAAGCACGGAAGAAGCGCTGGAGGAGGTCATGCTGCTCGTGGGTCGCAAGGTCCGGCAGCGACAAGACGGCCGGCTTGCCGCTGGCGCCTAGTGGGTGTTGCGCTGTCTCGCTCTGCACTGGCGAAACGACGAAAATGGCCTGAGAGACGACAAAGTGTCCCGCCAGGTCAATCTGCTCGGCCTGCGACAGCCGGTCAACATCGTCCACGAGCCAGATAAGCCGGCGTTCGCGGTCCAGCTCATCCAGGGCCTGCACCACCGTCTTGATCTCACTCGCCTCGGCCGCGCCCGTGGCGATGAGCTGCTCGGCGGCCAGTTCGATCACGGTCCTGCGCCGGCCCGCGCGTTTGAGCACTTCCGGCGCCCGCATGTAGATGGCTTGCCGCCGGCCCGGGCTCCATTGACACATGAGCTGATACCCGAGACTGCGCAGCAGCGTGCTGCGCCCGCTGCCGGGCACGCCCGCCAGCAGGGCTGAGCGGCCATCGAGAACCTCCAAGACATGGCCAAAGTCCACCGACCGCAGCTGGCTGCCAACGAGGACCGGGCGATCCAGGACGTCCATCGCGTGCAGCCGCCGGCCAAGCACGGCCGGTGTGAGGCTGCAGTACCGGGCCGCCAGGATGCCGACGGTTTCCAGCCAGCGCGCGTTGTCCGGCACGGCCGGCGCGGGCACGGCGATAGGCGTCTGGGGTTCAGTTGGGCGCGTAATGCTCTGCTCAAAGGTGTCCGCGCGCGCCCGGGCGTACTCACGCGCCAGCCGGAGATCCGCTGCCGTGACGCCGTCGTCATCCATCCCACCCCGCCGGCGCGCGTCGACGACCACGTCCGGGTCGCGCGCGCCCTGGGCAGCGACCCGCAGCTCGGCCTCCGTCAGGCGCAGGCCGGCCGCCGCGGCCATGGCCCGCACCTCATCGGCCTCGGCCACGCCGCCGAAGGCAATTAAGAACGGGATGCCGCGTTCAAAGAAGTTGCGGAAGAAACGCTCGTCGGGGGGGTAGTCGCCCTTGATGACCTTGGTCACCAGGCTTTTAGAGTAGTACATCGCCGCCGCCAGCGCCGCCTGCGACTGCCCGCTGCGCCGCAGGGCTTCCAGCAGCCGCTGGACGAATTTCGCGATGTCCCGTGTATCCGGGGCGCTCTCCTCGTTCGTCATGTCCTTGTACGCGCTTCAACGCCGAGCGCGAAATCCCAGCTCTACACGGCTCTCAACGCCATTCAACCCGCGATACTTTACTCTGAGCCTGAGCAGATCATACATAGTGGCGAAGGAAACAACGATGGAGATGCTTGCGACGACCACGCCGCCCGGCGGCCACCCAATGGAGGACTCCCCTGCCAGTTTTGCGGCGATGCTCAGGCGTGACCGCGAGGAAGCCGGTCTATCACTCGAGGTGTTGGCGCATAAGGTCCAGACCAGCCCGGCATACCTGTTCCGGCTGGAGAAGGGCGCCGCCGCCAACCCCGGCCGAAACTTCACCCTCCGGCTCGGCATCGCCCTGTACCGGGACGATCTCGACCGGATTGACTTGCTCCTGCAGGCTGTCGGCCACCTGCCGCTCATCACCAGCCGTGCCCACGGCGCCGCTGCCGTGGCAGCGGGATGATTTGGCAACCACGCCCGCCTTCGTCGTTGTTCGTGGCCCGCTCCAACGCCGCTTGGACGCGTGCCCCACAGCCTCAGAAGACTGCCAGCACGCTGTTATCAGTGTCTACCGCAAACATGTCAATCGCTTCGCGATGTTGGCGCAGGAGGGCCTCCACGTCCGCCGTTGAGCAATTGCCACGGCGGATCCATACCACCTTCGGCGGGAATCCCAGCAACAGGCCAATCTCGCTAAAGTCGGCGTCCTTACTCACGAGCACCAGATCATGAGCCTGGGCGTAGTCCCAGACCTCACGGTCGAACGCCGCTCCTAAGCCAACCTCCGACACGTGCTGCGAGCCCGGAAACACATCGCGCAACCGGTACACGAGCTGAGGCGGTAGATTTTGGTCAAAGAGCAGAGCTGTCACGGCTGGACAGCGAGCATCGCCCGCTCGCGGCTGGCCGCGAACTGAAGGCAGGCGAGGATGTCTTCCCGCGTCAGGTACGGGAATTCAGCCAGGATTTGCTGCTCGGTCATTCCTGACGCCAAGTACTCGAGCACATCATAGACCGTCATGCGCATCCCGCGGATGTTCGGTTTGCCGCCGCGCTTTCCGGGCTCAAGGTGGATTATCTCTCGAAAGTCCATGGTACCTTGCCTTATTCACGTGCTGCACGAATCTTCTTGCCAGGATTATAGAGCTACCCCTTCGCGGTCAATGTGCGCTCGCAGACTGGGAGACACGATGGCGCCGTCCATGAGGTCAATCTCAAACTCGGGCTCGAGGGCTTCAACCTGGCTCCACAACCGCAGGTTGTCGGGCCAATCGACCCCCTTGATGGCCAGATCCACATCCGAGTGCGGGCCAATCGAGTCGGGATAATGCGCAGAGCCAAACAGCCGCACCCGGGCCTCCGGGTAGCTTGTGTGGATGACGGCGGCCGCGCCTCGCGCGCCCGGCGGCGCGTCGTTTGGTAATAAGCCGCTTCCTCGGGACGTAGCGTCGTCATCATGGCACACTGGGGACAGGCTTCATGGGGTAAGTGCCTCAATGGCCCGGCACAACCCATCCCAAGTCTAGCATAGGATAGCGGTTCTGAATGAGTCCGCACTGGGGCGCGCTGACGGCGACCATACAAGACCAAAGGCCCGCCATGCCGGCGGGCCTTTGGAGTGTCGCTGGGCGCTACCGGGCCGATTTCTTGACCGCAACGCCGTTCTGGCCGAAGCGCCGGTTCCGGCTGCCGAGGTTCATCCGGTCCACCGGCGAGAATTCCTGGTATTTGGCCCGCACCTGCGCATCCTGCAGCCCGCGCAGGTAGCGTTTGGTGACCTCCAGGGACTCGTGCCCCAGGATGCGGCGCAGGGTCTCCAGGTCGCCGCCGGCGGCCAGGAAGTTGACCGAAAAGGTGTGCCGCAGCAGGTGGGCGTGCAGCTTGTTGACCCCGCTGCTTTCGCGCATGCGCCGGATGATGCACTCCAGCCCGTTACGCGACATCGGGCAGGCGTCCAACGACAGAAAGACGTGGTCGTCGCCGGATTGGGCCGGCTCCGGCCGGAACATGGTGATGTAGCGCATCAAGGCCTTGGCCGTGTCCTGCCCGAACGGAATGCGCCGCTCCTTGCGGCCCTTCCCCATAATCTTGACCTCCCGGTCCTCGAGGTTGAGATGCGCGAGGCGCAGGTCGGCGACCTCGGAGATCCGCGGCCCCGAGTCCAGCATCAGCATCACGACGGCCAGATTGCGGGCGCCATTGACGGTGCCCGGTTTCTGGGTGTCCAGGATGCGGTGGATCTCCTCCTGGGTCAGTGTCTCGACCAGCTCCTTGGGCACGGTCGGGATCTCCAGCCGGCTAAACGGGTTGCCAAAGCCTTCGCGCTCCATCCAGTGGCCGAAGCCGCGCAGGATTTTGATCTCCTTGCGCACGGTGTAGGGCGACAGCGGCGCCGCCGTGGGCGGGCGGGTAGGGTGGTTCTCCCACTTGCTGGTCTGCCCCTGCAGGTGGTCCACAAAGGCGCTGGCCACCTGGGGCGTCACCCGGTTCAGGCGGACGTCGCGCCCGCCGGCGAAGCGCGCGAAGCGTTCCAGGGTGCTCTGGTTGGTCCGGATCGAGTCGGGCGTGCGGTTCTTCTGCCGCATCGAGCCGGCGTAGTATTCGATAAGCATGCCAAGGCTGACAGCGGCCATCTGGCGGGTCATCCTCTTTGTTTCGACGGTCTTGGTTGCCATCGTAGCATCTCCTGCACGGTTGAAAACTGCCTGGGCTTCCCTGGGATTCCCTGCGCCTGACGGAGGGGCGCCGGGGGCACCCGAAGAACCTTGTGTACCGAGGGTCTCGGGGGCACCTTGGTCGGAAAACAAAAAAGCGACTGAGGGGCATCTCCTTTCTGGAGAAACCTCAGTCGCTTCAGGGTCGAGACCCTAAGTCAGGAGGCGCCGGGCGGATTTGAACCGCCGAATGAGGGTTTTGCAGACCCTTGCCTTACCACTTGGCGACGGCGCCGAGAGTTGCCGGGCCATTATAGAGTATTCTGGGAGGCTGTCAACCAACCGATGCGCGGTTGCCTCGTCGTGAGCCGACCTGGCGGATGCCTTCGAAGCCGGCGCCAGACGGTTGCGCGACAGGGCAACTTCGCTATGATAGGCACACGGCGCCATCGGCCAGTTCGAGTGGTTCGCCGATCAGGTCGACCAGACCGATTAGGCCAGCGCCGGCGACTCGTTTCTCTAAAGTCAGTCCTGTAGCCCACTTCGCAAGGAGCATGCCGCATGGAACACAGTCTGTGGATCGACGGCCAATGGACCAACTCGTTA
>JADZEK010000116.1 GCA_020850595.1 Anaerolineales bacterium
ATTCCTCACCCCCCACAATGCCGAAGGATGGCCGGCAACCGGAGGGGGGCTTCGGAATGACATGGTCTGCCGAGTGTTTCGCCACTGGGGGGCTGGCGGGCTGGCGCTCCGCGCCCTTCGGAATGACCGGCAAAATAGGGCTGCTCGGTCCCAAGCGCAGTTTAGATGCAATTGCCCTGTCTCGACAGCCGCCCGCCGATGGGGGTATAATGCGCCGTTCAGAGTGCCCGCCCGGCTGGCGTGTTTCGGCCGCACGGCGGGCCTTTCTTTGCACCGGAGGCTGATTTTCGTATGCAGCGCAGACCCACCCTCCTCCTCGTGGTGACCGCCGTGCTCGTGGCGTTGGCCGTGTATGTCGTGTTGCCCGGCCTGCCGTTGCGTTTCACGCTGGGGTCCACGACCATCAATCAAGACCTCGAAGTGCGGCAGGGCCTGGACCTGCGCGGCGGCCTGCAAATTTTGCTAGAAGCCGACGTGCCGGCCGGCACGACCATTGACGCCGAAAACATGCGCGTGGCAAAAGAAATCGTGGAGAACCGCGTTAACGCGCTGGGATTGACCGAGCCGCTGGTGCAGGTCTCCGGCGACCGGCGCATTCTCGTGGAGTTGCCCGGGATTTCCGACCCCGAGCAGGCCATCGCCACGCTGAAAGAAACCGGCCTGCTGGAGTTCGTGGATATGGGCAACAGCCCGCTGCCGGTCGGAAGCCTGGTCTTGACCGACTGCCTGGACCCCTCCAAGGTTGACTGCGCCAACGCCGCGGGGCTGATCCCGACAGCCACGGTGCCGCCGCCTACCCCGACCGTGAACCCAGCCGCGACCGCGACGACGGCGGTGACGGACGCGATCACGCCGACGACGGCGGCCCCAGTCGCGAACGGCACGGTCTACCACACGGTGATGACCGGCGTGGCGATTGCCGACGCCACGGTGACGACGAACAGCCTGGGACAAGTGGTGATCAATTTCACGCTGACGCCGGACGGCGCGGCTATCTTCGGGGCGCACACGGCCGCGCACATCGGCCAGTACCTCGCCATTGTGCTGGACAAGGCCGTCATTTCGGCTCCGCAGATTAACGGCGCGATTAGCGGCCAGGGCACGATCACGGGCAACTTCACACGCGACTCGGCCAACCAACTGGCCCTGCAACTGCGCTACGGCTCGCTGCCGGTGCCGCTCAAGGTCGTGCAATCGCAGGAAATCGGCGCCACCCTGGGCCAGGACTCGATCCGCAAGAGCGCCATCGCCGGGATTGTGGGCATCGCGGTGGTGATGATCTTCATGCTGCTGTACTACCGGCTGCCGGGGGCGATTGCCGTGGTGGCGCTGGCGATCTACGCGGTGTTGACGTTTGCGCTTTTCATCCTCATTCCGGTGACGCTGACACTGCCGGGCATCGCCGGCTTCGTGCTCTCGGTCGGCGTGGCGGTGGACGCTAACATCCTGATCTTCGAGCGCATGAAGGAAGAACTGCGCGGGGGCCGCAGCCTGACCCAGGCCGTGGAGGCCGGGTTCCGGCGCGCCTGGCCGTCTATCCGCGACTCGAACATCTCGACCCTGATCACCTGCGCCATTCTGTACTTGTTTGGCAGCACCTTCGGGGCCAGCATCGTCAAGGGTTTCGCCTTGACGCTGGCGCTAGGCGTGGGCGTCAGCCTGTTCACCGCCATTCTCGTCACGCGCACCATCCTGCACCTGTTCCTCGACCGGATTGACTTCTCGGCCCGGCACAGCTGGTTTGGGATCTGAGGACAAGTGAGGCCGCTATGCTAGACATCGTCAAACGCCGCTATTGGTATTTTGGGCTGTCGCTGCTAATTATCGTGCCGGGGCTGATCGCCCTGATCTTGTGGGGCCTGCCGCTGGCGATTGATTTCACCGGCGGCTCGCTGGTAGAGATGCGCTTCGATCAGCCGACCCAGGCCGTAACAGCCGAGGCCATCACGGCCGCCTACACCGCGCACGACTTCCCCGATACCATTATCCAGAACTCCGCCGACAATGTGTTCGTCGTGCGCAGCCGGACGCTCGACGCGGATACACAGGCCGGTATCCTGGCCGACCTACAGGCGCAGTTTGGGCCGGTGACCGTGCTGACGGCTGAAACGGTCGGCCCGAGCGTGGGCGCAGAGATCGCGCAGAGCGCGGCGCTGGCGGTGGGGGCGGCGGCGGTGGGCGTGCTGCTCTACATCGCTTACGCCTTCCGCGGCGCAGGGGCGCAGCATGCGTTTCGCTACGGCGTGGCGGCCATCATCGCCATGCTGCACGACGTGCTGGTGGTGGTCGGCTCAGCCGCCATTTTCGGCAAGGTCTTCGGCTGGGAGGTGGATGCGCTGTTTCTGACCGCGCTGCTGACCGTGGTGGGCTTCTCGGTGCACGACACCATCGTGGTGTTCGACCGCATCCGCGAGAACCTGGTGGTGTACCGCCGCCTGGATTACGAGACGGTGGTCAATCACAGCATTGTGCAGACGCTGGACCGCTCGATCAACACTCAGCTGACGGTTATGTTCACGCTGCTGGCGCTGACGCTGTTCGGCGGGGTGACCATCCGCCACTTTGTGCTAACCCTGCTGATCGGCGTGCTTTCGGGCACTTACTCCTCGATCTTCAACGCCGCGCAACTGCTGGTGGTGTGGGAGAACCGGGAGTGGAACACCTGGTTCCGCCGCAAGCCGGCGCGGCCCGCGGCCGCCTAGCAGCCGCCACGACGCAATAAAAAAGACGGGCCGGTCTTGGCAGACCGGTCCGTTCGTGTTTCCCACACCGCTTACGGCCGATGGGCGATGGGATGAAAGATGCGGGCGCCAATTGTGAACGTCAACGCGTTGGAGTCGCCGCCGCCGGGGCCGGGGTTGCGCACCTTGACGGCCGCCGTGCCGCCGGTGGCAATGTAGCCCGATGGCACCGTGACGGTCAGGCGGCTGCCACTCGAGGCGCTGGGGGTCAGCTCACTGCCCTGCCACACCACCTTGGCGCCGCTGGCGAAGTTAAAGCCTTTGACCACCAGTTGGAAGGCCGCCCCCCCGGTGGGTTTGACCGACGGAGTGAGGTTCGAAGCGACCGGCACGGGGTTGCTGGCGGCGATTTTGCCAAAGACGGCGAACACCAGATCGTCATTGACGGTGTTGGTGGGCTGATCGCAGACATCAACCCGGGGCTGGAAGATGAGGCAGTTCTTGCCGTAGGCGTTGCCAGGCTGCATCCAGACCGAGGGGCTGAGCACCTGATCTTCCTTCTCGTACCACTCCCACTGCCGTCCGTAGGTCAAGAAGTCTGGTTTGTACGCCTGAACGGACAACCAGTAGCGCCCAGGCCCAACGACCAGGGAGGGCGAAAGGTTGACGGTGAACTCGCCGGTAGCCAATCCGGTGATGGCGCCGCTGGCAATCGTCTGGCTGATCAGGCGGGTGCCTGGCAAGCCCTCGTCGTCGGCGTAGATTTGGACCAGGAGCGAGTTGACCGAGTTGCTGCCTGTGCCGCCTTCATAGGTGCCATAGGCCCGAATGGCGGTGATCTCCCACGGCGTGGAGCCGGCGTTTTCGAAGTCATCGGCGGCCTGGCTGTCGTAGGCGGCCAGCGGGGCCTCAAATTTGGAGGAGACGGTGATCGAAAAGCCGGTGCCGCCGGCCGTGCTTTGATCCCATAAAACCGGGTCGAGGGCGGGTTGGAGCGATGGGCTGCCGGAAAGCGCGGCCTCGCCGCCGGCCAGCGCGCCAGTAGGGCCGGAGAGCAACAGCGCTGCCGCCAGCACCCCCGTGCTAGCCCAGCGTCCGAAGCTGCGGATAATGTTAGGCATAGGTCAGTCCTCCAAGTGCTGGAACGTGCCTAACCATTTTATAACATGACTGGGCCGGTCGCAACCGCCGATAGGGACGCGCCACCGGCCGCTTGCCCAGGTGGTCACCGCCCCGCCATCTAAGGGCAGGTTCACCGCCCCGCCATCCAGACGGCGAAATCCTTACCGAAAAGGTAGATGGTGAGCGCCCCCAGCACGAGAAAAGGGCCGTAGGGCACGGCGCTGTGAGGCGTGTAGCGCCGCCGCAGGAGCTGCACAACGATGAAGCCCAGGCTGTACAGGCCACCCAGGAGAATGGCGAGCGTGAGGCTCAGCAGCACACCCGGCCAGCCCACCGCCAGGCCGATCAGCCCGGCCAGGTTGACATCGCCGCCGCCAAAGGCGACCTCGTCTAGCGGTTGGCCGCGCAGCCATTGGAGGCCGCGGGCATACAGTTCGGCCAGGACGAAGATGCCCAAGGTGAGGGCGTACCCGGCGATGCCGCCCAGCAGCGTTTTGGTAAGGCCGTGCCCCGGCAGGGCCGCGCCGGTGAGCGCCGCTACCAAGGCCAGCGGCCAGACCACGCCCCACAAAATCAGGCGGTGCTCTATGTCTATGACCGTGATTAGCAGGCAGCCCTGCACGAATACCAGCGCCGCCAGGTAGACCGCCACCGTTTCAACTAACGGCAGGCCCGCACGCGCACCCCAAAACCAGAGGCCGGCGGTTATGCCCCCGGCAGCTAACTCGACCACCACGGCTCGCGTGGGGCGCGGCGCGCCGCAATGTTCGCAGCGGCCGCGATGGCGCACGAGTGCCGCCAGCGCCAGCCAGTTGGCGGGGGCGTGTGCCTGGCCACACACCCGGCAGCGCGGCCGGCGCGGCGGGTGGCGCAGGTCATTGGCATCGGGCGGCAGGTTGTCGGCCAGGCTGTTGAGCAGGACGCCCAGGCCCAGGCCGAACACGAACAAGAGGAGGGCGACGGCCAACATATGGGCGCGATTATACGGGAGGATTGGCCGGTGGCACGGCCCGCGACAGTAACGCGTGCCGGCGGCCGGACGAGCGGTAACAGAGGCGCGGCTGGAGTACAATTCTGGCCAGTTCGGAAACCCCCTCCGCACCCGAAAGGCCCGCTATGCTGACACAACCACCGGCTCCCGCCTATTTTGACCCTGCCGCGCTCACGGCTTTCCAGGCGGCGCTGAACCAATTGGGCCAAGGCTTTGCCGACCTGCCGGACTTCGAGGGCCTCCCGACCGACCCGGCCGCCCTGGAGCAAGTGCTGCGCGAGGTGGCCGAACGCCTGCGGGACAACTACCCCTACTTCCACCCGCTATATGCCGGGCAGATGTTGAAGCCGCCGCACCCGGTGGCCCGTCTGGCTTACATGTTGGCCTTGTGGATCAACCCCAACAATCACGCCCTGGACGGCGGCCGGGCCAGCTCACACATGGAAAAAGAGGCCGTCGCCCAACTCGCGCGCATGTTCGGCTGGCAGACGCATCTCGGTCACCTGACCAGTGGCGGCACCGTGGCCAACTTGGAGGCGCTATGGGTCGCCGGCCGCCTGCGGCCAGAGACAACCGTCGTCGCCTCGACGCAGGCGCACTACACCCATGCGCGCATCAGCGCTGTGCTTGGCCTGCCCTTCGAGCCGATCGCTTGCGATCCGTACGGCCGCCTGGACGCCGACGCTTTGGAGGCCCGCCTCCGGCAGGGCGGCGTCGGAACCGTCGTCGCCACGCTTGGCGCTACCGCTACCGGCGCGGTTGACCCGCTGCCCCGGCTGCTGGTGCTGCGCGAGCAGTACGGCTTTCGCCTTCACGCCGACGCGGCCTACGGCGGTTACTTTGGCCTGGCCCGCACCCTGGGCAGCCCGGCCCGCGCCGCCTTCGACTGCCTGGGCGAGGCCGACTCCATTGTGGTTGATCCTCACAAACACGGCCTGCAGCCCTATGGCTGCGGCTCGGTCCTGTTCCGAGACCCCACGGTAGCGCGCTTCTACAAGCACGACTCGCCCTACACCTACTTCACCTCCGCTGAGCTGCACCTCGGGGAGATCAGCCTGGAGTGCTCGCGCGCCGGGGCGGCCGCCGTGGCGTTGTGGGCGACCCTGCGCCTGTTCCCACTGGAACCAGGCGGGGCTTTCGCCGCCCACCTCGAGCGCTCCCGCGCCGCCGCCCTCGACCTCCAGGCGCGGCTGGAGCAGGATACGCGCTTTGTGACGGCGTTCGCGCCGGAGTTGGACATTGTGGTCTGGGCGCCGCGGGCAGCCTCCGCCGCCGAAGCGTCGCGCCGGGCGCGCGCCATCTTCGCAGAGGCCGCGCGCCGCAATCTGCACCTGGCCCTGGCCGACCTGCCGACCGAATTTTTCGGCAGCATCGCGCCCGAGTTTGCGGCGTCGGGCGACACTGTCACTTGCCTGCGCTCGGTCCTAATGAAGGCCGAGCACGCTGATTGGGTTGACCACATCTATGCGGTCTTAGGAGAGGCGGCCACAGCCGCGCTCGGGCAGCCGGCGGCCTAGCGCGAGGCCGCGCCCGCACGAGTGAATGCCGGTCAAACGAGCGCGCGGCGCATTCATTTGCTTGACAATTTTGATTGGATAGGGCTACAATCGAAAGCGATTGTGCCAGATTACTCTAATTAACTTTTTGCGGTCGGATTTCGCGCAGCCGCGGTAAACAAAGGAGACATCTGATGGCTTACCAACTTCCCGCATTGCCTTACCCCACCAACGCTCTCGAACCGCACATTGACGCCCGCACCATGGAAATTCACCATGGCAAGCATCACCAGGCGTATGTGACCAACCTTAATAAGGCGCTCGAAAGCGCTCCCGAACTGGCCGGCAAGTCGGTGGAAGCCCTGATCCAGGACCTGAATGCCGTGCCGGAAGCCATTCGCACGGCCGTGCGCAACAACGGCGGCGGACATGCCAACCACTCCCTGTTTTGGGAGATCATGGGCCCGAACGGCGGCGGTGAACCCAGCGGTGACCTGGCCGCAGCCATCAACGCCGCGTTTGGCAGCTTGGCGGCCTTGACGGAGAAGATCAACGCCAACGGCGGGAGCCGTTTTGGCTCTGGCTGGACCTGGCTCTCGGTGGATGGCAGCGGCGCCCTGGTGGCGCACAGTACCCCCAACCAGGACAGCCCGCTGATGGAGGGCAAGACGCCCCTCCTGGGCATTGACGTTTGGGAGCACGCGTACTACCTGAACTATCAGAACCGCCGGCCGGATTACCTGAAGGCCTGGTGGAACGTCGTGAACTGGAAAGCGGTGGCGGCGCGCTACGCCGCCGCTAAGAAATAAACTAGCAGCGGTGACTCGGCGCGCGCCCGCCAGAGGCGCCGGCCGCCGGACCCGCTTGGAGGACTCTCATGACCCATATTATTACGAGCCTGTGTTTGCGCGATGGCGGCTGTATTGAAGTGTGCCCGGTCGAGTGTATCATCGGCGGCAAGCCCGAGAGCGAGTGGCCGTGGATGTACATTGACCCCGACACGTGCATTGACTGCGGCGCGTGCATCCCTGAGTGCCCCTTCGAGGCCATCTTTACCGAGGATGAGGTTCCGGCCGACCTGGTCGCCAAGGCCGGGCAGCAAGCCAGCCGCCCCGGTGACCCGAACTACACCTCCCGCGCCACCGAGCACTATGAAGGCCACAACAACAAGGGCCAGCCCATCATCCTGGAGGAGATTGTGACGCTGGCGGCGGGCGATGTGATTAACCTGCGCAACGACATCCAGCCGAACTACGACTTCTACAAGGTCGGCCCCGGCTACAACGCCGGCAAATAGTTCGAACCACGCTGAGTAACCGGAGGAGGGAGCCGCAGTCAGGCTCCCTCCTTTTCGCGTCTGGGCGCGCCGCACCGCCCGCGACCTCGCGGCCCCGACGGTTCACGCCCCGCCAAAGGTACCCCTGATGAGCGACTTTCGCACTGAAAAAGACTCGCTAGGTGAGCTGGCCGTGCCAGCCGCCGCCCTGTATGGCGTGCAGACCCAGCGGGCCGTCATCAACTTTCCCATCTCCGGCTTGCGCCCGTGGCGCGCCTTCATCTGGAGCATGGCCACGATTAAGGCGGCGGCGGCCCAGGTGAACGGCGCGCTCGGCCTGTTCGCCGGGCGCGAGGTGGACGGCCGGCACTACACCGGCGAGGAAATGGTGCGGGCTATCGTGCAGGCCGCGGAGGAAGTGCGCGCCGGGCAGTGGGATAGCCAGTTCGTGGTGGACCCTATCCAGGCGGGGGCGGGCACCTCGCACAACATGAACACGAACGAGGTCATCGCCAACCGCGCCACCGAGCTGCTGGGGGGCACACGCGGGCGCTACATCGTCGGCCCGAACGACCACGTGAACATGGCGCAGTCCACCAACGATACGATCCCGACCGCGATCCGCCTCGGCGCGCTGTGGCGGCTGGAGGAGTTGCTGGGGGCGTTGGAGGGCCTGAGCGCCGCGCTGCAAGCCAAAGCCGTAGAATTTGATGACGTGGTGAAGTCGGGCCGCACGCACCTACAAGACGCGGTGCCGGTGCGCCTGGGCCAGGAGTTCGGCGGGTACGCTAAGGCCGTGGCGCGCGACCGCGAGCGCGTGGCCCGCGCCGCCGAGGGGCTGCGCCGCCTGGGCATCGGCGGCACGGCCACCGGCACCGGCCTGAACGCTCACCCGGCGTACCACGCCCGCATGGTCGCGACGCTCTCGGCCATGACCGGCCTGACGCTGCACACGTCTGATAACCTGTTTGAGTCCATGCAGTCCATGGCTGACGCGGCTGACTTCTCCGGCGCGCTGCGCACTACGGCGGTCACGCTGGTGCGCATCGCCAATGACTTCCGGCTGCTGTCGTCCGGCCCCACGACGGGTCTAGATGAGATCCGGCTCCCGGCGGTGCAGCCCGGCTCTTCGATCATGCCGGGCAAGGTCAACCCGGTATTGGCCGAGATGCTCGACATGGCGATGTTTCACGTGCAGGGCTGCGACCACACGGTGCAGCTAGCGGCCCAGGCCGGGCAGCTGGAACTGAACGTGATGATGCCCATCATCGCCCACAACCTGTTCGAGGCCATGCAGGTCATGATCGGGGCGGTGCGCGCCTTTACCGAGCGCTGCGTGGTGGGCGTGACGGCTCAGCGCGCCAAGGCTGAGGGCTGGCTCGCCAAGAACGCCATCATCGCGACGGCGCTGAACCCGTTGATCGGCTACATCGCCGCCGCCGAGCTGGTCAAGGAGGCGATGAAGCACAACACCACCATCCGGGAGGTGGCCGCGGCGCGCATCGCCGCCGGCACGCTGACGCAGAAAGACACGGGCCGGCCGATCACGCTGGCCGAGGTGGATGCCCTGCTGGGCGATGTGCGCAAGCTGACGGAAGGCGGCCTGGGCGGCCCAGCCGGGGGTGGCTGACCCCGAGCCAGGGTCTCCGAGACAAGCCCGGGCAGGCGCATGGCGCCTGCCCGGTTGTGTTTGCCTTGGCCCAAGTCAGCTCAACGACACCAGGGCTTCCGGCAGGCGCAACTCTGCGGCGCGGAACCGGCCGTGATCCTCCACGGTCCACCAGGCGGAAAGCACACCACTCACCAACGCCCACCCAGCCAACCGCCGCCGGTCTAACCCCGTGCGTTCGGCCAGGATAGCCAGCCGCCGCGCAGTACGCGCCGCAAGGTCGGGCCAGGCGCGGACGGCTGCCAGGGGGTTGCGCAGCAGCGCGCCCGCCTCGAAGGCCGGATCGCCCACCACACCTTGCGGGTCAATCGCCAGCCAGGGGACCCGCTCGGCGGCCAGGATGTTCGCGTGGTGCAGGTCGCCATGCAGCACCACGCTTGGGGTTGGCTCGGAGCGCAGGTCGGCCCACAGGCCTTCGGCGCGCGCCAGGAGCGCGGCCGGGAAAGGCCCAGGGCCGCCGTAGTGGGCGCGCAGCCGCGCCAGTCCGCGCATCCAATCGGCCAGCGTGGGGAACGGGTGATCGGGAGGCGGTGGCCGCCACAACCGAGTCATGAGGGCGGCAGCCACTCCGGTGGCTTCGTCGTCGGGCAGGGTCGTCAGCGGCGCGCCGGGACGCAGTTGCTCGATGAGCAGCGCGCCGAGGGCGTCGTCGGCCGCCAGCACGGCCGCGCAGCCACGGCCCGCGTAGTGGCGCAGCGCGGCCAATTCCGTCCAGGGGCCGGCATGCGGCGCGCGCAGCTTGAGCACGCAGGGCGTTCCGTCGGCCAGCGTGGCGGGGGCCACGTAGTTGTAGGAGAGCGCGAAGGGCGGGCGCGGGGTCAGCCCCCAGCGCGCCGCGCACGCCGCGACCAACTGGGGCAGTTGAGCCAGCCAGACACGGCCGGCTTGGCCGTGGAGGTCGAGCGTGCGCTGGACAAAATCGGCCGGTAAGGGGCCAGAGGGGGGCATCGGCCCAGAATATTACACCGGGCCAACCCCGAAATAGGGCCGGCCCGGCGAAGATGGCGGCTGAGGGCGGTGTCAGTCGGGCGAGTGGTGTTCGACAAAGACCTGGTCGGTCACTTCGCGGCCCAGGGCGTGGCTGGCCTCATCCACGCCGCCCACCCGCACGTGCATGGGGCCGCTGAACGGGGCGCGGCTGGTCACTGTCACCAGGGCGCCGGGCACCATGCCCAACTCGCCCAGGTAACGCAGCAGGGCCGGGTCGTCATCGCTGACGCGCGCCACGCGGGTAGTGGCGCCGGCGGCCACGTCGGTCAGCGGCGTGCGGCTGTAGTCGGCCATCGCGCCGTCTTTGGTGGGGATCGGGTCGCCGTGCGGGTCGTGGGTAGGCTCACCCAGGAAGGCGGCGATGCGATCTTCAAACTCCTCGGAGATGACGTGCTCGAGCTTTTCGGCTTCCACGTCCACCTGATCCCAGTCGTAGCCCAGCGCGCGCGAGAGGTATAGCTCGATGAGCCGGTGGTGGCGGATGACCTCCAGCGCCACGCGGCGGCCCTTGCGCGTCAGGGTGACACCCTGGTGGCGCTCATAGTGCACCAGTTCGGCCTCGGCCAGCTTCTGAAGCATGCCGGTGACGGAGGGCGCTTTCACGCCCAGCTTTTCGGTTAGCGCCGAGGTGCTTACCTTATCGGTGTCCTCGGCTAACTCGTAGATGGCTTTCAGGTAGTCTTCGACAGCGTGAGAGACCATGTTTGCAACTCCAAAACACACTTTTAGTCTTACCTAATTTTCTCTCATTCTAATGTTTGCGCGGCTGCTTGTCAAGCCCCCCGCGGGAGGGGCTGCACCAGACAAGGCAGCGCCGCGCTGAGCAGCAATGCTATAATACCGGCCTCGGCGCAGCAGCCGAGGAGCATGTCTGTCACTCGTCTCACCCTGACCCAGGCGCAGCGCGCCCAGATGATAGCCCACGTTCGACAGCAGGCGCCGGAAGAAGCGTGTGGCATTCTGGCCGGGCAGGCTGGGCGCGTCCACAGCGTGCACCCCGTCGAGAACATCCGTCACAGCCCAGTGGCGTATGAGATGGACCCGATGCAGCAACTGCAAGTGATGGAGGCGCTGGAGGCCGCGGGTCTGGACATTGTGGGCATTTTTCACTCGCATCCGGCTGGGCCGCCCGCGGCCTCTCCGACTGACCTAGAGCAGGCCTACTATCCCGAGGCGGTCTATGTCATTCTGGCGCCCCAGGGGGGCGGCGATTGGGGCCTGCGCGGCTTTTTGCTGGCTGATGGCCGGGCCGAGGAAGTGAAGTTGACGGTGGCCCAGTAACTTTTGGCTGCTGGGGGGTTACATCTGTGCCGAGTATTCGCTTAAGCGTGTGGAGGACCCCTCATGCTGCTCCTCGTAATGGTTGCGGCTTATCTCATCGGTTCTATCCCGATGGGCTTTGTGATTGTGAAAGCAGTATCGGGGCAAGACGTGCGGCAGGTGGGCAGCGGCCGCACCGGGGGCACGAATGCCATGCGGGCGGCGGGGCTGTCGGCGGGGCTGCTGACGGCCCTGCTTGACGCGCTGAAGGGGACGGGCAGTGTCTGGCTGGCCCAATGGCTGCTTGGTCCTAGCAACGAGGCCATCGGCATGGTCCTGGCGGGCCTGTGCGCCATTCTGGGGCATAACTACTCGATCTTCCTACGGTTCAAGGGCGGGGCCGGGGGCGCGCCGTGTGTGGGGGCGGCTATGGGCATTTGGGCCTGGAGTGTGTTTATTGTGCCGCCGGTCGGCCTGTTGGTGCTGTTTGGCATCGGCTACGCCTCGGTCGCCACGCTGTCGGTCTCGGTGATCATCACGGTGCTGTTTGCCTACCGCACCTACTTCCAGCAGGCGCCGGCCGAGTACATCTGGTATGGCGTCGGCTCGCTGGTATTGTTGGCGTGGGCGCTGCGCCCAAACATCCGCCGCTTGCTGCGCGGTGAGGAGCGCATCATCGGCTGGCGAGCCAAGCGCATGAAGCAGGCCGACGCCGGGAAACCCCGGTAGGCCCCGACTTTTTCCTCAGACACAAAAACGCCCCGGCGACAAGCCTGGGGCGTTTTTGCTTTCGGTGTGGCCGGGGGCGGCTAAGGCTGTTGGTAGACCAACCCAAAGAAGCTGTCAATTGGGCTGGGCGTGTAGCCTTGCACGTCCAGCCGTATGGCCCAGGCGGTTTGTCGGTAGGCCAGAGGCACTGCGGGCAGCCCAGCCGCCACGCGGGCATGGGCCTCGGCATACAGCCGTTCGCGCGCGGGCAGTGTGTTGGCGGTGCGGGCGTCTTGCAGCAGGCCCAGTAACTCCGCGTCGGGCGGGACGGGCCGGCCGGTGTCATCGGCGGCGAAAGCTGCCTCGAACCCACAGAAGAGCGGGCACAGGAAGGCATCCGGGTCGCCGTTGATGCCCGTCCAACCCAGCAAGAACAGGTCGGCTTGGCCGGTGTGAACCGCGGGGAGCCAGGCTGTCTGCCAGTCGGGTGACTGGACGGTGAGCGTAATGCCCAGCGTGGCCAGGTCGACCTGGACGGCCGCGCCCAAACCGGCTGGGTCAGGCAGGTAGGGGCGCGGCAGGGGAGGCACGAAGAGCGTCATGCTCACCGGAATGGTGACTGCGGCGGCCAGGCAGGCCTGCCAATGGGCGCGCGCCGCGGCCGGGTCGTAGCGGAGGGCGGGCACTTGCGCCGGGTACCCCCAGACGGCAGGCGGCTGCATGACGGCGGCGACCTGGGCGTCGCCGGGGAAGTATTGGGCGACGTAGCGGTCGCGATCGAGGGCCTGGCTCACGGCCAACCGGCAATCGAGATGGCCCCACGGCGCGTGGGCCTGGTTGAACCCCAGGTAGAGCACGCTGAGCGATGGGTCGAAGACCAAGCGCGTACCCCGCGCTGGGGAGGCCGCCGCGAGGTATTGGTCGGGGCCCACATCGGACATGGCTTCGATCTCGCCGGTTTGCAGGGCCAAGAGGCGCTGGGTGTTGTCTGAGATCGTCTTGAAGACCAGCTCATCCGGGCCGCCGGCCAGGGCGGCGGCGTTCCAGTAGCCGAGGTTGCGGGTGAGGCGCACCAGCCCCGGCTGGGAGGCGTCGGAGAGCACGTATGGCCCGGCCCCGGCCGAAAGCTCGCCGGCCAGCGCGCCGCCCGCGCCGTTGGCGAAGGCGACGGGGTTGACGAGGCCGAAGCTGGGCATGGCTAGGCTATTGGCCAGCGTGGCGTCGGGCCGGTTGAGGGTAAGCACGAGGGTGGCTGGGTCGGGGGCCGTGACGCCGGCGATCAGGCTGAGCGGCTGGCCGGTCTCATCCATCTCGCCGGCAAAGCCGCCGAACACCGCCCGCCAGAAAGCGTAGTGGCCGGGGGGTGCGGCCGTCAGCCAGCGCTCAAAGTTCAGGCGCACCGCGTCGGCCGTCACCGGCGCGCCATCGCTGAAGCTCGCGCCCGGCCGCAGGCGGAAGGTCCAGGTCAGCGCGTCGGGTGAGATGGTCCAGCTTTCGGCCAGCGCGGGGATGGGCAGCGTGCCGCCGGGCGCGTAGGCGGTCAGGCCGTCGTACAGATGGCGCGCAATAAGCAGGCCGGCGCGGTTTAGCGCGTTGGCTGGGTCCAGGCTGCCGGGCAGTTCGGCCAGGCCGATGGTAAAGCTGGTTGGGCTGGGCGTGGGTGAGGGCAGCGCGGTGGGTTCGGGTGTGGCGCTGGGGGTCAGGACCTGGGTGTGGGTGACCGTGCCGGCGGCGGCAGCGGCGGTAGGGCGGTTGGCGGCGGGCGTGGCCGTGGCCGAGGGGCCGGTTGGCCCGCAGGCGGCCAGCACCAGGCACAGGGCCAGGCGCGCAACGCGCAGCCCGCGCCGGGCGCGTCTTCGCGGCCCGTAGATGAACATGCCTACTTGATCTTGATGCCGACCTGGCTGAGGCGCGGGTCGAGCGCGTCGCGCAAGCCGTCGCCGAGCAAGTTGAAGGCCAGCACGGTGAGCATGATGGCTATACCGGGGAAGAAGACCAGGTGCGGCGAGGTAAACACCTGGTTGCGCTCGGCGCCAAGCATGGAGCCCCATTCGGGCGTGGGCGGCTGGGCGCCCAAACCCAGGAAGGAGAGCGCCGCGGCGTCGAGGATGGCGGAGGCGATACCCAGCGTGCCTTGCACGATGAGGGGCGTCAGGGCGTTGGGCAGCACCCGGTTGAAGAGGATGTGCCAGGGTGAGGCCCCCAGGGCGCGCGAGGCGGCGACGAAGTCTTGCTCTTTGATGGAGAGGACACTAGCGCGCACCACCCGCGCATAGGCGGGGATGGAGACGATGCCGATGGCGATCAGGGCGTTGGTCAGGCCCGGCCCCAAGACCGTCACGATCGCAATCGCCAGCAGCAGGGCCGGAAAGGCCAGCAGCACGTCCATCACGCGCATGATCACGTTGTCAAGCCAGCCGCCGGCGTAGCCCGCCAGCGCGCCCAGCAGCGTGCCGACCACGATGGCGAACGTGACCGTCGTCAGGCCGATCAGGAGCGACACCCGCGAGCCGTAGATCAGCCGGCTGAACTCGTCGCGCACGTTGCCGTCAATCCCCATGAGGTGTTGTGGTTTGTCAGCCGGGCAGCCCAGCAGGTGAATGCAGGGTTTTTCGCGCGGCTTAACGGGTTCGACGCCGATGAGCACCTCGTCGGGCTTATATGGCGCAATCAGCGGGGCAAAGACGGCTACCAAGATCAGGAAGCCCAGCACAACCAGGCCGATGACGGCCGAACGCCGGCGCAGCAGGCGCTTGAGGGTGTCACGCAGCGGGGTGGAGGGCGTCTGCGTGCGGACGGTTTCGGCGCCCGCCAGGGGCGCGGAGGCGGCCGGCGGCAGGGAGGGGCTGGTGGCAGTCATGCGGCAGGCTCAGCTCAACCGAATGCGCGGGTCGAGCCAGGCGTACGACAGATCGGTGATGAGGTTGATGACTACGAAACCAACGGCGATGACGAGCGTGAAGGCCTGCACGACGGTGTAATCGCGGGCGGTGATGGAGTCGTACAAGATGCGGCCAACGCCGGGCAGTCCGAAAATGGTTTCGGTGAGGACCGCGCCGCTGAGCAGGCCGCCAAACGACAGGCCGATGACCGTGACGACGGGCAGCAGGGCGTTGCGCAAGGCATGTTTCATGACGACGGGCCATTCGCGCAGACCCTTGGCGCGCGCCGTGCGCACGTAGTCGAGCCCGAGCACTTCGAGCAGGCTGGAGCGGGTGATGCGGGCAATGAGGGCCAGCGGGATGGTGCCGAGCGCCACGGCGGGCAGCAAGAGGTGTCGGAACGCATCGAGCAGGATGGCCCAGCGGCCGGTGATGAGGGCATTGAACAGGTACAGATTGGACAGGAATTGAACGACGCCGGCAGCGACGCCGGTTGGCTCAAAGCTCCAGGTTTCCGTGAGCGGGGGAAGAGTCAGGCCGGAGGTGAGCCGGCCGGAGGGGGGCAGGGCCAGCGGCGTGTCGCGCAGGAGCAGCGCGAACACGTAGGCCAGCATCAGCCCCAACCAGAACACCGGCATGGAAACGCCGATGTTGGCCCCGATCATCGTGAACACATCGGCGAACGAATTGTGCCGCACGGCCGAGATGATGCCCAACGGGATGCCGACGAGGACGGCGACAAAGAGCGCGGCGAGGCTCAGTTCGACCGTCATGGGCAGGCGCTCGAGCATGATGGTGATGACCGGCCGGTTCATGCGGATCGAGTCGCCCAGGTCGCCTTGAAACACCTCTTTGATATATATGCCGAACTGCACCGGAACGGGCAGATCGAGGCCGTGCCGGTGAATGTAGTCTTTGCAGATGGCTTCAGTGGCGTGTTCGCCCAGCGCCGCCCGGCAAGGGTCGCCGGGAATCCAGCGCGCCAGCGCGAACGTGGCGAGCAGGATGCCCAGCAGCACGGGCACGGCCAGGAGCAAGCGCTGGGTGACGTAACGATACATGGGGTGCAGGTCTAGGCGAGTGGGCGGTCGGGAGCCGATGAGCGGCCGGCCCTGGGCGGACTACCCAGGGCCGGCCGGGTGTTGCCAAGCGGGTTACTCAGGCGGCGCGTTCAGGAACGGGCCGAACAAGCCGGGCCAGTAGGTGAAGGAACCGTCACGCCCGACGTGCAGCGGGTGGGCGGCGTCCCACTGGACGGCAAAGCTGAGCACCACGTCATTCGCGTCCAAGGCGGCGCCGTTGGAGAAGGTGACGCCCGGGCGCAGATGGAAGGTCCACTCCTTCAGGTCGGCGCTGGCTTCGTAGGTCTCGGCCAGCGACGGCTCGACATCGGTGCCGCCGACCTTGTAGCGCAGGAGCGACTCGCTGACCTGCTCGCAGACGCGCAGGGCCTCACCGTCCGACTCGTCGGCGCAGTACAGGCCCGCCGGCTCGCCGTTCTGCATCCAGACCAGGGTGTCCTGGCCGGCGATGCTGACGACGCCGAAGTACTCGTTGCTGAGCGGGCTGGAGTGCGCGCCATCGGCGCTGGCTTTCCAGGCGGTGGCCGAGCCACCGTGGGCGATCGGAACCATGGGCACGTGCTGCTTGATGAGGTTGTTGGCCGTGGCGTAGAACGGATTGCGGTCGGCCTGGTTGGCCTGCGACCCGCCGCTCACGAGCGCATCCACGATATCCTGGAAGTGATCGCCAAACTGCGGCGAGGAACCGCCGCCGAAGTGGTAATCCAGGAAGTTGGTGGCATCGGGATAGTCGGCGCCCCAACCGAGCAGGTGGAGGCCTTCGACCTGGCCCTTGCTGGCGGCGTCAATGAAGGCGCCCGATTCCATCACCACGATCTCAACGTCAATGTTCAGGTTGGCCTTGAGCTGGGCCTGTAGGTCTTGGGCCACGATGCTCGGCTCGGGCAGGTAGCCACGCACCACATCGCGGTAGGTCAGCGTGGTCGCGAAGCCGTCGGGGAAGCCGGCCTGGGCGAGCAAGTCCTTGGCGGCAGCGGGATCAAACTCGTACCAGTCTTCGCCTTCACAGCCGCCGGGGATGGAGCACGGCGTGAAGTGCGAGGCGACTTCCGAACCCGCCGGGTAGAAGGTGTCGACGATGCGCTGGCGGTCAATGCCCATGGCAATCGCCTGGCGCACCTGCTCGTTGTCGAACGGCGCATAGGTGTTGTTCATGCCGACGTACATGACGTTCAGGGCCGGGCGCTCGATGAGTTTGAGGTTCGAGTCGGCGCGCACCACTTCGAAATCGGCCGGAGCCACGTTGTCAATGCCGTCCACCGTGCCCGATTGCAGCTCCAGCAGGCGCTGGGCAGCCTCGGTGCTCCAGCGGACGATGACAGTGGGGGTCTTGGGCGCTTCGCCCCAGTAGTCGGGGTTGGCGACCAGCGTGATGTGGTCACCGCGCACCCACTCCGACACCATGTACGGGCCGGTGCCGATGGGCTTTTCGATCAGGTCGCCGGTGCCGCCGGTCGACTCCAGGTACGCGGTGTCGTTGATGGCGAACGAGCTGAAGGCGACCTTCGAGGGGAAGGCCACGTCGGGCGTGCAGAGGGTGATCTTGACCGTGAGTTCGTCCACGGCTTCGATGGACTTGAATTCGCCGCCATAGTCGCAGTCAGGCGCGGCGTAGGTCATGCCCTCGTAGGCGGGGGCCTCGGTGGCGGCCGGGGCTTCGGTGTTAGCGGGGGCCTGGGTCGCCGGCACGGCGGTGCTCGGTCCCGAGCAGGCAGCCGCGAGCATGCCGGCCGCCGCCATCACGCCCAGGGTCTGCATCAGGCGTTGCGTCAATTTCATGTTGCTCTCCTCCTAGATAGTCAACAATTCACTGGCATTTGGGTTGGTGCCATGGGTGGGGATGGTCGTGGTGTGGCGCCTCCTTTGGGTGCATCCATGCGCAGACTCTGCGCTACTACTCAGGAATGCTCAGGTTGGTTCCGGTGAGAACCAAGCGGGCAGTATAAAGGGACGGTCCACGGGCGTCAACCCTGGCCAAACGAGTAAAACAGAGCAATCGCCAGCGCCAGGCCGCCCACCACCACGTACTCAATCCACAGCCGGGCAGTCAGACGGCCGACGAGGTGCTGCTGCGCCAGGCCGATGGCCAGGTAGAAGGGGATCATGGCCAGCAGGCCCGCGCTGCCGGGTGAGACGCGCCAGTAGTTGATGGCCCAGATGGCCTCAGCCACGACCAACCCGACGACGGCGGCGTGCAGCGCGGCGGCGGCACTGGGGGCGACTTTGAGCGCCAGCAGCCGCCAGGCCAGGGCGGCGGCGACCATGCCGCTGACGGTGGCGGACACCAAGGCGCGGACGCTGAGACTGCGCAGCAGGGCAAAGAGGACGAGCGCTACGGCATAGGCCAGAGCGGTCAGCCCCAGGGCGGCCAGGTCCCAGCCGGCATCGTTGCGGTCTACAGCGGTGTATTCGGCCACCAGGACGGCGATGAGGGCGACAGCGACGACCACCAGCCCCAGCCACCACAAGGGGCCGTCGGGCAGTTGGTTGAGCGCCGCGCCCAGCACGATGGCGGTGGCGCCGGGCAGAATCCAGTGGATGAAGGTGCGGCGGCCGATTTGGCCGGCCAGCGTGGGATGCGAACGGATGAGGGTGTCAGCGCCGGCGCTGATGAGGGCGGCAACCAGCACCAGCATGAGCAGGGGGCCGTCGAGGTCGAGGCCCAGCGGCGAGCCGAACAGGGTGGTGGTGAGGGTGCGGGCGGGCAGGTCGAGGAAGCGCGCCAGGGCGTAGGCCAGGACAATCATGGCGGTGAGCACGCTGAGGCGGTCGCGGCTGGGCAAGAAGCGGGTCGCGGACATGGGGCGATTTTAGGGGGCGGAACGCGAATTGTCAAAATGCAGGGGATTCCGGCGGCTGGGTGTTGCTGCTGGAGGCCCGCGGCAGACCGGGGCGCAGGCGCGGGTTGGCGGGGGTGGCGGGGGCAAATCAAGCGCTCGGTAGCTGGGCCGCTGAATGGGCCGAGGGGCGCGCCGGGGGCGCCTTGCGAGCAGCGGCTGACCCGATATAATCGGGGGCGGTCAGGCGCGGCGCGGCTGCGCGACCCCAGATCATCCCCCTACCCTTTGCGCCCAACGCGGAATACCACAACGGCACCCTACGTCGGCATCGGAATCGGGGTGGTGGCGGTGTCAACGGCTTCGATCCTGATCCGGTACGCGCAACTGGCGGGCGCGCCGTCGCTAGTGATCGCGGCGTGGCGGCTGGGGCTGGCGGCGCTGGTGCTGACGCCGATTGGGCTGATAAGCCGGCGGGCGGAGCTGCGGGCGCTGACGCGGCGGCAGGCAGGGCTGGCGCTGGTGTCGGGGGCGTTTCTGGGGCTGCACTTTGGGGCGTGGATCAGCTCGCTGGCGTACACGACGGTAGCAAGCTCGGTGGTGTTGGTGAGCACCAGCCCGCTGTTTGTGGCGCTGATCGCAGCGGTGGCGCTGCGGGAGGAGATCGGCCGGCCGGTAAAAATGGGGCTGGGCCTGACACTGGCAGGGGCGGTGACGGTCGGCGTCGCGGATGTCTGCGGGGGGCCGGGCGGCTGCCCAAGCTGGGGCGACCTGCTGTGGGGGCCGGCCATCCTGGGCGACGGGCTGGCGCTGGTGGGGGCAACGGCGGGGGCGATCTACTACTCGGCCGGACGGGCGCTGCGGCCGACGATGTCGCTGACGACCTATATCTTCCTGACTTATGGCACGGCGGCGGTGGTGCTGGCGGGGGCGGTGGCCGCGGCGCGGCTGCCGGTGACAGGTTATGCCCCGGCGGTGTATGGGTTGTTCGCGCTGCTGGCGCTGGTGCCGCAGTTGATCGGGCATTCGGCGTTCAACTGGGCGCTAAAGTACCTGCCCGCGACCTATGTGGCGGTGACGACGTTGGGTGAGCCGGTGGGGTCGGTGCTGCTGGCAGCGCTGCTGCTGGGTGAGGCGCCGAGCGGCCTCAAGCTGGCAGGCAGCGCGCTGATCCTGGCAGGCATCGCCATCGCCTCCGGACGGCCGAGCGCGAGCCAGCCGACAGCCCAGGCGCACGAATGAGTGTTGATTTTACAAATAAGTGATGTATATTCTTGCCAAGGAAAGGGACTCGCAACGGCATGAACACGCGGTGTTATCGGTGTGGCAATAGCTTCTCATTGAGCCGGGAAGTGATTGAGGGCGCGGTGGCGGCGGCCAGGCCCGACGACAAGGTGTATGTGGCCTACTGCCCGCGCTGCCGGACGGCCAACAAGGTGCCGATGCAGCAACTGCGGCGCGCGCTGCCGGCCAACTGGACGCCGCCGGCAACGGTGGAACCGGCCGCGCCGGAAGCGGCGGCGCCGACGCTGTCGGCTGAGGCCCAACCGGCTGCGCCGGGCAAGACCTCGCGCCGGCGAGCAGACACGACGGTGGACGTAACCCCCTCCCCTGAGGCGACTCCGGCTGCCAAAAAGGCGAGCCGCAGCAAAGCCAAACCATCTTAGGAGACCAACGATGAGCGACATGCCTGCTGAAACCCCGTCCGCTGTAGATACGCCCGCCGCGCCGGCCCCAACGCCGCCGGCGGCCCCGGCCCCAAAGAAGGCCGCGCCCAAGAAGGCGGCCAAGAAGGGCACGAAGAAGGCTGTGAAGAAGGCCGCCCCTAAGAAGGCGGCGAAGAAAGCCGTGAAGAAGGCCGCGCCCAAGAAAGCCGCGAAGAAGACGGCCAAGAAGGCTGCTAAGAAGAAGTAAGCCGGACGCAGGCGCCGGAACACAAAAAAGGCCGCCGGGCTGAATAATCAGCCCGGCGGCGCTTTTTTTTTGGCCGGGCGGCTACCGGTAGAGGCCGAAAGTTCTGATAAGTTCGGCGACGAGAGGCGGCACGAGGCCGGCGATGGGCAGGCCCGCGGCGACGCGGTCGCGGACGGCGCTGGCGGAGATTGGCACACGCGGCATGTCAATGAAGGCCACGCGTTGGCTGAGACCGGGAAGCGAGGCTTCGAGGGCGGCCAGGTCCACGTGATCGCCGGGGCGGCGCAGGACGCCGAGGGTGCAGTGGGCCAGGAGTTCGCGCGGGCGGCCCCAGGTGGGCAGGTCGCGGAGGGAGTCGCCACCCATGAGGTAGATCAGGTCGTCGGCGGGGCGCTGGGCAGAGAGGAGCCGGGCGGTGTCGGCGGCAAAGTGCGGGCCGGGGCGGTCAATCTCAATGCGCGAGAGTTCGAAGTGGGGGTGGCCGGCGATGGCGGCGGCGACGAGGGCCAGGCGCTGGTCAATGGGCGAAATCGAGTCGTCCTTGTGAGGCGGGTCGGCGGTGACGATCCAGAGCACGCGGTCGAGGGCGAGTTGGTCGCGGGCGGCGGCGGCGAGGGCCAGGTGGCCGAGGTGCGGCGGGTCGAAGGTGCCGCCAAAGAGGCCGAGGCGCATGGGCGGCTAACCCGCCAGCAGGCCGAAGCCGGCGTAGATGCAGATGAGGGGGACATAGGTGGCGGTGTTCGCCACCAGGGAAGCGGAGAAGGCGCGGCGAAGCTGCCGGCGGTCCATGAGGGCCAGGACGGCCCACTCCAGAACGACGGAGAGCGCCCAGGCCAGGAAGTAGGCCAGCAGCAACGCCCAGCGTTCGGTAATGAGCACAAACGCGCCGATGAAGACGACGCCGACCAGGGTGGTCAGCAGATTCATGAGGAACGAGGCGAGCAGGCAGCGCCAGAAACTCGCCCAGTGAAAGAGCCGCAAGATCACGGCTTCAATGAAGAAGACCGCCACATACCAGACCAGGATTAGGCCGGCCCCGGCGCCGAGGCCGACGAGCAGGCCCGGGCCGGCAAGGTCTAAGGGGAGGTTGGGCATATGCGCCTCGCAGGCTCAGTCGGACCACTCCAGTTCGTGCTCGCCGATATAGACGGTATCGCCTTCGTGAATGCCGGCATCGGCCAAGGCGCGGCGGATGCCGAGGGTTTCGAGGATGCGCTGAAAGCGCTCGACGGCCTGGTCGTGCTCCCAGTAGGTCATGCTGGCGGCCCGCTCGATTTGCACACCGCTGACGCGGTAGCCGCCATCCGGCTCGCGAGAGATGGTGAAGGCTTTCTCGTCCACAGGGGCGCGGTAGACGGGCACTTCGGCGACGATGGGCGGCAGGGGCGCGGCTTCGGCCAGGAGCTGGGCGGCGCGGTAGAGCACTTCGCGGACGCCGGTGCGGGCCAGGGCGGAGAGGCCGAAGACTTCATAGCCACGCCGGGTGAGGTCCGCCTTGAGGCGGCCGAATTTGGCCTGAGCGTCTGGCTGGTCGAGCTTGTTGACGGCCACGACCTGGGGCTTCTGGGCGAGATGCTCATCGAAGAATGCTAACTCGGCGTTGATCTGGAAGAAGTCGCCGAGCGGGTCTTCGGCCAGGCCGTCGAGCAGGTGAATGAGGACGCGGGTGCGCTGGATGTGACGGAGGAAGTCAAAGCCGAGGCCCGCGCCGGTGTGAGCGCCCTCGATGAGGCCGGGAATGTCGGCCAGGACGAGGGTGGTGTCGCGGTCGAGCTGGGCGACGCCCAGGTTGGGCACGAGGGTAGTGAAGGGATAGGGCGCGATCTTGGGCTGAGCGGCGGTGACGGCGGCCAGAAAGGTGCTCTTGCCCGCGTTGGGCACGCCGACGATGCCGACATCGGCGATGAGGCGCAGCTCGAGCTGGAGGCGGCGGGTGAGGCCGGGCACGCCTTTCTCGGCGATGCGCGGGGCCTGGTTGCTGGGCGTGGCGTAGCGGGCATTACCTTTACCACCGCGGCCGCCCGGGACGACCAGGAGTGTCTGGTCGGGCGCAGTAAGGTCGCCAAGCAGTTCGCCGGTGTCCGCGTCGCGGATGACGGTGCCGGGGGGCACAGGGATGAGCAAATCGTCGGCGGAACGCCCACGGCTCTTGCGGCCATACCCATTTTGCCCGGCCTCAGCGGCGTAGTCGCGCTGGTGGGCAAAGGCCTGGAGGGTGTTGAGGTGGCGGTTGACGGTGAGGATGACCGCGCCGCCGTGGCCGCCGTCGCCGCCGTCGGGGCCGCCGTGGGGGATGTATTTTTCACGGCGGAAGTGGACGGCGCCGTTGCCGCCCGCGCCGGAGCTTACGGTAATGGTGGCTTCGTCGAAATACATGGCCTGATTATAGCCGGAGTAACCAAATGGCCGCGCACGCCGATTAGCGGCAGGCCAACGCCCCTACACGAGGCAGGGCGGCGGCTATCAGTTATGCGGTGAACACCGGCCGATGCCGCAACGGCTTTGAGCGCCGACCTTACTCGTAGCGCAAGGCTTCGATGGGGCTGAGGCCGGAGGCACGGACGGCGGGGTAGAGGCCGAAGAATAGGCCAACGGCGATGGAGAAGCCGGTGGCGAGCAGGATACTGCGCAGGGTGACGGAGGTGTCGAGGTCGGGGACGGCCTGCTGAAGGCCCCAGGCACCGAGCCAGCCGAGACCGATGCCCAACGCGCCACCCAGGACGGCCAGGACGACGGCCTCGACCAGAAACTGCATGAGGACGTGGGCGCGGCGCGCGCCGACGGCCTTGCGCAGGCCGATTTCCTTGGTGCGCTCGCTGACGGTGACGAGCATGATGTTCATGATGCCGATGCCGCCGACGAGGAGGGCGATGCCGGCGATGGCGCCGAGGAAGAGCGTAAGCACGTTGGTCACCTGGGCAAAGGCCTTGAGCAGATCTTCCTCGGAGAGCACGGTGAAGTCGTCATCGCCGCGGTAGGGGATGCTGTGGCGTTCGCGCAGGACGTCGGTGATTTGAGTGATGAGGGCCGACTGGCTGGCGGGGTCGGCGGCCTTGACAAGAATGAGCGAGACGCGCGACTCGCCGCGCAGGGTGCGGACGGAGAAGAGGCGGGCGGCGGCGGTGGTGTAGGGGAGCATGAGCACATCGTCTTCGTCACCGAAAGGCGTGGCTCCTTTGGGAGCCAAAATGCCCACGACGCGGAAGGGGTAACCGTTGAGGCGGATGGTCGCGCCGAGCGGGTCTTCATCGGCGGCGAACAGGCGGTTGAGGACGGTCTGCCCGAGCACGACGACGCGGGCGCGCTCCTCCAGGTCGGACGCGGTGATGAAGCGGCCGGACAGCAGGGAGTAATTGCGGGCGGTGAGATAGTCGGGGGTGGTGGCGCGCAGAGTGCTTTCAGCGGTGCGGTCGGCATAGCGCAGAGCGGCGTTGCGCCCGAGGATGGGGACGACGGCGCCGGCGTCGGGCACGCGGGCGGGGTCCATCAGGGCCTGGGCGTCTTCCAGGGTAAGGTACGCATCCACAACGCCGCGGCCGGGCGGGCCGTTGCCGCTGAACTGGCCGGGAAAGACGAAGACGAGATTGCTGCCGAGGCCCTCGAACTGGGCACTGATGTAGCGCGAAACGCCCTGCCCTACGGAGAGCAGCGTGATGACGGCCGCTACGCCGATGGTGATGCCCAGCATGGTGAGGGCGGCGCGGAGCTTGTTGGCCGAGAGCGCGCGCAGGGCGAGGCGCAGGCTTTCGAAGAGCATTACAGGTTTTGGATCAGGTTGAGCTGGCTGATGTTAGGCTCGGCGCAGCAGAACCAGTTCTCGCTGAGGGAAGGCGGCGCGGGGCGCAGACGGCCGCGTTTGGTGGCCGGCTGAACGGGGCGGCCGGCGGCGGTGAGGGCCAGCGCGCGAATAGCAGCATAGGTGGCGACGGGCAATTCGCCGTTGGCGTCGGCTTCGCCCACGCGGGCGGAGACGGCGGCGTAGAGCGCGTCCAGGCGCGGGTCGGGGTGGGTCCAGCGGTAGCCAAGGTCGGCGGGGTCAAGCGGGCCGAGCCAGGCGGCGGCGTCGGGCGAATCTACCAGGGGTGAACCGGGGGGCACGAGCAGGCGCACGGCGAGTTGGATGGGCGGGATGTGCTGCTGCAGGCCGTGGGCCTCGACGAAGTCAATCACTTCCAGGTAGTCGGCGAGCGTGGTCCAGGGGGTGAAGGCGACGAGAGTGGGCCGCAGGGCGAGGCCGGCCGCGTCGAGGATGGCGAGGGCGGCGGGCACGTCGGCGGGGGCGTGGCCCTTGGCGAGGCGCTGGAGCACGAGCGGGCTAAGCGACTCGACGGCCGAGGTGACGAAGGTGGCGCCCAGGGTGGCGAACTCCGGAAAAAGCGCTCGGTGCTGGAGGATGTGCTCGACCTTGGTAGTGAAATCCCACGTGAGGCGCGGAAACTCGGCGTGCAGGGCGCGGGCGACCTTTATGGCGTGGCCGGGGCCGTTGAGAAAGTCGGGGTCGCCGAAGGTGAGGTGCTCGGCGCCGGCCGCGACCTGCTGGCGCACGTCGGCCAGGACGGTGGCGACCGGCACGACGTGGAAGCGGCCCTGGTAGACGGGCACGATGGGGCAATGACGGCAGAGGTGGAGGCAGCCGCGGGTGGCCTCGGTGTAGCCGGCGAGACGGGCAATACCGTTGTGCATGTAGCGGGCGTAGCGGTCTAGGGCGGGCAGACCGGCACGGGCGGGCACGGGCAGGCTGGGCCGGGTGAGGTCGGGCGCGGCGAGGCGTCCGGGGAGGCTGAGGCCGGGCACGGTGGCGAGGGCCGCACCGTTGGCGAGGGTGTGCGCGAGGGCGACGATGACGCCTTCCGCCTCGCCCGCGATAACCGAGTCGGCGGGGCCGGCGAGGAGGTATTCGGCGTTAAGCCCAGCGTAGAGGCCCCAGAAGCAGATGTGCGCGGCGGGGTTGGCGGCACGGACGCGCTCGGCGGCGGCGAGGCCGAGGCGCAGGGCGGTGAGCATGGGCGTGGCGACGACGACGAGGTCAGCCGCGGCGGCCTGGGCAGGGTCGAACGGGTCTACGGCGAGGTCGAGGGTGACAGCGTCGAGACCGGCCTGGCGCAGGAGGGCCAGCGGCCAGGCGAGGCTGAGCGGCTGGTGGCCGAGGTCGTAGGTGGAGATGAGCAGGAGGTGCAGACGACTATTCATAGCGAAGGGCCTGGATGGGGCTGAGCGCCGAGGCGCGGAGGGCGGGATAGAGGCCGAAAAACAGGCCGATGGCGTCGGAGAAGCCGGTAGCGAGGAGCACGCTGTCGGCGGTGACGACAACGGGCAGGTCGGGCTGAAACTGGACGACGGCAAAGGAGCCGGCCGCGCCGATGGCGATGCCGAGCAAGCCGCCGATGAGCGAGAGCGTGACGGCCTCGATGAGGAACTGGAGCAGGATGTCGCGGCGGCGCGCGCCGACGGCTTTGCGCAGACCGATCTCGCGGGTGCGCTCGGTGACGGAGACGAGCATGATGTTCATGATGCCGATGCCGCCGACGAGGAGCGAGATGCCGGCGATGGCGCCGAGGAAGATGGTGAGCACGCCGGTGACTTCGCCAAAGGCCGAGATCAGGTCGTTCTGGGTGACGATGGTGAAATCGTCTTCGGCGCGGTAGTCAATGTGGTGGCGGTCGCGCAGGACGGCGGCGGCCTGCCGGGCGGCGGACTCCATCTCGGCTTCGCTGCGGGCCTGGAGGTAGATGATGGAGAGGCCGTATTGGCCGTCGGGGCCGCGGGCGTTAAAGAGACGCTGCTGGGCGGTGGCGAGCGGGATGAGCACGACAGAGTCCTGATCGCCAAACAGGCTGCCGCCCTGGCTCTCGAGCACGCCGATGACCTTGAAGGGCACGGTGTTGATCTTGATGGTCTGGCCGAGGGGGAACTCGCCGTCGGGGAAGAGCGTTTTGACGACGGTTTGGCCCAGGACAGCCACGCGGGCCACCGAGCGCTCGTCGGCGTCGGAGATGAAGTCGCCAGTCTGCACGAAGAACTGGCGCACCGCCTGATAGTTGGTACTGACGCCGCTGACCTGCACGGTGAGGGTCTCGCGGCTGTACTCGACGCTGCCGAAGCCCAGGTACTCGAGCGCCACGGCCTGCGCGCTAGGGACGAGGTAGGGGTCGGTGAGCGCCGCGCCGTCGGCGTTGGTGAGCGGCTTGTCGCGGTTAGCGCCGGTGGGCGGGCCATCTTGCTCGTCCGGGCCGCCGGGGAAGATGAAGAGCAGGTTCGAGCCGATGCCCTGGAACTGGGCGGTGACGTAGCGCTCGACGCCGCGGCCGACGGAGAGGAGCGTGATGACGGCGGCGACACCGATGATGATGCCAAGCATGGTGAGGGCGGCGCGCAGCTTGTTGGCGGCCAAGCCGCGCAAGGCCAGGCGCAGCAACTCGGCGGGGTTCACTCAGCCGCCCCCGAGCAGGTCAAGCCCATCGCGGGCAGTGCTGACGGCGGCCACGTCGCCGGCGGCCACGCCGGAGGTAACCTCGGTGTAGGTTTCGCCGCGCAGGCCGGTGGTGATGGGCGCCTCGACGAGCGCCCCACCCTGCAATAAGCTGACATAGGCCTGGCCGGTGCGCCGGTCACGGCGGATGGCCCAGTTGGGCGCGAGCACCACACCATGCGCCTCGGCCACGACGATGTCGGCCGTGGCGCTCATGCCGGCGCGCAGGTCGGGATGAGCGTCATCCAACGCCAAGCGCACGCTGAAGCTGACCAGGCCGCCGACAGTGGAGGCGGTGGGGCCCAGACGATCCACGTGACCGGCCAGCGCCACGCCGGGCAGCGCGTCGAGCGTGACCGAGACAGGCTGGCCGGGCGCGAGCTGGGCCACGTCTACCTCATCCACGGTCACATCCAGGTGGAACTGGGTGGTGTCGAGCAGGGTGACGGCGGGTGTGGCCGTGCCGGCCGGCTCGCCGACCTTGACACCGACACTGCCGACAATGCCTGAAAATGGCGCGTGCAGCTCGGTTTGGGAGAGGCGCAATTCGGCCTGGTCGAGGGCGGTTTGAGCCTGGGCGATGGAGAGCTCGGCCTGCTCGATCTGGAGCGGAGTGACTCCGGCGAGCGTCTGGCTGAGGACGGCGCGAGCCTGTACGATCTGGGCGTAGGCCACCGACACCGGGCCGGCGCCGGCGCCGGACTGAGTCTGCACCAACTGGAGGCGCGCAACTTCGGCGGTGAAATAGGCGGCCTCCATTGACGATTTGAGGCTGGCGAGCGTGTCTGGGGAAGGCGCGAAACGCGGGTTGTCGGCGGCGAACTGCACCAGGGTGTTGTACTGGTTGTTGAGGTTCTGATAGCCGGTCAGCAGGTTGTCGTAGCGCAGCTGGGCGATGGCGACTTCTTCGTCGGCGGCGCCGCCGGAGGCCTCGACCAGGCGGGCGTTGGCGGCGCGCAGATTGGCTTCGGCGACGGCCACATCACCGGCGCGCGGCCCGGCCAGCAACTGGTCGCGGGTGATCTGGGCGACGGTGACGGCAGCCTGCGCCTGCTGGACGGCGAGGGCGAGGGTGGCGGCGTCCACCCGCGCCAGAAGCTCGCCCGCGCTGACGGCATCGCCGCTCTCGACCAGCACCTCGACCACGAGGCCGGGGACGGCGAAGAACAGGCTGGATTGCTGCGTGGGCAGGATGGAGCCGGTGGCGCTGACACGGGCGGTGAGATCGCCGCGCGCGATGGCCTCGGTGCGTAAAGCGGCAACTTCCGCGGCGCGGGCCTGCTCGGTCTGAAGCTGCTGGTAGTAGGAGTAGCCGCCAACGCCGCCCCCGACGAGGACGGCCAGGAGGAGCCAGGGGAGGAGCGCGCGCAGGAGCTTCATGCTAGTTGAGGATGCTGAAGGTGTCGCGCTGATCGCTGACGGCGGCGATCTCGCCCGCCTCGACGCCGCTGACGATCTGGCTGTAGTTTTCGTCACGCGCGCCGAGGGTGACAAGCACCTCGACCAACGCGCCGTCGCGCAGGAGGCTGACGTAGGCCGCGCCGGTGTCGCGGTCGCGGCGGATGGCCCAGTTGGGCACGAGCACCACATCGCGGACTTCGGCCACGACGATGGCGGCCGTGGCGGTGAGGCCGCCGCGCAACTGGGCCGCGACGGGCGCGAGGCCGAGGCGCACGGGATAGCTGACGACCCCGGCGCTCACCTGGGCCACGGGGGCGATCTTCTCGACCGTGGCGGCGATGAGCAGGTTGGGCGAGGCGTCGAGTGTGACGGTCACGGCCTGGCCGGGATGCACCGCGGCCACGTCCACCTCGTCTACCAGCACATCGAGGTAGAAGCGGCTGACATCGGCCAGGACCACGGCCGGCAACGGGCCGGCCGGCTCGCCCAGATGCAGGTTGACGGCCGCCACCACGCCGGCATGGGACGCGGTGAGGACGGCGTTGGCGAGGTTGTGCTGAGAGATTTCCAGGGCGGCCTGGGCCTGGCTGATTTGGAGCTGGGCGATGTCGAGGTCAGACTGGTCGGGGCCTTGGCGCAGACGGTCGAGTGCGGCCTGAGCCTGCTCGACAGAGGCCTGGGCGCCGGCGGTCTGGGCATAGCTAGGAGCCTGTTGCGCCTCTTGATAGCGCAGGTTGGCGATCTGAGCGGCCTCGACCTGTTGATCGGCCTGGGACTGGAGCGCGTTTTTCTCGGCGAACTTGCCCTGCTCCACGAGGCGATCCATGGCGGCGTAGGTCTGGTCGAGGGCGTATTGGGCCAGCACGAGGTTGAGGCGCGCGATCTCGACTTGCTCGGGCGTTTGGCCGAGCGAGGCGGCGTAGACCTGGTTGTTGGCGACGCGCAGGTTGGCCTCGGCCACGGCCAGGTCTTCGGGGCGCGGCGGCGTCTGCAGCAGCGCAAGGCGCAGGCGGGCGGCGGCAAGGGCTTGCTCGGCGTCGGTGACGGCCAGCCGCAGGGCGGCGTCGTCGAGGCGGGCGAGGACCTGCCCGGCCGTCACCGCGTCGCCCAGCGCCACGTTTAGCTCAACGACGGGCAGCCCCGCGCCGACCGCGAAGAACAGGTTGGTTTGATCTTGGGGGGCCAGATAGCCGGTGGCGTTGACGGTGGAGATAATCGTGCCACGCTCAATGACGGCCTGGCGGATGTTGGCCGCGGCGGCGGCGCGCTCGGCGGCGAGGCGCTGCTGATAGAGGGAGTAACCCCCAGCCGCCGCAGCGACCAGCACCAAGACGAAGAGGATTTGAGGCAAGCGCCGACGCAGCATTGTACCGACTCCACACGGACGAGCGCATTATATCAGGCCGGGTTGGGCGGCCGCGGGCGGGCAGGCCAGCTGTCCGTACAATCACAATAGCCAGATTGGTGCGCTTGCCGGGCTGGAAAACTCGTGCTACAGTTAGGTCAAGTTTTCACAATTAGGCCCACAACCGTATGATTGCACGCTGAAACTAGTTGCTAACGCCAGCCCGCGCGAGGGAGGCAGGTGGGTATGACTTCGGCAGAAATCCCAGATATTGTCATTAGTCGGCTGCCCATCTATCTGCGCGCCCTGACGCGGATGGCGGCGGACAGTGCGCTCCCGACAACTTCGAGCGGAGAACTTGGGAAGCGCCTGGGCATCAGCTCGGCGCAGATCCGCAAGGACCTCTCGCACTTCGGCGAATTCGGCAAGCAGGGCACAGGCTACAACATCCGGGACCTGATCAACCACCTGCGGCGTATCTTGAAGGTGGAGCACGAGTGGGACGTGGCGGTGATCGGCGCGGGCGCGATCGGCCACGCGCTGGCGCACTACAACGGCTTTCTCGACCGGGGCTTTCGGATTCAGCTGATCTTCGACAGCGACCCGGCGAAGATCGGGACGCGGCTGAACGGGTTCGAGGTCTACGACGTGGCGCGGCTGAGCGAGATGCTGCCGGCGCACAACATTCACCTGGCGATGCTGGCGGTGCCGGCCGAGGCGGCGCAGGCGGTGGCGAACGAGCTGGTGCAGGCGGGGGTGCGCGGCATTCTGAGCTACGCGCCGATCAATATCGCGGTGCCGGAGACGGTGCGCGTGCAGGAGATTGACCCGGTGGTGCAGCTACAACGCATCACCTATTATGCCTGAGGCGGGCAAAGGTGCGCGCGAAAACGCCGGTCTGATCAGACCGGCGTTTTAGATTCAACGCGGGCGGGCGCGGCGGGCGCTAGCGCTGGTTGAGCACGCGGCGCAGCATGTCGAGCTGCTTGTAGGCCTTGCTGGCGCCCAGGGCCACGCAGGCTAGCGGGTTCTCGGCGACGTAGGCAGGGACGCCGGTTTCCTTGGTGAGCAGTTTATCCATGTTGCGGAGCAGGCTGCCGCCGCCGCACAAGACCATGCCGCGATCTATGATGTCGGAGGCCAGCTCAGGGGGCGTCTTTTCGAGCACACTGCGGATGGCGCCGACGATGGCGCCGAGCGGCTCTTGCAGGGCCTCGACCACCTCGCCGGAGTTGACGGTGACGGAACGCGGCAGGCCGTTCACCTGGTCGCGGCCCTGGATTTCCATTTCCAGTTCTTCATCCAGCGGGTAGGCCGCGCCGATCTGAATCTTGATGTCTTCGGCGGTGGGGTCGCCGATGACCAGACCGTACTTCTTGCGGACGTAACCGATGATGGCTTCGTCGAGCTTCATGCCCCCCACCCGCACAGTGGTGGCCGAGACGATGCCATTCATGCTGACTACGGCGGCCTCGGAGCAACCACCGCCGAGATCCACGACCATGTTACCGGTGGGGGTGGAGACGGGCAGGTCGGCGCCGATGGCGCCGGCGAGCGGCTCAGGGATGAGGAAGGCTTCACGGGCGCCGGCCTGGAGGGTGGCTTCTTGCACGGCGCGGCTTTCAACGCTGGTGACGCCGTAGGGCACGGTGATGATGACGCGCGGGCGGAAGAGCCGGAACTTGCCGCTGACCTTGGCGATGACGTATTCGAGCAGCAGTTGCGTGATTTCGTAGTCGGCGATGACGCCGTCGCGCAGGGGGCGCATGACTTCGATATTGTCGGGGGCGCGGCCGTACATGTCGCGCGCTTCCTGACCCACGGCCACGATTTTTGATTCGGCCGTGGCGATGGCGACGACGGTCGGCTCGTGGAGCACGACTTCGCCGCCCTCGCAGACCAGGGTATTGACCGTGCCCAGATCAATCCCTAGTTCTTTGGTAAAGAGGGGCATACGGGCTATTCGCCAGAGGTGATGCGCGGCCCGTCGCGGCGGCGGCGGGCGACATTGAGACGCAGGTTGGAACGGCGCAAAGCCGCTTCGGCCGCCAGGTAGGCTTCCGAGTCGTGGGGCAAGCCGGCCTGAAGCGAGACTTCGGCGCGGCGGCGGGCTTCTTCGGCGCGCGAAATGTCAATTTCATCGGCGCGTTCGGCGGCATCGGCCAGCACGGTGACAATGTCGGGACGGACTTCCATGACGCCGCCGGAGATGGCGAAGAGTTCTTCGCGGCCGCTGTGCCGCACGCGCAGCACACCCGGCTTGAGGGTGGTGAGCAGCGGGGCGTGATGGGGCAGGATGCCCATCTCACCATCGGCGCCGGGGGCGACGACGATATCAACGTCGCCCTCGAACACCGAGCGGTCCTGGCTGACGATTTCAGCACGAATTGGCATAGGAGCCTCTTACGGGCGGCCGGCGCTGGGGGTCTAACGCCTCCGACGCCGACCGCCGCGGCAGTTAGAACTAGGCTTCGGCCAAGCGCTTGGCCTTGGCGACGGCATCATCCACGGTGCCAACGTAGCGGAAGGCGTCTTCGGGCAGGTCGTCGTGCCGGCCGTCAAGGATCTCGCGGAAGGAGCGCACGGTTTCCTTGATGGGGACATAGACGCCGGGGATGCCGGTGAACTGCTCGGCGGTGACCATGGGCTGGCCGAGGAATTTCTCGATCTTGCGGGCGCGGGCCACGAGGACTTTGTCGTCTTCGGACAGTTCGTCCACGCCGAGAATGGCGATGATGTCTTGCAGGTTCTTGTAGCGCTGGAGCACGCGCTGCACTTCGCGGGCAGTGGTGTAGTGATCCACGCCGACGATGTTCGGGTCGAGGATGCGGCTGGTGGAGGCCAGCGGGTCCACGGCCGGGTAGATGCCGCGCTCGGAGATAGAGCGTTCCAGGGCGATGGTGGCATCGAGGTGGGTGAAGGTGGCGACGGGGGCCGGGTCGGAGTAGTCGTCGGCGGGCACGTAGACGGCCTGCATGGAGGTGATCGAGCCGGTCTTGGTGGAGGTGATGCGCTCCTGAAGCTCACCCATCTCGGTGGCGAGGGTGGGCTGGTAGCCCACGGCGGAAGGCATGCGGCCAAGCAGCGCGGACACTTCGGAGCCGCTCATGACGAAGCGGAAGATGTTGTCAATGAAGAGCAGCACGTCGCGGCCTTCATCGCGGAAGTATTCGGCCATGGTCAGGCCGGTGAGGGCCACGCGCAGGCGGACACCGGCGGGCTCATTCATCTGGCCGAAGACCATGACGGTGTCTTTCATGACGCCCGACTCGGTCATCTCACGGCGCAACTGGGTGCCTTCGCGGGTGCGCTCGCCGACGCCGGCGAACACCGAGTTGCCCTTGTGGACGCGGGCGATGGAGGAGATAAGCTCAGTGATGATGACGGTCTTGCCGGTGCCGGCGCCGCCGAAGATACCGGTCTTGCCGCCCTTGGTGAAGGGGGCAATCAAGTCAATGACCTTGAGGCCGGTCTCGAAGACCTGGACGTTGGTGACCTGATCTTCAAAGCGCGGGGCGGCGCGGTGAATGGGGCTGGACAGGTTGGTGTCCACCGGGCCGGCGTTGTCAATGGGCTGGCCGAGCACGTTGAAAATGCGGCCAAGGGTGCCCTGACCGACGGGGACGCGAATGGCGGCGCCGGTGCCGATGGCGTCTACGCCCCGGCGCAGGCCGTCGGTGGCGTCCATGGCCACGCAGCGGACCCAGTTGTGGCCCATGTGGCGCTGGACTTCCAAGATCAGCGGAGCCTGGCCTTCGCGGGGCACTTCAATTGCGTCAAAAAGCTCGGGCAGTTGGTGGGGCGGGAACTCGCAGTCTACCACGCCGCCCAAGACCTGCACCACTTTACCATGCGTGCGGCTGCCGCCGCTGCCGTTGCCGTTCGTGTTTGCCATGATGTCTCCCGTAAAGCGGTCGAGCGGCGCGCCGCTAAGCGGCAGCCTCTTCAAGTTCAGCGGATGAGTGGATGGCTTGCGCCTTGCCCAGGGCTTCGACGCCGCCGACGATGTCGAGCAGGTCGCTAGTGATGGCAAGCTGGCGGGCCTTGTTGTAGCCCAACTGCAAGCCGCCGAGCAGTTCCTTGGCGCTGTCGGTCGCGTTGCGCATGGCGACCATGCGGGCCGAGTGTTCGCTGGCGGCGGCTTCGAGAATGGCCTGATAGACCTGCAAAGCGGTGAAGCGCGGCACGATGACGTCGAGCAGGCCTTCCTGCGACGGCTCGTAGATGTAGGCGGCCGAGGGGCCGGCCGGGCGGCCGGCATAGGCTAAGCCGGTGACATCGGCGTGCTCGTCGGGCGCGGGCCGCAGGGGCAGCAGGTGGCGCACACGCGGCACCTGGCGCAGCGTGTTGATGTAGTCGGTGTAGGCCAGGTAAACTTCATCGGCGCGGCCGCTAAGGTATTCGTCTACGGCTAGGTTGCCGATGGCCGACACATCGGCGAAGGTGGGATTGCCGGGCAGGTTGATGAACTCGGCGATGAGCTTCTGGCGGCGGCGCAGGAGCAGGTCGCGGCCCTTGCGGCCAACGGCCACGAAGTTGACGGGCACGGGGGAGGCGCGCACGAAGTCCATGGCAGCGCGCACCATGTTGGTGTTATAGGCGCCGCATAGGCCGCGGTCGCTGGTGACGAGCACCACGGTGACGGCGCGGATCTCGGCGCGCTGGGCCAGCAGGGGGTGCAGCGAGCCGGCCGAGCCGGGCTGGAGGCCCAGGTGCTGGAGCACCTGAAAGGCCTTGCCGGCATAGGCTCGGGTGGCGAGGACGGCCTGCTGGGCGCGGCGGACCTTGGAGGCGCTGACGGCTTCCAGGGCGCGCGTGACTTGCGAGATGTTGCGGACGCTCCGCATGCGGAGCCGCATCGAACGAAGAGATGGCATGGTTTATGTGCTCACTGCCCCGGCCGCGGCCGTGGGGCGGCTAAGCTAGCCCTGCCAGCCGGCGTTGAAGGCAGTAATGGCTTCTTTGAGCACGGCTTCGTTCTCGGGCGTGAGAATCTTTTTGGCCTCGATGTCGCGCCCGACTTCGGGGTGTGAGGTTTCCATGAAGCGGCGGAAGGCGGTTTCCCATTCGCGCATCTTGTCTACGGCGATCTTGTCGGTCAGGCCGCGGGTGCCGGCGTACATGGTCATGACTTGATCGGCCAGCGAGACCGGCTCGTACTGCGGCTGCTTGAGGATCTCGGTGAGGCGGTAGCCGCGGTCGAGCTGGCGCTGGGTGCTCTTATCCAGGTCAGAGCCAAAGGTGGCGAAGGCGGCCAACTCGCGGAAGGCCGCCATGTCGCCCTTGAGCTGACCGGCGACTTGCTTCATGGCTTTGGTTTGAGCGTCGCCGCCCACGCGTGAGACGGAGATGCCGATGTTGACGGCCGGGCGGATACCGGCGTAGAACAGGTCGGCCTCCAGGTAGATCTGGCCGTCGGTGATGGAGATGACGTTGGTGGGCACGTAGGCCGACACGTCGCCAAGCAGAGTTTCGATGATTGGCAGCGCGGTGAGCGAGCCGCCGCCGCGGTCGTCGGAGAGCTGGGCGGCGCGCTCAAGCAGGCGCGAGTGGAGGTAGAACACGTCGCCGGGATAGGCTTCGCGGCCCGGCGGGCGGCGAAGGAGCAGCGACACCTGGCGGTAGGCCCAGGCGTGCTTGCTCAGGTCGTCGTAGATGATCAGCGCGTCGCGACCGGTCTCCATGAACTCTTCGCCGATGGCGCAGCCAGCGTAGGGGGCAATATACTGCATGGCGGCCGGGTCGTCGGCCGAGGCGATGACGATGGTGGTGTACTCCATGGCGCCATGCTTTTCGAGGAGGCCGAGGACGCGCGCCACCTGGGCCTTCTTCTGGCCGATGGCGACGTAGATGCAGAGCAGGTTTTTGCCCTTCTGGTTGATGATGGTGTCAATGGCGATGGCGCTCTTGCCGGTCTGGCGGTCGCCGATGATGAGCTCGCGTTGGCCGCGGCCGATGGGGATCATGGCGTCAATGGGCTTGATGCCGGTCTGCACCGGGCGCTTGACGTCTTTGCGGTCAATGACGCCGGGGGCAATGCGCTCGATGGGGCGGAACTTGTCGGTGGCAATGGGGCCTTTGCCGTCCACCGGCTCGCCCAGGGCGTTGACCACGCGGCCGACCAGGGCGTCGCCCACGGGCACGGAGGCGATGCGGCCGGTGCCGCGCACGGTCATGCCCTGCTCGATGCCGCTGTAGTCGCCCATGATGATGATGCCCACGGACTCTTGCTCGAGGTTGAAGGCGATGCCGATGACGCCGTTGGCAAACTGGACCAGCTCTTGGGCCTGCACGCCGCCCAGCCCCTCGGCCCGAGCGATGCCGTCGCCGGCCTCGAGGACGGTGCCGACATCTTGCGCGCGTACCTGCGGCTGGAAGGCACTGATTTGGGATTGAAGCGAGGCGGTAAGGTCTTTGACAAAATCCGACATGCTACCTCCGGTGGGGGGCTGCTGGTTTATCCAGGTTGAGTTGAGCGCCGGCCGCCGGGGCTTGGCAGCCCCCCGCAGCGGGCGCGGCGATGTAACGTGCAGAAACGTGCGCGAACTTGATCTTGCGATTTATGCGCCGGGAGGGCGCCTGTGCCATTCTGGTTAGGTGTGGGCGGCTCACACGGCGGCCGCAAGCGGGTAACGTTCGTGACGGCGTGACACCAGTACGCGTGAAAATATAACCGAAATCAGTTCAATTGTCCAGCAGTTCACAAAGTAACCTGACCATCATTATACGCGAGGTCGCATTGCGGCCACGAGGCGGTGGCGCTTGCCGGGACAAAGGCGATGACGGTTCACGGGCGGCAACGTCGCGGCGTGACAGGCCTATGATTTATCTGGTTCCAGGCCCCCACCCCGCTTGCGGCCCTGGCCGAGGGCTACACTGCGCTGGTAGGCGGCCCAGACAGCGCGTGAGATGGCGGTGCGAAAACCGGCCTTTTCCAGGTAATAGAGTGCTTCGGCGCTGGTGCCGCCAGGCGAGGTGACTTGATTGCGCAGGCGCGCCATGTGGTTGGGTGTGTGCTGATAGTAGTCTACCGAGCCTTTGAGGGTCTGGACGACCAACTGCTCGGCCACGCGGCGCGAGAAGCCCAGGTGGACACCGGCGTCTACTAGGGCCTCCATGAAGAGGAAGACGTAGGCGGGGCCGCTGCCGGAGAGGGCGGTGGCCATGTCGAGCTGGTCTTCGTTGTCGGCCTCGACCTCCTGGCCCAGGGCGCAGAGCAGCAGGCGGGCTTGCTCGCGCTGGGTGGGGCTGACGGCCTGAGCGGCGATCCACACGGTAATGCCCTGCCCAATTTGGGCCGGGGTGTTGGGCATGGAGCGCACGACGGCGGCATGACCCAGGCCCGCGCTGATGCTGTCTATCCGCGCGCCGGCGACGATGGAGACGACCACGGCGTCGGGGGCGATGTGGCTGCGCAGGGCGGGCATGACCTTGGGCAGCACCTGCGGTTTGACGGCCAGCACCACCATCTGCGCGCCCGCGACGGCGGCGACGTTGTCGGTGGTGGCGGCGATGTGGTAGCGCTGGGCCAGCTCCTGGCCGCGCTCGGCCCGGGGGCCGGAGGCGATGAGGTTGTGGGCCTGGGCGATGCCGGGGCCAACCAGCCCCTGGAGCATGGCTTCGGCCATGGCGCCGTAGCCAACGAAAGCGATGCGCGTATCGGTTAACATGGGTCGGTGGGGGAAGGTTAGCTGGTGAAGTATTGCAGGGCCAGGCGGAGCTTATCTTCCACGCTAGCGCCCTGCCCTTTCGGGATGTTCTGCACAGCAGCCTGGGCCTCGACCACGCTGTAGCCGAGGGCGGTGAGGGCGCTGAGGACCTCGGTGTCAAGGTCGGCGGTGGAGCTCAGGGCGGCGAGGCCGAACTCGACGCCGAGTTTGTCTTTGAGGGCGAAGACGATCTTCTCGGCCGTCTTGCGGCCAACGCCGGGCACGCGGTCGAGCACCTCCGGCTGGTCGGCGCTGACGGCCTGGCGGAGCACATCTACCGAGAGCGAGGAGAGCACGGCGAGCGCCAGCCGCGGGCCGACGCCCTGCACGGTGAGCAGCAACTCAAACAGGCGGCGTTCGTCTTCACTCGGGAAGCCAAAGAGCGAGAGGGCGTCTTCGCGCACGATCAGATAGGTGTGCAGAAAGACCGGCCGCCCGACGCCATCCAGGGCGTCGAAGACGCTGGAGGGCACACTGACCTTAAAGCCGACGCCGCCCACCTCGACGACCAGGAGGTTGGGCGGGTCTACGACCAGCGCGGTGCCGCGCAGCGAAGCGATCATCTAGCCGATCAACGCCTTAAGACGGGCCGAATGTAGGTGGCAGATGGCGACGGCCAGGGCGTCGGCGGCGTCGTCGGGCCGGGGCAGCTCGGCCAGGTTGAGGACGGCCTGCACCATGCCCTGCATTTGCCGCTTGTCGGCGGCGCCATAGCCCGCCACCGCCTGCTTGACATCACGCGGGGTGTATTCGCCGATGGTCAGGCCGGCCTGGGCCATGGCCAGCAGCGCCACACCGCGGGCCTGCCCGACCGTCATGGCGGTGCTCACATTCTTTTGAAAGAACAGCTTTTCCACCGCGCCGGTAACGGGCCGGTGCTGGGCAATGACGGCCTGCAACTGTTGATAGAGCAAGACCAGGCGCTCGGGCATGGGTGCGCCGGCGGGCGTGAGGAGGGCGCCATAGGCGACGACCTCCGGCCCGTTTTCGGCGTCGCGCACCAGGCCATAGCCGGTGGTGGCCGTGCCGGGGTCAATACCAAGCACAATCATGCGCAGGCCACCGGCCGGCGGCCGGCGCTAGGCCGCTTCCAGCGCGGCGATGGCGGCGTCGGTGAACTCCAGGTTGCTGTAGACGTTCTGGACATCGTCTAGCTCTTCGAGCTGCTCGATGAGCTTCATGACCTGGACGGCAGGCTCGGGGTCGAGTTCGATCTTTTGGTTCGGCTCCATGCGCAGCTCGGACTCGGTGATCTTGACGCCGGCCTGGTCGAGGGCCTGCACCACGGTGTGGTAGTTCTCGGCCGGGGCGTAGATCTCGATCTCTTCGTCGCCGGGCAGCACGTCGTCGGCGCCGGCGTCGGCGCCGATCTCAAAAATCTTGTCGGGGTCGTTGCCGGCGGCGGGCACGGTGATGTAGGCTTTGCGGGTGAACTGCCAGGAGACGGCGCCGCCCTCGGCCATGGAGCCGTTGGCGCGGGTGACGACGCGCCGCAGGTCGGAGATGCTGCGGTTGCGGTTGTCGGTGACGACCTGGATCAGCAGGCCGACGCCGTGCGGGCCGTAGCCTTCGTACATGATTGACTCGAAGGCCACGCCGTCTTTGTCTTCGCCCGAGCCGCGCTTGATGGCGCGCTCGATGTTTTCCTTGGGCATGGAGTTGCTGCGCGCCTTATCCACGGCCAGGCGCAATTTGAAGTTGCTGTCCAGGCTGCCGCCGCCCTCGCGGGCCGCGATGGCGATTTCGCGCGCCAGGCGGGTGAAGAGTTGCCCACGCCGCGCATCGGCTACGCCTTTTTGATGCTTAATGGTCTTCCATTTTGAGTGACCTGACATCGCACGCGCTCCTTGCAAGGTGTCGGTTGTTCAACCAGGGCGTGTCCCGCGGGCGGGTGTCACGAACCTGAGGCTCATTCGTTTGAGGGCCAATAATTATACCATCGGCGGAAAAACCGCCTGGCACGAACGGACGCAGGTTGTCTGGCATTGGGGGTCAGGAACAACGCCCAAACCGGCCAAGGAGGCCGGCAGCAGGCCGCTGGGCGGGGCGGCGGCGCAGACAGGCGTGAGTATAATCTGGGCGCATGGAGGCGGAGGAGCGCCAGCGCCAGCTAAATGAGGGCATCGCGGCGGTGCGCCAGGGCGACCGGGCGCGCGGGCGTGAGTTGCTGCTGCGCGTGGTGGAAGCGGACGAGCGCAGCGAGCCGGGCTGGCTGTGGCTGGCCGCGGCGTTGGACGACCCGAGCGATCAACTGACGGCGCTGGAGAACGTGCTGGCGCTGAACCCACGCCACGCCCAGGCACAGGCGCGCGCGGCCGCACTGCGCGCCCAACTGGGACAAGCGCCATCCCCGGCCCCGCACTTGCCTGAGCCGCCCCAAGCCCACACCGCGCTCGACACCACGCTTTCGCCCGCCGAAGCCGCCTGGCGGCCGGTGGAACCCAGGGCCACGCCGCCGGTGGTCGTGCAACCACCGCCGACGGCCAGCGGCGAGGTAGACCTGACGACGTTTGAGGATGATCCGTACCAATGCGCCTACTGCGGGCGGCCAACCGCGCCGGAGGACACCCGCTGCCCGTTCTGCGGCCGTGACCTGCTGATGGCCGGGTTTTGGAAGGGCGGGCCTTATTTGTACTGGCTGCTGATCTTAGTGGGGCTGCAACTGCAAGCCGGCATGCTGGAATTGATCGGCGCCTTCGTGCAGCAATACTACCCGGAGGTAGTGAACCGGCTGCCGGGCGTAGGGCCGCTCCTGGTGACGCCGCTGCTGCCGGCGGCGCTGCGGCTGGTGGGCTGGGCGCCGGCGCTGCTGCTATTCCTGCAAGACCACCGCCGCGCCTACCAGGTGGCGGCGGTGGTGGCGCTGGCCGACGGGGCCTGGATCGGCGCGGCCTACAGCGCGGGTTGGCTGAGCGCGCCATTGGCGCTGGTGAACGCAGTGCTGGGCGGCGCGGCCGGCGCGCTGGCGCTGGTGGCGCTGATTAGCCAGGCGCAGGCGCGGCTGCGGCGGCGGGTGGTTCTGGCACGGGGGAGGCAGAGCGCGCCGCAGATGCACGAGGCGGCGGAGGGCTTTGCACGCCAGGGGATGTGGGCGCTGGCGGCGTATCACTGGCGGCGGGCGATTGGGAAAGACCCGCGCAACCTGGAATATTACCGGGGGCTGGGCCGCGCGCAAGTGGCGCTGAAGCAGTACGCGCAGGCGGTGAAGACGTTTCGTTCCGGCCTGGAGCTGGCCCCCGGCGACCGCGAGTTCACGCGGCTGATCGAGTCGGTGCGGGCGCAGGCGCGCAGCAGCTAGCGCCGATCGAGCGTATAAGTGCGGCGGGTGACGCGCACGCCATCACTCGCCTGCACCTCTATCAACCAATACGGACCGGCGGGCAGACCGCCATCCACTAGAGACAACTTCGGCACATTGGTGGCCGGAGCGATCAATGTCCAAGTAGCGCCACCATCGCCAGATACGCTCAGGCGATAAGTTACGCCGGGCTCACCGGCGTCCAGCCGCCAATCGAATTTGCCATTCGCCTGAGCATTCAGGGTGCCCGAGGGCCTTAGCGTGGGAGCAGGACCGGACGCCGCCCGCTCCCAGAGCACCGCCCCACCCTGCACCAGGCGCAGCCTCACCGCGCCATCCAAAACGGGCAGAGCCACGCGAAAGCCGAGCGCGTCAGCGGTCTGGTTGGGCGCCCCACCCTGAACATCCTGAGCCGCCTCGACCGGCGTGAAGTCCTGCGCGGCCAGCACCTGCCCCTGGGCATCAAGCACTTGCAACTGATATGGGCCGGACTGGGCAGCGATCTGAGCCGAGGGCACGCGCTCGACGAAGGCGGGGTAGACCTGCGGCGCGCCGCCTGAAGCGAGCCAGCCCGAGACGACCAGGGCGTCGGTCACATTGCCATTGGCCGTCGCTTGCGCGGTGACCAGGGCGTTGGCGATGTTGTAGTAAGTAAAGTCCGACGTCCACTCCGGGCCGCAGTAACTCATGTAGTCTTTGTAGACATTGGGCGCGTAGAGCAGGCCGGTCGCGGGGTCGTAGCCCCACTGGCCGATGGGCGCGCCGCCGGGATAGGGGTAAGGCCCAGGGCCAGATGGATTGCCGCATGGCGCATGTAGCCGCCCAAAGTTGTGGCCCATCTCGTGCGTGAAGGTGGGGCTGGCCTCATTGCGGTTGGAGACGAAGCCCGCAAAGCCGGCCGAGGACTTGAGGCCGATCCAGCCGATGCCGGCGATGCAGCCGCCCGAGCAGCCGTCCACGGCCACGCTATCCACCAGGCCATAGTAGAGCTTGGTTTGGCTGGGGTCTTCGCCGGCGTGGATGGTGGTGACGGCATCCAGGAGAGCGTTCCAGCCGCCGCCGGTGCGCAGGTCGCCGGTGAAGTTGAGGGCCGAACCGCGCACGGTGTAATTGATCTGCGAGACCGGGAAGACCTTGAAGGGCATCCAGGTGAGGTAACTCAGGTCGGCGGTGGGCGGCAGGCTGACGGGTGCGCCAGGGCGGGCGTACTGCACGGGCACGATCACCACGTCGAGCGTGGGCACGTTGACAAAGTTGAACGCTTGCTGCCCGCTACCGCTGGGGAAGCGGTTGTTGCCTTCGTCGCTCTCGGGCAGGAGGTTGTCGGGGTCGAGCTGCAAGACGTAGCTCGTGCCAGGGGCCAGCCAGCCAGCGGGCAGACTGAAGTTGAGCGTGTGGGCCAGGTTGCCTTCGTTAGTCGCGGCAAACACCGTCTGTGGGCCGACGGTGAGCGAATCCTGCGGGTTGCCGCCGACGTAGCGGGTGAGGCGGGCCGCCACGCCTTCGAGGTGGTCGGGGCCGGTGACGGTGACGAACACGCGCAGCAGCGCGGGGCGATGGGCGACGTGGACGGTGTAGCTGTCGCCCAGGGTGATGCCCTGGATGACCTCGACGCGGCTGACGGCGACATCACCGAGGGGGTAGTAGCGCGAGATGAGCGGGAGATAGCTGACGACAGGCTCGCCCGCGGCGGCCGGAGCGCCCACCGGCGCACCGGCCAGCAGCAGCGCCAACACGCACAGCCTGAGCAGCCCCCGCCACGAAACGCCGTGCCACATGCTTATACCCGCCTAGCGATGGATGAAGAGCTTGTCGACCGCCTCGCCCAATTCGGCGAGGTTGCTGACCTGATGCACGGCCGCGCACAGCGGCGCGTAGAGGGCCATGTCGCTGTCGCCGGCGCCCCACTGGTATTGCGCCTCCGGGTTGAACCAGACGATGCGGCGAGCGCGACGGCGCAGCAACGCGAACAGATCGAGGCGCGGATCGTTGAAGTTGTTGCGGCCATCGCCCAGGAAGATGATGGTGGTGCGATGGTCCACGGCGTCGAGGTACTGGGCGCAGAAATTGGCCAGCCCGTGCCCGAGGTCGGTGCTGTAGTGGCCGGGCGGGATGCGATGCAGCACACGGGGGATGGCTTCGTCGGGCCGGGCGCTGACGAACTCGTCGCTGACTTCTTCCAGGTGGTCGTTGAAGGCAAAGGAGCGCGCGCGCGTCACCTGATCTTGCAGGGCGTACATCAGGCGCAGCATAAACTCGGCCACCGGGCGCATGGAGGTCGAGATGTCACAGATGAGGGCGAACTTGGGCTTGAGGTGACGCCGCTTGAAGTGGAGGTGGAAGGGCACGCCGCCGGTGCGCAGATTGGCGCGCAGGGTGGTCTTGGCGTCGAGGGTCTTGCCATCGCCCTTTCTGAGGCGGAGCGCGGCGCGGGTGCGTAGGCGGGCGGCCAGCCGGCCAACCAGGCGGCGCAGCTCTTGCGCCTCGGCCTGGTTCAGGTCGGTGAACGGCCGCTGAAGCAGGTCGGCTTCGTCAAGGCGCTCCGGCAGGCGCTCAGACAGCCGGCGGGCGATGCTCTGGCCGACAAATTGCGAGGCCTGCTCAGCCAGCGCATCGCGGTTGGCCGCGAGGAGGTCAAGCACGGCCTGTTGGCCTTCGGGCGTCATGCCCAGGCGGGCCAGCTCGGCGAGCAACTTTTCGATCTGCTCGGCCAGGGCTTCCAGGCCCAGGCGGCGCAGCATTTCGCGCGTGAGCCAGCGCTGCTGGTCGGGGCGGCGGGCCTGATCGGCCCCAGCGGCGCGGGCGGCCTGCTCCATGTCCTCGTGGCTGGGCTGGCGGCCCTGGGCCAGCATCTCCAGGAGCTTGCTCAGTTCGCCGGCCAGGGCGCGCAGGGCGGCTTCGAGCTTGGCCCGATCTTCGGGGGAGAGGGTTTCTGCGGCGGGGATGAAGGGCGGCCCGCCGGAGCCGAAGTACATAGGGAAGAGTCTGTCGAAGATCGGCTGGTCGGGGCGCTCTTTGACCAGCGTGGTGCGCAGCGCGGCGTGGAATTGGGCGCGATCTTGCACGCCGAGATGCTCGACGGCGCGCAGGGCGTCTTGGCTCTCGGCGAGGGAGACGCGCAAGCCGGCGGCGCGCAGACCGGCGATGAACTGAACGACGCGGTCGTCCATGGCGCGACCTAGCGCGGCGGGCGCAGCCGGCGCGGATCGGGCGGCGGCGGGTCGTCAGCGTGGCCGTCGCGGCCCAGCCCACGGCGGGCGCGCTGAAGATCGGCTTCGTGCTTGAGGAGGATGGAGAGCGTGGTGTCGAGGGTCTGGGCGTCAATGGATTTGGCATTGAGCAGCACCAGCGCCCTGGCCCAGTCGAGGGTCTCGCTGACGGAGGGGCTTTTCTTTAGGTCGAGCCGCCGCAGGCGCTGCACTAATTCGACGGCCTGCCGAGCGAGGTTAGGGGCCAGATCGGGCACGCGCAGGCGCACGATGCGCAATTCGGAGTCGGGAGTTGGGTAGTCTATGAAGATGTAGAGGCAGCGGCGCTTGAGGGCTTCGGACAGTTCGCGGGTGTTGTTGGAGGTGAGCAGCACCAGCGGCTGGTGCCGGGCCTTGATGGTGCCCAACTCGGGCACCGACACCTGGAAATCGGAGAGCACTTCGAGCAGGAAGGCCTCAAACTCGGCGTCGGCGCGGTCAATCTCGTCAATGAGCAGGGTGACGGGCTGCGGGGCCATGACGGCCTGGAGCAGCGGGCGCGGCAGCAGGAAGCGCTGGGAGAAGAAGACGTCGTCTTCGCCCGCCAGCCGGTCGGCGGCGACGGTGAGCGAGGCGGCGTCGGCCAAGAGCTGGCTGAGCTTGTCGCGCAGCAACTGCGTGTAGAGCATCTGCTTGGCGTATTCCCACTCGTACAGGGCCTTCGTCTCGTCGAGGCCTTCATAGCACTGCAAGCGGATCAGGTCGCGGCCGGCGGCGGCGGCCCAGGCCTTGGCCAGCTCGGTCTTGCCGACGCCGGCGGGGCCTTCGGCCAGCACCGGTTTGCCCAGGCGCTCGGCCAGGAACAGCACCGTGGCTATTTCGTCGGAGGCGATGTATTGCTGGCGGCCCAACGCCGCGGTGACCTCGGGAGCAGACACGAACATCCTGTACCTTTCTTTCGGCAGATCGGCTACCAATACTGGTCCAGACAGCAGGGCGCCAGGGGCGACGGCGCCAGGCATGACGCGCCCACCTGGTGAGAGATTGTAGTCCATTTCCGGCGGAGGTGGCACAGCCGCAAGGGCTGGCAACATGCGCAATAGTCTGGCCAGGTTCGGCCCAGCGGGCAGGCCGGGTCGAGAGGCCCAGACCCGGCCAAGGTAGAGTTCTGAGGGGTTGCGGCTCAGATGGGGCGCGACGGGGCCAACCGGCTAGTCGTCGTCAGGCTCATCGTCATCGTCGTCCACTTCGGCGCCGCCGTCGTCCTGCGGGCCGCGCATGAGCTTGGCGGCGCGGTCGCCAATGGGATCGTCCTCGCCGCGCACGAACACTTCGCGCGTCTTGCCGCCGGTTTGCTCGCGGCCAACGATGCCCATCTCGCGCAGTTCGTCCATGAGGCGGGCGGCGCGGGGGTAGCCCAGGCGCATCTTGCGCTGGAGGAGCGAGGCGCTGGCAGTGCCGTACTTCTTGACAATGGCGATGGCCTGCTCGATCTGGCCGTCTTTATCTTCGACGACCGCTTCGCGGGCTAGCATGGCTTCCCAGGGGGCCTGGCCGGGCGGCAACTCGTCGGGGGCGGCGTGGGCGTCGCTGACCGGCTCGCCGGCCAGGATATCAGGCTCAGGCTCGTCGGGCGCGTTCTGCGCCGCCTGCTCCTTCCAGAAGTGCACGATGCGGTCTACCTCCCGGTCGCCGACAAAGCAGCCCTGCACGCGCACGGGCGCGGCGGCTTCGGGGGTCAAGAAGAGCATGTCGCCCTTGCCGAGCAGGCTTTCGGCGCCGGGGGTGTCGAGGATGACACGCGAGTCAATCAGCGAGGTGACGGCAAACGAGATGCGCGCCGGGAAGTTGGCCTTGATGAGGCCGGTAACGATGTCGGTGCTGGGGCGCTGTGTGGCGACGACCATGTGGATGCCGGTGGCGCGCGCCATCTGCGCCAGCCGGACGACGGTGCGCTCGGTTTCGTCGGGGGCGCGCATCATCAGGTCGGCCAGTTCGTCAATGAGCACCACCAGGAAGGGCAGCCGCTCGGCGCTGGGCTTCTTGGCAATCTTGTTTTTGTAGGTATCAAGGTTTCGGGCGCCGACGGTCTCAAACAGCTTGTAGCGCCGGTCCATCTCTTTCGTCACCCAGCGCAGCACACCGGTGATGCGGTCGAGGTCGGTTTCGACCTTGCCGTAGAGGTGCGGCAGGCCGTTGAAGCGCACCAGTTCGACCATCTTAGGATCAATGAGCACCAGCCGCAGATCGTCGGGCGTGTTGTTGGTGACGAGGCAGGTGACGATGGCCGAAATGAGCACGCTCTTGCCCGAGCCGGTGGTGCCGGCGATGAGCATGTGAGGCATCTTGGCCAGATCGGCGGCCACCGGCTCACCGGCCACGTCGCGGCCCAGGGCAATGCCCAGCGGTGAGCTGATCTTCTGGAAGCGTTCCGACTCGAGCACCGGCCGCAGGCTGACGGTGGTGGTGCGGCGGTGCGGCACTTCGATGCCAACGTAGTTCTTGCCCGGCACGGGCGCTTCGATGCGGATGGTGTTGGCGGCGAGGGCCAAGGCCAGGTCGTCGGCGAGGGACGAGATCTGCGCGACGCGCACCTTCCATTGTTTGCTCAAGCCGTCGGGGCCGGGGCGGTCCACCACGCCCGGATAGACGTGGTACTGCGTGACGCTCGGGCCGACCTGCGCGCCCTGCACCGTCACCGGCACGCCGAACTCTCTGAGAGTCTTGATGATGAGCGAGGCGGTCTCATCAATGTTTTTCTGGTCGGGCTTGCGCTGCTCGCTATTGTCGAGCAACTCGTAACCCGGTAGGGTCGTGGCGCGCGGTTTAGGTCTGGTCTTGAGCGGCTTGGGCGGGGAGCCGGCTTTTTGCACGGGCACGCGCACGCGCTCAGCGGGGGCCAGCACGGACCTGGGCTTGCGGCCCGGGTCTAGCTCGCGGCTGGTCACAGGCTCGCCGGCAGGCTGCGCGCTGCGGGGCGGGTCGGCAGCGCGGCGCGAGCGCGGGGCGGGCAATGGCTCGGGCGCATCAGGCTCTACCATGCCCGGCCGATCGGCCTCAAAACCCTGGCCTTCCAGCCAGGCCGCCAGCCGCCCCAGCCGGTCGGCGGTGACGTCGGTGGCGAGGAAGAGGCCCAGGAGAAACAGCGCCAGCAGCGCCAACCCATCTGTGGGCGCGGGCAGGACGGCCGCGAACAGGTAGCCGATGCCCCACCCGACCCAGCCACCGCCGCGGCCGGTGGCCACCAGCGCCGCGTTGGAGCCGGTGACCAGGTTCAGCAAACCCAGCAGCGCCACCGCCGCGCCCTCGGCAGCGATGACCCGCCACCAGCGAATGCGCAGGGGGGTACCGGGCGCGCGCAAGTTGTGGCGCAGCTGCGTCCAGCCCAGCCAGCCAATGGTGAGCGGCACCAGCACCGCGCCCCAGCCAAACCACTGCTGCAAAAAGTGGGCCCAGGCGTCGAGGAGCGTGCCGGAAGACAGGCCCAGCAGGCCGAAGAGGGTGAGCAGCGCCGCCGCCAGGAGGAGCACGGCGCCGAGGTCACGCCAATAGCGGCGCAAGCGCAGGCCAAGCTGCGCGGCGCGGGCCACGGCCGGGTCGGGCACAGGCGGGCGCGCGCCAGGCTGCTGGGCGTAGCGCCGCGGCGGGGGAGCGTCATCAGAGGGGAGTTTGCGTGCCATGCCGGCTTACCGTTGGGTCACCATTCCGTTTGGCATGAATCATAACGGGCCGGGGCAGTTTTGTCACTACCTCGGCCCGCTGGGTTGCGCTTGCCTGAGCGCTATTGGCCGCTGCCTATTTCGGCGGTCGGGACATAGTGCGCGGCTTCGGGCGAGGCGGCCGCGGAGTCATGCGCGCCGTTGGCGCCATTGAGCCGGCGCAGGCTTAGGCCCAGGCGGCGGCCGGGGCCGTCTATGCTGACGATGCAGGCGCGCACCCGGTCGCCTTCGCGCACAACGTTACGCGGATGCAGGAAGTGACCATCGGCCAGCTCGGAAACATGAATCAGGCCCTCCAGGCCTTCTTCAATGCCGACGAAGGCGCCGAAATTGACCACGTTGGTCACCTGGCCTTCGATGATCTGACCGAGGTTGTAGCGCTGATCTACATTGGCCCAGGGGTCGGGCCGCAGCCGCTTGAGGCTGAGGGCCACCCGGCCCTGATCGGGGTCAACCGACAGGACCGAGACGTGCACGCTCTGGTTGCAGTTGAGCACATCGCGCGGGTGGCCGACGCGGCTCCAAGAAACTTCCGAGACGTGGATCAGGCCCTCGATGCCGCCCAGATCAACGAAGGCGCCGAAGTCGGTGACGTTGGTAACGACGCCGGTGACGGTGGAGCCGGGGCGCAGGCTGTTGAGCACGGCCTGGCGCGAGCCGGGGCCGGCCTGGGCGGCGCGCTCGGAGAAGACCACCCGGCCCTTGGCAGGATCGTACTCAATGACTTTGAGCTTGAGGGTCATGCCGACTTTGCGCGAGAGCGCCAGCATGCGCTCATCTTCGGTGACCTGATTGGGGAAGTGGATCAGGTGCGAGGCGGGCACGAAGCCCTGGAGGGAGTGGAAGCTGACGAGCAAACCGCCGCGGTTGTAGCCCACGACTTCGAGATCAACGGCTTCATCCACCTCATATAAGTGGCGGGCGGCTTGCCAGTCGGCTACGGGATCGCCGGCGGGGGCGGGTAGCTTGCCGCCGCGCTTGGGCGTGAAATGGTTTTCTTCTTCCTGCAGAACAGCCGCCCACCAACCCTCATCAATAGGCATGCCGCCCTGTTCGGACTGCCGGTTCGGATTCATCGCCATACCCTCATCATTTGTGCTGTGTGCGGCGCTAGCATACTCAAATCTGCAAAAACGCGCAAATGCGCGCAAGCGGGTAGTTCTGGGGTACTGCCCAGCGCGCAATCGCGGCCTCAGATTAACGGCAGATTAGTCTGTTTTCTGAACTAACCAGAGGCGAGGTATTCTTCGCCGTTCTCGGCTTGAGCAGCTTCCTGTTCCATGGTCACAATAGCGCGGGCGACCTGTTCGATGGCGGCGCGCTGCTTGCGGTAGAGGTCGGCTTCGGAGACGGCCAGGCGCAGCGCCACCTCGCGCACCCGGCGGTTCTGGAGGAACTTCATTTCGAGGATGTTGTACAAGATCCACTCGGCCGTAAATTTGCGCTGCCCTTCCGGTTTGATACGCTCGATGGCCTGGGTGAGCACGGCCCGCAGCGCATTGACGGCATTGCCATTGTGATCGCGCAGGGCCTGATCTACTACGCGCAGGCTGAGCAGCGGGCTGTTGATGAGCTTGGGGCCGCCCCAGTAATCGCTCAAGGCGTTCTTGATGAGCGCGGGAAGGTCAGGGCTGGTGATGATGCCCTCCGGCGCGGGCGTGACCGAACCGCCGGCGGTGTGGGCGGAGGCGCGGAGGCGCTGCACGGCTTCAATTTGCGGGAGCAGGCGGTCGAGCGCCACGAAGACGTCGCCCTGCAAGCGGCGGTCTTCGAGCGCGGCGGCAGCCTGGCGCGCCACGGCGTCCACGGCCGCGGCTTCGTCGAGGCTGAGGGCCGCATCGCCGGGACGCCGCCAGCCCAACAGGCCGAGCGGGCTGCCGGGGCGCTGCCCGCGCAACGGCACGATGACGTACTCACCCCAATCGAACAATTCGCGGTCGGCGGCGGGGGCGTGGCCGTTGTGAGACGGCAGGGCCAGGGCCGCGGCGCGCAAGGCGGTGAAGGGCGGCAGTTCGCGCGCGGCGCGGGTCGGCGGGTCGGCGCCCAGGCTGACCTCATACTCCAGTTTGCCGTCGGGCGTGAGCCCGGCCACGAAGGCGTCTTGGGTGCGGAGCGTGTCGCACAGGCTGGCCAGAAGCGCTTCAAGATACTGACGCAGGTCGCCGGAGGTGACCAGCCGTTCTTGAAGCGCCTGGAGCCGACGCAGTTCGGCGCGCTCGGCCCCATAGAACAGGACGCGCTCCAGCGGCAGGCGCACGAGATTGATGGCGAATTGCAGAAGGAGCAACACGGCTACCAAGATCACCGGCAGCAAACGGGGGTCGTAACCAGGGACCTGCGGTCCAAGGCGGTTCACGGCGAACACCACCGCCAGCACGCTGGAAGCAACGACCGGCCCGCGCAGCAGCCATTGAAACAGGCGCGCTTTGACGACGCGGTCGGGCAAGATGACGCCATAGTAGGCGACGGCATAGGCCATGATGACGAGCAGGAGCGTGACCGCCACGTTGGAGAGGACGGCGATGGTCCAGAAGATGAGGGGGTGCAGGCCCGCTACCTGCCCAGCGAGCAGCAGAAAGGGGAAGGTGCCGATGGCGGGCGCAGCGGCGGAGGCCATGAGGTAGAGCATGCGGCGGCGCGAGGTGGAGGTTTGGGTCCGGCGGTAGGCGCGGACGAAGTTCCAGGCGGCCCAACTCAGGCTGCCGAGGAAGTAGGCCATGAATACGGGGAAGAGCGGGCCGGCCTCCAGGCGGGCGGCATGGGCCTCCACGCGCGCGTCGCGCACGAGGATGTCGGTGAAGAGCGCTGCCACGAGGAAGACCAGGGCAGTGAGATACAGCACGCGAATGGAGGTGCGCCGCCGCCCGCGCGAAGGGCGGCCGGTGGTGGCCAGCAGGGCGTCGGAGAAGTGCAGGTAGGCGACGGGCACGAAGGCGATGCCCAGCCACTGCAAGCGCAGCCAGGCCTCAACAGTGGCCGCGGGGGCCGTGCTGCCAACGGCGTCGAAGAAGTAGACGACGGTGACGAAGGCCAGCAGGGCCGCGAAGGCGCGGGCCACGCGGTCGCGCAAGTTGAAGGTCAGGGCGTACAGCAGGAGCGAGAAAGCCGTGATGGCGATCCCGGCCGTGAGGACCTGATTGGCCGAGATGAGGGTATCAATCAGTAGCGACATAACGTTGGCGGCCCGCAGGGTGCGTGAGCCGAGCACCGCCGTGGGCGGTTATTTGAGGGCCAGCCCAAAGAAGAGCGCCACGTCCTGATTGGGATAGTAGCGATCGTTGTAGCCGCAGAAGATCAGCCCGTGTTTTTGGGCGAAGCAGATGGCCGGGTAGTTCTTGGACTGCATTTCGGCCACCAGGCGCTTGAGGCGGTTGGCGCGCGCCCAGTGCGCCCCGGCGGCCAGCAGCACGCTCGCGACGCCGCCGCGCCGGTGACGCCGCTCGACGGCGCAGTCGGCAATCCAGCCGACTTCGGGCGCGGGGCCGAGCACGAGGTTGAGGTAGCCCTTGAGCGCGCCGTCTTGCTCGGCGACCAGGAAGCACACGCGGCGGTTCCAGGCCTCGCTGAGATGATCGCCGACATGGGCGACGGTGACGCGCATGGGACGCGGCAGCCGGACGGAGCGAAAGGTGGCCTGCACCTGCCCGATACTCGGGTCATCACGCAAGTCCATTTGCCAGACGTAGTCGGTGCTGTAGCCGTGATCGAAAGCTGCCAGTGAGGGCAGGTCTTCGGCGGTTGCGGGGCGAACTTGGATTTCTGCCATGCGGAGATTGTACCCCAACCAGGCGGCCCAGCGCCGCCCAACCCAGGTGATACACGCCGCCGGACCAGAAGGCGCTACGGGGCGGTGCTGAGCAGCGTGACGACCACTACGCAGGGCGGCGGGCCGTTCCCAGCGTTGTCGAGCACGACCAGCCGAAAGGCGTATTCGCCGCTCTCGCGCGCCCCGGAGTCGAACCGGCCCAGCACGTCGTTGACGACGGGGCTAGTGCCCACGCCGAGCGACAGCCATTCACCGCTGGTGCCGGCGCCGCTGATCTCGAACTTGTAGAAGGCCAGGTTGGGAATGTCGGCGGTGCCGCGCACCTCGAACGAACCGGCGATGCGGTCACCGGATTGGGGCGCGGTGAGGGTGGCGGCGGGGTTATCGCAGCCGCTGGAGTCAACCACAATGCCGGTGCCGGAGGCGACCGGGCTGGGGGTCACGGTGGGGGCCAGCGTGGGCGTGGCGGTGACGGGCGGGCCAACTATCTGCGGCAGGATGAGGCTCTGCATGAGGTAGACGATGAGCGAAACAATGACGAGCAGGGAGAGGATGGCCAGGGCGGAGTTCTGGCGGCCCAGGGCCACTTCGCGCTCGAGGCCGTACGGGGTACGGCTGAGGTAGGAACGGGCCTGCACGAGCCGAAATAAAAAGATCAGGGCGATGACGCCCAGCCCGATCAAAATATGCTTTTGGTAGCGGACGATGAACTCGCCGGCGGCAATCATGCGGCGCGCTTAGGCTGGGCGGGGATCGGGCCAGCGGCGCAGCACGCCGCGCACGAGCGCGGTGAGCTTGGGCACGATGGTGCGGCCAGCCTCCAGCACCTCGGCGTGGGTGGTAATGGTGCTGCCGTCGAGGTTGGCGGCGTTGCTGATGCCGGAGAAGCCCAGCACCCGCAGCCCGCCGTGTCGCGCCACGGTGACTTCCGGCACGGTGGACATGCCAACCGCGTCGGCCCCGATGAGGCGCAGGAAGCGCAGGTCAGCCGGCGTCTCAAACGAGGGGCCGCCCAGGCAGATGTAGACACCCTGGTGCAGCGTCAGTCCCTCGGCTTCGGCCACGGCCAAGGCGACCCGGCGCAGGTCGCGGTCGTAGGCCTGGCTCATGTCGGGGAAACGCGGGCCGAGGCTGGGGTCGTTTGGCCCGCGCAGGGGCGAATCACCGGCCATGCCCATGAAGTTGAGGTGGTCGGTAATGAGCATGACATCCCCGGGCCGGAAGGCGGGATTGATGGCGCCGGCCGCATTGGTGAGGATGACGGCCTCCAGGCCGAGGCGCTGCATGACGCGGATGGGCAGCGTGACGCGCTGCATCGAATGGCCTTCGTAACGGTGGGCGCGGCCCTGCTGCACGAGCACGGTCTGCCCTTCTAGCCGGCCGATCAGCAGACGCCCCTGGTGGCCTTCGACGGTGGAGGGCGGCCAATAGGGAATATCGGCGGCGGAGATGACGTCGGGCTGCTCGACCGCCTCGGCCAGGCTGCCCAGGCCGGAGCCGAGCACCAACCCAATGCGCGGCTGGTGCGCGGTGCGGGCGCGAATGGCGGCGGCAGCTTCATCAAACTGCGCAGTGGTGAGAAAATCGTCCATGCTGGGCGGCTCCTAGCCTTCGCCGGCGGCCGGATCGGCCGGCACAGCGGCGGCAGGCTGATACATCTGGGTAGTAGATAAGTTGGCGTGGCCGAGCAGCTTTTGCACCTGCCGCAAACCGGCCCCGGCGCGTACTTGCTGCCGCGCGAAAGAATGCCGCAGAGTGTGCGGGGTCACGGCGCTGAGGCCCGCGGCTGTGGCCGCCTCGCGCAGAATGAGCCAGATGCCCTGGCGTGTGAGACGCTGGCCGCGCTGGTTGAGGAAAAGCGTGGCAGGCGAGGCCTCGCGCAAGAAAGTCGGACGGCCGCGATGCAGATATTCGGCCAGTGGCTCAGCGGCAAAGCCCAGCGGCAGGCGGCGTTGGCGCTCGCCGCGGCCGGGACAGGTGATGGCGCCCGCTTCCCAATCCACGTCCTCAAGCTGCAGTTGAGTGATCTCACTGACGCGCATGCCGGTGGCGTAGAGCAGTTCAAGCAGGGCGCGGTCGCGCAACGACTTGGCGCTGCCCGAACGGCCGGGGGCGGCCAGCAGGCGCTCGATCTCTTCCGGGCCGAGCGCCTTGGGCGCCACCTTCTGGATTTTGGGGGCAGCCAGCTGCTTAGCCGGGTCGGCGGGGATGACGCCGCGCGCCGTAAGATGGGCGAAATAGGCCTTGACGGCAGCGATGCGCCGCGCGACCGTGGAGGCAGCCAAGGCTTGACTGCCGCTCTGCAAGCCGGACACGTAGCCGGCGAGGAGGTCAGGCTTGACGGCCGCCCAACTAACTGGGCCGCCCTGCGCCACGCTCAGATAGGCCCAGAACTGGCGCAGGTCGTTGGTGTAGGCCGCGATGGTATTGTCAGCATAGCGCCGTTGTTCCCGCAGGCCCTCGAGAAACTGGGTCAAATACTGATCCATGCTCAGGCTCCTCACCGGAGGCGATCTGAAGGCGCATTATAGGCGCATTTCGTTAAGGGATGGCACGCTGGCAGGGCTTTCTTAAAGTCCGAGAATTAGGGTCAAGGCTTGGCCCGGGTCAGCATCCAAGCGGCGGCGGGCCTGGGCATGATTGCGAAAGCCGGCCTGGTTGAGTAGGCCAATGACCAAGTTGTTGAG
>JADZEK010000117.1 GCA_020850595.1 Anaerolineales bacterium
ACGGTGGCACGACTGCGTCCCGAGTTTGCCCACGAGTGATCCGCTCGCAACTGTTCACGATGTCTTGGACCTTTTCCGACTTACCGCGCCAGCTCAAAAGTGTTCACGATGTCTTGGACCCTGACACATACCACCTGGGCGAGATCAGCTCCAGCCCAAAGGTGCCCTCGCTCATGAAGTCAATGCCCGCCTCCATGGCGATCTCGTTCACACGCATGTTCGCTACGATGATGGCCTCGGCCGCCGCCGCGTAGGTGGCCGGGAAGTCGTGGTCGAGCAGGAACATGTTCTCCTGCGTCATGCGCGCCGACAGCCAGCCCACTTGCGGGTGGCCGTTCACGATCACCCCCGCCTCGCCGATGCGCTCCCGCCACTGGCGGTAATACCGGCGGATTTCCGGCTCGCGCGCCTCCACCGTCCGCGTGCGCTCGATCAGCGCGTAGATGCCGGCCTCATCCTCGATCAGCGGCCCGGCGTCCACGTCGGCCCCGTACAGCGGCGCGTGCAGGTCAATCATGAACATCGGCTCGTAGCCGAGCGCCGCCGAAACGCGGATCTCGTCGTCAATCGGGTCGTGCGTCACCGGTTCGCCCAGCGCCACGAGCGTCTTTTCCAGCAACTCGGGTTTGGGCAGGAACGGCGATACCACCGGGGCCGCCCCCGGCGCGTGCCGCACACAATCAATGAAGCGCTGGCGAGGGGTGGTCATGGTTTGGCTGCCTCCCACATAAGCACACGGGCCAACACAGGTCGTGCCTGAGTATAGCCAGTCTGCCGCCCCGCTCCCTAGTGACAAATGACACCTGTTGAGCGGCCCAATCAAGACCGGCAGTTCCGGCCGCCTTGCCAGACTGCCCCAGACTTGCGTTGCCGTCTACACCTGCTCAAACCGCTCAATGCGCCTGGCGATCACCCCCAGGCTGCCCTCCCAAAACGCCGGCGCCCGCAGGTCAATCCCAAACCGCGCCGCCAGGTCGGCCGGCGAGGCCTCGCCCGTACTCGCCAGCAGCGCGCGATAGTCGCCCGTGAACGCGGCCCCGCGCTCCTGGTACACGGCGTACAGCCCAATGCCGAACAGCAGCCCAAACGCATACGGATAGTTGTAGAACGAGATGTCCGTCCGGTAATAGTGCGGCTTCCACGCCCACATATACGCGTGGCGGTAGCGCTCGTCTAGCCCGTCGCCATACGTCTCCGCCTGGCAGCGCAGCATGATCTCGCACAGGTCGTCGGCCGACAGCTCGGCTTCCGCCCGCCGCTCGAACACTTCCTTCTCGAACAAATAGCGCGAGGTGATGTCCACCGTCACCTGCGTCGCGCCGGTCAAGAATGTCTCCAGGATCGAGAGCTCCTCTTCCCGGCTTTGCGCCGCCGCCAGCGCCGCGTCGGTCACCAGCGTCTCGCAAAAGGTCGAGGCCGTCTCGGCCAGCGTCATGGGCGTGGCCGTTTGCAGCTCCGGCTTGCCGTCCAAGCAATGGTTGTGATAGGCGTGCCCCAGCTCGTGCGCCACCGTGAAGAGTTGGTCGAGCGACCCATCGAAGTTGCACAGGATGCGGCTCTCGCGCGCCAGCGGCAGCCCCATGCAAAACGCCCCGCCGCGCTTGCCCTTCCGCGGAGCCGCGTCAATCCAGTGCTCGCGGAAGGCGCGCTGCGCCAGCGCCGCCAGGTCGGGCGAGAAGCGCCCAAACTGGTCGAGGATGAACGTCTCGGCCTCGGCAAAGCTGAAGTGCCGCTCTACCCCCGCCGGCAGCACCGGCGCGGCCAGGTCCCACCACGGCAGCAGGCCTTTGTGGCCCAGCCGCTTGGCCTTGGCCCGCAGGTAGCGCCGGAAGGTCGGGAAGGAGGCGCGCATGGCCGCCAGCAGCGCCTCCAGCGTGGGCCGGTCTAGCCGCGCGTCGTCCAGCGCTGCGTGCAGGGCGTCGCTGCGGCCGCGGCGCTGGTTCAGCGTGTTCACCGTCCCCTTAATGCCGTTGAGCGCGGCGGCCAGCGGCTCGCGCACCGACGCCCAGGCCGCCACCTCGGCCTCGTAGGCCTGCCGGCGCACCTCCGGGTCCGGGTCGTGCCACATCAGGTTTTGTATTGCCGTCACCGGCAACGTTTCGGTGCGGCCGTTGCGCTCAAACGGCGCCGTCAACTGCGACGTGACCGTGCCGTGCAGCTTGCTCCAGGCCAGGCTGCCGTTCACGTTCAGCTCCGCCGCCAGCGCCTCCTCGGCGTCGCTCATCAGGTAGCGGCTCTGCTCGGCCAGTTCCTTCAGGAAGAAGGCGTGGCCGACCGCCGCGCCGCCGTCAGCCGCGCTGTCGGTGGCTGCTGTCAGCCCCGGCAGCCGCGCCGCGTGCTGGCCCAGCCAGCCCTGAAAGCGCACGAACGCCCGCTGCCGCCGCACGCCGAATGGGTCGAGCTGCGAAAGCTGCCGCTTAGCGGCCGTGTTATACGAGTCGGTGGTGGTGAAGCTGCGCACGTATGCGCCCACCGTCGCGGCGAGTGCCAGCAGCGCATTCATGCGCGCCAGGAAGCCGTTCACCGCCGCGCCGAAGGCTTCGGGCGTCAGCGCCGGCGGCTCGGCCGCGCGCGCGATGGCGTGCTCATCGAGGAAGGCCTCCAGCGCCTCCGTCTGGCGGGCCAGGTCGGCCACCGCCGCGCGGAACGGCTCGGAGTCGAGGCCTGGATAGATGTTGGAGAGGTTCCAGTGGGGCAGGGGATCAGCAGACGTCACGGAATAGCTCCTCGAGGGGCCGATCGAGGACTATTCTACTGTGGATCGGGGCGGTACAAACCACCGCTGGAGTCTAAGCCTGGGTGTAGCGGCTGCCGTCCGGCAAGATCGCGCCCGCCAGCCGCGCCCCGCGCAGGTTGGCCCCGCGCAGGTCCGCGCCGGTCAGGTCGCTGTCGCGCAGGTCGGCCCCACGCAGGTCGGCGCGCCGCAGCAGCGCCCGGCACAGCTTGGCCTCGCGCAGGTTGGCGGCCGTCAGCAGCGCCCGGCTGAAGTCGGCCTGCACCAGCTTCGCGCCCGCGAGGTTGGCCTGCACCAAATTGGCCTCGGCCAGGTTCGCGTAGGTCAGGTCTACCAGCGACAGGTTGGCCTCGCGCAGGTAGGCGCGGCGCAGGTCGGCGCGTTTGAGGTCGCTCAGCGGCAGGTAGGCCCCGGCCAGACGCGCCTGGGGCAGGCTGGCCCCGGCCAAGTTCGTCAGCGAGAGGTTGGCCCCCAGCAGGTTGGCCCCCGCCAGGTTGGCCCCGGCTAGGTTCGCGCCGGTCAGGTCGGCCACGGGCAGTTGCGCTTGGGCCAGGTGGGCGCGGTTCAACTGCGCGCCCGGCTCGATCCGATACCCATTCACCATCATCTCAGACATGGCGTCATACCATTTTCTAACTTACCGGTTTGTCTATAATCTACTCAATTCAGCCCAAAACCTGAATAGCCCCTCTGTACTGCCCCCCCGGGCCGCTGCTTCGACCCCACAACCACCCGGCTCCCAGCGCATCCGGCGGCGCCGGCCCATAAGCCCGTGCCGCCAGCGCGCGTGACCGCCGCCTGGCCCGCCAATGGCCGCCTCTCACAGGCGTCCCTCCGCCGCGCCGGATGAGGGGTTGGGGGATGAGGTCAGCCGCCCACGTTTGCGCCCGCGCCCGCTCTGAGGCACAATCGCGCCCAACAGCGCTCGACCTAGTCGCGTATGGGGAGAAGACCGATGACCAAAGCCGGATTAATCATTGCGGGAGTGATGCTGGTGCTGGGGACGGTAGCCGCCTGGCTGCAACCGCTGCTGTGCGTGCCGTGCCTGGCGCTCTTCGCCGGCATCGGCGGCGGCTACCTGGCGGGCCAGTTCGACAAGCCCGGCGCCGGCAACCTGGCGGCCAAGGCCGGGGCCGGGGCGGGCGCCATTGGCGGCGTGGGCGCGCTGCTGGCCCACCTCATCGGCGGCGCCATCACGATGTTCACCGTCGGTCAGCAGAACGCGCAGATCATCGCCGAGCTGCTGGGCACCGGCAGCAACCCGGCCGACAACCCCGCCGCCTATTACGGCGGCGCGTTTGGCGCGGCCTGCTGCCTGGGCCTGTTCGAGGTCGCCCTGCTGGCCGGCCTCGGCGCGCTGGGCGGCCTGCTGTGGTACCAGATCACCGGCAAGAAGACCGGCGCACCCGGCGCGCCTGCAGCCATGTAGCCGTCGCAGCGAGTACGCTGCTTACGCAGCGAGTACGCCGCCGAAAGGCTATGGCCTAGCGCTCGTCGCCCGTCAGCGGGTCTACCCCGGTCTCCAGCGAGCCATCGGCCAGCCGGGCGAGCGCCTGTTGCACGTCCTGCTGGTCGAGGTCGCTTAACACCTCCGGCCCTACGCGCGGCGGCAGCACTTTCACCGCCCCGTTCGCCGCCGCGTAGGGCTGCGCGCCCGTCAGCGGCGCGCCCGCCGCGTAGGCCTCCAGCGCGGCGTTCAGGCCCGTCAGCGCCGCGGCCGCCGGGTCAAGGTAAACGCTCGTCACCAGCCGCTCGGCCCCCGCCGCGCCGCCGTTGTCAAACGCCTCGGCGTAAGCGTCGCCGCCGCCGCCAATGACCCACACGCCCGCCTCCGCCGCGGCCCGCAACCCCGCCCATCCGGCCGCGCCCGCCGCCGCGAACACCACGTCTGAGGTGTTGATGGCCGCGAAGCGCGCCTGGTCAGCCGCGTACTGCGTGGCGCTCTCGTCGGTCAGGTCAATGAAGAACACCTGACAGCGCGGGCAGCTGTAGCGCACCCCGTGCAAAAAACCGTTGCGATACTTTCGGCCGGTCGCCGTGGCTGTGTTGGCGATGGCGGTCACCGCCTGCACCTCGGTCACATACCCAGCGATCAGCCCGGCCGCGAAGCCCGCCTGGTCCTCGCGCGGGTTCGGCCCGCCCAGCGTCAGCAGGTTGGGCAGCGGCGTGTCCGGCCCGGCCTGGTTTAGCCCAATGAAATACACCCCCGCATTATTGGCCGCCGCCGCGCGCGTGGCCGCCTCCAGTTCCGCGCCGTCGGCTACCACGAGCACTGCGCCTGCCTGAGCCGGCGCGCCGGGGTCGGCCCCGGCCTGCACCTGCCAGCCGTGCGCCTGGGCCGCTGCCTCCAGCGCCGCGCGCACCCCGGCCGTGCCCGCGCCGCCGGCCGCGTAGCCTACGGCCGGGGCCGCGGCCGTGGCGCTCGGCGCGGTTGTGGGCGTGGCGCTCGTGGTGGCCGGCGGCGGCGGGGTCGTAGGGCCGGGCGTCACCCGTGGGCTGGGCGTGAGCGTGGGCGCGCGCGGCGTGGACGTGGGCCCGCAGCCGGCCAGCAGCGCCAGCAGCGTGAGGCCCCAGAGTAGTTTCCGAAGTATCACGGTTGCAGTCTACCTATGGATTGGGGTGAACCCGCCGCCCGGGGAGGGCCGGGGCGAATCCCGGCGCGCGGCTACTCGTTCGTCCACGTGCGCTTGTCGGCCGACCCCGGCCCGCGCTTGGTGGAGCCGGTGTCGGCCGGGGGCGCGGCGGCGCTGTCGTCGGGCGCGTCGCCAAAGTTAATCACCTCACGCGGCTTGGCTCCGCTCTCGGCCGGGCCGATGATGCCGCGCGCCTCCAGTTCGTCAATCAGCCGCGCCGAGCGCGTATAGCCGATACGCAGCCGCCGCTGCAACAGCGAGATGGAGGCCTTCTTCATCTCGCGCACCGCCTGAATAGCCTCGGTCAGCAGTTCGTCGTCGCCGTCGGGCGGCGTTTCCACATCGTTCGGGCCGGGCAGGTCCATCAGCATCGGCTGGGTCAGCGGCGGCCGGGTGGCCATCGCCGCCGGCGCGCCGGGGGCTGGTATCACCTGCGGCCCGCCCGTCGGCTCTGGGCCTGCTTCCGGCAGAGCCACGTCCGAGTCGGGCACGCCCTCGGGCAGCCGCGCACCGCGCTGTTCCTTCCAGAACTCTACGATGCGGTGAATCTCCGTATCGGCGACGTACACGCCCTGCATGCGCAGCGGCGCGGCCGCGTCGGGCGATTGGAAGAGCATGTCGCCGCGCCCCAGTAGCCGCTCGGCCCCCGGCTGGTCGAGGATCACCCGCGAGTCCACCGACGAGGCCACCGCGAAGGCGATGCGCGCCGGGAAGTTCGCCTTGATCAGGCCGGTCACCACGTCCACCGACGGGCGCTGCGTGGCGATGACCAGGTGAATGCCGGTGGCGCGCGCCAGCTGCGCCAGCCGCGTCAGCGTGCGCTCAGTCTCGTCTGGGGCCAGCATCATCCGGTCGGCCAACTCGTCAACGACGATGACCAGATACGGCAGCCGCCGCTCTCCCGTGCCCGCCGCGCGCGTGTTGAAGTCCACAATGTTGCGCACGCCCGCCTTGCTGAACTTGCGGTAGCGCTCGTCCATCTCGCGCGTCACCCATTGCAGCGTGGCGACCACGCGCTCCAGGTCTACCACCACCGGCGTCAGCAGATGCGGGATGCCGTTGTAGCCGGTCAGCTCTACGCGCTTGGGGTCCACCATCACCAGCTTCAGGTCCTCGGGCGTGTTGTGGATCAGCAGGCAGGCGATGATGGCGTTGACGCACACGCTCTTGCCCGAGCCGGTCGTCCCGGCGATGAGCAGGTGGGGCATGCTGTCGAGCCGCGCCGCGATGGCCGTGCCCGATACGTCTTGCCCCAGCCCCAGCCGCAGTTGGCCCTTGAGCTTCTCAAAATTATCCGACTCCATCACGTCGCGCAGGGCCACCAGGGCGGTCTCGGCGTTGGGCACCTCAATGCCCACAAAGCCCTTGCCCGGCACCGGCGCCTCAATGCGCACCGAGTGGGCCGAGAGCGCCAGCGCCAGGTCGTCGGCCAGCGCCGCGATCTTGCCCACCTTCACCTTGGTCCTCTTGCCGTTGCGCAGCTCCACAAAGTCCGGCTCCACGCCGAACTGCGTGATGGTCGGGCCGCGGTTCACCTCCACCACGCGCACCGGCGCGCCAAAGGCGTTGAGGGTATTCTCAATCAGGTTGGCCCGCACGCGGTCGGCCTCGTCGCTCGAGCCGACCTCGCCGCCCTGGTCGAGCATGTCGGCTGTCAGCGGCAGCTCCCAGGGCGCTTCGCCGCCGATCAGCAGCGGCGCCTCGGCGCTTTCGGCCGTCGTCGCGGCAGCAGGCGCGCCGGGGGCGGCCGGCGTTAGCAGAGCGGTCCCCGGCGCGGTGGGCGCCGGCGGCGTGGGCATAGCCGCGTTGGGCCGGCCGACCGCCGGCTTGCTCCCACGAACGGGCGGGTCTGGCTCAGCGGCGGGGCGGGGCAGCGGCAGTTGGCGCGCCACCGCCGGCGGACGCAGGCGCTTCAGCCAGCCCGCCACCAGCAGCACTAACTCCGGGGCCGACAGCCCGACCGTGAACAGGATGGCGATAAGCCACCACGCCCCCAGCAGCACCACGCTGCCCAGCGTACCGAGCGTGTTGAGCATGAGCAGCAGCAGCCCCGCGCCGATCACGCCGCCGCCGCGGCCGCTGGCCACCGGCGCGAACACCGTGGCGGCCGTCTCGGCCACCATGAAGTGAAACGTGGTTAGCAGAGCCAGATAGAGCAGCCCCAGCCCAATGAGGCGCTCTGGCTCCAGCCGGGGCAGCCGGTCGCCGAACCGGCGCAGCACCAGCCACAGCCCCACGCCGCCGAAGGCCAGCGGCAGGCCGAACACGCCCCAGCCCGCCAGGCGGCGGTTGAGGTCGAGCCATGCCTGCAGGGGCGGAATATCGCTTTGGCTGGCGAACAGGCTCAGGCCGGTGATCAGGCCAACGAAAATGAGCAGGATGCCGATCAGGTCGAGCTTGCGGTCGAGCGACATGCCGGCCGGCGGCAGTGGTTGTTGGGGCCGGGCGCGCCCGCCAGTCGTGCGTGCTGCCCCGGGCTTGCTGCTTCGCGCTGAGGCGCCGCTTTTGGCCGCCGCCGGAGGCTTGCCCTCTGGGGTCTTCGCGCCGCTTTTGGGCGCGGGGCCGCTGTGCTTCGGGCTACTCGCGGGCGCGCTTCGGCCGCCTTTTGCCTTAGCAGGATCGGCTTTTCCCTTGTTTTTGCCCTTTTCGGGGGCGGGCTTGAACAGGTTTCGCAGCACGCGCGGTCCTTTGGGCGGATTATAGCACGGTCGTTCCACGCCGCGCCGAGTTCAGCCCAATTCGGCCAGCGCCCGGGCCTGGGCCAGCACCGCGTCGAGCATGGCGGGCGTCAGCCGGCCCCGGTTGGTGTTCTGCGGGCTGGGGTGATAGCTCCCCAACAGGGTGTACCGGCCCACCGGGTAGCTCAGCCCGTGTCCAAACGCCGGCCGTGGATCGGCGGGCCGCAGTCCGGCCGCCGCCAGCGCCGTCAGCAGCGCCTCGAACCCGATCTTGCCCAGTGCCAGCAGCACGCGCACGTTGGGCAGGCGCGCCAGGTGTTCAGCCAGGTAGGGCTGGCAATTCGCCAACTCAGCGGCGGTGGGCCGGTTGTCGGGCGGGGCGCAGTGGGCCGCGGCGACCATATACAGGTCGCGCAGCCGCAGCCCGTCGTCCTTGTGCACCGAGGTCGGCTGGTTGGCGAAGCCCGTCCGGTAGAGCGCCGCCGTCAAGAAGTCGGCCGAGGGGTCGCCGGTGAACATGCGGCCGGTGCGGTTGGCGCCGTGCGCGCTGGGGGCCAACCCCACCAGCAGCACGCGCGCCGCCGGGTCGCCTTGCCCCGGCACCGGGCGGCCCCAATACTCCTGGTCGCGGTAGGCGCGGCGCTTCTCAACCGCCACTGCGCGGCAATAGGCGCGCAGGCGCGGGCAGCGCTCACAGGCGACGAGGCGGGCGTTCAGTTCAGCGAGGGAGGCGGGAGGCATGGGAGGCTTCTCACCACGAATGAGCACGAATTGTAAGCGAATGACCACGAATGCGGAGGGGCAGAACGATTGCCACGAATCAGTACGAATTACACGAAGGGGTGATCTGCGGGCGGTGGCCGTAACTCCCGGCGGAGGTACACCGTATCCGCCAGTGCTAGGCGTTAAAGGGCGTGGCAAAAGCCCCTGGGCCACTTGTACCCCCACGCGCCCATGCTAGAATCCGCGCCGTGGATAATCCCGAGGCCTACCTGGGGCGCCTCAAGCCCATCTTTATCTTTCGGGGCCTGACAGACGATCAGATCTTGGAGTTCGCCCACGAGTTGGTAGTCGAGCGCCATCCACCCGAAACCGTCATCTTCAATGAGGGCGACGAAGGCGACAGCTTCTACATCATCCACGATGGCGCGGTGCGGGTGCGGCGGCAGGTGGGACGCGAGGTCAAACAGGTCGCCACGCTCGTCCCCGGCGACTTCTTCGGCGAGCGTTCGCTGCTCTACAGCCGCAAGCGTTCGGCCACCATCGAGACCGGCCCAGCCGAAGTTGCTCTGCTGCGCCTCAACAAGGCCGACTTCGAGCGCCTGCTGCGTAAGTTCCCACAGATCAAGCCCAACCTGCTGCTCTCCACCGAAAGCCTAGACCTGTATCGCCGCCACCCGTTCAAGTGGCTCGAGCCGGATGAGGTGGTCTACCTGATTACGCGCAAGCACAAACTGCTCCTCATCCAGGCCCTGCTCCTCCCCTTCCTGCTCGCTGTGGCGCTGGCGCTGGCGGCGGTCTGGCTGGCGGTGCTTACCAATCAGCTGTGGGTCGCCTGGGTCGGCGCGGCGTTAGAGCTGCCCCTCGCAGCCTGGATGGTCTGGAGCCGCATTGACTGGGGCAACGACTTTTACATCGTCACCAACCAGCGGCTGGTTTATCTGGAGAAGATCATCGGCCTCTACGACAGCCGGCAGGAAGCGCCCCTGAATTCGATTGTATCGGTGGATGTGCAGACCGACGCCGTGCTGCAACGCTGGCTAAACATGGGCGATGTCGTCGTGCGCACCTACTCCGGCCCGATCACCCTGCACGCGATGACGAACCCCGCTGCCCTCGAGTCCGCCATCAAGCAGCACTGGCTGCGCACGCTGACGCGCGCCGACCAGGCGCACCTGGATGAGATCCGCGCCACGCTGCGCAACCGGCTCACGCGCGGCTTCGAGCAGGCCCGGCTGCCCACCAAGCCGGCCTCCCAGCCCAAGCCGCCGCCGCCCTCGCTGGCCGAGCAGTTGGCGCGCACCTTCTCGTTCCGGGTCCGTTTTGAGGAAGGCGCCAGCGTCATCTACCGCAAGCATTGGTACATGCTCGCGCTCAGCCTATGGAAGCCCTCGCTGGGCCTCTTCCTGGTGCTCATGCTGGTGGCCATTGAGCTGGCGGGGTGGCTGCCGGCCGCCCTCCCGCGCATGGCCGTGCTGCTGGTGGCGCTGGCGGCCTTCATCCCACTGGCGGGCTGGTGGCTCTACGAGTACATTGACTGGCGCAACGACATCTACATGGTCACCGAAGACCAGATCTTCGACATCGCCAAGAAACCGCTCGGGGCCGAAACCAAGAAGTCGGCGCCATTGGGCAACGTGCTCAGCCTGAAATCGGAGCGGCCTGGGCTGATCGGCGTGCTGCTCAACTACGGCACCGTCGTCGCGCAGGTGGCCGGGGCCGATTTCCGCTTCGAGGGTGTCTTCGATCCGGCCTCGGTGCAGAAGGACGTTTACCGCCGCATGGAGCAGCTCAAGAACAAAAAAGCCGCCGCCCAGTCGGCCCGCGAGCGCGAAGAGCTGGCTAAATGGCTGAAGATCTACCATGATGAGTTTGAGAATCCGCCCGGCCCCGGCCCGGCGACCTGAGCGTTGGCCGTCCCTCACCCCTCCCCCTCGAAAGGCGCACCTATGGAACGTCAGCCGCTGCGCGGCCGCTTTGCCGACCAGGTTGTCATCGTCACCGGGGGCGCGTCTGGCATCGGCCGGGCGGTGGCCCAAGAGCTGGCGCGCGAGGGCGCGGCGGTGGTCATCGCCGACCTTAGCCCGGCTGGGGCCGCCTGCGCCGCCGAGCTAGAAGCGGCGGGCGGCCCGGCGCTCTTCGTTCCGGGCGACCTGGCCGACGAAGCGGTGTGCGCCGCGGTCGTCGCCCAGGCGCTGGCGCGCTTTGGCCGGCTCGACGGCCTGGTGAACAACGCCTTCTCCTTCATCGCCAAGGGCCTCGACGCCACCCACGCCGATTGGGAGCGCATGTTCGCCGTCGGGCCAATCGCCTACAGCGTCCTGGCCCAGCACGCGGCCCCGGCCATGCGGCGCGGCGGCGGCGGCGCCATCGTCAACCTCTCCAGCATCTCCGCCTTCATCGCCCAGCCTAATCGCTGGACCTACAACGCCGCCAAGGGCGCCGTGCATACCCTCACCAAGTGCATGGCCTTCGATCTGGCCCCCTTCCACATCCGCGTCAACAGCGTCAGCCCTGGCTGGATTTGGACCCAGGAGGTCTACAAGGCCGCGGCGCTCGACGGCGGCGGGCGCGCCAAGTGGGACCCGATCTGGGGCGAGTATCACATGCTGCGGCGCTGCGGCGACCCGGTAGAAGTGGCCGCCGCCGTGCTCTTCCTGCTCAGCGCCGACGCCTCCTTTATCACCGCCGCCGACCTAGCCGTGGACGGCGGCTATATGGGCATGGGGCCGGAAGGCCTCGGCCAAACCACCGTGCTGGCCGGCTCGCAGTGAAAGCCTCCGTCATGCCCAACTTCCCCATCATAGACACGCACCTGCACCTGTGGAACCCCGGTTACCTGCGCTATCCCTGGCTCGACGGCAACGCCCTGCTCAATCAGCCCTATTTGCTGGAGGACTACCGCCGCGCCTGCGGCCCGGTGGACGTGGCGCAGATGGTCTTCTTGCAGTGTGAGTGCGATTTCGCGCAGTTCATGGACGAGGCCGACTGGGTGACCAGCCTGGCCCAGACCGACCCGCGCCTCACCGGCCTCGTGCCCTGGGCGCCGCTGGAAGGCGGTGACAACGCCCGCCCTAGCCTGGAAAAGCTGGCTGCCAACCCGCTCGTTAAGGGCGTCCGCCGCATCATCCAGTTCGAGCCTGACCCAGAGTTCTGCCTGCGCCCCGACTTTGTGCAGGGTGTGCGGGTGCTGCCGGAGTACGGCCTCCACTTTGAGATTTGCATCGCCCACCAGCATCTGGCCAACACGCTCAAGCTCGTGGCGCAGTGCCCCAACACCACTTTCATCCTCGATCACATCGGCAAGCCCGACATCCAACACCACCTATACGAGCCGTGGAAGCAAGAGATTAAGACGCTGGCCGGCTTCCCCAACGTGTGGTGCAAGGTCTCCGGCCTGGTCACCGAAGCCGACCACCAGCATTGGACCCCCGCCGACCTCCAGCCCTACATTGACCACGTGATCGCCTGCTTCGGCTTCGACCGCGTGATGTACGGCGGCGACTGGCCGGTGGCTTACCAGGCCACCGAGTACCCGCGCTGGGTGGCGACGCTGGAAGCGGCCGTGCGCGGCTGCTCGGAGAGCGAGCTGCGCCGGCTGTTCCACGACAACGCGCGGGCCTTCTACCGCCTGCCGTAGGCCGGAGCCGACGCTTGATTCTTATCTGAAACGGGTACAATTACGGCATGTCCATTCGTGAAATCATCGGCCCCAGCAACCCCGTGCTGCGCCGCAAGGCCAAGGCGGTGGATAACCCCAACACCGCCGAGACGCAGCAGTTGATTGAAGACATGATCGCCACCATGCGCGCCGCGCCCGGCGTGGGCCTGGCCGCTCCGCAGGTGGCCGTGAGCCAGCGCATCGTGGTGGTCGAGTACGCCGAAGCGCCCGACGACCTGCCCGAAGACGTGGAGCCGCCCGAACCCAAGCTCTACGTCATCGTCAACCCAGAGATCGTCAACCGCTCGGATGAGCTGGTAGACGGCAACGAAGGCTGCCTGTCGCTCCCCGGCTACGCCGGCGCCGTGCAGCGCCACCAGGCCGTCACCGTCAAGGCCCTCAACCGGCGCGGCAAGCCGATCAAAATCAAGGCCCACGATTGGCTGGCGCGCATCTTTCAGCACGAGATTGACCACCTGGACGGCGTGCTCTACATTGACCGCGCCAGCAAGGTCTGGAAGATCCCCGAGGCAGACCAGGAAAGAGACGCTGCCCTGCGCGAGTAGGGCGCGCCTGCCGGCTGCGGCGGCCGCTAGTCGCGTTTGGCCCTGTGTTGCCTGACGAATGTCACTTGCCGGCCCCGTTGCAACCGCCTTAGTCTGTCGCGAGACTCTGCCGCACCCAGCCAAAGCGCGCCCATGACCTTCACTCCCGACTATCACTACATGCTCGACGTGCTCGCCAACCGCCGCCCGGCGCGGCTGCCCATCTATGAGCACCTGATCAACCCGCCCTTCATGGAAGGCGTGCTGAACACCCAGTTCGCCGACGCGCAGTTCGGCGACGCGGCCGACCGCGCCTACTTCCACCAGCAATACTGCCGCTTCTACCGTGAGATGACCTACGACACCGTCTCGTTCGAGGTCACCATCACCGATCTGCTGCCCGACCACGGCGCGCTGCGCGGCGGCAAGAAGGGGCCGATCCAAACCCGCGCCGACTGCGACCGCTACCCCTGGGACGAACTGCCCGCGCGCTACTGGGCGGTGGCCGGGCCGCAGTTCGAAGCCCTGCGCGCCGCCCTGCCGCCCGGCATGCAGGCCGTCGGCGGCATCGGCAACGGCGTGTTCGAAACCAGCGAAGACCTGGTGGGCTTCGAGCCGCTGGCTTATCTGGAAATTGACGACCCTGAGCTGTTCGCCGAGGTGTTCGTCCGCATCGGCGACCTGATGCTCAACCTGTGGACCACCTTCCTCGAACGCTACGCCGACGCCTACGCCGTCTGCCGCTTCGGCGACGATCTGGGCTACAAGACCAACACCCTTACCTCGCCGCACACCATTCGCGCGCATATCCTGCCGCAGTACCGGCGCGTGCTAGACACCATCAAGGCCGCGGGCAAGCCCTTCCTATGGCACTCGTGCGGCAACATTTTCAGCATCATGGACGACGTGATCGCCCTGGGCATCAACGCCAAGCACTCCAACGAAGACACCATCGCCCCCTACGAGCGCTGGATTGAGCGCTACAGCGACCGCATTGCCCTGTGCGGCGGCATTGACGTGGACATCCTGTGCCAGCGCGCGCCGGCCGAGATCACCGAACTGGTCGTCGAGCGCGGGCGGCGCTATCGGGCCATGGCCCGCGGCTACGCGCTCGGCTCGGGCAACTCGATCCCCGAATTCGTGCCCGTGACAGGCTACCTGGCTATGATCGAAGCCGCGCAGCGCATCCGCGCGCTGGAAGCCGCCGAACACAGTGGGGAGGCCTGACGCCATGAGCGCCGTAATCACCACGATCACCGAGAGCGTCATCGCCGGGCGTCCGGCTGAGGTGGTGGCTGGCGTGCAGGCGGCCCTGGCCGCGGACCTGCCGCTCGAGACCATCCTCCAGCAAGGGCTGATCGCCGGCATGGCCGTCGTGGGCCAGAAGTTCGAGTGCGGCGACTTCTTCGTGCCCGACATGCTGCGCGCCGCCCGCGCCATGCAAGCCGGGCTGGAATTGCTCAAGCCGCGCTTGCAGCAGGCCGACGTGCCGCCCGCCGGGCGCGTGCTCATCGGCACGGTGCAGGGCGATCTGCACGAGATCGGCAAGAACCTGGTGGCCATGGTGCTCTCGGGCGCGGGCTACGCCGTGAAAGACCTGGGCGTGGACGTGCCGCCCGAGCGCTTCGTCGAGGCCGTGCGCGCCGAACAGCCCGATGTGCTGGCGCTCTCGGCGCTGCTCTCCACCACCATCCCCGGCATGCAGCGCACCATCAAAGCCGTGCAGGCCGCCGGCCTGCGCGACCGCGTGAAGATCATCGTGGGCGGCGCGCCGGTGACCGCCGAGTACGCCCAGCGCCTGGGGGCCGATGGCTACGCCGCCGACGCCAGCCAGAGCGTGGCGCTGGTGGGCGGGCTGCTGCGCCGCGGGTGAGTTTGCGCGGGTTGGGGCTATACTCCGGTTTTCAAGGAGAAGCCCATGCCCGCAACCCCGCACCTCGAACGCCACTTTACCGCCTCCGCCACCGTCCGCGACATCGTCATCGGCATGTCTGACGGGCTGACCGTGCCGTTCGCACTGGCGGCGGGACTCTCGGGCGCGGTGGGCACGAGCAGCGTCATCCTCACCGCCGGGCTGGCCGAGATCGCCGCCGGCTCGATTGCGATGGGCCTGGGCGGCTACCTGGCCGCGCGCAGCGACGCCGAGCACTATGTGAGCGAGCGCGCCCGCGAACAGCGCGAGGTCGAGACCATCCCCGAGCTTGAAGCCGCCGAGGTCTCGCAAGTGTTTGAGGCCTATGGCCTCACGCCCGCCGAGGCCAAACCGGTTGTAGCTGCGCTCCGCCGCAACCCGCCCGCCTGGATAGACTTCATGATGCGCTTTGAGCTGGGCCTGGAGCCGCCGAACCCCAAGCGCGCGCCGATCAGCGCCGCGACCATCGCCGGGGCCTACATCGTGGGCGGGCTGATCCCGCTCGGGCCGTATTGGTTTCTGCCGACCGCCCGGGCCGGCCTGACCGTTTCAGTCGTCGTGACTCTGCTGGCGCTGCTGGTCTTCGGCTACGTCAAGGGCCGCTTCACCGGCGCGCCCCCGCTGCGTAGCGCCTTGCAGACCGCCCTCATCGGCGGCGTGGCCGCGGCCGTGGCCTTCGCCATCGCGCGCTTTATCGCCTAAGCCGGGCCGCGCCACCCGCGGGTAGTACCACGGGGCTACTTCCGCAGTACAATGCGGGCCGTGTCCTCGGCCCCCGCCACCCCGCGCCCTCGCCGGCGCCTCGGCCTACCTGTTTCTTTCCCCCTGTTCACTCCGGCCGCGTTCTGGCTGGCCGTCGCGCTGACCGGCCTGGCCGCCTTGCTGCGCCTCTACCGCCTGGATAACCAGGCCATTTGGTGGGACGAAGGCTTCAGCGTCTTCCTGGCGCGCATGCCGCTGGTCGAGATGGCCGCCGCCACCGCCCACGACACGCACCCCCTGGGTTACTACACCCTGCTGCACCTGTGGCGGCTGCCGGCCGGAGACTCGGCAGTCGCGATGCGGCTGCCCTCGGTGCTGGCGGGCGTGCTGCTCGGGCCGCTGGTTTACCGGCTGGTGCGGCCCCTGGCGGGCAAACGCGCCGCGCTGGCCGCCCTCGCTTTGGTGGCGCTCAACCGCTTGCTCATCTGGTACGCGCAGGAGGTGCGCCAGTACGCTGTGGCCGCGGCGCTGGCGCTGGCCTCGCTCGTGCTGGCGGTGGCGCTGTGGCGCGCCGCCGAGTCGCCCCAGCCGCGCCGCCCCGCCTGGCTGCTCTGGTTCGGCTGCGTGGCCGTCAACACTGCTGGGCTGCTCACCCTCTACCTCTTTGTCAGCGCGCTGCTGGCGCAGAACGGCGCGTTTCTGTTGGCCCTCTGGCGCGCCCCGCGCAAGGCCCGGCTGGCGCTCTGGTGGCTCAGCGCCCAGGCCGCGGTGGCGCTGGCCTGCCTGCCCTGGCTGCTCTATTACTTGCCGCGCGCCCCGCACACCTTCCTCCCGCCCAGCACGCTCGACGCGCTGGGCGTGCTTCAACTCTACCTCGCCGCCCTCTTTGCCGGCGACGCCAGCGACATCAGCCGCTTCTGGCTGGTAAGCGGCGTGGGCTTGCTAGTGCTGGGCCTGGGCCTGCTGGCCGCGCTGCGGCGCGGCCAATCTAGCGCGGCGCGCGGCTTCACGGCCCTGGCGCTGCTGCTGGGAGCCGCTGCGCCCCCGGCCCTCATCTGGCTGCTCAACCTGCCCACCGGGCTAGGCCTGTCGTTCGTGCCGAACCCGCGCTACTTCGTGCTGCTGGCTCCGTGGGCGCTGGCGGGTGTGGCCGTGGCGCTGGCCCTGCCCCTGGGGGCCGCGCGGCGCTGGTCTGGGCGGGTGGCGCTGGCCGCGCTGGCGCTGTTCTGGCTGGGCTACCTGGCGCAGTATTACCATGAGCGTTACCTGGTGGATGACTTCGCCTCGGCGGCGGCCACGCTGGCGGCCCAGCGCCAGCCCGGCGACGCCGTGGTGCTGGAGAACGACCAGAACTGGCCGGTGGCCGCCTACCACCTGGGCGGGCGCGACTGGCTGGGGCTGAACAGCGGGCGCGCCATCGCCGCCGAGGCCGACGCGGCCCTGGCGGTGGGGGCCGCCTGGGAGGCGCACAGCGGCCTGTGGCTGCTGGTGACGCCCGAAGCCCTGAGCAGCGACCCGGCGCGGATGGTCTATGGCTGGCTGGCCGAACGCGCGCTGGCGGTGCGCGTCTTCGACAACGCGCCTGGCAGCCGGCTGTACTTCTTCGCGCGCACGCCCGAGCGCGCCGCAACGGTAGACGCGCTTGCGGCCGCCGGCAATCCCACCCAACCCGGCGCGCGCGCCTCCCTGCGGCTGAACCCCGCGCCCGGCCTGACCTTGACGCGCGTCGAGTGGCTCTTGCCCGAAGTGCGCCCGGGCGACACGCTGCGGGTCTTCCTCTATTGGCAGAACGACCACGCGCCCGGTCTCTATCAATTTGAGGCGCGGCTGATCACGCTGCTGGGCGGCCCGGCCGATGCCTGGCCGCTGGCGCTGGTAATTACGCCCGACTCACCGGCCGTGCTGCGCCAGCAGGTGGACCTGCCGGTGCGCGCCTACGTGGGGCCGGGGCCGTACTGGCTGAGCCTCGCGGCCGGCCCGGCGCAGGGCCGCTTGGGGCTGGTGAACGTGGCCGCCGCGCCCGCGCCGCCGCCCGTGCGCAGCGCCCCGGCCGTCGCCCAGCCAGTGCTGTTTGAGCAGGGGCTGCAACTGCTCGGCTACACGTCGCGCCTGGACCCCGGCCGCCTGACCCTCACGCCCTACTGGACGACGAGCGCGCCGGTGGACACGCGTTACAAATTCTTCGCGCATGTGTTCGGCGCGGCGCTGAACCCGGCCACCGGCACGGCGCTGTGGGCGCAGCTCGACCGCGAGCCGGGCTTCGGCGCGACGCCGGTGACGACCTGGCGCGTGGGGCAGACCGTGACGGATCAGTTCGCCTTCGATCTGCCGCCCGGCCAGTACACGGTGCGGCTAGGTTGGTACGACGCCTTCACGGGCGAGCGCCTGCTCGTGCTCGACCCTGGCGGCGCGCCCCTCGCCAGCGAGGTCGTGCTCGGCCCGTTCATCCTTCCCCCGCCAACGACCGAGTAGGCGGGCTGCGGCCGGCGCATTTGACAATCCCCCTTCGGGCGGCATAATGCCGCTATTCCGAGCGCTGAAGGAGAGGCAACATGGCAGACACAGTCGGCTTCATCGGTCTGGGCATCATGGGGCGCGGCATGGCCCGCAACCTGCTCAAGGCCGGGTTTGACCTGCGAGTGTGGAACCGCACGGCGAGCCGCATGGACGAACTGGCGGCCGAGGGCGCGCATCCCACCCGCGACCCGGCCGACCTGGCCGCGCAGTGCGACCTGATCTTCATTTGCGTGAGCGACACGCCCGACGTGGAAGCCGTCATCACCGGCGACCACCCGCGCGGCGTGATCCACGGGCTGCGCCCCGGCGCGCTGGTGGTGGATATGAGCACCATCAGCCCGCACGCCACGCGCGCCTTGGGGGCCAGGCTGGCCGCGAAAGGCGCGCGCATGCTCGACGCGCCGGTGAGCGGCGGCAGCGAGGGCGCGGCGCGCGGCACGCTGAGCATCATGGTCGGCGGCGCGGCCGAGGACGTAGAGCGCGCCCGCCCGGCCTTCGCGGCCATGGGCAAGACGATTACGCATGTGGGCGGGCCGGGCGACGGCCAGATGGTCAAGCTGGTCAACCAGATTTTAGTGGTCGGCAACGCGCTGGCGATGAGTGAGGCGCTGCTGTTCGCCCAGGCCGGCGGGCTAGACCTGCGCAAGACGCTGGACGCAGTGAAGCCCGGCGCGGCGGGGAGCTGGATGCTGGCGAACCGCGGCCCGCAGATCTTGGAGCGCGACTGGCGGCCGGGCTTCACGATTGATTTGCAGCAGAAGGATGTGCGCCTGGTGCTCGACGCCGCCGACCAGCTTGGCGTGCCGGTGCTGACCACGGCCATGATCTTCAACCTCTACCGCACCCTGCAGGCGGAAGGCCTGGGCGCGGAGGGCAACCACGCGCTGATCAAGGCGCTAGAGAAGCTTGCGAACCTGGAGGTGCGCGCCGCCGCGCCGCCGCAATAGGCGGCCGGCGGCGATCGCTGAACGACCACTGGGCGCTCTTATACAGCGCCCGATGTGTTTAAGCTCCGGCGGGCGTTACACCGGGGCCGCTTCCAGGTGGCCGCTCAGTTCGGCGTGGCTGTGCTCGCGGCGCAGGCGGTCGGTGTGCGCATCCACCTCGTCGTCGGTGTAGCCCAGCCGCAGCAGCGTGTGGCGCACGATTGCCAGGCCGCCCTCCAACTCGGGGTGGATCACGTCCTGCGCGCCGAGCTGCATGAGCCGATCAATGCCGGTCTGCGTGGCGGCGCGCACGATCAGCGGTAGATCTGGCGCTAACTGCCGGGCAGTCGCCACCACCATTTCCGCCGCGGTCTCCTCCGGGATGGTGATGACCAGCGCGCGGGCGTGGCTCAACGCGGCGTGGCTGAGCACCTCCGAATTGGCCGCGTCGCCGAACAGCGCGGGCACGTTCTGCTGGCGTAGTTCGACCACCAGATTGGCGTCGGTTTCCACCACCAGGCGCGGCAGGCCCAGCCGCCCCAGCAGTTCCACGATGTGATGCCCCACGCGCCCCCAGCCCACGACGACGACGTGGCCTTCCAGGTGGGTGGTCTTCACGCTCAGCGGCGGGCCGTGGCGGTTGAGGCGCGCCCACAAGCTGGGCCGGCGCTGGAGCCAGCGCTCCACTGGGTCAACCAGGTTGAACATAAATGGGTTGAGCGTGATGGAGAGCAGCGCCCCAGCCAGGATGAGCGAATACTGGTCGCTGTGCAGCAGGCCCAGTGCCAGCCCGGCCTGCCCGACGATGAACGAGAACTCGCCGATCTGGCTCAGCCCGGCGGCCACTACCAGCGCCATGCGCGTCGGGCGCGGGAAGACCAGGCCGATGAGGATGGCGTTGAACGCTTTGCCGAAGATGATCAGGGCCGTGAGCGCCAGCACCGACCCGGCGTTCGCCAGCAGGTAGGCCGGGTTGACCAACATGCCGACCGACACGAAGAACAGCACGGCGAAAGCTTCGCGGAAAGGCAGCAGGTCCGCGCTGACCTGGCGGCTGACCGGCGACTCGTTTACCACCACGCCCGCCAGGAAGGCCCCCAGGGCCAGCGAGACGCCGAACAGCGCGGCCGCGCCCAGCGCCGTGCCCAGCGCCAGCGCCAGCACCGCCAGGATGAACAGCTCACGCGAGCGGGTGCGCGCAATTTGCGTCAGCAGCCACGGCGCCACCTTGCTGCCGACGACCAGCATCACGCCCACGAACACGACGACTTTCAACAAAGTCCATACGGTGTCGCCCCAGTGCAGCCCGCCCTCGGCCGGGGCCAGCGCCGGCAGCAGAATGAGGATCAAGACCGTGGCGAGGTCTTCGACGACCAGCCAGCCCACAGCCGCTTGGCCCGGCTGTGTGTTGAGCAGGCCGTGATCGGTAAGCCCGCGCAGCAGCACGATGGTGCTGGCCACCGAGATCGCCAGGCCCAGCACCAACCCGGCGCCCGGCGTCCAGCCCCACAGGCGGGTTAGCCCGAAACCCCACAGCGTCGCCAGCAGCATTTGGATCAGCGCGCCGGGCAGGACGATCGCGCGCACCTGCCACAGGTCGCGGATGGAGAAGTGCAGGCCGATGCCGAACATGAGGAAGATCACGCCCAGTTCCGCCAGCTCGCTAATGGCGCGCTGGTCGCCGACGAAACCGGGGGTGAAGGGGCCGATGACGACGCCCGCCAGCAGATAGCCGACGATGGTGGGCAGCCCCAAGCGGCGCGCGGCCAGCCCGCCGGCGAAGGCGATGCACAGGGCCGCGGCAATGGTGGTGAGGAGAGGCAAGTTGTTCATGACCCGAGTCCTAGAGAAAAGCCCACAAGCCGACGCGCCTGCCGGTTCTGGGCGGGCGCCGGGCGCGGGGCGCGGTGAATGTCGGTTGAGACCAGAGACGGGGGCGGCCGAGGCCAAGGGCGGGGAGAGGCCGCCGGTGCCTGAAGGTCAACGTTATTCTAGCGGAATAGCCGCGATTTGCGGGGAACCTGGCAGCGCTGCGCGGTGATGTTCATTGAACTCTCATGTGGAGAAGCGCTCACGGCCGAATCAGTTGGCGCTGGGCCAGGGCAGCGCCTCGAAGCCGGTGCAGCAGGGCGCGCCGCGGGCGTAGGCGATGGTGCGCGCGGTGAGGTTGGCGCTGAGGCTCCACAGGGTGGTGTGGCCGCCGGCGTGCCCGCACAGGCCGGAGGGGTGGTCGCTTAAGGCGCTGAGCACCTCGGCCCCGGCTTGCAGCGCCGCGCTCTGGCTGTGGAGGAAATCCAGCCGCTGCTGCGAGTGCGTGTGCCGGCGGCCGGGCTGGAAGCGCTGCATGTCGGGATGGCGGAAGTGGTTGGTGCAGGCCGCGAACGGCTCGCCCTGCGCGGCCACGCGCGCGCCGGCCGGGTGCGCCTCGACCACGGCCAGGTCGCCGGTCGCATCGGCGATGAGGTAGTTGAAGGCATGCAGGTGGCGCACGCGCGTCAGCAGCTCCACCGCGTCGCGAGTGCGGGCGCAGGTCTCCAGCACGAGGCGCGGCAGCAGGTGGAAAGGAATACCCGGCTGCGGCTCGGCCGGCTCGTCGGAGAGCGCCACGTGCAGGCAGATGAACAGCCCAGCGTCGTTCACGCCGTCGTAGCGGCCGCCCGGCACTGAGCCGCGCGTGCCCACGCTGGGGCGGCCCTGCTCAGGCGTGAGGCGCAGCCGCTGGCGCACGCGCTGCACCGGGTGAAAGTCATAGTTGCGGCCCACGCGCACCTGGCCGTCCGCGCCCACCACCGCCAGCGAGGAGCAGCCGCCCTCGGGGTAGGGCGGCCGGGCGCGCAGCCGCATGGTTTGCCGGCATACGCCGCGCAGCACATCCTCGTAGGCCAGGCCCTGCCCGTCGGCATAGCCGCGCAGTTCATCCAGCAGCGGCGGGTGCAGCTCGCCGATCTGCCGCGCGCAGTCGGCGGCGAAGCTGAGCGGCGGCGGCGCGGGCCACCAGGCCGGGATGACGAAGCGCTCGGTCTGCCGCCCCTGCGCCTGGCCCAGGGCGTAGTGCGGGCCGCGCAGGTCGAGCCAGGTATAGTCCGCGTTGTCCGCGGGCGCGTTTAGAGGCCAGAAGGCGGGCATTGTGCCTCCATTATACCGGCCCGCCCACCGCGAATGGCCCTCGCCTCGCGCGCGGCCGATCAGTTCCGCTGCGGGTCATTCGTGCTAATGCGTGGCGAAAGGCTTAGCCGTTGATGGCCAGGTAAGCCAGCCACGCCGCTACGCTCACCAACAGCGTCGCCGCCAGCCCCATCGCGGCTAGCAGCGCCACCTTCACGCCATCCACTGGCCGGTCGCCCGCCACCTGCCCCGTCTGCCCGTTGACGAGCACGCGGAAGCGCCGCCCGCGATAGCCGTAGTGGCCCACCCACAGCGGCAGGAGCACCAACTGATAGGTCTGCCCGGTGAAGGTGTTGCTGGTCACCTGCCACTCGCTCCCCGCTTGGGCGGCCGGCGCGCGCCGCTCTAGCTGACGCGTGGCGTCCGCCAGCATGCCCGCGCGCGCCGCCAATGAAGCCTCGGCCAGCGAGAGGTCGTAGGTGCCTGCGGGCCAGCCCGCCAGGTACTCCGGCTTATAGCGCACTAACCCGTCCAGGTTGTACGGCTCAATTTGGCGCACCAGGTCGCGCGGCAGGGCGCGCGTGCCCGCTTGCAGCCAGCGCGGATAGAAAAACGTCTCCTCGCCCTCGCGCCACACGGTCTGCGCCGCGCGGCCCGCGCCTTCGGTCACTTTGGCCCGCCAGCGGGTGGTGAGCGCGCTGTTGAAGCGCCAGAAGGGCACATACACCGGCTGGAGACTGCCGCGCCGCGCCAGCGCCCGCAGGTCGTCGGGCGCGAGCCGGCCCTGCCCCAGCCAGGCGCGCACCCGCTGCTGCGCGGTCTCGGCCTCCAGCGCCATGGGGATGACGCCCTGCGGCGGCAGCAGCTCGGCTTCTTCCGGGGCGGCCACCAGCGCCGCCGCGCTGCAGAAGGGGCAGGTGGGCGAGGTGACGCCGACGGGCAGCAGCGTGCCCGCGCCGCACTGCCCGCAGGTGAAGCGCCGTTCGGCCTCGGCCCAGCGGTGGCCCTGGCGCGTGGGCAGGGTGAAATCGAGCACCGCCTCGCCCGCCAGCGGCTCCTCCGTCACGCCCTCCACATAGCCACAGTGTTCGCAGCGCAAGTCCACCAGCGCCGGGTCGAAGCGCAGCCGCCCGCCGCAGCGCGGGCACACAAACGTCCGACGGATGATGACGATTTCTGGGGCGGCCGGGGCTTCTGGCGTGGTAGCGCTAGGCTCAAGCGCTGGGGCGGCAGGGGCCAGGTCGGCGGCCTTAATCTGCCCGGTGAGCAGGCCCAGGCCGCGGCGCGCGGCGGTGTTGCCCGGGTCGGCAGCGATGGCCCAATCCAGGTACTGCTTTTGCTCAGCCGGGTCGTCGGTGGTGGCGGTCAGCCACAGCCAGGCTTGCGAGTGGCCGCGGTCGTAGTCCACTGCTTGTTGCAGCAGCGCGTGCGCCCGGTCGCGCTCGTGCGCGGCCAGCGCTGCCCGGCCATGCCGGTACAGGTCTTCGGCGGCGCGCTGCCGGCGCTCGGCGTCGCGGTCGAGCGTGCTCACGGCGCGTCGCCCTCCGCCGCGGCCAGCCGGCGCGCGGCCTCCAGGTCGGCGGGCGTGTTCACGTTGAAGAAGCTCAGGCGGCGCGGGTCAAAGCGATCCAGTTCGGCCTCGTCCACCCAGCGCACGCGTACAGCCGGCAAGAAGCTGATCACCCGGCGCTTCTCGGCGTCGAGCGCCGCCTGCATGGCGGGCAGGCAGGCGCGGCTATACACGGCGCGGAACGGCTCGGCCTCGCCCGCCAGCCGCGGCACAATGGCGTCGGCCTCGGCGCGCAGGCTGAGCAGGTGGTCGAGCAGCGGGCGCACCACAAAGGGCATGTCGCAAGCCACCACCAGCGCGTGCGGCTGCCCGGCGCAGGCCAGCGCGGTGTATAGGCCGCCCAGCGCGCCCGTGCCCGGCCGTCGGTCACCGAAGAGCGGCACGCCCAGGTAGGCATAGGCCTCCGGCCGGTTGGTGATGAGGATGGTCTCCGCGCCCAGGCCGGTCAGTTGGGCCAGGATGTCTTCGATGAGCGGCCGGCCGAGCACCTGCACAAAGGCCTTGTCGGTGCCCATGCGCGAGCTTTGCCCCCCGGCCAGGATGGCGATCGTGATTGGCAGCGGCATGGCGGGATTATAACGCCGCGCCGGGTGAAGTCTTGGTTGGGGAGGCCGCTAGACCGACTCGCTTGCCCATGCGCATGGTTCGGTTGGCGCCGGCCGCGTCTTCGCGTGCGCCGCTTGGCCGCCGGCGGCCGGGGCAGGCTATAATGCCCGATGGCTTTTCTCCTTAACGAAAGCGTGAGGCTGGAGGCATGGGCATGGCTGGTGTGAAGCAAGGCGGGCGTTCGCGCCCGCCGGTGTGGGCGTGGGCGGGGTTGGCGCTGGGCGCGGTCGTGGTGCTGGCGGGCGGCGTCTACGGCGGCTGGCGGCTCTACCGCCGGCTGACCCGCCCGCCCCAACTGACGGTGACGCTGTACGCGCAGGGCCTCAACCAGCCGACGACCATCGCCAACACGGGCGTGCCCGGCGACCAGCGTCTGTTCGTCACCGAACGGCCCGGCCTCATCCGCGTGGTGCTGCCCGATGGCGCGCTCGCCCCGGCGCCGTTCCTCGACCTGACCGCCGAAGTAGAAGACTCGCAGTACGGCGAACAAGGGCTGCTGGGCCTGGCCTTCGCCCCCGATTACGCCGCCAGCGGCGACTTCTATGTCTATTACTCCGCCAACGGCAATATCGTGCGCCTGTCGCACTTCGCCGTCAGCGCCGACCCCAACGTGGCCGACCCGGCCGAAACGGTGCTGTTGACGATAAAGCCCGACGCGCCGATGCACCTGGGCGGCGACCTCGCCTTCGGCCCCGATGGTTACCTGTACCTCGGTCCCGGCGACGGCACCGCGGGCGAAGATCCTGGCAGCTTTGCCCAGCGCCTGGACACGCTGCGCGGCAAGCTGCTGCGCCTGGACGTGCACGGCGCGGCCCCCTACACCATCCCGCCGGACAACCCGTTTGTCAACACGCCGGGCGCGCTCCCCGAAATTTGGGCGCTGGGCCTGCGCAACCCCTGGCGCTTTTCGTTCGACGCGGCCACGGGCGACCTGTATATCGCCGACGTGGGCCAGGCCGCGCACGAAGAGCTAGACCGTGTGCGCGCCGGGACGTCGGCCGGGCTGAATTTCGGCTGGCACTGCTACGAAGGGCTGCTCGTGCGCGCGTTCAGCGACTGCGCGCCGGGAGCAGCCTTCACCGCCCCTATCGCGACGTTTGAGCGGGTGGAGGCGGGGGCCATTGTGGGCGGCTACGTCTATCACGGCAACCGCTACCCGGCCCTGCGCGACGCCTACGTCTTCGCCGACTTCGCCAACAGCAGCCTGTGGCTGCTGCGCCCCGACGCAGAAAAGCCGATCCCCTATTGGGAACTGGGCGTAGCCAACCCAAGCACCTTCGGCGTAGACGCGGCGGGCGAGCTATACATTGCCAGCTTCAGCGCCGGCCAGTTGTTCAGCGTGGGGGCAAGGTGACCGCCCTGCCCGCCGACGCGCCTCAGCCCGACCCCACTTGCCACGCCTACGACCAGGTGGCGCATCTCTACGCCCAGCGCATCTACCCGGAACTGTACTTCAAGCCGTTCGACCGCGAGCAACTCGACCGGCTCAGTGAGCGCGTGGGCGCCCTCGGCCCCATCTGCGACCTGGGCTGTGGGCCGGGGCAGGTGGCGCGCTACCTTAAAGACCACGGCGCGGCAACACTGGGCGTGGACCTCTCGCCCGCGATGACAGTGCAGGCCGCCGCCCTCAACCCAGACATTGCGTTTCAGGTGGGCGACATGCGCGCCCTCACCGGCGTGGCCGACGGCGCCTGGGGCGGCCTGGCGGCGTTCTACTCGCTCATCCACCTCAGCCGCCCCGAGCTGCCCGGCGCACTGCGCGAGCTGCGGCGCGCGCTGGTCCCCGGCGGCTGGCTGCTGGCCGCCGTGCACCTGGGCAGTGAGACGCTGCACCGCGACGAGCTGTGGGGCCTCCCGGTCTCGCTTGACTTCTATCACTTCACCAGCGCCGAACTACGCGAGTACTTGGAACAGGCGGGCCTCACGGTGGTGGAGGTGTTGGAGCGCGACCCTTACCCGCCCGATATCGAGTACCAGAGCCGGCGCGGCTACCTCTTCGCGCAGAGGCCGCCTTAGCGCGCTCGCCGGATGAGGACAGCCTTAAGAAATGCGCGCCCGCTATTGACAGCGCCCGACCGGGAGGCGTACACTGCCTCCGCCGGCGCCGCCCCGCTGGGTGCGCCGCACACATCTGTGAAAGTCATCATGCCTGGCGCCGACGATCACTTACCGCCCCGACCTGGCCCCGCCGCCTGACCTCCGCCACTTCGCCCCCCGGGTGAGTGCTCGGCGCGACCTTTGGCGCGGGAGCACGGTTATCACAGCCTGGAGGCGCTTATGCGGCCCTTCCGCTACAGCCCGGCTTTGCCTGCCACCCCGCCCTTCACCCTGGGCGATGGGCTGATCCTGCTCGGCCTGGCCGGCCTGCTTTACCTGGGCGCGCGCCTAGCCCTGCGCGTGCCGGCCGTCATCGCCGGGCCAGACATCACCCTCGACTACCGCGCGCTGCCCTGGTATGCGCTGCTGTCAACCGGGCGCATGGCGGCCGCCTACCTGCTCTCGCTGCTGTTCAGCCTGGCCTATGGCTATGCCGCCGCCCGCAATCGCACGGCCCAGCGCGTGCTCTCCCCCCTGCTCGATGTACTGCAAAGCGTGCCCATCCTGTCGTTTCTGCCGGTGGTGCTGTTGGGCCTGACGGCCGTCCTGCCCCAGGGCCTGGCGGTCGAACTGGCCGCGATCGTGCTGATCTTTACCTCGCAAGCCTGGAACATGACCTACAGCTTCTACCAGTCGCTCACGACCATCCCGGTGGAGCTGCGCGAGGCGGCGGCTATCTTTCGGCTCGACCCCTGGTTGCGCTTCAAGACGCTGGAAGTGCCCTTCGCTGCCATGGGCTTGATCTGGAACAGCATGATGAGCTGGGCCGGCGGCTGGTTCTTCCTGATGGCGGCCGAGATCTTCATCGTCGGCGACCGCGACTTCCGGCTGCCCGGCCTAGGCTCCTACCTGCACACCGCCGCCGACGCCGGCAACCTGCCCGCCGTGCTGGCCGGCTTGCTCACGCTGGTCCTCGTCATTGTGCTGCTCGATCAGTTTGTCTGGCGGCCCCTGCTGGCGGCCGCCGATAAGTACAAGCTGGAGATGGTCTCCGGCGACGAGCCCCCCAGTGCCTGGTTCCTCGACCTGCTCAGCCGCGCCTGGCTGCTGGAACAGGTCGGCCGCCGCGTGTGGGGGCCGTTCACCGAGCGCGTAGACAGCCTGGTGCGCCGCCGCGCGGGCCGCCGCATCGCCCCGGTGGAGTCGCCCGCCGGCGGCGGCCCGGCCGCGGGCACGCTGCTGGTCGGCGCGGCGCTGGCGCTGCTGCTGGTCTACGGCGGCGTGCAGGCCGCACTGCTGCTGCGCGCCCTGAGCGCCGCCGATTGGGCCGCGGTGGGCCTGGGCGTGCTGGCGACCTTTGGCCGGGTGGTTATCGCGCTGGTCATCGCCCTGTTGTGGACCGTGCCGGTCGGCGTCGCCATTGGCACCAACCGCAAGCTGGCCGCGCTGCTGCAGCCGGTGGTGCAGGTGGTGGCCTCCATCCCGGCCACGGCCCTGTTCCCGGTGCTGCTGCTGGCGCTGCTGCGCGTGCCCGGCGGGCTGAACCTGGCCGCCGTGCTGCTCATGCTCATGGGCACGCAGTGGTACCTACTGTTTAACGTCATCGCCGGCGCTTCGGCCATTCCGCAAGATTTGCGCTATACCACCGACCTGCTGCGGTTCTCGCGCGTGGAGCGCTGGCGCACGCTCATCCTGCCGGCGCTGTTCCCCTACATCGTCACCGGCGGCATCACGGCTGGCGGCGGCGCGTGGAACGCCAGCATCGTGGCCGAGGCGGTGCGGTTCGGCGGGCGGGCCTACTTCACCACCGGCGTGGGCGCCGTGATCGCCCAGGCTACCAGCAGCGGCAACTACCCGCTGCTGCTGGCGGGCACACTGGCGCTCGTGCTCACCGTGGTCTTCATCAACCGCACGTTTTGGCGCTGGCTCTACCGGCTGGCCGAAGACCGCTTTCGCATGGAATAACCTGATCGGATAGCTGGAATGGATCGCCGGCATAGAAGGAGAACGACATGGCTCTGACGACGACGCCCCCCGCGGCCCCGGCCAACACGCTGCTGCACCTGACCAATGTCGGCAAGACGTATGGCCGCGCCGCCAAGCGCTTTCAGGCCGTGCGCGGCGTCAATCTGCAAATTCAGGCCGGCGAATTCGTCTGCCTGCTCGGCCCCTCCGGCTGCGGCAAGTCCACGCTGTTGCGCATGATCACCGGCCTCAACCCGGCCAGCGAAGGCGAGGTCTTGTATCGCGGCCGGCGCCTGGACGGCGTAAACCCCTATGCCACCATCGTCTTCCAGACCTTTGCGCTCTACCCCTGGCTGACGGTGCAAGAGAACGTGGAAGTCGCCCTCAAGGCGCGCGGCGTCGCCCCCGCCGAGCGCCGTCGGCGGGCCGTGCAACTGCTCGACACCGTGGGCCTCGACGGCTTTGAGACGGCCTACCCACGCGAGCTGTCGGGCGGCATGCGCCAGAAGGCCGGCTTCGCCCGCGCCCTGGCGGTCGAGCCGGAGTTGCTCTGCCTGGACGAGCCTTTCTCGGCCCTGGATGTGCTCTCAGCCGAAGCGCTGCGCGGCGAACTGATGGAGCTGTGGCTCAACAAGTCGCTGCCCACCCAGGCCATCCTGATGGTCACGCACAACATCGAAGAAGCCGTGCTCATGGCCGACCGCATCGTGGTGATGGGCAAAGACCCCGGCCACGTGGTCACCGAGATGGTGGTGCACCTGCGCCAGCCGCGCCAGCGCAAGGATACGGCCTTTCAAGCCCTGGTGGACAAGGTGTATGCCGCCGTCGCCGGGCAGACCGAGCCGGAAGTCGAAGCACTGGGAACCGCTCCCGGCCAGCCGGGCGCGACCGAAAAGCTCCCTACAGCGCGCATCAACGCGCTGGCGGGCCTGATGGAGCGCCTCGAGTCCGACGGCGGGCGGGCCGACCTCTACCGCCTGGGCGGGGCCTTGCGGCTGGAACTGGACGACCTGCTGCCGATTGTCGAAGCCGCCGAACTATTGAGCTTCGCCCAGGTGGCCCAGGGCGATATCAGCCTGACGCCGCTGGGCCAGACGTTCGCGACGGCCAGCATCCTGGCCCGTAAGGAAATCGCCGCCGGCCGGCTGCTGCGCCTGCCGACTATTCGCTGGATTTACGAGACCCTGCAAAAGGACGACAACCAGCGCGTGGCCGAAGACTACTTTCTCGACCACCTCCGGTCCGAATTCGGTGACTACGCCGCCACCCAACTCGACATCGCTATCAACTGGGCGCGCTACGCCGAGATATTCGCCTTCGACGACGACACCGACGAACTCTACCTGGAGAAAGAAGCTGTGGCTGTCACCCGGACCGCGGGCGCCTGACCTCCGGCTCGTGTGATGGTGCGGCGCGGCTGAGGCCGCCCAGCCGATGCTAGATATGCAGAATGAGCTTGGCGATCAGCAGATAAATCGCCAGGCCGGTGGCATCCACCAGGGTAGTGATGAGCGGCGCCGACACCACCGCCGGGTCAATCTTGAAGCGATGGGCAATGAGTGGGATCAGGGCGCCGATGGTATTGGCCCAGGTGCAGATCGCCAGGATTGACAGCGCCACGACCAACGCCAGTTCGGTGGTCGTGCCCCACATGAGCGACCGGACGAAGGCCACCGCGCCCAGCAGCAGGCCGAGCAGCAGCCCGCTTAGCAGCTCGCGCTGAATGACGCGCCAGATGTCACGCATTTGAATCTCGCCCAGCGCCAGGCCGCGGATGAGGGTGGAGACGGTCTGCGCGCCGGTGTTGCCGCCCGTGCCGATGAGCAGCGGAATAAAGAAGGATAGCGCCACGACCTTCGCCAACTCGCCCTCAAACGAGCGCAGCACCGTGCCGGTCAGCGTCTCGGCCAGGAACAGCAGCAGCAGCCAGCCCACGCGCTTGCGGATGACCAGCGGGACCGGCACGGTGAAGTAGGGCTGATCAATGGCCGGGCCGCCTTCCATGCCGCCGAAGCGCAGGATGTCTTCCGTCCCTTCGGCCACCAGCGTGTCAATCACATCATCCACCGGGACGATGCCCAGCACCCTCCGGTCGGGCGTCACCACCGGCAGCGCCAGGTAATCGTAGTGCGACACCAGGCGGGCAACTTCCTCGCGGCCGGTTTCGGGCGCCACGGTGACCAGGTGCGTGTTCATGAGCGCCGCCAACGGTTGGTCGGGCGCGGCCACCACCACCTCGCGCAGCGACACCACCCCGACCAACTGCTCTTCGTGGTTGACCACGTAGATGTCGGTGAGCGTCTCGACGTCGGGATGGACCTGCCGTAAGTGCGCCAGCGTCTCAGTGACCGTCATCTCTGGGTTGGCGGTGGCGAACTTCTCCGTCATCATGCGCCCGGCGCTCTTGGGCGGGTAGGCCAGCAGCGCGTTTACGGCCTGGGCCTTGCCCGGCGACAGCAGCGCCAGGAGGGCTTGCCGGCGGTGCGGCACATCCTCGGTGACGATTTCGCCGACCTCATCCATCGGCAGCAGTTCCAGCAGGCGGGCGGCGTCGGCGTCGCTGAGCTGATCGAGCACCTGCCGCGTCGGTTCAATGCTCATTTCATCGAGCACTTTGGCGCCCAGCGCGGGCGGCAGCAAGCTGAACACCTGGTGCCGGTCGGCGTGGCCCAGACGATCCATCATCTCGGCGATGTCGGCCGGGTGCGCGCCGTTCAGCAGCGGCCGCAGCGCGTCTGGGTTACTGGCGGCCAGTTGGGCGCGCACCTGGGCTTCCAGCTCAACGGCTGTTAAGGTTGATTTCGGCGCAGGCTTAGCGTTTTTCGAGGAGATAGCCATTGGGTAACCTCCGGGCCGGCTCGGCGGGCGCGCCGCGCGGGCAAGCGCTGCTGACGAATAAACCGCATCAGCGAACGGTCTTCGCTCTCAGTCACCATCAGGAGGCCGGGGCGAACGCGGGCGCGATTTTAGGACGCCCTTAGTACTACAACGTGACTTCGGGCAAATTGCCCGAGAAAACGCAGGGCCAGCGTGGGCGTCCACTTGCGCGAAACGCGTGGGAATTAGAGGCACATGGCACTGGCATTATGTCAAAATCACGTTGTAGTATTAGTCCGAATGCAACTGGGGCGAGGCGGAGGGTGCATCCGATAGTTTTGGCCGCTTTCGGTCTTGGCGCGCCTGGCGGTTGAAACCGCGGCTACATAACGCGAAGCCCCGCCTTCGCGGGGCTGGGAAAACAGCGCCATTTCGCGGGCGACCAATAAATCCGGATGCACCCGAGGCGGAGATCAACGCCGACAGTGGTTCGGCCATCCCCGTGCGTTGGTGAGTGGAACGCCGCGCTGCAAAACGCCGCGGCGCGCCTCGCCTTGAGTTCCCCCAGGCCCCCGAGTCTCCCCAACCCGGCCTTGACCCTGCCGCTAATCCTGTTAGAGTCTACCCGCGCCGCTTGTGCCGTTTGGAACAACCAGGGCGCGGTAGCCGTGGCGTTAGCAACCAGGGTGCTGTATGTCTGACCTTTTATTGTTGGCAACCCAGACCGGCTTGGTCGTGGCCGAGCGCGCCGCCGACGGATGGCGCGCTAGCCGGCGCGCCCTGACCGGGCAGTCCCTCACCAGCGTCATCGCCCGGGAAGGCGTCATCCTCGTCGGCAGCCGCGAAGGCGTGCAGCGCTCGGACGACCTGGGCCGCACCTGGCAGCCCGCGAGCACGGGCCTCACCCAGCCCTATGTGCGCTGGCTGGCCTATCACCCCGACCTGTCTGACTTTGAAGTCGCCGGCACCGAGCCGGCGGGCCTGTTCGTCTCGCGCGACGGCGCGGCGACCTGGCGGGCCTGCCCCGAGGTCGAGGCCCTGCGCGACCAGCACGGCTGGTTCCTGCCCTACTCGTCCGGCGCGGGCTGCGTGCGCAGCTTCGCCTTCCACGGCTCGCGCGCCTACGCCGCGGTCGAGGTCGGCGGCGTGCTGCGCTCGGACGACCACGGCCAGACCTGGCGGCTGGCGGCGGGCAGCGACGGCCACCCCGACCTGAGCGGCCCGCCGGAGCCGTTCGTCTACCCAGACATTCACTCCCTAGTGACGCACCCTTCCACGCCCGACCTGGTGCTGGCGGCCACCGGCGGCGGTTTTTACCGCTCCGACGACGGCGGCGCGACCTGGGCGCTGCTCCACGCAGACTACGTGCGCGGCGTCTGGGTAGACCCGGCCGACGCCGATCACCTGCTCATCGGCCCGGCCAAAGAGATCGGCGCGCGCGGCACGCTCCTCGCCAGCCGCGACGGCGGTCGCAGCTTCGCACCGGCCGCCGCGGGCTTGCGAGTGCCCTGGCCCGCCGACATGGTGGAGCGTTTTGTCCCCGCGGGCGGCGACCTGCTGGCGCTGACGGCGGAAGGCCGCGTGTTCACCAGCCCCGTCGGCGTCTGGCGCTGGCAGGCGCTCCGGCCGGATATTGGGCGTGTCACCGCCGCGTGGCGGCTGGCCGGGTAGGCCTCCCAACCCCGGCCCCGCAACCCGCTGCATTTGATCAACGTACTCACTGACAATGGCTGCCGCAAACCCGCTTGTTCACGTTGACAACGTCGTCAAAGACTTTCAAGGCCCGGCTGGTGTCATTCACGTCCTCAAAAGCGTCTCGCTCGAGGTGAACCAGGGCGAGTTCGTGGGCGTGCGCGGCCCCAGCGGCTCCGGCAAATCCACCCTGATTAACATGATCACCGGCATAGACCGCCCCACCAGCGGCCAGGTGAGCATTGCCGGGCGGCCCATCGAGCGCATGAGCGAGAACGAGCTGGCGCGCTTCCGCGGCAAGCACATCGGCGTGATCTTTCAGTTCTTCCAGCTGCTGCCCACGTTGACCGTGATTGAAAACACCATGCTCCCCATGGATTTCTGCCGCATGTGGAAGCCGCGTGAGCGTCCGCAGCGCGCCATGCAACTGCTGGAGCAGGTCGGCCTGGCCGATCAGGCCCACAAGCTGCCCAACACTCTCTCTGGCGGCCAGCAGCAGCGCGCCGCCATTGCCCGCGCCCTGGCGAACGACCCGCCGCTGCTGATGGGCGACGAGCCGACCGGCAACCTCGACAGCCACACCGCCGACAAAGTCTTCACCTTGTTTCAAGACTTGGTGGCGCAGGGCAAGACCTTCATCATGGTCACCCACGATGTGGAACTGGCCCGCCGCATGCCGCGCCTGATCGAGGTGGCCGACGGCGTGCTGCACGAAGCCGCGCCGGCCATGGCCACCATGCCCGCCGCCTGAGCCGGCCATGCGTACCGCCTTTCGCAAAGTCTGGCGCGACCTGTGGAACAACAAGGGCCGCACTCTGCTGGTCGTGCTGAGCATTGCCGTGGGCGTGCTGGCGGTGGGCATGATCACGGCCAGCAACACGCTTATGACGCGCCAGATGAGTCAGTCGCAGGCGGCCAGCCACCCCTCCAACGTGGCCCTGAGCATCGGCGGCCTGCTAGACGAGGCCACCGTGAAGAGCCTGGCGCGTCTGCCCGGCATTGATGCGGCCGAGGGGCTGACCACCTTCAGCCTGCGCTGGAAGCCCACGCTCGACGCCGAGTGGCAGCCGACCACCCTCATCGCGCTCGCCGACTATGAACACCAGGTGTTCGATCTGGTGGAACTGCGCACCGGCCGTTGGCCGAGCTCGGGCTCGGTGGCTGTGGAGTTCAACCATGTTGCCCCCTACCACGTGCCCGCACTGGGCGGCACGCTCTACTTCGAAGTCAATCAGCGCGCCAAGCCCTTCACCGTCGCCGGCACTGTGCGCGACCCGCAGCAGGCCCCGCCGCCCTTCAGCGAGCAGCCCGTGTTCTACGTCACGCGCGCTACGCTGCTGCAAATGGGCGGGCCAGACGGCTTCAACCGCCTGCGCTTCTCCATCCCGGTCTACACCGAAGCCGAGGCTCAGCGCCAGGCCGATATCGTGGAGACCCGGCTGAACAAGCTCGGCTACAGCGTCGGCACCCCTGTGCTGCAAGACCCCCAGCGTCACTTTCTGCAAGACCTGATGGACGGCGTGGGCCTGGTGCTCACCGTCATGGCGGTGCTCTCGCTCGGCCTGAGCACCATCCTGGTCGTCAACACCATCAACGCCGTCATCGCCCAGCAGGTGCCGCAAATCGGCATCATGAAGACCATCGGCGGCCTCTCGCCGCAGATCGCCTCGATCTACCTGGCGGGCGTGGCCGTTTACGGCCTGCTCAGCCTGGCCCTGGCCGTGCCGCTCGGCGCGTTCCTGGCCAACGCCCTGGCCGCCTGGATGCTGGCGCTCATCAACGTGCCCGCCGCGCCCTTCGATCTCCAGCGCACGGCGCTGCTTTTTCAGCTGGGGGCGGGCCTGCTCACGCCGCTGCTGGCGGGCAGCTACCCGGTGTGGCAGGGCGTCAGCATCTCGGTGCGCGCGGCTCTGAACGCCTACGGCCTGGGTAGCGGCCACTATGGGCGGCGGCTGATAGACCGCCTCTTGGGTCGGTTGGCCGGGCTGCCGCGCATGGTCACCCTGGCCCTGCGCAATACCTTTCGCCGCCTGGGGCGCGTGGCGCTGACCCAGATCACGCTCGTCATCGCCGGGGCCACGTTCATGATGGTGCTCAGCACCCACCATTCCTTTAACGAAACCGTGCTGCAGATTTTTCGCAGCTTCGGCTACGACGTCATCATCGGCCTCAACCAGCCGCAGCGCCCGGCCGAGATCGAGCCGCTGGTGGAGGCCCAGCCCGGCGTGACCCACGCCGAGATGTGGGTGTTTTGGGGCGCCACCGGCCGCGCGCCCGGCGCCGCCGGCCCCGGCAGCGAGCACGACGTGGCCCTGCGCGGCATCCCCCTCAATACCGAGCTGTTCAGGCCCGAGCTGACCGCCGGGCGCAACCTCAACCCCGCCGACGGCCACGCTCTGCTGCTGAACCAGAAGCTGGCCCGTGAGATGGGCCTGGGCTTGGGCGACACCATTCTGCTTGATTTCGGCGCGCCCGGCGAGCGCGCCTACACCATCGTCGGCCTGATCTTCGACCTGGCCGGCCGAGACCAGAACACCGCCTATCTCTCCCGTGAGATCCTCAACAGCGACCTGAACCGCTCCGGCCGCGCCAGCGTGGTGGAGGTGCGCGCGGTCAACAACAGCCTGGCCGGCCAGCAGGCCCTCGAGCGCGCCCTCCGCGCCGTGTTTGAGCGCCAGGGCCTGGGCGTGAGCTACAGCCAGACCGCCGCCGAAATTCAGGCCACCGCCAACGCGCAGTTCAGCATCCTGACCACGCTGCTGCTCATCATGACGCTGCTCATCGCCGTGGTCGGCAGCTTCGGCCTTTCGGGCACGCTCTCCATCAACGTGCTCGAGCGCCGCCGCGAGATCGGCGTCATGCGGGCGGTGGGCGCCTCGAACGGCGATGTGGGTTTCATCTTCATGGGCGAAGGGTTGCTGCTGGGCGTCATCAGTTGGGCGCAAGCCGTGCCGATCAGCCTGTTCGCCGGGCGCTACTTCGTAGACGCCATCGGCACGGTCATTGATTTTCCGGCGCAGTATCACTACTCCGTCCTGAGCGTGTGGCTGTGGCTCGGCGTGGTGGTGGCGCTCTCGCTGCTGGCGAGTTGGCTGCCCGCCCGCCGCGCCACCCAGATCAGCGTGCGCGAGAGCCTCGCTTACGAATAACCGCCTGCCTTAACTTGTGGGGTGCCTATGTTGACCATATCGCGCTTGTTCAGCCTGCTCATGCCGGCCGCCCTGCTGGCCGCCTGCGCCGGCGCAGCCACGCCCGCGCCCGCTACCGTGCCGGTCGTGGTGGATGATTTGGCCGTCGTCGCCGATGGCCGCCTGGAACCGGCCCAGTCGCTGCCGCTGGCTTTCCTGGCGGGCGGGCCGGTGGCGCAGGTGTTCGCGGCCGAGGGCGACACCGTCGCCGCCGGCGACGTGCTGGCCGTGCTCGACAATACCGAAGCCTTGCAGTCGCAGGTGGCCGCGGCCGAGTCGCAGCGCGCCAACCTCGCCCTGGAGCAGTCGGCCGCCGCGCTCGAACGGCTGAGCGCCGAACAGGCCCTGGCCGACCTGAACGACTCGGCCGCCATCGTCACCGCCCAGGCCGCTTTCGCCGTGGCTCAGGCCCACGACGCGCTGCTGAAAGCCGACCGGGACCTCAAGAACGTGCAGAACCCCGTCTCTGAGCGCCTGACTGACGCGGTGGCCGACGCCGCCCTGGCCTTGCAGAACGCCCAGGCCGGGCAGCAGCTCGCCAATGTCAGCCCAGAACAGCAGGCGCACGCCCTCGCCGTCGCCAACACCGACGCGGCCTGGCGGGCTTACCAGGACTTGCAGGCCAAGTATGACGACAGCAACGGCAACCTGGAACTGCTCGACGCCGTCAAGCGGGCGCAGGCCGCCTACCAGTCCGCGCTCGACGCGCAGCTCGCGCTGGAATTGCAGATCAGCACCGCGGCCACCAACCAGGCCGACGCCGTCGCCAAGGCCCAGGAGGCCTACGACGACGCGCAGGCCAACCTGGCCGCCGCCCAGCGCGGCCCAGACGCCGACAAACTGGCCCTGGCCCAGGCCAACCAGGCGCTGGCCGCCGCCAACCTGGCCGACGCCCAGCGCCGCCTGGCCCTGGTGGCGAACGGCCCGAACGCCGATCAGGTGGCGCTGGCCCAGGCGCGCCTGGCCACGGCCGAAGCGCGCGTGGTCGCCGCCGAGGCCGCCATCCCTGCCGCCGAGGCCGCCCTGGCCGCTGCCCAGGCCGCGCTGGAGAACGTCGAGCTGCGCGCGCCGTTTGCCGGCACGCTGGCGGCGTTTGACCTGCAAGTGGGGCAGCAAGTGGCGCCCGGGCAGAGCCTGGGCACGCTGGCCGACTTCACGCGCTGGACGGTGGCGACCAACAACCTGACCGAGATTGACGTGGTGCGTATTCAGGCCGGGCAGGCCGTCACGGTCGTGCTCGACGCGCTGCCCGACCACCCCCTGCGCGGCACGGTCACCGCCATTGACAGCGTCTTCGCCGAACAGCAGGGTGACATCACCTACACGGCCGAAATCACGCTGACCGACACCCACCCGCTGATGCGCTGGGGCATGACGGCGGCCGTGACCTTTGAGAAGTAGAGGATTGCTGATGGTTGATTTTTGATTGCTGATTGACCCGTGTGACGTGAACAGGCGGCTCGAACTCATTGGTCGAGCTATCCGTGGTCTGTTTGTTTCCTTGAGTCCCGCGAGTCTCTTCAAACCCCCTTCCACCTCTCACCTCTAACCTCCCACCTCTCAAACTAGAGTACACTAACCCCATCTCGCCCGCAGGAGCGCCGGCATGGCGACTGACGCGCAGCCCGACCCAGCCAGCCTGACCCTCAAAGACGGCACGCCCGTGTGGGTGCGGCCCATCCGCCCCGACGACGCCGAGCGCCTCCAGGCCTTTCACGCCCAACTCTCGCCCGAGAGCATCTACCTGCGCTGGCTGAGCGCACACCCCGTGCTGTCGCTGGCCGAGGCCCAGGCCCTCGCCACCGTAGATTACGCCAGCCGCATGGCCCTGGTGGCGACCGTCAGCCCCGCGCCCGAGGCCGAGTTGATCGGCGTGGCGCGCTATGGCCGCGTGCCCGGCCGGCCCGATGAGGCCGAAGTGGCCGTTGTGGTGGCCGACAACTACCAGCGGCGCGGTCTGGGCACGGCCCTGCTCCAGCGGCTGATGTGGCACGCCCATCGGCAAGGCTACCGCTACTGGACGGCCGAAATCAACGTCGCCAACGCGCGCATGATGAAGTTCATCCAGCGCGGCGGCCTGCCCATCCTCAAGAAATACGCGGGCGGCAGTTGGCAGGTGCGGGTGGAGCTTGGCGCCCCGCCCGACGAGGCCGCGCCCGCGGCCTGAGCGATCCCCGAATCATAAACGGCGGCCGAGCCTCGGCCGCCGTTCGTTTAACTGGTTTGCCGGCTGAGCGCTACGGCTTCAGCAGCGCCGCGCTGCCGTCGGCCGAGATCAGCTTCAGGTCGTTGATAAACTTGGCTTGCGGTGTGTTGGTTTGCCCAGAGACCTTATCTACCGCGTGGTCGTCGCCGGCCTGGCGCGCGGTCACGGTCAGCGTCTTGCCAAGGTAGTCCTTCGCCTTGCCCTTCTTCCAGACCGTGCCGCTGGTCTTGAGTTCTTTCTTGTTCCACACCCCGGCCGCGGCCGTGGCGACCTCGCCGCTGTTGAACTTGAAGACCACCTCGCTCAGTTGGCCGGAGGCGCGCACGTAGGCCTCGCGCGCCTTCTTCTCCCACGTCTCCACCACGTTCTCGAAGTCGTCGGTGCTGAAGTCGCCGCGCCGCATCAGCAGCGACCCCAGCGCGCTAAACGCGGCCGTCGCCGCCTTCACCGAGTCCTTGGACAGGTTCTTGTTGCCTTTGGTCGTCTCGGCCTTGTCGCGAGCGTCGCGGATGGCTTCCCAGGCCTTGGCCACCGCGCCGTCAGTGTCGTTGATGATGGCGTCGGCTGCTTTCAGCGCGGCCCTGGCGGCCTCCAGGCTCTTGATCTTGCCCGGCGCGGCCACCAGCGTGCCAAAGGGGATCTTTTTCCAGGCGGTTTCGGCGGCGGCCAGAGCCTCGCCCAGGCCGGTGGTCTTGGTCTTCGCGCCGGCCTTGTCGGCCAGGGTCTTGCCTTTTTGCCAGGCCGTTTTCGTGGCGGCGGTTGGGTACTTCATGTCGGAGGGGATTGCCATGGCAGGCTCCTGAGAGGCGGACGCTAAATACCGGCCGAATTATAGGCCGCACTGCGCCAATGGACAAATCTGATAAAGTAGGCCGATTACAAACGTAATGCCAAATTGTTGACACCCGTCCCTGTTGCCGTTCGGCCCGGCATAGGAAAATGAGCCACTACAATCCGTCATCGAGGAGAGCATTCGGATGTCTGCCCAGAACGTTTCTCGCCGCAAGTTTCTGACCCTGGCCGGCCTCGGCCTGACCACCGGCCTCGGCGTCGCCGCCTGCGCCCAGGCCCCGTCGGTCACGCCGATGACCCTGCCGACCATCACCCCCGGCGCGGGCGACGGCATGGATATGCCCACCGCCACGCCCGGCGATGCCGCCGCCGACATGGACGACCTTCACAAGCAAGGCGTGGAGACGTTTGTGGCCGGCATTGGGGCCGACCCGAACTTCTGGCGCCCGCCCATGGACTACACGCTGGACGGCGCCGTGAAGGTCTTTACCCTCACCTGCACCGAAGGCCCTTGGGAAGTCACCCCCGGCCAGTCGGTGCCCGCCATGCTCTACAACGGCCTGGTGCCCGGCCCTGAAATCCGCGTGACCGAAGGCGACCAGGTGCGCATCGTCTGCGTCAATCAGATGACCCAGAGCACCTCCATCCACTTTCACGGTGTGCGCGCCGCGAACAGCCAGGACGGCGTGCCCTACCTCACCCAAGACCCCATTCGCCCCGGCGAGACCTTTACCTATGAGTTCACTGCCCGCAACGCCGGCTCGCACATGTACCACTCGCACCACAATGCCGCCGAGCAGGTCACCAAGGGCCTGATGGGCGGCTTTATCATCGAGCCGAAAGACAAAACCACCGACCCGGCCTACGATGCCGAGTACACCATGGTGCTCAACGACAGCGGCATTGGCCTGACCATCAATGGCAAGGGCTTCCCCTACACCCAGCCCATTGTCGCCAAGTTGGGCCAGACCATCCGCGTGCGCTACATGAACGAAGGTTTGCTCATTCACCCCATGCACCTACACGGCATGCCCCAGACTGTGTTTGCCAAGGATGGCTACAACCTGTCGGTGCCCTTCCTGGCCGACACGCTCATCGTCGGCCCCGGCGAGCGCTGGGACGTGACGGTGCTGTGCGACGAGCCTGGCGTCTGGGCCTTCCACTGCCACATCCTCACCCACGCTGAGTCCAGCCACGGCATGTTCGGCATGGTGACGGCGCTGATCGTCCAGGAGTAAGCCTCCGCCGCGCCGCCTCTCCCCGACCCCGCCTCTGCGCGTCTTGGAGGCGGGGTCTCGCCTGTCTCCCCGGCCCGCGCTGCCCCCCGGCTCGGCCCCGGCCGTGCGCTGCCCTCACCTGCGGTACAATCCACGTGGAGGCAGTGAAACTGATGCGCACACCCCGTCGCATAGCCGCGTTAGGGTTGGCAGGGCTGGCCTTCTTCACCCTCGCCGTCAGTTGTCAGAGCGGACTTCCAGTGGATGTGAACGCCGTCGGCAGCACGGCCGAGGCGCTGGCCCAAACCGCCCAGGCGGGCGGCCAGCAGGCCGGCACCGCGCTGGCGCACCTGCCCGCCACCGTCACGGCCCTGGCCGCCACCGCCCAGGCTGTGGCCGGGACGGTCGTCGCCAACGTGACCGAGCTGGCCCCCACGGCCGAGGCGCTGGTGACCCAGGCCGGCGAGGCGGCCGAGACGGCCGAGGCCTTCGCCACCAACGCCCAGGTAGATCAGGCCACCGCCCAGGCGGCCATTGAGCAGTATGCCCAGCAGGTGCTGGGGACCACGGTCACGGTGCTGCGCGCGGGCGGCCTGGAGGCCGACATCCAGCGCCAGATCAAACTGCCGCAAGATGGCGACCAGGCGCAGGCCGCCACCGCCGGGCTGGCCTTGCAGTCTTACGGCGCGCTGCTCGACGGCGGCGCGGCCTCGGTCAGCTATGGCAGCGGCGTCGTGGCCGGTGACCTGACGGTAGACATCAACTCGTCGAGCCTGGGCGCGTTCTCGTTCGACAGCGCGGCCGCGACGCCCAGCACCGCCGCCGATGCCCTGGCGCTGGCGCTGCAGACGTTCCCCGCGCTGGCCGACCGCGATTTCAGCCCCTACCCGGTGCAGGTCGGCTATGCCTGGAAGTTCATCGGCGACGTGCCGGGGTTTGATCCCAAGACGCTGCAAGCCGGGCTGACGGGCGAAGCCGTTTTGTTGGCGGTGACGCCCGCCGGCTTCAAACGCAGCGTGATCTCTGTGGTGGTGGGCAAGGGCGACTTCGCCGCCCAGGTGTTTCCTTAAACACAGCGGGCGAGACCCGGTTCCCGTGAGTCCCGCCTGCTGATTTGTGCCCCGTTCGCTGGCGGCTCGGCCGCTAGTTCGTCTCCGGCGCGGCGGTCAGGATGCCGTCCAGGCCGCCGCTGCGGTCAATCTCCCACGGATAACGAATGCGCGCATCCGTCACGGCCGCGTAGTAGGTCGGCCAGGCCTTGTTGAACAGCGTGCGGGTGGGGTTGTAGTGCAGCACGCACAACTCCGGGAAGCCCCCGGCCGCCTCCACCCGGTTCTTCACCGCCGTAATCGTCCGGCCGCTGCCCCACACATCGTCCACCACCAGCACGCGCTTGCCCGTCAGCAGGCTGTCGGCCGGGAACTGTAGGAACTCCGGCCAGGCCAGCAGCTTAGCCGGCCCGGTGTCCATGGGGAAGTCCACTGCCGCCGTCAGCACCACCTTGATGTCGAGCGCCTCGCTGATGATGCCGCCCGGCACGATGCCGCCGCGTGTGATCAGCAGCATGGCGTCAATGGGGTCCTTAAACTGCGGCAGCAGCACGTCCATCAAGTGGTCTACATCGTCCCAGGTGAGCAATTCAGTGCGCATGGTCAGTCTCAATCGGTGAAAGGCTAGCGGTTGAGCACGGCCGCCAGCGGCCCCGGCGCGGCGGCAGCTTGCGCGCTATAGCCCTGGGCCTGGGCCTGCTCGGCCGAGCGCGCCCAGATGAACAGGCAGGTGTGGTAGGCCGTGGTCACGTACGACGAAAAGGCCGTAATCAGGGCGATGGCCGGGCCGACCACCAGCACCGCGGCCACGATGGCCAGGATGAGGTGAACGTTGACCAGCAGCACGAACAGCCCGCCGCCCACCGCCACCGCCAGCGCCGCCAGCAGGAAACCCACCAGCCCCACCACGCCGCGGACGCCGATCTCGGCTACGCCCACTACCAGCAGGTTGTTCTTGATGATATACGTGGCGCGCTTGAGGGCCTGCGGCAGGCTCAAGTCTTCGATGACCATGGCGGGCAGCACGAAGTAAGTGGCCGTGGTCCACACCGCCTCAATGAGCGTGGCCGCCAGGCCCCCGGCCACGCTGCGCCCGCGCCGGCCGTTGCCGCGCAGCAGCCCGGTGATGAGCGCCACGATCGTCGAGGCCGCCGCCAGGCTGATGATGTCGAGCAGGTCGCGCCGGATGACGCCAAAGGCGCGGCCCAGCTGCCCATCGCCGTCGGTCAGGTAGTGGTAGATGAGGATGGCCGTCATGCCGGAGAAGATGTAAGCGGTGACATATTGGGCGAAGATGACCAGCGCGCCGAGCGCATACAGGGCGAACTGGGTGAACTGCGAGTCGCCGCCCAGCAGCGCCACGAGGATGATGGGCACCGCGCCCACAATGGCGACCAGGCTGCCGGCCACCATGCCGAACAGCGAGGGCTTGACCAGGTCAAAGTCCTGGCGGGCCAGCGACAGGGCTTGCCCCAAGAAGCTGAAACCGCGCTTGATTGAGTCAAACATGAGTGAAGTCTCCGCGGACGATGCCGCTCGGCATCATAGCATCGCGCTGGCGGGCGGGCAAATGCGCCTGCCCCGCGGGTGCATCCGGATTTATTGACCGCCCGCGAAATGGCGCTGCTTTCCCAGCCCCGCGAAGGCGGGGCTTCGCGTTATGTAGCCGCGGTTTCAACCGCCAGGCGCGCCAAGATCGAAAGCGGCCAAAACTATCGGATGCACCCTGCCCCGCGGCTCGCTCCGGCCGCCGGCCGCCGCTCGGGGCTATAATCGCCCCCATGAGCGTGCTGCTCAACCTCGCCTACAAGTCGCAATACGACGCGGACGCCGCCGCCTCGCGCAACGACTGCGGCCCGGCCTGCCTGGCCATGCTCGTCAACGCGCTGGGCGTCGCCGCCACCACCGACGCGGTGTTTCACCGCACCGGCGCGGCGGCCCAGGGCTACATCTCCATGGCCCAGATCATGCGCGCCGCTGAGAGCTACCAGGCCCCGCTTGAGTTCCGCAAGGGCTGGGGCCTGGGCCAGTTGCGCGCCCTGCTCGACCTGGCCCGCCCGGCCATCGCCCTGGTGCACTACGGCGCCTTCGTCGAAGTCCAGCCTGGCCTCGCCACCCAGAGCCAGTTCACCGGCCCGCACTTCTTGCTGGTGGTGGGCTACGACGAGCAGCAGATCGTCGTCCACGACCCGCTGTGGACGGGCGCGCGCCGCGGCGAGGGCGCGTTCAAGCGCTGGCCCAACAGCGTGTTCCTCAGCGCCTGGAGCCGCTGCCACGAAGACTGCGACGCCTCCGGCCGCTGCAACCCCGACCAGGCCATGCTGATCTCGGTACGGCCGCTGAACGCCGTGCAGCGCGTGAGTGTGCCCGCCGACCTGGTGCGGCGGATGCGGGCCAAAGCAGCGCTGCTCAGCCAGCCGCCGCCGCCCCCGCTCACGCCGGCGACCACGGCGGCGGCCGTGCGGGCGCTGGGCAACTGGGGTAAACGCACCGTGGCCCACCGCGTGACTGCCACCGACACCCTCTGGCGGCTGGCCGACGCCTACTACGGTGACGGCCGCAAGCTCACCGTCATCCAGTATTTCAACGGCCTGGACGAGACCGACGTCATCCACGACGGCCAGGTGCTGCTCATCCCCGAGCCGCTGCTCTCCGGCCAGATCCGCGAAGACCGCCGCCCCACCGGCGTGACGCCCGCGGCGCCGCCGCCCACGCCGAGCTAGCGCGGCCATGCCCACCTGCCGCTATTGCCTGCCGCGCCCGGCTAACCCTAACCGGGTCGAAGTAGCGGTTCTGAGACGTTCCACCCTCTTCCTCAATCGCGACCAGCGTTTTCGGGGCTATTGTGTGCTGGTGTATGACGGGCCGCACGCTGAGGCGCTCGAAGCGTTGGCCGCCGGCGAATACAGCGCCTTCATGGCCGACTTGCACCAGGCGGCGGCCGCCTTGCGCGCCGCCTGCCGGCCCGCACTACTGAATTACGAATGCATGGGCAATCAGATGCGCCACCTGCACTGGCACGTGGTGCCGCGTTATCCCACTGACCCGCGCTGGGGTTACCCGATCTGGGATGGGCAGCCGTTCGAGGGCCGCGAAATCTTCCTGCCGGAGGCTGAGCTGCTGGCGCTGCGCGATCACATTCGAAGCCACCTGGCCGCTGCGTGAGCGTTAGAGCGCCCGGCCCAGCAGGGCATACGGCTCGCCCAGCACGTGCGTCAGGAACACAATCCGTTCCTCATCCCCCTTCAGCCGCAGTTGCTGAATCAGGTCTTCCGGCGCGATAGGCGAGCCGCGTTTCTTGACCGTCACGCGCCCCACGTTCAGCTGGCGCAGCCGTTCGCGTAGGCGCTTGAGCTGGAAAGGCAGCGCTTCTTCAACCGCAAAGGCCCGCGTCCACGGCGTCGGCGTCAGCGCGTCGCTGGTCAGGTAGGCGATGTCGGTGTCGAGCTGGCGCGCGCTCAACTGCGCCGCGAGCGTCACCACCACGCCCGCCCGCAGAATGGCCGGGTCTGGCTCGTAGAGGTAGGCCAGCGGTGGGCCGGGCGGCGGCGGGGCAGCCTCGGCGACGGGGTCCGACAGCAGCGTATAGGTCGTCTCGGCCTCCAGCCGCGTGGCGCGGCGCGCAACCCCCGGCGTGCGCAGCGGCCCCAGCCACAGCGTCGCTTCCTTCAATTCTCCCGCGACCGAGATGAACTCCACCTCGGCCGCGTAGCCGGATAGCTCGGCCAGGTCCACCCCCGGCGAAAGCTTCACGCCGCCCGCGGGCGCGCGCGCCAGCCAGCCAGCCACCACGCTCAGCGGCGGCTCGTAATCATGCACCGAGAAGCGCCGCCGCCCGCCGGCCCGCCGCGCCGGGTCGCAGAAGAAGCCGTCCACGGGCGGCAGGGGCCAGGTGTTCAGGTCGGCCTCGACCCATTCCATTTGTTCGGCCAGCCCATAGACCCTGAGGTTCTCGCGCGCCAGGGCGAGGCGCAGCGGGTCGCGGTCTACCGCCAGCACGCGGCCCTGCGCGGCGAGGCCGAGGCTGTCGCCGCCCAGGCTGGAACCCAGGTCGGCCACGCGCCCCAGGCCGGCATAGCGCGCGGCCCGGTAGCGGCTCAGGCGCTCCCCGGAGGCTTGCTCCAGCGCCTCGCGCGTGAAATACATGGCATCCGCCTGGCTGAACTTGGCGCGGGCCTGGCGGCGCAGGATGGCCGTCTCCAGCGCGGCCTTCGCCAGCGGCGCGGGGTAGTCCTTTTGCAGGCGCGTCAGGTGCGCCAGAAAGGACTCTTCGCGCGGGCTGAGCGCTGCCGCCGCTGCGAGCGCGGCCTGGCCGGTAGAGGTGAGTAGTTCGTTAAAGAGGGTGAGATCCACGGTGGCGCGATTATAATTCCCAGCAGGCCCGGGTGGAGGTGACGATGCGCATGCATACACGACGATACGGCGGATGGCTGGCGGCGGCGTTACTGTTGCTGTTGACGGCGTGCAGCGCCCCGGCGGCGGGCCAACCCACGGCCGAGTGGGTGGAGCTGGACACGGAGATTGACGCCGACAGCATTGTGATCCGCAGCGCCGCGACCGACGTGCCGGTAGTGGCCGAAGACCTGAGCCTGAGCGAGGCCGAGGCGCGTCTACCCTTCGCCGTAGCGCTGCCCGCCGTCGTGCCCGCCGGGTTCGCGCAGGACGACGTAGTGCAGGTGGTGGCCCCGGAGCAGGGGGCCGCGCCCGGCGGGTACGCCAGCGTGATCGTCACCTGGGAGAACCCCGACGGCGCGGAGGCGCAGTTGACCATCAGCACCATCGTGGCCGATGCGCCGGCCGTGGGCGCGGTGGGCAGCGGCACCGCCGCCACCGTGAAGGGCTTGCCCGCCACCTTGCAAGAGACACAAGGCCTGGGCCGGGACCGCGTGACGCTGACTTGGGAAATGAACGGGTTGGCTTACCGGCTCTCGGCCACCGGCGGCGCGCTCACCGGCGACGACCTGCTGGCGATGGCCGAGTCGCTGCCCTAGCTTTCCTCGCCCGTGATGGCGCGTTGCGGCTCCACGCGCAGCGACGGCCCGGCAGGGGCGGCCCCCAGCGCCTCAAAGTCGGGGTTGAGCAGGTAGGGCAGGGGCCAGCCCGCTGCTGCCGCCGCCGGGAACTTGCCGACCTTGTTGATGCGCGGGCCGTTCCCCACCAGGATGGCCCGCTGCATATAGGCCACCGCCTTCACCAGCGCACTGAAAGCCAGCAGCGCCGCCTGCCCGGTGGCCGGGTCGCGCACCGTGGCCGCTTCCCACACCAGCCCTTCCCCGCCGGAGGGCTTCCAGATGGGCCTGTTCGGCGTCTGGTTGACCAGCAAGAAGACGTGCGGCGTCTTGATCTCCGCCCCCGGCAGCGTTGGTTGCCCGGCCAGCGCCTGCTGTCGCGCCAGCGGGTCGCCCAGCGGCGAGCGCTCGCCGCGGTAAAGCCAGCCCAGGTCGCATTCTTCCACCAGGCAGTGAATCAGCCCGGCCTCGACCAGCGCGGCCAGCAGCCCTTCCGGCGTGCCCGCGCTGGCGAGGATCAGCCGTCCGCCGGGGCGCAGCCGCGCTTGCAGCGCCGCCAGGTGAAACGGCCCCGCCTCGCCCGCTGCCGCGTCGAACGGGCCGTCGGGCAGGCGGCTCAGCGCGCCGGGCACGATCTCGGCCCGCTCGGCCAACTCAGCGGCGGCCGCGGCATCCAGCGCCAGCACGCGCGGCAGACCCGCGCTGGGCGGCAAGTGTTTGGCGTACATCAGGGCGCGCGCAAGTAGAGGTGGGGCGAAGTTCGAGTAGTGGTCTGGCGAGTGGTTGGTAGCGGGCACTGGGCGCAATATACTGCGCCCCTACGCGAGGCTGCGCCGCTGACGGCGGTAAGAGGACGGCGAACGTGAGTGCGCGCCACGACCATCCCAATTCGTGAGAATGTTTTTGCTCTGCCACATTCGTGGTCATTCGTGGCAAGAGTCCGCCCCCGCGCTTTTTCTAGTTGGTCTTGCCCTTCCCCTTCGCCCCGCCCACGGCGCGCATCAGGTTCAGGAACTCGTCCCACTCTTCCTGAAAGAAATGCAGCGTCACGCTGCCCAGCTCAAGGTTGTACGTCACCTCGCCGTCCGGCTCCTGTGCGCGCCAGGCAATATAGTTCTGCGTCTCGGCCAGAATGTCGGTCGGGATGTTCGGGTCAGCGGCCATACGTTTCTCTCCTGATTAAGCCGGCGGCTCCATAAAGGCGCGCAGCACTTTGTCTAGGGCCAGCAGGCTCGCCCCGGCGTGGGCCTTCTCATCTAGGCCCGCCACGCGGTAGCGGCGCGCGTAGTCGTTGCCCTCGAAGCCGGGCTGCGCCAGCACCGGCCGCAACGCCTCCGCCACGGCCGCGCGGCGCGGCCCGTCCCAGGCGCGCACCTGCTTGGTCCAGAAAACGGTGTACGAATACTCCACCCGCGGCGGGCCGGGCGCTTTCGGCGTCGGGGGCGCCGGCGCGCGCCGCAGCTTGCGGCGCAGGTTACGGCTCACATTGCGCGCGAAGTTGCGCAGCGGGCGCAGCATGGCGGGCCTAAGGCCGCCGCCGGAACAGGCTGCCCAGCCGCTGCCGCGCCCAGCGTGCCCACTTGCGCTCGGGCGGCGCGTGGCTGATGGCGGGCGGGTCGGGCCACGGGTCCAGGTCGAACAGCTTGCAGTAAATGTAGCGCCCGAACAGCCGCAGCGTGGCCAGCATGGGGGCCGAGAGCAGCAGGCCGATAATGCCCGCCAGGCTGGCCGCGATCACCGCGCCCACCAAGATCACCACCGCGTGCAGGTTCAGGCTGCCGCCCAGGATGCGCGGCACCAGGAAGTTGTTCTCAATCTGCTGCAGCAAGATCGAGGCCGCCAGCACCACCAGCGCGAAGGTCACCGGGTTCAGGCCCAGCCAGTTGGAAGGCTGGAACAAGGCGATGGTGATCGCCGTGCCGCCCGCGATGATCGGCCCGATGACGGGGATGAACTCCAGCAGCCCGCCCAGCAGGCCCAGCACCACCGCGTAGCGCACCCCCAGCAGCGCCATTGTCACCCCGATGAGCACACCCATGGTGATGCCCAGCGTGATCTGCCCGCGCAGAAAGGCGTTCCAGATCGGCCCCAGTTCGCTGATCAGGCGGCGCAGGTCGTAGGCATACTCGGCGGGCACGAGCTGATCGAGCGAGATGCTGATGTTGCGCACGTCGTTGAGCAGGTAGTATGACACGACCAGGATGAACAGCGCCCAACCCAGGGCAGCAGCCGTGCCGGTCGCCAGGTTGCCCACCAGCACGCCCGTGCGTTGCAGCGCCGGCTGAATAGCGGCCAGCGCCTGCTCAATGATGGGCTGCCACGCGCCCGAGGTCAGGTCGGGGATTTGGAACGGCCCAAACGGGCCGAGGTAGAACGGCTGCGAGAGGTCGAAAGCAAACGGCCCCAGCGTGAAGGGCTTGCTGAGGATCGCCTCCAGCCGCGTAATCGGGTCGGCGGCGATGTCGGCCACCGCGCCATACAGGCCCTGCACCTGCTGCACCAAGGCGATGCCCGCCACGGTCAGCAGCATGACAATGATGACCAGCAGCGTCAGGTACACCAGCGCCGAGGCGGCGCTCCACGACAGCCGCGTGCGCTGCGTGAGGGCGGTGACGACCGGCCGCAGCAGGTAAGACAAGATGACGGCCAGCACCAGCGGCGCGATCATCTCCTGGAAGCGCACGAGCAGCGCGCCCAGCAGCACCATCAGCACCAGGGCCGCCAGGAACTTCGTCAGCGCCCCCCAGCGCGGCGAAGGCAGGTCGGCCGCGGGCGGGGCCGGCGTCGCCTGTGTGACAGGCAGCCTGGACGAGGAACGGGGCGGTTGGTCGGCGTTGGGCGGGGGCAGGGAGGTCATACGGGCCTCGGGCGCGCCGAAACGTTCGGCGTTGGAGAGATTGTACGCGAAAGTGCCCCCGCTACCTAGACCCGCGCTTCGCCGCCAACCAACAGGCGGGTGGGCGGCCGAAGCCGTCCACCCGCCCGAGGGGTTACGTCTGCCGGCCCGGCGCTTAGCGGCGCGGGCCGCGGCCCCGGTCACCGCCCTCGCGGCCGCCGCGGTCGCGATCACGGTCGCCGCCGTAGCGCGGGCGGTCACCCCCGCCGGGCCGCCCGCCGCCCGACGGCTTGCGGTCGCGCTCCAGCGCCTCTTCAGCCGTCCAGCCTTCCAGCACGGCCTGCCGGCTCAGGCGGATCTTGCCGCCCTCGTCAATGTTGGTAACCATCACCGTCAGCTCGTCGCCCACGCGGGCCACGTCTTCCACCTTGTTCACGCGCTCGCTCGCCAACTGCGAGATGTGCACCATGCCGTCCGTCCCCGGCAAGATTTCGACAAACGCGCCAAAGTCGGTCACGCGCACTACCTTGCCGGTGTAAATCTGGCCGACGCGCGCCGTCTCGGTCAGGCCCTGGATCATCTCGCGCGCACGGCTGGCGGCCGGGCCGTCGCTGGCGGCGATAAAGACCGTGCCGTCGTCCTCGATGTCAATCTTGACGCCCGTGTCTTCCTGAATCTTGCGGATGACCTTGCCGCCTGGGCCGATGATCGCGCCGATCTTGCTCGGGTCAATCTTCAAGATCGTTAGGCGCGGCGCGTAGGGCGAGAGGTCGGGCCGCGGCGCGGGCAGCACCCCGGCGATCAGGTCGAGGATCTGGCCGCGCGCCTCGCGGGCCTGCTGCAGCGCCTGCTGCAAGATCTCGGCCGTCAGGCCCTTGATCTTGATGTCCATTTGCAGGGCGGTGATGCCCACCGCCGTCCCGGCCACCTTGAAGTCCATGTCGCCCAGGTGGTCTTCCAGGCCCTGAATGTCGGTCAGCACGGCGTAGCCGTGGGCGTCTTGGATCAAGCCCATGGCGATGCCGGCCACCGGCGCCTTGATCGGCACGCCCGCGTCCATCAGCGCCAGCGTGCTGCCGCACACCGAGCCCATGCTGGTCGAGCCGTTCGACGACAACACTTCCGACACCAGCCGCAGCACGTAGGGGAACTCTTCCTTGCTGGGCAGCACCGGCACCAGCGCCCGCTCAGCCAGCGCGCCGTGGCCGATCTCGCGTCGCGACGAGCCGCGCATCGGGCGCGTTTCGCCGGTGGAGAAGGGCGGGAAATTGTAGTGGTGCATGTAGCGCTTCTCGGCCTCGGGCGAAAGCGTGTCAAGTTCCTGCGCCTCGCGCGGCGTGCCCAGCGTCGCCAACGTGAGCACCTGCGTCTCGCCGCGGGTGAACAACCCAGAGCCGTGCGCTCGCGGGCTAAGCCCAACCTCGGCCGCCAGCGGGCGAATTTCCTTCAATCCGCGGCCGTCGGGCCGCACGCCGTCCGTGATGATGCGCGCCCGCACCACTTCCTTCTCGATATCGTGCAGGATGGCCTTGAGGCTGCCCGGCAGCACGGCGGCGTCGCCGGCATAAGCGGCCATGATCTCAGCCGAGAGCGCGTCCAGGGCGGCGCTGCGCTCGGCTTTGGCGGACAGGCTCAGGGCGGCGGCCATGCGGTTGCCCACCCGGGCGCGCAGGTCGGCCGCCAGCGCCGGGTCGTGGGTGAATTTCTGATATGCGCGCACCGGCTTGCCCACCGCGGCCACCATCTGCGCTTGCAGGTCAATCAAGGGTTGCAGGGCCTGGTGGCCGTACTGCAAGGCCTGCACCATCTGGTCTTCGGGCACTTCCTCGGCGCCGCATTCCACCATCACAATGGCGTCGCGCGTGCCGGCCAGGCGCAGGTCGAGCGCCGAGTGCTCCATCTGCGAGAAGGTCGGGTTGGTGACGAACTGGCCGTCAATCAGCCCCACGCGCACGGCGGCCACCGGGCCGTCGTAGCCCGGCTTGCCGAACGGCGCGTCGGAGATCGAGAGCGCGGCCGAAGCGGCGGTGATCGCCAGCACATCGGGCTGCTCTTCCTGGTCCACCGACAGGGCGGTGACGATGATCTGCACATCGTTGTGCAGGTCGTCGGGAAACAGCGGGCGCAGCGGCCGGTCAATCAGGCGCGAGGTGAGGATGGCGCCTTCGCTCGGGCGGCCTTCGCGGCGAAAAAACGAGCCGGGGATGCGGCCCGCCGCGTACAGGCGCTCTTCGTAATCCACGCTCAGCGGGAAGAAGTCAATCCCCAGGCGCGGCTCGCGCGACATGGTGGCAGCGGCCAGCAGCAGCGTGTCGCCGACGCGGATGGAGACGGCGCCGCCCGCCAGCCCGGCCAGCTTGCCGGTTTCGAGCGTGACGGTCCGACCACCCAAGGTGGTGCTAAAAGCTTTACCTTCAGGCATTGGTTTCCTCCATGCCCGGCGCCCAGGCGGGCGCCCCAAGCCGGGGCCAGGAGGTTAGGGACTGGAGGCTGAAGCGCACCGGCTGGCAAGCCAGCTGAGTGCGCCGCACGCTCCAATTCCCAACGCTGCCTGGCCGGCCGGCGAAAAAAAATGAAACGCGTAGATGAGCGCGGCCCATCTACGCGTTTTTGTCGTGGTCAGCGGCGCCGCAGGCCCAAACGATCGGTCAGGGCTTCATAGCGCTTCGGGTCGCGCGAGCTTAGGTAGGCCAGCAGCCGGCGGCGCTGGCCGACCATCTTCAGCAGCCCGCGCCGCGAAGACTCATCGCCCTTGTGCGAGCGCAGATGCTCGGTGAGCTGCGTGATCCGGTTGGTCAGCAGCGCGACCTGCACTTCCGGCGAGCCGGTGTCGCCGTCGTGCGTCTTGTAGTCCTCGATCACTTTCGTCTTTTGTTCGGGTGGCAACGGCATGACGTCTGCCCTCCTTTGGCAGGTCACCCGCGGCGCAGCGGGCGGGCTGGGCCGCCAGCCGAGGCGCGGGTCGAGTCAGGATGAGCCGAAATTATACCCGACGCCGGGAGGAGTCGTAAAGGGCGCGAAAAATAGAGGTGGGAGGTTAGAGGTGAGAGGTGGGAGGGCCGCGCCGTGCCGGGAGCTGAGTGCCGGCCATCCGGCTGGCTGGGATGACCATCGCCAATCTATTTGCGACCGAGAGCGTGACGCTGGGGCCACCGTTCGCCCGCTCCATTCGGGCTCATTCGTCGCCCATATTCGTGTGAATTCGTGGCAAAAATCCCGGCTTACTGAGTTTCGGATAAAGAATGGTACACGGTGCTATACTGGCAAGCATGCGACCTAATGGAACACCTCAGCAGCTTGAAAAGCGGCGTCGGCTGGCGATCGAGATGTTGCAGGCCGGCAAACCAGCGGCGAGCGTCGCGCGGGCCGTGAGCGCTTCGCGGAGTTCGGTCCAGCGTTGGCGACAATGCTATGAACGCGACGGCGCGGCGGGTCTTGCCAGCAAGCCCATTCCGGGTCGCCCAGCCCGG
>JADZEK010000118.1 GCA_020850595.1 Anaerolineales bacterium
AACAGGATCGTGGTGGGCGTCATGGCGCCCAGCACCCACAGCAGGCGCACCAGCGGCAGCCGGCTGCCGACCGTGGGCGACAGCGCCTGGACCCACGGATGCTGCAGCACCCCCGTGCTGACGATGAACGTCTGCAGGGCGGGCAGCAGGCTGTAGGCGGCGGCAAAGGCCAGGACGCAGACCAATCCATCGAGCAGCCAGAAGAAACGGCGCGGGATCATTCAGCTAGCACATACTCGCGCAAGTGGTTGATAAAGGGCCCCACATCAAACCGCAGCGCAGCCTGGCGAATCACGTGCGAATCAAACCGCACCGTTTCGAAATCCTGAATGGCTGCGATGAGGGCCTCAGCCGTCTGGTCGTGAAAGAAAACGCCGGTGACCCCCTCCTGGATTGTCTCCAGGGCGCCGCCGCGGCCGTAGGCGATCACGGGCCTGCCTGCGGCTTGCGCTTCAAGCGGCACGAGCCCGTAGTCTTCCAGGCTCGGATAGATCACGGCCCGGCAGTGCGCGTACAGGTGTCTCACCTCGGCATCTGGCAGCCGCCCCACAAAGCGGGTATCGACGCCCGCTTGAGCCGCGAGGGCCGCGCGTTCTGGCCCTTCACCCACCACAATCAGGCGGCGCCCAAGCTCACGGCAGGCCGTCACCGCCAGGTCAAGACGCTTGTGCGAAATCAAGCGCGATACAACCAGGTAGTAATCGTCGGGCTCGGACGCCAGGCCGTAATCGTCCACTCGAATTGGGGCGTAGATGATACGCGCTGAGCGTCCGTAACAAGCCTCAATCGCCCGCGCCATGTTGGCACAGGTCGTGGCCAGGCGCGGAATGGCGCGCGTGACCTGGTAATCAGCCCGGCGGAGCGGAGCCCGCAGCAGATCCAGCGCCCTCTGCCCTAGACCGCCAAAGGGCAGACTGTCAGCCGAGTAACTGCGCGGATTCCATAACCACCGAAAGGGCGCATAGCAGTAACACACGTGAATCGCTGATCGCGGCGGCCGGACGAACTTGGCGCCCCATGTGCTGGAGGTCAGGATTATATCAAACCGGCTCAAATCCAGCCGGGCAAACCCCACCAGCCAGACCGGGAGCAGGCGCTTGGCAGCGCGTTCGCTGCGAGCTAGACGCCAGCCAGGCAATGGGAGGACGTGGGCCGTCTTGAACTCGGCATAGGTCTGCTCGGGCAGGTAGGCGGCCGTGTAGATCGGGGCGCTCGGGAAGGCCGCCTGCATATGCGTCAGCACCCGCTCGGCGCCGCCAGTGTTCACCAGCGCGTCGAGAACCAGTGCCACGCGGGGCTCAGCGGCAGGCATGCTCGAGCACGGCCTCGAACGCCGCCAGGTTGTCCATGCAAACCAGGCGCCGAACGTGCTGCTGCCCGGCAGCGCCCAGGGCGCGCGCCCGCGCTGGCGATTCGAGCAGCGTCAGGATCGCCCCCGCCAGCCCGGCCACGTCGCCGGGGGCCACGCGCCAGATCGCCTGGCCGTCATTCGCCAACTCGACCGTCCCACCCAATGTCGTGGCAACGACCGGGCGTCCCAATTCCAGGGCCTCGACGACGGCCAGGCCCAGACCCTCCGGGAGCAGCGAAGGAAACACCACTACATCCGAAGCGTCCAGAATCCGGCGTACGTCCGGCCGCGCGCCCAGAAGCTGGATTTGTCCAGCCTCGGGCAGGGCCGCAATGGCTTCTTGGACCTGCCGTTTGTAGTCGTGGTCGTAATCGCCGTACAGGCTTTCCCCGACGATCAGGAAGACCGTGTCTTTTCTGGCAGCTAACACACGGACCGCCGCCTGAACAAACAGCAGTTGACCCTTGGGTGGAGCGATCCGTCCCACTAGCGTTACCAGTCGGGCCCGGGCCGGCAGTGCCAGCTCAGCGGACAAGCTGGCGGCCGCGCCAAGAGGCACATCCGCGGCTGCCATCGGGGGTGGATAGACCACGGTCAGGCGCTCGGCCGGCAGCCCGACGCGCTCGAAAGAAGCACGCACCGCCTGGGAAACACACACCAGCCGCCGAGCGAGCAGGCGCGCCAGTAGGCCCAGGCTGCGCCGGCTCCACGCCGGGAAGTAGTCTGAATCCACCACGTCGTGCACGCACCAGACCACCGGCCGGCGCGCCAGCCAGGCAGCCAGCGAGCCGTAGAAGTGGCTCTTGAGGCTGTTGGTCAGGACCAGGTCGGGCTTGGCCCGGCGGATCAGGCGCGCATGGGACAGTACCGCCGCACAGAAGTGCAGCGCCAGGGCCGGCCGCTGCGCGAGCATACCAACAGCGTTCGCCCGTTTGAGCGCCACAAGCTCGGGGTCGACCGGCAGAACCTGTACTTGCACCCCAGGGATGCGGCCCAGCGCCTCTGGCAGCATGCCCTCCGCGCTGGGCAAGGCCACGAAAATCTCGTAGCGGGTCTTGTCGAGCAGCTGGCACCAGCGCAGCAAGAGCACCTCGCCCCCACTGCGGTGAGTAACGTGGTTGAGGATCAACAAACGCATGCGCCGCTGCCGACCTTAAGGGAGGGTTCGGCCCACGGCGGTCAGCTTCTGGCGCAAGACCGGGCAGATCACGCGCGACAACTGGACCATACGCTCATCCCAACTGTGATCCAGGGCCAGCTGAACGCGCGCCGCGACTTTTGCGGCGGTAACGTCCTCGCTGGCAGCCTGGCGCAGCGCCGCGCTGAAATCCTCGACACCGGCCGTCAGGCGGCAGTGGGCCGCGTAGTCCTGCAGAGTTGGCAGCGGGGTGGCCACGACGGGCTTGCCGGAAGCAAAGTACTCAAAGAACTTCATGGGAAAGACGCCGCGGGTGAGCGCGTTGAGCTGAAACGGGATCAGGCAAACATCGAAGCCTTTGAGGTAGGCCGGCAGCTCGGCATAGGGCCGCGGGCCGGTGAGGATGATGTTGGGCAAGGCGCGCAGTTGGGCCAGGTCGGTCTGGGCCTCCCCGATCCCAACCTCGCCGATCAGCACGAAGGTCCATTCCGGGTTGCGCCGCGCCAACCCCGCGAGGAGGCCAAAATCGACCTTGAAGGACGATACGTTGCCGATGAAGCCCGCGATGGGCTTAGGCAGCCGGCTGATCTCATCGGGCACCTGGGTCTCCGGCCGCAGCGCCCGCGAAAAGTGCGGGGCATCGGCCACGTTGGGCAGGCAGACCACCTGGGGGTGCAGCCGGCGGCGGTCTTCGTACAGGGTGTTCGAGCTGGTGATGACGATGTCGGCGCGCCGCATCAGCGCCTGCTCGAGCTCGGCGACAGAGTGAGTTGGCGCGCCGGGATAGGCCGAATGCTCGTCGATGCACTGATACACCAGCAGGCTAGACGGGAGTTGCCACGCCAGCCGGCCGAAGACGGGCGTGAAAACCCACACCAGCCGCGACACTGTGGCCGCGAACAGGCGGCGCGCCGCGGCCTCGATCTGGACGCGCAGCAACGCTGCATTCAAACGGGCAGTGAGCGCGCCGGCAAAGCCGGGCAGCGCGAGCGGCGAGAGCACGTGCAGGTTGGGGCTGACCTGCCGCGCGCCGCCCGCAAAGCGGCGCAGGCGTCGAGCGACCTTGCCGTAATCACGAGCGGAAGTCAGCCCCGGCCGCCGGCCGCCGATGGTCTCAACGAACAGCACTCGGTTGGCAGGCGCCAGGCGCGCCATGATGTGATGGCAGTTGACACGCGAGGTGGCGTCCCAGGCGGCGTTGGCCAGGCAGATGATGCTGGTGTCCTGCAGGCACGTACCGGTTTCAATCACGCCGGTTTGCGCCGCCATCTCAGGCCAGCACTCGTTGATAGGCTTCCAGGCAGTCTGCCGCGATTTGGTCCCAGGTGAAGCGCTCGCGCAGGCGCTGGTGGCCGTTCTCGGCCAACTGGCGGCGCAGGTCAGGACGTGCCAGCAAGAAGCAAATGCCCTCAGCCAGCTCATGGCTGCCTGGTGCGACCATCCAGCCCGACTTGCCATGCTCCACCAAGTCGGGGACACCACCCACATTCGTAACGAGCACCGGCTTGCCAGCGGCCATCGCCTCCAGGACGACAATGCCAACCGGTTCGATCCGTGACGGCAGGACGAACAACTCGCAGCCGCGCAGGTAAGCCGCAATCTGCTTCCGATTAGCGTAGCCGAGGAACTGCACGTGGTTCTCGAGCTTCAAAACTCTGACCAGCGCCTCTAGTGCATGCCGCTCCTCGCCATCACCTGCGATCAACAACTGCAAGTCCGGGTATGCCTGGACGACTTGCGTCAGGGCCTGAAGCAGAAGGTCAAACCCCTTCTTAAATACCAGTCGCCCGATGGCGACAATGTACGGCCTCCCGTTGGACGGCACGAAGGCGTCTTCTCCGCGGAACACATCGGGGTCTGCGCCCTCGCCAACCACAACAACCTTCTCTTCGTTTCCGGCCAAGTATGGCTCGGCATCTTGTGCCAGCGAGCCCGAATTGAATTGGATCTGCGCCGCGCGTCGAAAAGCCCAACGGAGTAAACCGCGAAACAGCGCCGACCTGGCCGCGAAATGATGGATGTCGTTGCCGCATGCCCGCACGACAAGCTTGTACGGCAGGACGTAGGACAACAGCAGGGGGTAAAGCAGGTTTACGTGTAGAAACAGGACTTGCACTACGTCTGGCCGAAAGCGGTAGAGGATGGCGTACATCTGCGCCAACCCGCTCGTGAGCACCAATGGGCGAAGTAGCCACGGGCGCGCTGACAGCCTGAGCCGGTAGATGTGGAACCCGTCACAACCCTCCCGAGCCGGCAGCCCAGGATGGTCGCCATGCACGATAACCGCCACCTGGTGGCCCGACTTGGCAAACCACCTGGCGAGTTCGTAGGTTGAGGTGGCGACACCCCCATACGCCGGGAAGAAGGCGTTGGGGATCAAGACGATGCGCACTTCTAGCCCTAGCGTATGCAGACTGCAACCAAGTTCATGGAACCATCAAGGTTTTTGTTGGTGATGGAAAAATCTGCTGCCGTAAAGCGGCCAACGTCCGCAAGCCGGCTGCTTGCATCAACCGTTTGATTGCCTGCCAAAACGGGCCGGCGCCACGCCTTGAGCCTCATCTTCAGCGTGGAATATACAGCCACTGGCAAGACGCCGCGGGCCAGGCGGGTGGACCAAGATCTGAGCGCAGCCCGGCGCACCCGCTTCCTCTCGATCTCGCCGATCTCGGGAATGGCGGTTACCCCATAGACTTCGACCTGCGGGAACACGCGGCGGAGAGCCTGGTCATATTGCTCTGCCGTGTATTCCCGCAAATGATGAGGGTTCCAGGGACGTTGCAGCAATTGAGGGCGCGTAAGGCGATTAGGGCTTGAGACGAGGAATGCACCGCCCGATCTCAGGACGCGTTGCACGTCGCGCAGATAGCACGCCACATCCGGGACATGTTCGATGACCTCGAATGAAACCACCACGTCGAAGGATTCCGCGGCAAACAGCAGCCGCTCGCCGTCACAGCACACGCCTCTGAGACGCGGGCTGCCATAGGTTGCCAGGACATGCCGCGCCGCGGCAGGTGAGTAGTCAGCAGCGACCACGCTGCTGGCCACTTCCGCCAGGTTGTGGCTCCCATACCCCTCCCCACACCCTAAGTCGAGAACCTGCCTGCCTCTGGTCCATCTATGTGTCCAGGCATACATCGTCTGGTGCTTCAGGTATACCAACCGGTCGGCGAGAGAGGTCGCCGCGCTAGGGGGCAAGCCACGCTCGCCGGCGTTAGACAGATCATTCATGCTGCTATCTTTGACAATCGAGCCGGCAAGGCGATGATATCCGAACTGTCCCCGGAGACGTAACCATCGCTGATCGGCTTTAGCCCAGCATAAACAATCTCATACAGATCGTAGCCAGCCATGAACTCCACGATTTCACGCAATGTATACCCGGCAGCCTTCCACAAGTTCGCGCGATGTTCGAATATGACAACGGGCTTATAACGCTCAAGTGTGCGTCGAAACCCTCTCAGTATGGGTGCCTCCCAGCCTTCGGTATCGACCTTTATCAGGGCAATCGGCCGATCGGCGATCTGGCCTAAGAGCTCGTCGCCGGGGACAATGTCCACCTCAAGCTGCTGAGCACCGCCAGCCTGCTTCACAAGCGTAGACAGACCCTGGTTGAACCGATTCGGGAAGATCGACAGTTGTGCTTTTCCCGCTTGGTCGCCTAGGGCACACTGAAACAGCATCACGTTCTCAGATCGATTAAGACTGCAATTCTGCCGCAACCGCTCAAATATGCCCGCGTTTGGCTCGACTGCGATGACTTTTCCGGTTAGGCCAACTCGCCTGGCCGCCAATAGTGTATGGACCCCAATATTGGCACCCACATCGACAAAGCAGTCGCCTGGCCTTAACAGCCCAGATATAAGTGTGCCGACAACAGGCTCGTATTCATTCTTGACAAAAAGCTGCCATTCAATTGCGCTGCGTGTATCACACCACATGAGTCCCCAGGGTAGGGTTACAATGCCGTCGAATCTGGGGAAGCGCCATCGGCTGCTTGAGTTCTTGCTAAAGACGAGGGAGGCCAGGATGTCTTTGCCCGGAAAGGGCCAGTGGCGCGTCAGACGCAACCTAAGGTTCGTCATAGCTCACAATGAATAATGAGGGGTACTTTTCGGAAAGTAAGTATTGCTGTCACGAACAAGGTTGCCAGGAACCGAGCAACTGCTCACCAAGTACACTGCCGATCCGGCGAACGAGCGAATTGACTTCTGCGCGTAGCAAAGGAGGGAGCCAGCCGGAGCCTAACGACCTTTAGGAACTATCTCAAAATCCGTCTAGGCCCTGAATTCGGGCCAGGCGACGGTGCCAGAGGAGCGCACAGGCGAACTGCAACAGGCCACGGTAGTGCTCCGGCTTCTTGTCGTAGCGCACCAGAATGGCGCGGCACTTGGATAACCAGGCCAGCGTCCGCTCGACGACGCGGCGCCGCGGCGGATACTTGCGCTTGGCCTTGGGCGGCGGCTTCTCGCCAATTAGGCGGATATGCGGCCGGTAGTCAAACTCGGCGACGATCTTATGCCCATCGGGCGTGTCATAGGCCTTATCCAAGCAAAGATGCTGTTTCTCGTGAAGACCACCACCAGCCGCGGCCCTGCGGCCGCGAACAGGCGGCGCGCCGCGGCCTCGATCTGGACGCGCAGCAGCGCTGCATTCAAAATGGCATTGAGCGCGCTGGCAAAGCCGGGCAGCGCGAGCGGCGAGAGCACGTGCAGGTTGGGACTGACCTGCCGCGCGCCGCCGCAATTGGCCCGGACATGCCGCACGACATCCGGGCATAGTCGGCCGCGACCACGTGGCTGGCCGCCTGCGCTAACATTTGGCTCCCATATCCCTCGCCGGAGCCCAGATCGAGCACACGCGCCCCTGCAGTCCAGGCTTGGGCCCAGCCAGATAGAGCACGATGCTTGAGATATAGGAGGCACTCGGCTGGCCCTGCTGCCTGATCAAAATCGAGGGGAAGGACGCACTCGCCAGTATTGCGGAGTTGATCCACGTCTAGCTGAGCCCGTTTGGCGCTGACGCCGGCTTCACGGTAGCCGAGTTGCTGGCCCCAGGATAAGTATGCTTCAAGACCTGCTCGCGAAATGTAAAAAACGAGGTGTTTTCTTGTCTAGCAAACTGGCGCAGGACTTCTGGGCCATTGTCCGTCATAACGATGCCGCCCGGCTTCATGGCCGGCCACACGGTCTCGATCTCAAACCGCTCGTGTTGTGGGCTATGATCGCTGTCGTGGATGAAGAAGCCGATGGAATACTCAGTAGCAATGGCGGGCAGCAACTGCCGCGCGTCTCCAAGCCGCAAGTCATATCGGTGCCGCAGGGTGGGCGGTACCAACCAACCAGGTTGAGCCGGGAAGTCAGCCGGCAGGTCCGACGAGGGGCGGTCAATCGAGATGAGTTGACCGGCCTTACCGTGCAATCTGAAGTTGTCTTCCAGCGCCTGAAGGATCACGGCTGACCCAAGGCCATCATGCACCCCCGTCTCGACGCAGATCTCCGGTTGGACCAGCCGGATAATGGCGTACCAACTCAGCCGGCGCCCGACGGGTAAGCGGCCATGTGGCCGAAATCGAGTTTGCAGTAGCCTCTCCGACAATTGAGTGTAGAAGGCCTGATGATTTCGGAGCTCAAGGATGAACGTCCGCGCCCGATCAATGTCGCTGGCCGTGACCTGGGCGGCGAAAGCAGCCGCCTCGTCGTCGTTGCCGATGTCGTAGTACCAATTCTGGCGTTGGTCGTCGCGCAGGAGGCCACCGACACTCCGCGGATGGCTGAACAGGAAACGAACGGCCGCGCGCCAGCCGCCCTTGCTGGCAACAGCGTTGCGGGCGCGGCGGATGATCCAATCAAGTTTCATGACTGGCATAAGCGTAACCCGGCCAGGGCTAGCCGGCCTCAACATTCAGAACAGGGTACCCTGCAACTGCCTCAAGTAGCTGGATAGTTTCGCGCGCTGAGCGCCCCGCGTCAAAACAATCGACGGCGCGTTGGCGCACGCGCGCCGCGAGGGCCTGCTGTTCCGCGCCGCTTTGTGAGAGCAACGTCGCGATCGCCTCCGCGAAGGCCCGCCGCGGGCGAAGCGGCACGACCCGGCCATCCAGTTGATCGCGCACGAAGGCGCGGAGTTCAGGCAGGTCGCTGGCGACCACCGGCACGCCGCAGGCCATGCTTTCCAGCAAGACCCACGGCTGGGCTTCCGGCCCGTGAAACGGCGCCACTAGACAGTCGCCCAGGCGGTAATAATCGGGCAAATCACGGCGGTCGACATCTTCAGCCAGGCGCACGTGGCGCTCGAGGCCCAGCCGCTCGACGGCCCGCCAGAACCGCGCCCGTTGCGGTCCAACGCCGCCGGCGATGAGCACGAGCCGGTAATCGGGGATGCGCGCGGCGACCTCGGCCGAGGCTTCCAGGGCCTCTAGCCAGCCCTTATAGCGCAAAAACCGCCCAACCCACAGCGCAACCTTGTCATCCGGGTTGAGTTGCAGCCGGCGCCGCAAGGCCGCCGTGGCCGAGCCGGGGCAAAACTCATCCGTGTTTATGCCATTCGCCACGACATGGATCCGGCTGGGTTGGTAACAACCTTCGGCGAGCGCAAAGGCCTTAGTAAAGTCCGATAGCACTACGACGGCAGCAAACTGCCGGCCGTAGGGCCTGTGCCATCTAAGCCAATTGTAGGCATGGCGAAGGGCTTTGGCCAGGTTGATGGGAGTAGGGCGACGCAGCAGATGATCCAGCAACTGCCAAATCGGCATTTGCGCCATCAGCACGGCCGGTGGAAGCTCTGGGCGCCGGGCACGCAATTGCACATACTGCCACCCGCCACCGCCCATGCTGATCACCAGGTCAAAGGGCCGCACCTGATGGAGATGAAGGAACTTACGTATACTCGCGCGGCGCCAGACCATGGTTGGGCGCGTCGGGCGCGTATTCTCCAGAAAGTGATACTGCACACCAGCCCGAGCGTGACTAGGCGGAAGGCTGGCGTGGCCGGTCGTAATCACCTCCACCTCATGTCCGCGGCTCAAGAGCCACTCCGCGCGGATATCAAGATCGTACTGCATGCCGCCGCGCGCGTGCAGCGTGACCACGTGACAAAAAAAGCAGACGCGCACTTTACCCGGACCCCAAGCTCATCTCAATTTCCTTGCCATACGGCGCCCTCAGCAGCACTTGCGGCTATTCAGCGCGGCGCCCCCTCGCACCAACAATGAAGGACCGCACTCCAGCAGGCAGCAGACTGATGAGCCAGGCCAGGTCGCCGGCTCCCAGGACTCGACTCAGTGCAAGATAAACTGCGCCAGCCACCAAGGCGGGTACCACCAAAAGGGGAAGCTCACCAGAGGCGAGCCGCGCTACTGGGCCACTCGCCGCCGCGCCGGCCAGGATGGCGACGGCCGCCGCGGCGGCATTGGCCAGCAAAGGGCGCCAGATCCCTGGCAAGAAGTGCTGGTCCCTAAGCTTGCGGCTCAAGACCAGCGCGGCGATAAGCATGTACACGACCTGAACGCACAGCGAGGACAGGGCGATGCCGGCATGGGCAAAGAGCGGCAGGAACAATAGATCGAGCGCCACGTTCAACACCAGCGCCACCAGGTTGAGCAGAAGAATAGCGCGGCCCGCCGCAAAGGCCACCAACCCGCGCAGCAGGAAGTAATAGAGGCCGGCGAAGGGGATTGAGAAGGCATAAACCCCTAGGGTATCCGCCGTCTGCCGCACTGCCAGGGCGTCGAAGGCGCCGCGTTGGTAGAGCAGGGTCACCAGCGGCGTGCGGGCCACAAACACGCAGGCCGCCGCGCCAAAAAGCATGAGCGATAGCGGGCGCACCACGCGCTGCAGAAGTCCAGTAACGGCCTCAAAAGCATCCTGCGATACCAATCGGCTCAGCCGCGGCATGGCCGGCGCTGACACGGCCACGCTGATGATCGCGAAGGGCACGATAACGCCCTGGGCATAGCGGATGATCGTCACCCCACCCGGCGGCAGGAAGGTGGCAATGGCGGTGTCGACCGCCGGGCTGAGCACGACCACCAATTGGCCAAGCGCTAGGGGCAGAAACTGACGCAGTGCTGACAGAAGATCAGGGTCGCGCCAGTTGACGGCACCAATACCCAGCAGACCAAGGCGGCCCAGTTCGATGTATTGGACAAGAACCTGAAGCCCAAGGCCGATGACAAATCCGGCCGCCAGGGCATGGATCCCCAGACGTACTCCCAGGAACAGCGCGAATAGAATCAAGGCGACGTTACTGAGCGATTGCGACAGGGCCGGTCCCCAGAAGCGCCCCTGCACGTTCAAGATGGCCCAGGCGAGCCGGGTAAGCGCCATTAAGGGCATACCCAGCAGAGCGAGCATCGTCAATTGAACGGCCAGCGCGCGCGCTTCGAGTGAGAAGCCGCCTGCGAACAACGGCACAAGCCAGGTCGCGCTGGCCGCCAGCACCAAAACGGCAGCGCCGTTAACGGCCAACGTCAGCGTGCCTGCGTTCCAGAGCAGCTGTCTGAGCCGCGCGCCTGATGGCGCCGCGGCGGTTTCCTGCGCAGCGACGGGTATCAGCGCGTTGTGCAGGGCCGGCCCGGCCAGCAAGTTCTCGGCTACGGTGGGGATCTGGATCGCCACCAGGTAGGCGTCGGTCTGCGCCGAGGCCCCGAAACGGTAGGCAATGACGACATCCCTGACAAACCCGAGACCGCGCGAAGCCAGCAGCCCCACGCTCATGGCAACTGATTGGGAGCCGAGGCTGGCCTCGGCCGGGCGCGTCTGGGCCTCGGCCGGCGGTACTACGACGGCTTCAGCCACGCCGCCGTCCAACTAAGCGCGCATTGACACCAGTGCAGGCGAGCGCAAGCATCAGAAAGAACGTGCCCCCCACGTGCAGGTTCGCGAAGATTACGATGAATGCGCCCCCGATCATGTACGCCAGCAATCCGCTGATCGCGGCCTGCTGCAGGACCCGAATATCCGGCTGCCGCGAGAGCCGATATCGGCCGAAGGCCTGCGCGGCCAGGACCAGGAACACGGCCAGGCCGGGCAGTCCCGCAACCAAAGCCAGATACAGGTAGCTGTTGTCCAGGCCGAACTCGTAGTTGTAGTCGTACCCATACTGCGCCGCCAGGCCGATCTCGACGCTCCCGGTTGGGTAATCCGGGCCGTAGCCAAGCACGGGCCGCTGCAAGAGAAGAGAAAGATAGACCGGCCAGGTCCTCTCGCGGCTGTACTCCCAGCCGACCTGGTCGGTGGCCCGCTCCAGCAGCCACTCCCAGCGAGCGGCCACAATCGGTAACACGACAACGCACGCCAGCAGCCCCACAAGTATGACGCGCTGCAGATCGCGCCGACGCGGTCCCAAGTTGAGCAAGAGCACGGCAAAAAACCCTAGGCCCATGCCCACCCAGCCCGAGCGCTTCAGCACCAGCGCGCAGGTCACGTACAGCAGGACGGCCACGTAGAAATAGCGCGAAGCCCAGAGACGGCGGGCACGCAGCGCCAGCGCCCAGGCGGCAGTCCCAGCCGCGGCCAGATTGACACCCAGCCCAGCGGAGTTTAGGTAGGTGCCAAAAGCGTAGGCCCGCCCCCCCCAGCCGAAGTTGAACGTACCAATTGCTAGGCGCTCAAGAAGGAAGTCTGGCTCGAAGAACACCAACATGGCCGGGTGCGCCAGCGCGGCCCTAACCACGTCCAGATCGCCGATCAAGACCTGGAAGAGGCCCAGCCCGGCTTGCAGCGCGAACGAAAGCAAGTAAGCGTCGAGTAGGCTGCGCCAGGCCCGGGGAGCCCAGATCAGCATCAGCCAGTAAAAGGCCAGCGACGGCCACCAATCCACGACAAACTTGCCGACGGCGTAGAGATCGTTCTGGAGCAGCCCAGACAGCGTGCCCAACCCAATGAGTACGATGAGCGGCAGCAGCCAGAGAGAGAAGACGAGCCGGCCGCCGCGCGGATGGCGAAGCAGGCTGACAACCAGGGCAGCCAGCACCACAAAGTCGATCAGGCGGAAGGTAAAGGTCGAATCGGGCCAGTTGCCCAGGTAGATCTGCCAGGGCACCAGGAATACCGCTAGCAGCACCGCCCCGCGGGTGTTGGTCAGGGCCAGTCCGGCCGAAAACACCGCGGCCGCAAGCGGCGCCCACAGAAAGTCAGGCAGCACCGCCACGGCCAGGCCAAGCGCCAGGCCGGCGCCGAGGACCAACACCAGATCGGTGCGCCAAGCCGGTCCACCCAGCCGGCGCCAGGCCGGTGTCGGGGAAAGCGGTGCTTCTACGGCTCGCACGAGGCCACCTCGCGCACGTCTGCCAGCAGGCGCAGAACCCACACGTCATCCGGGGCCAGCGCCGCGGCGCCCTGGGCCCACTGGCAGGCCGTGTCCGGCTCGCTGCGTGCCAGGGCTAGCCGGCTGAGTTGTTCCATGGCAGACCAGTTTGAGGGATTCAATTGCAGTGCGGTTTGGAATTGCGCTTCCGCGCCATCCAGGTCGCCGTTGTGCGCCATCAGGCTGCCCAACCGCACGTGGACCTTGGCCGCGAGCTCCGGCGGCGGCTGCTGCTTCAACACCTCTTCGTAGGAAGCCCTGGCGGCGGGGCGGGCGAGGTGGAACTGCGCCTCGGCCAACTGGTACCAGGCCTCGGCCCAAGCGGGCCTCAGCGCCACTACCAGCAGCGAGTAGCGCTCCGAGCGTTCATAGCCGCCGGCCTCGAGCTCCCAGCGGGCCAGTTGGTACAGGGCGTTGGCGTCGGCAATGCTGGCATATACCGGCGCCGCGCTCTCCAGGTTGCCGGCCTGCAGGTAGGCTTCGGCCAGCGCCTGCGTCGCGAAGAAGTCGCTTGGGTGTGCGGCCTGGTAGCGCGCCAGCGCCGGCAGCCAGCCCGCATCAGGGCTGGCGCCTACGCGTACTGGCAAGAAGGTCAGGGTGTGATCCACGGCCGAGAAAGTCTGGGAACAGGCCGCCAGCCGGGCCGAGGGCTGAAACGCTCTGGCGGCCGCTTGCCCCAGGCCCAGGCCCTTAAGCTCCGCCACCAGCGCCGCGTTGAGGCAGGCGCGCGGCATGCTGCGGACGGCCAGCAGCCCGGCCAGGGCCAGCAGCACGGCGCCGCGCAGAAGCCGGCCCCTCGCGGCGCGGGCGCTTGGCATGCGGCGTGGGCCTCCTGTCAGCCGAGCCCCGGCCGCGCCGGGACCGCGGCCGGCGGCTCCTCCGCTTGCCCAGGCGCGGCCCGCGATGCGGCTGCCGCCGTCCGCGCGGGCGGGCGCAGCCAATCGCGCAGCAGCACCAGGAAGACACCCAGGCCCGCGCCCGCGACCAGCCCCGCCAGGCCCAGCAAGATGGCCCCGCCCGAGGCGTCGTGCGGGACGGCGGCGCGGCTGGCAATCTTGATGCTGGCACCGGCATCCTGGGCGGCGATCTGCACCTCGTCCACCTTGCGCGCCAGCGCCAGGTACTGCGTTTCAGCCTGGTCGCGCGCGCGCGTCAGATCGCGCAGCCGCGCTTTGGCGGCGGCCACCTGGCCTTGCACGTCGAGGAGGGCCGGGGACAGCGCCTCCGCCTGCACGCGCGCGTCGGTCCGCTGCGCTTCCAGCGCGTCGAGATACGCGCGCAGGGTGACGAGCAGCTGCCCGGCCGTTTGTCCAGACGTCGTGGCGCCTCCGATCTGAATCTGAATCTGCGCCGGGGCGCTGCCACCGGCGCCGGCACCAATGCTGGCCCGCGAATTGAGGCTCTGGGCCTGCGCCACCAGCAGCAGCAGCGCGGTCTCGTCGGCCAGGCTGGCCGGCGCCTGCGGGTCGGCCTGCTCCATGCGCGCCAGCAGGTTCTGCGCGTCGCGGCGCAGAAGTTCGAAGATATGCTCGCGGTCGAGGTAATCCGCCAGGCTGGCCCGCAGGCTGTCGAGCCGCGCCAGCCGCAGCAGCAGCTCGTTGTCGGCCTCGTACGCCGTCAGGGCCTGCTCGGCCGCCAGCAGCTCGCTTTCGGCTCCCGCTAGCTGCGCCGAGTAGCTTTCCAGTTGGGCCGTTCCCGGCCCATACAAAAGCGCGGCGCGCGCGGCCAGCGCCTCAGCCCAGGCGTTGGCGATGGCGGCGGCTCGGTTGGCGTCGCCGTCGTGGACGCTTAGCTTCATCAGCGACGTCGTCGAGCCCGATGCCGCTTCCAGGCGCTGGCGGAAGTCCTCCAGCGTGGGCGTCTCGTCCGTAAACAGGCCGGCGGTTTCGGCCAGCACCGCGGCCACGACCTCATCCGACAGGGCGAGGTCCTGGTAGCTGCGCTCCGGCAGGGGCTCGGTCTGAACCACGCCCTCCAGCCGCAGGCTATACGGCAGCTGCGCCACCGATACCAGCGATGTGGCGGTGTAGACGGGCTGCCGCAGCAGTCCAAGGCCGGCGGCCACGGTGCCCGTTACAATCGCCAGGCCTGCCACCAGGCGCCAGTTGCGCAGGACGGCCCACACATACTGCCGCAGGTCGACTTCGTCATCTAGAGCGTTCATCGCATCCCTTTCGCCGCGGCCGCGCAGAGCCGGGCTTCGGCGTCGATCCGGGCCGGGCTAGCGAAGGAGGTCTGCGCCTCGCCTCGTGGGTAACATGCCTGTTTGGGGCAAGGCTGCTGGCTGCCGCGGGGAAGATTGGGCGATTATAACATGCCGGGTTTGGCCATTTGCCAAGCGCGCCATTGGCCGCTAAGATGAGCCGCACGTCTACTGCCCAACCCGCTTCAGCCATCTACCCACGCGTACGCGCCAAATGCTGCGACCCATCGCCGGCCGCGTTGCGGCTGCCGAGCTGCTCGTCTTGCTCGGCCTGGCCCCGGCCCTGCTGTTCCCCCAGCCGCTGCTGACCCCCGTCCTGCTGGCGCTGCCGGGGCTGTGGCTCTGCGCCCGCCTGGCCGGCGGGCGCTTTGTGCCGCGCACCCCGCTCGACCTGGCGCTGCTGCTGCTGCTGGCGACGCTGCTGCTCAGCTTGTTCGTCACCTCCAGCGTTCGCGACAGCCTCGGCAAAATCTGCAGCCTGCTGTTGGGGATCGCTGTCTTCTACGCCCTGGTGCGCTGGACGACCAATCCCGCCCGGCTGCGGGCCGGGCTGGCCGCCTTTGTGCTGTTGGGCGCGGCGTTTGCGGCCGTGGCGTTGGTGGGCACCGAGTGGCCGGAAAAGGTCAGCGGCCTCAGTGCCGTCACCCGCCGGCTGCCGGCCCTGCTGCGCGGCATACCTGGAGCGGCCGACGGCTTTCAGCCCAACGTTGTAGGCGGCAGCGTGCTGCTGTTCGTTCCGCTGCAATTGGGCCTGCTGGCGGCAGCGCTGCGCCGGCCCGGCCGCCTGGAGGCTCGGGATTGGCCTGGTTGGCTGGCCCATCCGCCGGTCGTGCTAGTGCAGGTTGGCCTGTTGATCTTGACGGCTGGCACGCTGCTCCTGTCGCAGTCGCGCGGGGCGTGGGCGGGCGCTGCCGCCGGCCTGGCGGCTTATGCGCTCTGGCACAGCCGGCGCACCCGGCTTGGCCTGGCAGCGGTTTTGCTTGTCGTCGCGCTGGCGGCTGTGCTGTGGGGGCCGGCACGCCTGGCGGCCGCACTGCTGGAGTCCTTTGGCAGCGGCCTGAGCAGCGATGTCGTCCAGCGCCTCGAGCTCTGGTCGCGGGCGCTGTACGCCATTGCCGATTTTCCCATCACCGGGCTCGGCCTCAACCAATTCCGCCGGGTCATGCCGGTGCTCTACCCGGCCTTTTTGCAGGCGCCCGGTTTCGACACGGCCCACGCGCACAACCACCTGCTGCAGGCGGCGCTCGACCTGGGACTGCCCGGCCTGGTGGCCTACCTCGCCCTGTGGCTGTTGGCGGGGGTTCTGCTCTGGCGCGCTTGCCGCCGCGCACCCCCCGCGTGGCTGCGCACGGCCGCCGAAGGCCTTGGCGCGGGATTGATCGCGTATTTTGTCTTTGGGCTGACCGATGCCATCCCGCTGGGCGCCAAGATCGGCATCCTGTTCTGGCTTGTCCTCGCGCTCAGCGTCAGCCTGCACGCGCATTCAGGTTCGGACGCGCTTGTCCCGGCCGGCGTTTCGCAGCCGCCTCCCGGCTTATGAGCGGCATGTCTACTGGCATGGCGGCTCCAACCGGCCCGGCGCGCCAGTTGGAGGGCGATTGCTGGCCAACCGCGCGTCAGCGGCTGTTGCTGCGCGCGGCCTTGTTGGACGGCCCCGCCAGCCTGGAGGCCTGGCAGGCCTGGCGCGCAGCCAGACCCGCTCACCTCGACCCCGGCTCGCAGCGCCTTCTCCCTGTGCTGTACCGCAACCTACGCCGCCAGGGCCTCGCCTCGGCCGAGTTGGCCGGATATCAGCGCGCCTACCGGCAAAGCTGGTATCAGAATCAGGTCCGGCTGGGGGAATTGGCCGCGGTGCTACCGGCCTTCCAGGCGGCCGGCATGGAAATCGTCGTGCTCAAGGGGCCGGCCCTGGTTATCCAGCACTATCGCGACATTGGCTTGCGTCCGATCGGCGACCTGGACCTGCTGGTGCGAGCCCAGCAGGCCGCCCAGGCGCTGGAGATCGTGGCCGGCCTGGGGTGGACCCAGGCGGAGGTGCCCAACCCGGCGGTGGTGGTCTCCATCTTGCAGGGCGTGGGTTTCAGCGCGCCTGGCCGGCCGGGCCTTGACCTGCACTGGCATGTCTTGTGGGAGGCGTGCCACCCCACCATCGACGAAGCCTTCTGGTCCGCCGCCGTCCCCCTGGCCATCAATGGTCAGCCAACCCTGGCGCTGTGCCCGACCGACCAATTGCTGCACGTCTGCGTCCACGGCGCGCGCTGGAGCCCGATCCCGCCGCTGCGCTGGGCAGCCGATGCCATTCACATCCTGGGCGCCGCCGCCATCGATTGGGATCGCTTGCTGGCTCTGGCGGCGCGGTTCCGGCTGGGACTGCCGCTGCGCGACGCGCTCGGCTATTTGGCTCGCGAGTTGGAGGCCGAGATACCGAGGTCTATCCTGACCAGCTTGGCCGGCCTGCCCGTCTCTCGGCTTGACCGCGGTTTCTACGCCCGCAAAACCAGGCGCCGCGGCCTGTTGGGCGATCTGCCGCTCAAATATCAGCACTACCGCCTTCACCGCGAAATGCTGGGCGCCGCCGGCGCGCCCGCCAGCTTCGGGCGCTACCTACACGCGTTGTGGGGCCAGCCGCCGCTCTGGCGCCTGCCCGGCCTAGCACTGCGCAAAGCTCGCGAGCGCCTGAGGAGTTTTCCGCGCCGCGCCCCCGGAGCCTCAGCGCCGCCGAGCGGTCAAGACAGCCAGGAGCCATTCAGACGCTGGTGATCAACTCGCTGGCCCAGGCCCGCTCGCGGCCATACCAGTCCACCAGCGCCCGCACCCCGCTCTCAAAACTCACCCGCGGCTCCCAGCCCAGCACCTGCCCGGCCCGGGTGATGTCGGCCCAGGTGGCCGGCACGTCGGCCGGGTGGGCCGGCTGCCGCTCGACGATGGCCTGGCGGCCGGTCAGCTGCTCCACCAGCCGCAGCGCGTCGTTCAACACCACCGGCTTGTCCGACCCCAGGTTGATCACCTGGTAGCCCACCGGTCGCAGCGCCGCGATCGTCCCGCGGGCGATGTCATCCACGTAGGTGAAATCGCGCGACTGGCTGCCGTCGCCGTACAGCGT
>JADZEK010000119.1 GCA_020850595.1 Anaerolineales bacterium
TCCCGGCTAATGCGCCGGCCGCGGGCAAGGTCGGCGTGGCCGCAAAGGTCGGCGCCAATTGCCAGGCGCCCCACGCCAGCAGCGCCCCAAGCAGCAGCGTAATTACGGCCGCCACCAACAAGTCGGTCGTGATCAAACGCCGGCGCCGCACCTGGGGCATGCCGCGCGCATCCACGGCCGGCGTGCCCTTGCGGCGCCCACCGGCAGCGCGCGGCCTTCCAGGCTGGCTGCTGCCGCGCGCCCGCGCCGAGGCCGTGAGTGGTTGCCCCCCATCCGGCGCGGCTGAGGGTTGCGCCGGCGGTCTGCTGGGGCGCAACCTGGGCCGAGGCGCGGCCGGGGCGCGGTTGGCCGGCCGCGCCGGGCGCTTTTTGTCCGCCGCCTGGTAGCGGCCGAGCACCTCCTGAATATCCAGATCGAGGTATTCGGCGTAGTTCTTGACGAAACCGCGGGCCTGGGCCAGTGAGGGCAAGGCAACAAAGTCATCGGCCTCAAGGGCGGCCAGGTGCCGCGCACGAATCCGCGTCACGCTCTCAACGTCTTCGAGCGTTTGGCCCTTGGCCTCACGCGCAGCGCGCAGCAGTTGTCCGACGGACTCGCTCATGTTCGAACTATAAGGACCAGGCCATCGGGGAGCAAGCGCTGCGCCGATGGCCTGGGAAGGGACAACCCTCAGCCGTGACAATGCGCCCTGGGCGGCCAGGCGCCAGGTTCACACCGTCGCGCGAACTCGGCCGATTAGGCGCCTTCGGATTCAGCCTGAGCGTCGTCAGCAGGCGCTTCAGCCAGCTCGGCAGGGGATTCAACCATGGCCTCAGCCTCAAGCGGCGCCTTGGCCTCGACTTCGGCCGGGGATTCGGCCGCCGCCTTCTTCAGCGCCTCGCCTTCACGGTGGATCAGGACGCGCACGTGGGCGATCAAGTCAGCCGTCAAGCGCACCGGCACCTTGTATTCGCCCAGCTCGCGCAGCGGCTGGTTGCCCACGGTGCGGCGGTCGAGCTCCAGTCCGGTGGCTTTCTTGATCTCTTCAGTAATCTGGGCGGGGGTCACCGAGCCATACAGCTTGCCGGTCTCCCCGGCCTTGACCGGGAAAGTCAGACTGGTGGCGTTCAACTTTTCGGCGACGCCCGCCAGCTCGGCATTCAGCTTGGCGCGCGTGATGGCGGCGTTCTGGCGCAGGGTCTCGGCCTGCTTGATGGCGGTCGAGGTAGCCAGGGTGGCCAGGCGCTGCGGGATGAGATAATTGCGCGCGTAGCCGTCCGCGACCTTTTTCACGTCACCGGCGTGGCCCAGCTTGTATACGTCTTTAAGCAACAGCACTTTCATGGAGATCGAGCCCTTTCTAACTCGAAGCGGATGGCGGGCGAAGGGTACAACGCCCTGGTTAGCGGACGGACATTCTAGCAGACGACGAACTTTCCCTCAAGGCAAGCCCGCCAGCCTCAGCCACGGTGCTGCTTCTCCATCAGCAGCCCGGCCTCACCCTTGGCGTAATAACGGTTCAACACCGAAACCGGCTCGTAGCCAAACTTGCGGTACAAGGCGATCGCGGCCGCGTTCGAACGGCGCACGGTGAGCTTCAAGCGTGGCGTCGTCAGGCGCGTTTCGGTAGCTGCCAGCAGCCGCGCGCCGATGCCGCGGCGCTGGAAGTCGGGATGCACGCCCAGCGTCGCGATCCAGGCGAAGCCCCTGCTAGGATGCGGGTCGCCCATGACAAAGCCCACCAGCCGGCCGCCGCAGACCGCCTTGAGCCGCACGGTCGGGCTTGCCAGGGCGAAGAAGATATCCACCAGACTCCAGGCGTCTGGCCCAAAGCAAGCATGCTCCAAGGCCCACACGGCGGGCAGGTCGCGCAGACTGGCGGACACAATCTCGACAGTGATCGTCATTGGCGCCCTGGCGCGGCAGCCAGCGTGCGCTGCCGCGCACCGCCCATCATACCACTCGGGAGCGGCCAAGTGGCCCGTGGCGCGTTCGTGGGCCAGCCACGCGCAGCGCGATAGCACCCTCTGCCAGGCCGGGTGCCCACGCTATGTCCCAGGCGTCCAGTGCTAGGTCGTCACGCCGCGGAGGCTGTTGGCCAATACTGGCCGCCTTGACCGCCGGCGCGTTCTTCCCCCGATCTGCCCCGATCATGATCGGGAGGCGGCGCGCCGGCAGCGCCGCCTGGGCGGCAGTCAGCCAGCCTCACCCCGGCCCACTGCTGGCCGCCCGGCGCCGCCGCGCCGTGTTGGCGGCCACTAACACCCCAACGGTCATGAGGCCCAGTGCCAACCCAACCACCGGGCCTGCTAAGAGCACGATCAGCGAGGCGTACGAGCTGGCGCTGTACTCCCAGACCCACACCGTGCCGTCGGCCAGGACCGCGTAGCGCGCTTCCAGGCCCAGCTCGACGAAGTCCAGGGAGACGTACAGCTGATCGACCGTCTCGCCTGGCGGCGGCGGCACTGTGCCCGTAAAAAACGAACGCTCGAAATCCGCGTCTGAGGAGACCTCATAGGGCGGCTCAGCCGCGGCCCAACACCCGGGGCCAGCTGCGCGTCCATTATGGCTGCAAACATACACGCCGCCGTCGGCCGCCTCTGCGTAGACGACATTGGGATCCGCCGTTACCAGGGCCACGGCCCCTGCGGGCGGGCTGCTCAGTGAGCGCCAGCGCGAGAAGCGGCCATCGCCGCCGAGGTTGAGGTAAACCACGCTCCCCCCCAGGCCCAGGCAGGGCGAGCACAACAGGATGATCAGCACCGTGATGGCCA
>JADZEK010000120.1 GCA_020850595.1 Anaerolineales bacterium
GCACCATTGCCCTGCTCAACGAAAGCTGGCGCGTCGGCAAGCGCTGGGCCCACAAATATGTCTGGGCGACAGTCACCACGCATTCCCGCCGCTTGGACCTCTGGTATCAGCGCGCCAGCCAGCAGCCATGGCGCCTGCTCAAATCCTTCGACTACGACGTCTTCGAGACCGTCGCGCACCGTCAACCCGCACTTCCGCCAGTAACTGGCCGGCAGTTTGTCCGCGATGTCGTGAGCCCTCGCCGACTTACTTCGGTCGTTAAGAATTGTTCGCGATGTCATGAGCCCTGACAGGTAGTATTTCGCTGGCTCATTGGTTGGCCCATATTCATCGAGGCAAGCCCAACCCTACCCTTAACAGGATTAACTTGCTTGGCGTTATGCCCCGCGGCACCTGCGTCTGGCATGATCGAACCCACAACCCTGTGCTTAAAAGCATCCTGCGCACCACCTCGACTACGTTAATCAGAGAGGTGATGCAGATCGTCTTCGTCTGCGGGTAAGGGACAGGCGTCGGCCACGCTCAGTTAACGGCCCTACCATTCGTGCGTGCCGCCGCCATTCAGGGCCAGGTTGCCGCCGTCCACGCCCAGGGTCGTGCCGGTGACCATCCCGGCCGCGTCGGAAACGAGGAAGATCGCCGGCCCCACCAGATCTTCCGGCACGCCTAGGCGCCGCAGCGGGATGCCGGTGAGGAAGCGTTTGATCACCGCGTCCGCGTCCAGCGTCGGGTTGTTAACGTGCTGCTGGAGCGCGGGCGTCTGGATCTGGCAGGGCGCAATCGCATTCACCCGAATGCTATGCCGGCCCCAGTAGACGGCCAGTTCCTTGGTGAAGTGGTGAACGGCAGCCTTGCTGATGTCGTAAGCAAAGTTGCCTCGCCCCAGCGTAGACACTCCGCCGATGGAGCCGATGTTCAGGATGGCGCCTTTCTGCTGTGGGATCATGCGTTGGGCGGCCGCTTGCGCGCAGAGGAAGTAACCGGTGATGTTTACCGCAAAGACATTCTGCCAGTCGGCCAGGGACAAGTCTTCCGGATGAACCGGGGCGCTGCCGGTGCCAGCGTTGTTGATGAGGATGTCGACCCGGCCATAGGCCGTGTCGGCGGCGGAGAAGAGGGCGGTGATCGCCTCCGGCAGGCGGGTGTCACACCCGGCCGAGAGCGCCTGCCCGCCGGCGGCCTGAATGAGCTTAGCCGTTTCTGCTGCGGTGGCGGGGTCCAGGTCAGAAGCGACCACGCTCGCGCCGGCCTGCGCCATCCCAATTGACATGGCCCGGCCCAAACCTGAACCCGCACCCGTGACGACGGCGACACGGCCCGTGAGGTCGAACAATTGCGTGATGAGTGAGTCCATTGTGGCTTAACCTCCGAGGTTGGCGCTGCGCCGCTTCGCAGCTGCCGACTCAACTTCGCGGCCGAGGGTTGAAGGCGAGCAGCTTGAGCGTGGTCATCTCCTCAATGGCGTAGCGCACGCCCTCGCGCCCTTCGCCCGATTGCTTGACGCCGCCGTAAGGCATGTGGTCCACGCGGAAAGTGGGCACGTCGTTGATCATTAGTCCGCCGACCTCCAGGCCGTCAAACGCCTCCTGGATCAAGTTCCAGTCGTTGGTGAAGAGCCCGGCCTGTAACCCAAACTCGCTGTCATCGACGGCGCGGATGGCGGCTGAGGCGTCAGTGTAGTTGAACAGCCCCAGCAGCGGCGCGAACACCTCCCGGCAGGCCACGGCCATGTCGGGCTGCACGTTGGCCAGCACGGTCGGCTGCCACAGGCGGCCGCTGCGCTCGCCGCCGGTCAGCACCTGCGCCCCGGTGGCGCGGGCCGCCTGCACCCAGGCCTCCAGCCGCTCGGCCGCGGCCAGGTTGATGAGTGGTCCAATGTCGGTGGCCTCGTCCAACGGATCGCCGGCTTTGAGCGCCTGCACCCGCGGCAGGAACTGCTCGCGAAACGCCGCCTCAATGGCGGCGTGGAGGTAGACCCGTTGTACCGAGATGCACGACTGCCCGGCGTAGGAAAAGCCGCCCCAAGCCACGCGTTCGGCGGCGTAGGCCAGATCCACGTCGTGGTGGATGATGACGCCGGCATTGCCGCCTAGCTCGAGCGTGACGCGCTTGCGGCCGGCGCGCGCCTTAAGGCTCCAGCCGACGCCCGGGCTGCCGGTGAATGTGAGCATGCGCAGGCGCTCGTCCTCAACCAGCGGCGCGGCCTCGGCCGGGGTACTTGGCACGACCGCCAGGCCGGCCGCCGGCCAGCCCGCCTCCAGGACCAGCTCGCCTAGCTTCAGCGCCGACATGGGCGTCTGCGGCGCGGGGCGGATGATGATGGCGTTACCAGCGGCCAGGGCCGGAGCCACTTTGTGCGCCACGAGGTTGAGCGGAAAGTTGAAGGGCGTAATGCCGGCGATTGGTCCCAGCGGCACGCGGTGCACCTGCGCGCTGCGGCCTTCCAGGCCGGGCAGCCAGTCGAGCGGCACGATCTCGCCATAAATGCGCTTGGTTTCTTCGCTGGCGACCTGGAAGGTGAAGATTGCTCGATCGACTTCGAGGCGCGCGGTGCGCAGCGGCTTGCCAGCCTCCAGGGCGATGGTGCGGGCGAACTCTTCGCGACGTTCGCGCAGTCCAGCAGATACTTTGGCGAGCACTTCGGCCCGCCGCCAGGCCGGCAGCCGGCGCGTGACGGCGAACCCGCGCACCGCCCCGGCGATAGCGGCTTCCATCTCACCTGGACCAGCCAGGTGGGCCAGCGCGACCAGTTGGTCGTCATAGGGGCTGCGCACTTCCTGCACCTGGCCGGTGCGGCGCCAGTCCCCCTCGATCAATAAGCCGAATTCACCTAACTCGGCGCTGGCTGAATTCATCAGTCACCCTCCTGTTCGCACTATTGTCGGTAAGCACACCGGGCCTATGCTTTCCGGGCCTGTATGGAAGCCTCGGCCGTCCGAAAATTGGGATGTTTTCGCCTTGACATCGACTGCAACGGGGATATACTACATTCTGTATACAGTATTCCAGATTTATAGAGGCTATTTCGGGCTTTGTCAACCGCCGCAGGCGGTGCGCACACTTGGCCCATTTGCCCTGCCCCAGCCATAATGCCCATGCTCGACGTTCCAGGAGGTAGCGGTGTGACGCATCCATTGTTTGACCTAAGCGGCCGGGTGGCGCTGGTGACCGGCGCGGCGCAAGGCATGGGCCGCGCGACCGCCACCGCCTTGGCCGAGGCGGGCGCGGACGTGCTCATAACCGACCTGAACGCGGAGGGACTGCAAGCCACCGCCGCTAATCTGGCGAAGCTGGGCCGCCGCGTCATGCCGGTGGCGGGCGATATCACGTCGGTAGAGTTCGTGCGCGGCCTATATGCCACGGTGGACCGCGAGTTTGGCCAGCTCGATGTGGCCGCGAACGTGGCCGGGCCGGCCAAGCGCAGCCAGCCCGACCGGATTACCCTGGAGCAATTGGAAGAGGTCCTTCATTCACTAGTAGTGGCGCGCTTTTGCAGCTGCCAGGAGGCCGGGCGGCGCATGCTGGCTGCGGGCAGAGGCAGCATTATCAACATCTGCTCCATCGGCGGCGTGACGGCGCTGGGGCGCGGCAACTTTCCCTACAGCGTAGGCATGGGCGGCGTGGCCCAGATGACGCGCGAGCTGAGCACGGAGTGGAGCGGGCGCGGGGTGCGCGTCAACGCCATCCTGCCGGCGCAGGTGCCCAACCCACGCCTGGAGGAACGCATGCTCGAGGACCCGAGCCTGGCCGGAACGTTCCTGCGCGGCATTCCCATGGGCCGCTTTGGCCACCCTGACGACATCAAGGGCCTCATGATCTTCCTGGCTTCTGACGCCTCGGCCTGGATAACGGGGGCGCTGATCCCGCTGGACGGCGGCAACCTGGCGATGAACGCCGGCGGCACCCCCGGTGGCAAGGGTTAAGGCACGGCCAGCGCCCCACTCAGCCTATGAGCCGACGTAAGTACGCCATCGGGCTCGACTTTGGCACCGAGTCTGGAAGGGCGGTGCTCGTGGATGTGCGCCGGGGCCGTGAGTTGGCCACGGCCGTTTACCCTTATCCGCACGGTGTCATCGACCGCGCCTTACCGGTGGACGGGAGACCGGTGCGGCTCTGGCCCGACTGGGCGCTGCAGGACCCGGCGGACTACATCCGCACGTTCCAGCGCATCGTGCCGGCCGTGCTGCGTCAGTCCGGCATCGACCCAGCCGACGTCATTGGCCTGGGCATCGACTTCACCGCCTGCACTATGCTGCCAGTGCTGGCTGACGGCACCCCCCTGTGCACACTGCCCGAGTACCGCCGCAACCCGCACGCCTGGGTGAAGCTCTGGAAACACCATGCCGCCCAACCGCAGGCCGACCGCATCAACGCCAGCGCACGCGCGCTGGGTGAGCGCTGGATCGACCGCTATGGCGGCAAGATCTCCAGCGAGTGGTTCATCTCGAAGGCGCTGCAAATCCTGGACGAAGCGCCCGAGATCTACCAGGCCGCCAGCCGCCTGGTAGAAGCGGCCGATTGGGCGGTGTGGCAGCTTACAGGCCAAGAGCTGCGCAATGCCTGCACGGCCGGCTACGCCGCTATGGGCTCTAAGCGCGATGGCACCCCTTCAGCGGAATTTTTCGCCGCGGTAAACCCGCGCCTGCCCGAGTTGCTCGCCACCAAGCTGTCGGCGAACGTCGTGCCGATTGGCGGCACCGCCGGCGGGTTGACCGCCCAAGCCGCGCGCTGGACGGGCCTGCTGCCCGGCACTCCGGTGGCCGTACCCATCATCGACTCATATGCCTGTGTGCCCGCGGCCACCGTAACCGGACCGGACCGCATGGTGTCTATCATGGGCACCAGTAACACCTTGATTGTGCTCGGCGAAGAAGAGAAGATCGTGCCGGGCATCGCCGGATTCGCCGAGGATGGCGTGATCCCGGGCCTGTTTGCCTTCGCCGCCGGCCAGTCGGCCGTGGGCGACAGCTTTGCCTGGTTTGTGGCCAACGCCGTCCCCCCGCCCTACCATGCCGCCGCCCACCGGCGCAAGCTGAGCGTGCATCAATGGCTGGAGGCCGAGGCTGCGCAGCATCGGCCAGGCGAGAGCGGCCTGCTGGCGCTGGATTGGTGGAATGGCAACCGTTCTGTGCTAGTGGATGCGGACTTGAGCGGCCTAGTGCTTGGGGCCACGCTGGCCACCCGGCCGCCCGAGCTTTACCGCGCCCTGATCGAGGCCACGGCCTTCGGCACTCGCGTCATTATTGAATCCTTCGAAGGCAGCGGGATAACGGTCAACGAACTGATTGCCTGCGGGGGCCTGCCCGAGCGCAGCCGCCTGTTGATGCAAATTTACGCCGACGTGACCGGGCGCGAACTGAAGGTGACGGCTGCGCCGCAAACCTCCGCGCTCGGCGCGGCGATGCTGGGCGCCGTGGCCGCCGGCCAGGCGCAGGGCGGCTACGCCTCGCTGGTGGACGCGGCCCCACACATGGCCCGCCTGAAGCCCCACACCTATCGCCCCGAACCGCAGGCTCAAAAGGTTTACGAGCAGCTCTATCGCGAATACCTGACGCTGCACGACTACTTCGGCCGCGGCGGCAACGACGTGCTCAAACGGCTGAAGCGGCTGAAGACCGCCGGCCGCGCCGAACGCTAGCGCTGCGGGGCGGGCCTAGCCGCCGCGCAGCTTTTTGAAGTCGTCCAAGATCGTGGCCGTCGCCGTTGCCCCCACCCGGGTCGCGCCTGCGTCGATGATCTCCAAGATCGCGGCCAGGGTGCGGATGCCGTGGGCGGCCTTCACCCCCACTTGCGGGCTAACGGTGGCGCGCATGAGCTTGATGTCGGCGACCGTGACGCCGGTGGGCGCAAAGCCGGTGGACGTCTTGACATACGCCGCGCCGGCCGCCTCCGCCGCCAGGCAGACCGCCACCTTCTGCTCGTCGGTCAGATAGGCATTCTCCAAAATCACCTTCACGTGGCCGCGCCCACGGGCCGCGTCCACCACGGCCGCGATCTCGTTGCGCACATAGTCGAGTTTGCCCGAGCGCAGGGCCCCGATGTTGATGACCATATCCAACTCGGTGGCCCCATCATCGAGGGCCTGGCGCGCCTCGGCCACTTTAGTGGCCGTGGTCGAACTGCCGTGTGGGAAACCAATCACCGTGCCGACGGCGACGTCCGACTTGGCCAACCGCCGGGCCGCCAGCGCCACGTCACACGGCTTCACGCACACCGACGCGATGTGATACTGGTCAGCCAATTCGCAGCCGGCCATGACCTCGGCTTCGGGCATCTCGGGCCGCAGCAGGGCATGGTCAATCGTCTTGGCTAATTCGGCCGGGGTGATGGTTTGGCTGTTCAGGGTTCTGATCATGATGACTATGGCTCCAAGAAACCAAGGGGCTGACTTCGTTCCGGATTCAAATCAGCGAGTGCGACTGGCCGCCGTCCACGTTGAGGCAGGTGCCGGTCACCAGCGTGGCCCGGTCAGACACCAGGAACACCACCACGTCGGCCACTTCTTCGGGCCGGCCCATGCGCCCCAGCGGGCAGTCGCGCTTGACCATCGCCCCGATGCGCTCAGGATTTTCCTGCCACTGCCGCTCCCAGTCGCCGCCGGGGAAGAGAACGTGGCCGGGGGCGATGGTGTTGACCAGGATATTGTGCGGCGCAAGCTCCCAGGAAAGGCGCTTGTTCAACCCGATCTCGGCGGCCTTGGTCGAGTTGTATGTGGAGGCGCCGCCAGACGAGCCGCCGGACTCGCGCCCCCAAATGGAGGCGATGGTGATAATCCGCCCGCCACCTCGCTTACGCATCTCGGGCACCACCAAGCGCGTGGCCCGAGCGGAGGCAAAGACGTTCAGGTCATAGGTGTACTGAAAGTCGGCGTCAGTGGTGTCGACAAACCAGCCGCCCTGGTTACCCCCGACGTTGTTGATCAGTATGTCGACGCCGCCAAAGGCTGTCACCGTCGCCGTGACTAGGCGCTCAATGTCGGCCGGCTTGGTCAGGTCGCCAACAACGCCGAGGGCCTGAACGCCCTTGGCCTGGATTGCGGCTACCGTCGCTGCCACGTCCGGTTCGCCGCGCGCAGCAATGGCCACGCGCACACCCTCCGTGGCCAGGCCCAGGGCGATGGCCTGGCCGATGCCGCGGCTGCCGCCTGTCACAATGGCGACTTTGTCCCGCAAACCTAAATCCATGGCCGCCTCCCAGGCAGTGCTTAGCTCAATAGCCCAAGCGGTTCTTCAATCAAGCCGGCGAGCGTGGCCAGGAACTCGGCTGCCCGCGCGCCATCCACCACCCGGTGGTCGCAACTGAGGGTCAGCGTCAGCATGGGGCGCACGCCGGGCTGGCCTTGTACCGCCACCACCCGGTCAGCCACGCGTCCAACCGCCAGGATCGCGGCTTGCGGTGGGTTCACGATGGCCGCAAAAGCCTCCACGCCATACATGCCCAGGTTGGTGAGCGTAAAGGTTCCGCCGCTCAGGTCGCCCAAATTCAGCCGACCGGTCGCCGCCCGCGCCACCAGCGCCTCGCGTTGCGCCGCGATTTCGCCCAGTCCTAGCGTGTCGGCCGCCGCGATGACGGGCACGAGCAACCCCGCCTCGACCGCCACGGCCAGGCCGATGTTGATGGCCGGGTTGAGGACAATCTCGCCATCCTGCCAGGCCGCGTTAAGCCGCGGGTGCCGCTGGAGCGCCGCCGCCGTCAGCTTCACCAGCAAGTCTGTGTAGGTGAGCTTGACGGACAGGCTCAGTCCTACGCGTGTGCGCCAATCCACCAATCGACCAGCGTCTACGTCTCGCGTGAGGTTGAATTGCGGCGTCGCGGCCCAGGCTTGCGTCAGCCGGGCGGCCATCACGCGCCAGGCCGGGCTGATCGGCAGGGTGGCGCGGGCGAGCCCCGCCTGCTCGGCCGTGTGCGGAGCCTGGGCCGCCGCGAGCACATCCGCCGCCAGCACGGCCGCCCCAGGACCGCTGCCTTCTACCGCCGCGAGGTCCACATGCAGTTCACGGCCCAAGCGGCGCGCCTTGGGCGAGGCCCGCAGCCGGCTAACCGGCATGGCCACCGCGGACTGCGCCCCGGTGCGCGCGGCTAAGTAGGCTTCGATATCGCTCTTTTGAATCTTGCCGCCGGCGGGGGTAATCTGGCTCAGCTCAATGCCAAGCTCGGCGGCCATGCGCGCCGCCACCGGTGTCGCCATAACCGGTGACGCGGTTACTGGAGGCGCCGGTGGAGACTTGACGACGGCCGGCGCATTAACCGGCAACGTGGCGGTGGCGGGCGGAGCTTCGCCAGGAGCGAGGATCAGCGCCACCACCTCGCCTACCGGCACGTCATCGCCGGGCTGAGCGGTGACATTGGCCAGCGTGCCGCTCGCCGGCGCTTCGATTTCGACCGTGGCCTTATCGGTCTCGATCTCCATCAGCGGCTCGCCCTTGGTCACCGCCGCGCCGGGGGCCTTGTGCCAATTCACCAGCCGGCCAGTGGTCTGCGCCATGCCCAACGCCGGCATGTAGATGTTAGTCGCCACGGCTTATGCTTTCCCGCACAGTGTCCGCGCCAGGGTGTAGACCTGCTGCACACTGGGGATGGTCAGGTCTTCGAGGGAGGGCGAAAACGGAATCGGCACCTGCATGGCGCCCAGCCGGCTCACCGGCGCATCCAGGTCGTAGAACGCGCCCTGAGCGATCACGCTGGCCAGCTCGGCGGTGACGCCATAGTGCTCGTAGCCTTCGTCGATCACGATGGCGCGGCTAGTCTTCCTGGCCGACTCGATTAACGTAACGGCGTCGAGCGGCACGAGCGTGCGCGGGTCGACCACCTCGGCGCTGATGCCCGCCTCGGCCAGCTGCTGCGCGGCCTCCAGCGCCACGTGCACCATGCTGCTGGTGGCCACGAGGGTGATGTCTTCGCCGGCGCGCTTGATGTCGGCCACGCCCAGCGGGATGGTGTAGTCGCCTGCCGGCACCGGCCCTTTGACCATGCGGTACATCATCTTGTCTTCGAACACTGCGACGGGGTTATCGTCGCGGATGGCGCTCTTCATCAGCCCTTTGGCGTCGTAGGGCGTGGCCGGCACGACCACCTTGAGGCCGGGGATGTGGCTGAGCCAGGCATGCAGCGACTGCGAGTGCTGCGCCGCCGAGCGCCTGCCCGCCCCCATGGTGGTGCGCAGCACCATGGGAACCTTAAGCTTGCCGCCGGACATGTAATGGATCTTGGCCGCCTGGTTGACCAATTGATCCATGATCAGCCCTACGAAGTCGCCAAACATGATGTCGACCACCGGGCGCAAGCCGGTCATGGCCGCGCCCACGCCGATGCCGGTGATGCCCGGCTCGGAGATCGGCGAATCGATGATGCGCTGCGGTCCGAACTCCTCGACCAGGCCGGTGAGCACCTTAAAAGTGGTGCCGGCCTCGGCGATGTCTTCGCCGATCATGAATACACGCGGGTCGCGGCGCAGCTCTTCGGCCAGCGCCTCGCGAATGGCCTCGCCAAAGTTCAACTCTCGGGTGACGGCACCGGCGTCAAGCGTAGACATGCTGGTTTACCTCGTCCGGCTCGGGGAACGGCGCCTTCAGGGCCGCTTCGACCGCCGCGGCGATCTCGGACTGCACCTCGCTGACGAGGCCCTCGAGCAGCGGCGCATCAGCCAACTGCTGGTCCACCAGCCAGCTGGCCAGTAGCTCCAGCGGGTCGCGCTCGGTCTTCCAACGCTGCTCTTCCTCCGGGCTACGGTAATAGGCGCGATTAATGTCACCTACGTGGTGGCCGAGATAGCGATAGGTGTGGCACAGCATGAAGGCCGGCCCCTCGCCCGCCCGCGCCCGGGCCACCATCCGCTGGGTGGCGGCGAACACCGCGCGCACGTCCTGGCCGTTCACTTCCTCGGTCAAAAGGCCAAAGGCCGCGGCGCGCGCCAGCATGTCGCCGGCCGTCGTCTCCGAATGATGCGTGTATTCGTTGTACAGATTGTTCTCGCAGACGTAGAGCACCGGCAGCTTCCAAAGCTGGGCCATGTTCATCACTTCATACAGCAGCCCTTGCCCGAGCGCACCTTCGCCAAAGAAGCACACGGCCACGCGCCCATTGCCCAACCGCTGGCTGGAGAAGGCCGCCCCCGTGGCAATGCCGGCGCTGCCGCCCACGATGGCGTTGGCGCCCAGGTTGCCGGTGTCTTGATCGGCGATGTGCATCGAGCCGCCCTTACCCCGGCAGTAGCCGTCGGCCTTGCCCAGCAGCTCGCAAAACATGCGCTCGGCCTCGGCGCCCTTGGCCAGGCAGTGGCCGTGGCCGCGGTGCGTGCTGGTGATGTAGTCATCACGGCGCAGCGCCTCGCACACGCCCACAGCCACCGCTTCTTCGCCGATATACAGGTGCGCCAGCCCCGGCATCAGCGCCCGCTGATACAGGTCATTCACGTGCTCCTCGAACGTGCGGATGCGCACCATCTGCTGGTACATGTGCACCCATTCTTCGCCATCGGGCAGTTCGATATCCGGCATTGAGCAGCCTCCTACACCCGGGCCGCCGGCTGGAGCGGTTTGCGGCGCTCGAGCGGCACTAAGAGTTTGCCGCCGGCGGGCGTGACCAGGAAGGTCTGCTCCGCATGCAGCGACGCGGCGCCAGAGAGATAGAGCGGCGTCTCGAGGTTGATGACCATATCGGCCTCCAGCGGTAGGTCGGCCGGCAGGTCAATACAATCGTCTTTTAGGCGCAGCCCGGTATCGTCCACAATGATCGGATAGTCGCGCACTTCCAGGCCGAAGCCATGGCCGTGGGCGTTGCAGGTGGTGATGCCATGGTCAGCGAGGTAGGAGCGCATGGCCCCGCGCGCTGCTGAAGCCCGCGCACCCGGCCGCAGCAGCGCCGCGCCCGCCTGCAGCGCCTCATACAGCGTGGTGTAGCGCTCGGCCAGCGCCGGCGGCGGATCGCCCAGGCTGAGGGTCAACCCGCTGTCAGAGACATAGTGCTGATAGCGGCAGCCGTAGTCCACCAACAGCGCATCGCCAGCCTGCAGCTCATAGTTGGCGAATTCGCCCACGCCGAGGCCGTGCACCCCAAAAATGAAGTGATCAAAGTCGGCGCCCTGTTGGCCGATGCCGGCGCGAAAAGCCCGCACAAACTCTGGCAGCCGCCTGCCCGGCGCCGCCTGGCACAGGCTGGCCTGCGCGGCCTCCTCGGCGATGAGGGTGGCCCGGCTGATGCGGTGGATTTCTTCCTCGCTTTTGACCGCGCGGATCAGGCGAAAGAGGTTGCTGCAATCCAAGAAAGTCGCCGCGGGCAGCGCCGCCAGGAGGGCGGCATGCGCGGTGGGCGTCACCCCTTCCAGCTCGAGGCCAAGACGGGCTTGGCTCAGGCCCCAGTCGCGCAACAGGCCGATCAGCGCCTCCACCGGGGTGGCGGGCTGCGGCCCATGCAGCCGGTCGAACCACAGCTGCGCCTGGGCCGGCAGGTGAGACGGAACCAGTGCGTCGTCTACCCGAGGGTTGCCGAAGGTGCGCACTTCGCTTACCCAGCAGACCTCGGTTTCGGGCATCAGCAGCGGCGGGATTACCAGCGCGCCGTCACCGGCGGCTGTAAGCAGCGCGTAGTTCTCGGTGGCTAAGCCCGACGTTGCGCCCGGGCGGTTCATGTAGCCGCGCACGACTTTATCACCCCAATATTGGTAGTCACTCAGGTAGGTGATATGCGTGGCCGACGTGGCAATGATGGCCGCCAGGTCACAGCGCTGCAAATATTCGAGCGCACGCGTTTGGTTGAGTAGCACGGCATGGCTCCGTTTCTAGTCCGGCGCTAGCGCGCCAGATAACCGCCATCTACGGCCAAGATGTGCCCGGTGACCATCGCCGCCGCGTCGGAAGCCAGGAATACTGCCGGTCCCACGATCTCATCAACCTCGCCCAGCCGTCCGAGCGGAATGTTGCTAAGCCAGCGCTGCATGAGCTGCTCGCCGCCATAGACGGGATGCTCAAGCAGCCGCATATTGGCCGGAGTCTTGAATTGGCAGGGCATGATCGCGTTGACGCGCACCCCGCGCGGCCCCCATTCCAGCGCGAGCTCGCGGGTGAGATTGTTCACGCCGGCCTTCGAGGCGGTGTAGCCAGCTGAGCCGCGCCCCAAGCCGACGGCGCCAGCGATGGAACTGATATTGATGATGCTGCCGCGCCCGCGGTCCAGCATGCCCCGGCCGGCGGCCCGGCAGAAGTAGAACGTGCCCGAGAGGTTGAGTGCCAACTGGTCGGCCCACACTTCATCCGGAAAATCCTCCGCCGGGTAATTGGCGCCGGTGCCGGCCGCGTTAATCAGAACCGCAATCGGCCCCAAGGTGGTTTCGGCCTGCTCCACCGCGGCGCTCACCTGGGCCGAAACCCGCACGTCGCAGGCCACCGCAATTGCCCGACGGCCCACTTGTTGCACCGCGGCCACGGTGACCTCCGCCTGGGCCACGGTTGGTTCCACGCAGACCACATCCGCGCCGAAAGTCGCAAGGCCTACAGCTATGCGGCTGCCCAACGCGCCGCCGGCCCCCGTAATGAGGGCCACGCGCCCCGAGAGATCAAATAACCGCGCCAGGTTGATGGGCATCGTTCGCTCGCCTAATTCTATGTGCCTGACCGTGGGCCTGGCCGGCTGTGGCACCGGGCAGAGGCGCCGCCGCGGGACGCGGCCAGCGGCGCACGGAAGACACACCGCTTGCTCAGGGCTGACCGCCATCGGTTGAAGCAGAGGCTTTCAGCCGGAAGGTGGTGCCCCAGGTCTTGATGCGGGCATCGTGAATGCCGTTCGAGCCGGGCGCGGGCGGGTCGTTCCACATGGTGAGCAGCACCAGGTCTTCGGTTCCCTCGGTATTGTCCAGGCGGTGGAAGGTGCCAGCCGGAATATAGACTGCTGTCTCTGGACCCACGTCATACGTGAGGCGCTCACTGCTGCCGATTTCCGGAGCGAGGTGTAGTTTGGCGTGGCCGCTAAGGATATAGTAGGTCTCGTCGCCTTTGCCTGGCGTATGCGCATGGCCACTCAGCGCTTTGCCTTTGAACAGTGTAAAGCGGGTAATATAGATGTGCTCGGACTCGGCCCCGTCCGGCCCAATGACAACTTGTGAGTGCCAGTTTTCCTCATGCAGCGAGAACGGCATGACATCTGGCGCGTGCACCACAAACGCTCGGGTTCCCATCGACCGCATCTCCTTTGCCCCACCCATGGGTGGGTGCCGCCAAGGGCTAGCTTGGAATGGCCATCTTGGCTGTTAGCCCGCCATCCACACACAGCACTTGCCCAGTAATGAACTCGGCCGCATCCGAAAGCAGGAAGGCGGTCGCATAAGCTACATCAGCCGGCAGACCCACGCGCCCCCATGGCACCTGGCTGTCGCCCTGCGCCCGGGTATAGCCCGGGTTTTTCTGCCAGTACCACGGCACCTCGATGGACCCCGGCGCCACGGCGTTCACGCGCACGTGGGCGGCACACAGCTCCACCGCTAGCTCCCGGGTCCAGGCGTTCACTGCCCCCTTGGTGCCCGCATACACCGCGTGGCCCTTCAGGCCGGCCTGCCCGTGCACCGACGAAATGTTCACGATGCTGCCCCCCGCCCACGGCCGGCCGGCCGCCCGGACCTCCACCCCACGCGCCTGCAGGTAGGGCAGCGCCGCCTGGGCGCAGAAGAAGCCGCCGCGAATGTTGACGCCAAAGACTCGGTCGAACAGCGCCGCGTCAGAGGCCTCGAATGGCTGCGTGGCGATGATCCCGGCGTTATTCACGAGGCCGTCCAACCCGCCCAGCGCAACAGCCGCTTCAGCCACGACGCGCTGGCAGTCGGCGACCTGGCCCAGGTCGCCGCCCACCGTCACGGCCCGCCGCCCCAGCGCCTGGATCTCCACCGCCAGCGCCTGCGCGTCGCCGGCCGTGCCGCCGTAGTAGTGCAGCGCCACGTCCGCGCCCTGCCGCGCTAGTTCCAGCGCTATGCCCTGGCCGATGCCCGCCCCGGCTCCGGTGACCAGCAGCAATTTTCCGGCCAGCCCGATCAGCGGGTTCCTCCCTGAGACGCCAACGTTAGTCACGTCCATCGCGTGATCCTCGGGCTACAGCGCCTCGAATAGGACCAGCTCAGACGCCAGCGCGCTCTCCAGCCGTACCGTTAGACCGGTCTGCGCCAGTACGAAGCCGTCCCGTTCGAAGCTCTGCCGGAAGTTGTCGAGCGTCACCCGGTAGCGGCGCGAGAGGTCGAGCCCGCGTGGCCGCAGTACATACTCCGCCTGCTGCGGGGCCGCCAGTTGAAAGACGCCGGCGATCGCGCGGCTGTGATCCTCGGCCGCCAGCTCGAGCACACCCCAGCCCTGCGGCTCCAGTCCATCGAAGCTGGGCGTGTGGTGGTAGATGCGGCTCTTCGCCTGAAACGGCCGCACGAAGTCCTTATAGAGCGCCACCACGTGCTTCAGGCGTTCGACCTGGACCGGGTTTGAGGCCACCCCCGGCGGATAGGCGAGCGGCACGGTTGGCCGGCCAAAGAGCAACAACCGCGAGTGAAAGTCAAAGTTGAGCGGCCCGACAAACAGATGGTCGACATACTCCGGTGGCAGCGCCATGGTCAGGCCGTTGTTGGTGCGGAAGATGCGCGGCGCGACGTGCCAGTCGGCCACCCAGGTGTGGGCGAAGCGCGAGACCGCCGCAATATCGGTCCGCCCCCCGCCCGCCGCGCAGTGTTCAAAGATGACGTCCGGGAATTTGGCGCGCAGGCGATCGTAGACGGCGTAGAACGCCTCGTAGTAGCGCCAGTAGCTGTTCTCCAAGCCGCCGTCGCGCAGGGTATACGCCCCCGGGCCAATGCTGCCCACATTCATGTCCAGCCGGAAGAAATCCAGCTGGTTTTCAGTAATCACGCGCTCGATCTGGCTTTCCATCCAGGCGGCGGCTTCGGGGTTGGTCAGGTCGAGCATGTCGCCCAGGTAGCGCCGGCCGTCGTAGGCCTTGGCCAGCCACTGCGGATGCGTCCTGGCCATCTGACTTTGATCGCCGAGGCGCTCGGCATCCATCCAGAGGCCAAACAGCATGCCGCGCGCGTGGGCGTGCTCGCGGATGGCGGCCAGGCCCTCTGGAAAACGGTCCTGGTCCACGTTCCAATCACCCACCGTCTCGAACCACGAGCCGAGTGGCGGCGAGTACCAGCTCGCATCCAGAAAGAACACCTCGACTCCAAGGTCCGCAGCCAAGTCAATTCTGGCGTGGGTGTTCTCGGGCGTCATCTCCGGGCCGGGACCGACCCCCGACTCCACCCACCCCCCCCGGCCACGCGCCTGGGGCATAAAGACACTCCGCCGGAGGTGCCGGTGTATGGCGTTCACACAATCGTCGAGGTCGCCGTGGAGCAGGCCCAGGTGCAGGGCGGGCGTGGCGATAGTCTCCCCGGGCGCGAGTAGGCGCTGCGGCGCGGGCGCGTCCGGCCCGGCGCGAAAGAACAGTTTGGCGGTCCCATCCTGCACCCGTTCCAGGCCTCTCCAACCGCCGATGCCTGGGTCGGCCTCCAGGTCGAACTCAAAGCTGTAGCCGCCAGACCAGGCCAACTGGCCGATGAAATGCTCACCCGTGGCGTGGTTGCGCACCACAAACATTGGATGGCGGTAGCGGTCGCGGCGATAGCGGCCATCGATGCGAAAATTGGCCTGCGGCAAGGTCTGCCAGTGAAAATCGCCTTCGTCGCTCCAGCGGTCGCCAGTGAAGTAGCCCACCGAGAACAGGGGCGCGGCCGGGTTGGGCAGATGCGCCGCCCACTGCCGCACCGTTTGCAGTACGCCGCTCCACGACCCCACCGTTCCCAGGGCGGCCGGCCGGTCGCTGGTGTTGGTGACCTCCAGCCAGCGCGTTAGCACCGGCGTGCCGTCAAGCTGCGTATGCACCTTCACCGACACGGGCCGCACCTCGTGGCGCAAGCTGATGACGGTGTGCAGCCCTTGGGCAGTTTCCGACTGCTCAAAGCCCTCCCACGCCCAATGGGAGGCCAGCAGGTGGCCGTCCACTTCGAGCCAGAAGGCTTGCGGCGTGGGGTGCTGGTCCGGGCGCAGCAGGCCGCTGTCCCAAGCGTTCAAGAAGCCGGCTCCGTTCCACGAGCGGCCGATGAACTGCCCGCCGATCAAGGCCTCTTCGTAGACCACCATGCCGGTGCGGTAGCTCACCGCCGGCGCGTCGCCGGGCGCGTAGTAGGCGTTTACCCAATCAGTCGGCATCAGTCACTCGTCTCCGTTCGACATCCAGGGATGGCCGCTGGCACGCTCACAGCGCCTCGAAGCTCAGCAGTTGCGACGTCAGCGCGCCCTCCAGCCGCACAGTCAGGCCGGTCTCCGCCAGTTCCGCGCCGTCCAACTCCACGGTCTGCTGCTCGTTGCCGAGCGTCAGGCGATAGCGGCGCGAGCGATCAAGCCCGCGCGGACGGAACACGTAGTCGTCCGCTGGCGGCGAGGCGAGCTGGAACAGCCCAGCGATGGCGCGGCGGCCATCGCCCGCCGCCAGCTCGAGCACGCCCCAGCCCTGCGGCTCAAGCCCCGTAAATTCCGGCGTGTGGTGGAAGATGCGGCTCTCGGCAGCGAACGGGCGCACGAAATCCTTGTAGAACGCGACGAATTCACGCAGGCGCGCCAGCAGGAGCGGGTTGAGCACCGCCCCGTCTGGATGGAAGAACCCCAAGGTCGGGCGGGCGAAGAGCAGCAGCCGCAGCTGAAAGTCCAGGTCCCCGGCGGTGTGGCTGTTCTGGCCGCCCCACAGCCGGTCAACATACTCCGGCGGCAGCGCCATCGTCATGCCGTTCGTAATGCGGAAAGCGCGCGGGGCAATCGGCCAATCGGTGACCCAGGTGTGAGCGAAGCGCGCGATCATGCCCAGGTCGGTCCGGCCGCCGCCTGAAGCGCAGTGCTCAAAGATCACGGCGGGGAAGCGGGCCCGCAGGCGGTCATAGACGGCGTAGAGCGCTTCGTAATAGCGCCAATAGCTGTTCTCCACGTAGCCAGCGCGCAGCGTGGCCGCCGCAGGTCCGATGCGACCCACGTTCATGTCCAGCCGGAATAACTCGAGTTGGTGTTCGCTGATCACGCCGGCGATCACGTCTTCCATCCACTGCATGGCGGCCGGGTTGGTCAGGTCGAGCATATCGCCCAGTCGCCGCTCTCCGCTGTAGTTAACCGCCAGCCACTCAGGGTGCACCTTCGCCATCTGGCTCTGGACGCCGAGGCGCTCGGCATCCATCCAGAGGCCCCACAACAGACCGTGCGCGTGCGCCCGCTCACGGAACGGCGCCAGGCCGTTGGGGAAGCGCTGCCGGTCGACCTGCCAGTCGCCCACGGTGGTGTACCAATTGCCGCCCGGCGGCGCGTACCAGCTCGCATCGATGAAGAACACCTCGGCCCCGATCGCGGCGGCCCGGTCAATTTGAGCCTGCACGCGCTCACCGGTGATCTCCAGTTCCGGCCCAATGCCCGACTCTACCCAACCGCCGCGGCCGCGCGCCTGTGGCCGCAGCACGCTGCGACGCACGTGGGTGTGCATGGCGTTGATACAGTCGTCCAGGTCGCCGGGCAGCAGGCCCAGATGTAGCGCCGGCGTAGCAACGGTTTCGCCCGGCGCGAGCACCCGCTGCGGCGCGGGCGCATCTGGCCCAGCGCGAAAGAACAGCCGCGCAACGCCATCGTGCAGACCAGGGTCCTGGTCGAGGTCGAACTCAAACGTGTAACCGCCGGACCAGCCTAACTGGCCGATGAAGTGCTCGCCGGTAGCCTGATTGCGCAGCATGAACAGCGGATGTCGAAAGCGATCGCGGCGGTAGCGGCCGTCAATGCGCAGGCTGGCGTTGGGCAGCGGCCGCCAATGAAAATCCCCCTCGTCGCTCCAGCGGTCACCGCCAAAGTAGCCGACTGAGTACAGCGGCGCATCGGGCTTAGGCAGGTGGTCGGCCCAGCGGCGCACGCTCTGGAGCACACCACTCCAGGGCGCTACGGCCCCCAAGGCCGCGGGCCGGTCGCCGGTGTTGGTGATCGTTAGCCAGCGGGTGAGCACCGGCGTGCCATCGAGCAGCGTGTGGACCTCGACAGAGATCGGCCGCACGGAGTGGCGCAGCCGCACGCGGGTTTGCAGGCCAACGGCGTGCGGCTGACGGTCGAAGCCGACCCACTCCCAATGCGAGCCCAAGAACTGCCCGTCAACTTCCAGCCAGAAGGCCTGCGGCGTAGCGTGCGGGGGCGAGACGTAAGGCGGCAGCTCACTCAGCGCACCGGCGGCGTTCCAGCCGCAGCCAACGTACTGGCCGCCCACGAGTGCCTCCGCGTAGACCGTCAGGCCGGAACGGTAGCTCAACCTGGGCGCATCGCCCTCGGCCAGGTGTGCGTCGACCCAATAGGCAGTCATGGTCAGTGTCGTCTCGCAGCGCCGCGGCGCTAGTTGGCCGCCAGCTGGTGATAGGTGATGAGAGCCGATTGGCGCGGGCCATCGAGCGTGATGGGGAGGCCGCCAGCGGCGGCCTCGGCCCCGGTCAGAGTCGTGACTTCGCCAGTGTCGGCGTTGGTAAACTCGTAGGTGGCGGCCGGGTTGAGCCCGCCCAGCGCCGGCGTCAGCGTTGCCTGGCCCTTCCCCTCCCGTTGGAAAGCCAGCACCATGCCCTCGCCCAGGTCGGGCCGGTCGAATTGGTAGGCCACCCACAGCCCGCCGTCAACGACACCTGAGACGAGTGGATAGTAGTCGCCATAGAAGTAGTCGCGGACGAGGTTGTACTCTGCCAGGCGGTCACGCAGCCAATCCCATGGCGGGCCGGCCAGATAGTTGTAGGCCAGCGCCACGCTGGTACCCATGCCGCTGCGAAAGGTATAAGTATCTTGCGCAGCGTGCACGCCCATGGCGTGGATGGGCAACCACTGTGACAAGGCGTAAGTCATGTCCTGGTCGGCGTTCGCCACCCAAAAGTAGTCGGTGCGGAACAGCGGCACGCTGCGGCTGATGGTCTCCAGGTCGAGGCGGCGGCCACCGCTGGCGGAATTATCAATCAGTAGGCCAGGGTGCTGGGCCATGAGGTAATCCCAGAAGGCGTACAGCCCTTCGACGTAGCGAGTTTCAGCGAGGCCCTGGCGGTCAGGCGCGTCAGTTGCGCGCCAGGCGTAGAGTGGGAACATGTTGAAATCGTGACGATAGATATCGACGCCATACTCGCTGATCAGGCCGGAAATCATGGTCTCCGCCCAGGCGAGCGCCTCGGGGTTGCCCAAATTGAGCAGTTTCCAGTTGGCCTGGTAAGCCAGCTCACCGGGCACATCCGTCGTTCCAATGAGCCATTCGGGATGCTCATTGGCCAGCCAGGTGCCGGGGACCACGCGTTCTGGCTCAAACCACAGGATGAAACCCAGGCCGAGCGCGTGCACCGCGTCGCCCACAGGTTTCAGACCACGCGGAAAGCGCTTGGGATGGGGTTCCCAGGTGCCGGTGTTGGGCCAGCCATTCTCAAACCAGCCAGCGTCAATCTGGTAATAATCAATTGGCAAACCATTCGCCGCAATCGCTTCCGCTGAGGCGATCTGGTTTTCTTCCGTAATGTCATTGAAGCCAATGTCACCGCTCGACGAAGACCAGATCGGCCCACGGTAGGGCCCGCTATTGGGCCGCGGCGTGTAATGGTCCAAGATCAGCCGGCGCAGCAGGTTGCTGGCGTGGAGCTGCTCGCCCTGCCAGAAGAGCAGCAGCATACGCGGGGTGCGGATCTGCTCGCCGGGCAGAAGGCTCAGGTGGGTCAGCTGCATACCCGCCTGGGCGCGCACCGCTGCCGCTGGGTCGCGCGTAAACGTGGCTTGCCACTGGCCAGACCAACCGACGGCCATCATCACGCCGGTCTGGTTGGGCCGCACCAGGTTGAAGAAGGGCAGCACACCGTCGGATGAGCGCCCGCCGTTGGGGGCCAACGTAAACGCGCTCTCCGGGTCGAGGCGGTAGTGCTTGAGCGCAAAGTCTGTAGCCAGCGCCTGGCTGCCGTTGGCGTAGTGCAGCACAAATGACTGGCTGGCGGCGTCGGCTAGGCCGGGCAGGCCCAGGTCGGCATCCAGAGCCTGCACATTTTCCAAGATAGGGGCGGCCACGGCCCCCGTGTTCTCAAAATACAGCACCCATTCGACCGCCGGGTAATCGGCATACACCGTCACGTCAGCGCGCACCAACAGGCCGCTGGCCGGATCCTTATAAGTGAAGGTTTGGTGGGTCAGTTTCTCGCCGGCTTCAGGCGCGCCGGCCGTCTGCTGCCACCTGGGCAGCTGGGCCGCCGACGGTTGGCCGTCGTACACAAAGGAGAAGGGTACGTTAGCCGCCGCAAAGCGGTCGGCGAGCCAGGTTTGCGCCAACGCGCGGTCGGCATCCGTCGGACTTCCATCACGGGGCATGAGCGCCTCAGGCGTGGACAACACAGGGTTGGGAGTCGCGGTCGCCGCCGTCACCGCGGGCGGGCCGGTGGGAACGGCCAAGGGCAGCGGCGTCGCTGTCGGCGAGGGCCCGGACGGCTGGCAGGCTGCCGAGAGCGCCAACACTGTCACCGCCGCGATAGACCACCAGCGCTGTAGACATGACCCCCTAGCGGTCACCGGCCGCTCCGAGTCCCGCGCCCACCAACACTTTCAGCCCGCCCCCTGAGCGCGCCACCTCAAACGCCTGCGTGATGTCGGCCAGATCGAACCGATGCGAAATCAGGGCTTCCAAGTCGATCTGACTCAAGGCCTGCGTGGCGGTGCCAAAGCCTATGCCGGCGGTCGCTCCGTAGCTGGCGCGCAGCGTAAGGTTGCGGCGATGAAAGAGATAAGGCTCTATCGTCAGGCGGTCGGCCGCCGCGTGTACGCCAACCATGACCACCAGGCCTTCCTCGGCCGTGGCAGCCAGGCAATCAGCTAGCGCGGCTGAGACGCCGGCGGTTTCAAAGGCCACCGCTACCCCGCGCCCGCCCGTCAGCGCGTGCACGGCGGCTGGCAGCGGCGCTTCGCGCGGGTCAAGTGCGGCAGCCGCGCCCAACTGCAGCGCCAGCGTGCGGCGCGCGGCCGCCGGTTCTGAGACGATGACCTGCGCAGCACCCGCATTGCGGGCCAACTGCAGCAGCATCAAGCCAATTGGGCCTACCCCCGTGATCAACACGGTGGCGCCGGGACGCAGCTCAGCTTTCTTAACCGCCGCCAGGCAGCAGAGCAGTGGCTCGGCCTGGGCGGCGCGCTCGACCGCCACGCCCGCCGGCAGCGGGAAGACCCACTCGGCTGGGCGCAGGATTTGCTCCGCAAAACCGCCCTGTCCGGCGCAGACTACCGGCATCCCGGCCGCGAGTCCGATCACTTCTGGCCCAACGGCATCGATTACGCCACCGATTTCGTGGCCGAACACACGCGGTGGCTGGGCCGCGTGTTGGAGGCCGTCGATGAGATGCACTTCGGTGAGGCAGACGCCACAGGCATGGACCCGCACGCGGACCTCGCCCGCGCCAGGCTGGGGGAGAGGCCGCGCTTCAATGCCAAACTCACGGCCCCCCAGCCACACAGCACAGCGGATTGTTTCCATGGGATCGGCTCAAGCCTTCACCGCGCCCGAGGTCAGGCCCTGGATGAAGTAGCGCATGCCCAGGACGAAGACGAGCAACTGGGGGATCGAGGCGAACACGTAGCCCGCGGCCTGGCCGCCCACGTCGGGCAGCGCCGTGGTCTGCACCGGGCCGCCGCCCGGGTTATAGCGCTGCAGGGCCACAATCAGCGTGTGGTTGGCCGGCGACGACAGCATCAGCGTGGGCCAGATCAGGTCGTTGTAGATCCCGACGAAGTTGAGAATTGCCAGGGTGATAATCATCGGCCAGGCCAGCGGCAGGGCAATCTGCAGCAGCGCCTGGAACTCGTTGGCACCGTCGATGCGCGCGGCCTCGAACATCTCCGCCGGCTGCGTGCGGAAGAACGCCGTCAGCAGGAAGATGGCGAAGGGCTGGCCGCCGGCGATGTAGAAGACGATCAGCCCAAACAGGTTATCGCGCAAGCCAAGCTGGTCAGCCAGGATAAAGCGCGGCACCAGCAGGATCGTGCCAGGGATCAGCATGATCAGCAGCACCAGCGAAAACAACGGCCCGCGCCCCGGCAGCCGCAGCCGCGCGAAAGCATAGGCGGCCGGCGCGGCCACGCCCAGCATCCCGACAATCGATACGGCATAGACGAACAGCGTGCGTATCATCGGCGCTAGCAGGTTGATCAGCGCACTGGTGTAGTTCTGAAAGGTCGGCGGCCACGGCACACCCCAGAAGTCGGCAAAGATCAAAATCGTCGGCCGCAGCGACATGGACAGCATCATGACGATGGGAACGGCCGAGAAGAACAGCAGGGCGATGAGCACGCCGAACTGCAGCACCATCCAGGGCGTGATCCGGCGGCGCCGCACATTAACGCGCGCCGCAACGGCGGCTTCGGGCGCCGCAACAGCCGCGGTCGCCGCGCTCAGCGAACCAGGCTCAGGCAAGGGTCCCCTCCTGCTCGCCACGCTGCGGGTCGAGCCGGAAGCGCAGGAATACCAGCACCGCGATGATGGCCGCCAGCGCGAAGCCGATGGCCGACGCGTAGCCGAACTTAGCGGTCTTGCTAATCATCACGTACATCTCTAGCGCCGGCACGTACGTGACAGTTCCCGGCCCGCCGCCGGTGAGCACGAAGATGCCTTCGAAACCCTGAATGGAGCCGATGAAGGCAAAGAACAGCACCAACATGATCTGCGGCCACAGACCGGGGATGTCGATCGCGAAGAAGCGGCGCAGCGGGCTGGCCCCATCCACGGCGGCCGCGTCGAAGACCTCGCCGCTGATGGTCAGCAGCCCGCCGAAGAAGACCAGGAAGGCGAAGATATCCACCCACGGAAAGCCGGTCAGGATGACGGCGAGCAGGGCCGTAGCGTCTTCGCCCAGCCAGGCCCGCTGCATCTGCGCCTGACCCACCAACTGCAGGATTTGGTTCACCAAGCCGATGTTCGGGGCCCAGATCGTCTTCCAGAGCAAGATCGCCACGATGCCCGGTACGATGGCCGGCAGCACGAAGGCGGTGCGAAACCAATACTTCAGCACCTCCGAGCGGATCCAAAAGATCAGCTCCGCGACCAGCAGCGGGATGGTCAGCTGCTTGGCCACATTCGTGAGCAGCAGGATGACCATGTTCTTCACGCCGGCCAGCAGATAGGTGTCGCGCAGCATGTTTTCGAAATTGCGCAGCCCGATAAACTCCATCGGGCTCGAGAGGTTGAAGTCTGTCAAGGACACATAGAAGGCCATCAGCGCTGGCCAGTAGGTGAAGACCAGCATGAGGATTATGGCCGGGGCGATGAAAAGGTAGCTCAAGCGCGCGCGATACACCCGTCGGGCCAGCAGCCCCGTAGCGGCGGAAGTGCGGCCGCCGCCCGCTAGGGCCAGCCCGATCGTCGCCAGCACCAGCACGCCGATGGCGATGTAGGAGGCCACCTGCCAGGCTTGCCGGGCCGGGGCAAATTGCAGCGTGGCCACGTTGACGGCGAACTGGTCGCCGTTGTTGGCCAATGCCAGCACGTTGCCGCTTTGGGCTGGCACCAAGGCCTTAATGCCCGCGTCAACCGCGCGCTGGCTGAACTGCAGCTCGCCGTCGCCGTCCAGCGCAAAGATCGAGCCATCCCGCGCGCCCGCGACCACCCCTGCGCCGCCGGGCAGCGCGTACAGCACGTCCAGCTCATATTCGGTCAGGGTCTGCGTCCAGACGACGCTGCCGTCCGGCGCCAGGCGCGTCAGGCCGCCGCGCTCATCGCCAACGTAAAGGGCCGAGTCGTCAGCGGCAGCCGCCACCGATAAGAGGGACTGCGGCGCGTTGGTCGTCCACACCTGCTGCCCGGCGGCATCAATCGCGCCCACTTCGCCTTTGGTGTTGATGAAGATGGCCTGGCCGCCGAACACCGCCACGCCGCGCGTGGGGAAGTCTACGGGGGTTTCCGCCAGCAGTGTGCCGGCGGGGTCGTACTGCTGTACAGCAAAGTCGTGCGCGGCCGGACCAGAGCCGGTAGTCAGCACCAGCCCGCCGTCGGAGCGCGCCGCCAAGCCGGTGATGCGTCCGGGGAGCTTCCAGCCCAGGCCGGGGGTCAAGGCCTGGTCGTAGGTCTGCACCTGGCCGTTGACCAGCCCGACCACAAACTGGCCGTCGGGCTTGACCGTCAGCGCGCCCACCAGGAAAGCCAGCGGCAGCGTGGCGCTGCGCTGGCCGTTTTCCCACACGACCAACTCGTTGGTGACGCTGCCGACCACCACGGTGTGGTCGTCGAGCGCGGCACCGACGACCACGCGCTGATCGAGCGCCGGCTGCGGCGTGAGCGTAGCGCCGCCCTTGGCCGAAAAGACCAGGAGCGACGCCACGCCCACGCCGATAGCGAGCGCCAGGGTCAGGAGCGCTGCCCAAAGCAGCGCCGGCCGGTTGGGGGCAGAAGTGCCGGGCACAAGCGGTCGGCGCGTCATGGTTCTAGCTAGCGGGTTCCAGTTGCGGATTCATCACTACGTCTTCGGTCAGCTTGAGCTCGGCCAGCAAGTCGTCCCAGTAGGTCTCGGTGAGCATTTCCTGGTAGCGCGGTCCGAACTCCGCCGGGTCGAGCGTGCCGGCCAGCACGTTCTTGATCATCTCTTCGCTTTCCTTTTGCCACAGCGTGCCCAGGCCGCCGTAGGTCCACATCAAGAAGCCATTCGGCGCCGCCTCGGCGTTGCCCAGCGGCTTGACCGCGTTGATCACGTCGGCGTACTTCTGCGGCACTTCCACGTCGCGCACCAGCAGCTTGCCGCTGGGGGTCCACAGGTCGCTTTGCGCAAAGCCGTCCACCCACGGCTGATAGCCGGCCTTCGACAGCCAGAACATCAAGAAGTCCACGTCCACTTCGGTCTTCTCGGGGGTCTTGTCGATGGCACCGAGGTACTCGCCCTGATACGACTCGATGCCGCGCGCCGGGCCGATCACCAGTGGGCCGGTCATCGAGGGCCAGTTGAACGCGCTGGCGCTAAAGTTGGGGGCCGCTGCGTCGGGGGCTAGGCCCAGGGCTTCGCGCCGCGCGTCGTCCATCTGTTTCAAGTCCGTCTGCAGGGTCCAGTAGGTCGGGAAGGTCAGCGGGAACATCGCCGACTGGCCCTGGATGAACCGCGCGTAGGTGTCGATGCCCGACCAGAAGTCTGAGTTGAAATAGGGCGCCATCTTGGCCCAGTTCGTCAACAGGTCGGTCATCTGGTCGTCGGCGTAGGTGATGGCGCCTTCCTTCAAGTTCTTCAGCAGGCGCTGAACGCTATAGGTGAACTTCCGGTTGAGGTCCTTGTCGGTGGGGTCGTAGACAAAGGCGTCATCCTTCGCGGGATTGTAGTTCCAGTCGCCCGGCAGCGCGCGGGCGAATTCCACCCAGTCGCGGTGGTACTGGTCGAAGTAGACCTCCCCGCCCCACTGCATGAGCATGTACTGGTGCATGGCAATCGGCGTCACGCCGGTCTTGGTCAGGATCTTGTCGCAGACATCCAGCCACTCTTCCCAAGTGGTGGGGACGGCGTTGACGCCCGCCTGGTCGAACAGGTCGGCGTTGTAGAACCAGTTGACGCCGGTTTGCTGGGTGGCCAGTACGTTGATGGACGTGGCCGAGGGAGCAAAGAAGTCGAAGTCTAGGTCCTCGCTCCACTTGCGGCCGGTGTAGGGATTGATCGCTTCGCGGTATTCCACTAGATCCACATACTTGTCGTAGGTGGGCTGATAGTTGGTCGAGACGAGGTCAGGGCGCGGTGTGCCAGCGGCCAACTGCGTGCCGAGCCAGGTGCCGTAATCGCCGCCGACCTGCGTTTCCCACACGATCTCAACATCCGGCTGGAACTGGTGATAGGCGTCGGTGAGCATCTGCTGCGCCAGCTCCGACGGAACGCCGCTGCCTTGGTGCCAGTTGGAGATGACGATTTGACCTTGCAGTTGCTTCATCGCCTCGGTGGGGACGGCCGTGGGCGCCTCGGTAGCCGGCACGGCCGTCGGCACGGCGGTGGCGGGTACCGCGGTGGGTGCGGTGGTGGCGGCGGGGACGTCCGTCGGGGCCGGCGGCTGGGTGGGCGCGGCGGTGGTGGCCGTCGGGCCGCATGCTGCCAAGACGGCGCTCGCCGCACCGAAGCCCGCCATTTGCATGAAGGCACGGCGGCTGATGCGGGACGGCTGCTTGTCGTTCCGTTTCGCTGGGCTCATGGTCTCTTCTCCTTAGTCGGACGCGCAATCGGCTTGACAGCAAGGTAGAATACGATATACTGTTTTTTGTATACAGTATTCGATCTGACTAGGTTATAGAGTATATTGTTTCGAGAGTCAATACCCACCCGTGAGTTGGCGCAAAATTGGGCTGATTATCCTAGCCAGCCAGTACGGCCGGGTGCATCCGATTGTTTTGGCCGCTTTCGGTCTTGGCGCGCCTGGCGGTTGAAACCGCGGCTACATAACGCGAAGCCCCGCCTTCGCGGGGCTGGGAAAGCAGCGCCATTTCGCGGGCGGCCAATAAATCCGGATGCACC
>JADZEK010000121.1 GCA_020850595.1 Anaerolineales bacterium
ACGGAGATGCTGCCCGAGCCGCTACGGCATAACAGCGGGCACGAGGGTTCGCACACGTTCATCACGCATGAGTTTGTGGATGCGGTGGTGAACCAGCGCAAGCCGGCGGTGGATGTGCATGAGGCGCTGGCGTATACGGCGCCGGGGATTGTGGCGCACCAGTCGGCGCTGAGGGGCGGCGAGCAGATGAAGGTGCCGTCGTTTGATTAGGGGCTAGCGGCGGGCGGCGGCTTTGTCGGCGGCTTTGGCGTCAGCGGCGGCAGTGGCTTTGGCGGTCGCTGCCTGGATGTTAAAGGTGACGGGGCGCCACTTATAGCGCCAGACGTCGCGCGTGCAGATGAGCAACTTCCCTTCCCTGGCAAAGCGCATGGCGGCGCGGGGGTTGTCGTTGGCTTCCAGGGGCCAGAAGCGGGAGCGGTTGTCCTTCTCACACTTGGGCGGATCGGCTTCGGCGACGGGGGAGAGCGGCTGCTCGGCGCGGGCAGGGGCGAGCGCGGGGGCCCAAGCAGGGGCAAAGAGCAATACAGCCGTCAACCAGATGCGCATGACCTAGGGTGCGCTGTGGGACCATGGCCGGGCAAGGACCAAAACTGCCGGTACGGTAGGGGATAGGTGCGGCGGAGAGTCCTATCCCTTTTTGGCAGCACGATAGCTGACGCGGGCCTGTGCGATGGGGACGCCGACGACTTCGATGCGGCTCAGGTCGCGTGTGCCGATGCCGTGTTGTTCGGCCAGGGCGAGCGTGTTGTCGCAGGTTTCAAACGGTGCCGTGCCGCGCATGGCCATGGGGTCGAAGCCCATCAGGGCGGCGCCGACGGCGTCGGTGTTCACAGGGTTGGTTCCGGCAAAGAGGATGCCGGGTTTGATGATGCCGACGCCGCGATTCCAGGGGCCCTCGCCGCCGTACATGGAGTAGATGCCCTCGACGATGGAGAGGTGGATGGGGCGGGCGGCGCAGAGGTCGGCGACGATGCGTGGGACGCGGTAGCCGCCCTGGCGGGGGGAGGAGGGGTCGTTTTCGGGCGGGGCGATTTTGGAGGGCTGGCGGCGGCCCATGTGGAAAACGGCGTTGCGGCCGCCCTTGGGGGTGATGCTGGGCTCGTCGGCTCCGGCGCCATCGCCATAGATGGTGCAGGGGGCGATGCCGAAGCAGTTTTTGAGGGCCATGGTGATGCCGGCGGTGGCGTGTTCCTTGAGTTTGGCGACGCTGACGAAGACGTCGCAATCCTCGTAGGAGTGGTTGAGCATGTAGGCCGGGAACATGTGGCCGCCGTTGGGGGGCGTGAATTTGCGGTAGTCCTTGGCGCGGCCGAGGTAGTTGGTGTTTTCCATCTCGACGCGGGCGGCGGCGCTGAGCATGTGGCGCGGCTCCCAGCCGGCTTCGAGCATGACCTCTTCGATGGGGTCGGCGGTTTGCCAGGGGCTTTCGAGAATGCGGATGCGGGTGGCTCCGGCTTCGCCCATGAGGCGGCAAAGGGCGCCGATGACGGCGGGGTGGGTCCAGTGGGTGTGTTCGAGCGGGGCGTAGGAGAGGCGCTGGGTGGCGCCGCCGGTGAGGTTGACCTTCATGGCGACGGTTTTGCCCTTGACGATGCGGCCGAGGCCGCCGAGCTGGTCCATGAGGGTGCGCAGGGCGGGCATGAGCGAGGGGCCGTAGTCGAGGCAGCGGGCGATGGCGACTCGTTCGGCAGCAGCGGCGGCGTGGGCGGGCAGGGCGAGCGCGCCGGCGGCGGCGCCGAGGGATGCGGTGAAGTCTCTGCGTCTCATGGGTTCCTCCCTAGTCGATTTCCAAAGCCGAGTAGACGGGGGTGTCGGGCAGTTGCAGTTCCTGGTAGCTCTCAGTGGGTGTGAGCGGCAGTTCGCGGGCCTCATTGACAGGGGCGACATACCAGCGGACGCGCTTGACCGAGGCCGGCAGGCGGATGCTCATGGGCTGGCCGGGGTTGGCGCGGAGGGCGTAGTTGGGCAGGTGGATGAGGGTGCGTTTGCCGTCGGGGGAGCGCTGGTTGTAGGGCACCACAGAGCTGGCGTTGTAGATGGCGGCGTAGTCGTTGCGGCGGCTGAGCAGGGTGTGGGCGTCGGCGGCGACGAGGTAGGGGTCGCTCCAGGCTTCGAGGGGTTCGGCGAGGCGGCCTTTGGCGACGCGGCGGACGCGGTAGCCGTGAGGGGGGTCGGAGACGGCGGGGGCGGCGGGGAAGAGCTTGGCCACCTCGGCGGGGGCGATGAGCAGGCCGCCGGCTTCGACGAAGGCCTTCACGGCGGCTAGCGCGGGGCCCGTGGGCGGCTTCGAGTCAAGATGCAGCAGGCCGTGGAGGCCGCGCAGGTTGGCGGCCGTGACGGCGGCGGGCAGCAGGGCGCGGTAGGCGAGTCCACGGCGCGTGGCCAGGTTGAGCACCTCTCCGCCCATGAACTCATTGTCACCGGCGAAATCGGAGACGATGCCCAACCTGGCCCAGGGAGAAAAGGAACGCCATTCGGCGCGGGCTTCGAAAAACTGGATGGTTTGCAGCAATTCGCGGCAAAGAGGCGAAGCAAGGTCCATGCCGTCCCAGGGGGGGATGACCCAAGTTGCGCCATATGCCGCCGCATCGGCGACGGCGAGGGCGAGGTGGGCCGGGCGGAGCATGGGCGGCAAGTCCTTGGGGAGGGCGGCGTCGACCCAGACAGGCTTGCCGGGAGCGCGGCACTGTTCGAGGCGCACGCGCCAGCCGTTGGAGTCGACCCAGGGGTTGCCGGTGGGGGCGGCTTCCGCGCCGCGCTGACGTTCCTGGCGGACGAGGCCGGGCCAGACGCCTTCGGCGATGCGGACGACGGTTTCGGGCTGTTCCACGGCGAAACCACGGCGAAGGGCGGCCTGGCGGACGGAGGCGCAGGCGGTGGGGTCGTCGAAGAGCAGGCAGTTGATGGCTTCGCCCTCGAGAGCCGAGAGGCGGGAGGGTTCCCTCCAGGCGGCGGGCCAGCGCATGGGGAGGAGGCGTTTGCCCTGATCCATGGGTGATCGCTCCTTTCGGTCGGAAGTGTTTGGAGCAAGGCGAGTTCCACTTGGGGGG
>JADZEK010000122.1 GCA_020850595.1 Anaerolineales bacterium
CTGTATGTGGAGTTGGGGCCGCACCCAACGCTGGTGCCGGCGCTGGTAGATGGGTTACGGGCGCTGGGGGTGGCGGGGCAGGCGCTGGGGGTGCTGCGGCGCGAGCAGGGGGTGGGGGAGGCGGTGCTGCGGGCGGTGGGGGCCTTGTACGGCGCGGGCGTGGCGGTGGCCTGGCCGGGAGCGCGCGCCGCCGCCCACGCCCTGCCCACCTACCCTTTCCAGCGGCAGCGCTACTGGATCGCCGCGGCGGCCCCGGCTGCGCCCACAGCCGTCGGTGCGCCGGCCGTGCCAACCGGCGCGCACCCGCTGTTGGGCGCGTCTCAAGAACTCGCCACCGAGCCGGGCACCTCCATCTGGACCCGTGCCCTCACGCCGGCCGCCCTGCCCGAACTGGCCGACCACCAGGTAGACGGCCTGGCCGTCCTGCCCGGCGCGGCCTACATTGAAATGCTGCTGGCCGCCGGCGCGGCGCGGGGCGTGGGCGCGGCCCTCACGGGGGTCACGTTCGCGCAGTTGCTGGCGCTGCCGCCCGATGCCGTGCGCGAAATGCAAACCGTGCTGACCAAGCAGGGGCCAACGGCCACCGTCCAGGTGTTGAGCCGGCCGGCTGGCGAGCACGGCCCGTGGACCCGTCACGCCCACGGCACGGTGCAGGCGGCCGACGCCGCGCCGCCTGCCCGCCTGTCACTCGCGGCCATCCAGGCGCGTTGTGCCGAGTCTGTCAACCTCGCCGCCTTCTACGAACAGTTGGCCGCGCATGGCCTGGTCTATGGCCCATCCTATCGCCGCTTCACCGCCCTCGTGCGGCGCGACGGTGAAGCGCTTGGTCAACTCGCTCCGCCGCCCGCCAACGGCGTTGCCTTGCCGCCCTATCTCTTGCCGCCGGCCATGCTAGACGCCTGCCTCCAAACGCTGGGTGCGGCCCTGCCCCCCAATCAAGCTGATGCGCCCGGCGCACTGGTCTTGCCGGTCGCGGTAGACCACCTGCAACTCTTCGGCCCACCTGAGACCGCCGCCTGGGCCTATAGCCGGCTCGACCCCGAGCAACCAGGTGGCGCGGCGGCCCTCAGCGGCGATGTGTTCTTGCTCGACGCCGCCGGCGGCGTCATTGTTGCCGCGCGCGGTTGCCGCTTGCAGCGCCTTGCTCCTGCCGCCCGCTCTACCGCCCAGAGCGACGATTGGCTCTATGCGTTAGCCTGGGAGCCGCTGCCCCTCGCCCCAGCGCCCGATCACCCGCCGCGCGCCCCTGGCAGTTGGCTGATTTTCGCCGCCGCTGGCGCGCAGCCTGGGGCCGGGCTGGCCGCGCACCTCGCCGCCCGCGCTGAGCGCTGTGTTGTTGTGTCAAGCGGCAGCTACTTTGCGCAGCTTGCGCCCGATCACTACCAGCTCGACCCGCAGGCGGCCGACGGCTTCCGGCGTCTGCTCCGCGAGGCCTTGCCCTCCAGCGCGCCGCCCTGTCGGGGCATCGTCTACCAGTGGGGGCTAGATATCCCCCCGGTCGACCTCGTCGCCGCGCCCACCGCCGCCTCCCTGCCGGCCTATGCCGGGCTGCTGCATCTGGCCCAGGCCCTGGCCCAGTCTGGCTGGCGCGATGCGCCCCGCTTCTGGGTGGTATCGCGCGGCGCGCAGGCGGTCGGGTCGCCCGCCCGTCACGTCAACCCGGGGCAGGCGCCCCTCTGGGGCCTGGCCCGCACGCTGGCCCTCGAGCATCCCGAGTTGGCCTGTACCTGTGTAGATTTGGACCCGGACGCCTCCGCTGATGCGCCCGAGGTGCTGGGCGGTCTCCTCTGGGACGCCGATGCGGAAGAGCAGGTAGCCTTGCGCGCCGGCGAGCGTTTCGTAGCGCGCCTCCTGCCCTGGCTCCCCAACGCTCCCGCCTCCCACCCGCCACCGACCGCGCCGGCTGGTGAACAGTCGTTTCGCTTAGAAATGGACACGCCCGGCATCCTGGATGGCTTAACGCTGCGGGCCATGCCCCGCCGTGCGCCCGGCCCCGGCGAAGTCGAGATCGCGGTAGAGGCCGCCGGCCTAAACTTCCTCGATGTGCTCGGTGCTCTGGGCGCGCGCCCCGATGCCGTGGATGGCCCGCTGGCCCTGGGCGGCGAGTGCGCGGGCCGCGTCACCGCCGTCGGCCAGGGTGTCACCGATCTGCACATCGGTGACGCCGTGATCGCCCTGGCCCCCTGGAGCTTCGCCACGCACGTCACCACTCGCGCCTTGCTGGCCGTGCCCAAGCCGCCGCGGCTAACCTTCGCCGAGGCCGCTTCCGTTCCGGTTGTCTTTCTCACCGCCTACTACGCCCTGCATGAGATCGGCCGCCTCCAACCCGGTGAGCGCGTGCTCATCCATTCTGCCGCGGGCGGCACGGGGCTGGCGGCCCTCCAGTTAGCCCAGCGCGCCGGCGCCGAAGTGTTCGCCACCGCTGGCAGCGAAGCCAAGCGCGACCTGCTCGGTCAGTTAGGCGTCGCCCACGTCGCCGACTCGCGCAGCCTCGGCTTTGCGGAAGCTTTTCGCGCCGCCACTGGCGGCCAGGGCGTAGATGTCGTGCTGAACTCGCTGGCCGGCCCCGCCCTCGAGCACAGCCTGGCGTTGCTCGCGCCCTACGGCCGCTTCCTTGAAATCGGCAAGAAAGATATCTATCAGAACACCGCCCTTGGGCTGGCGCCGTTTCGCCGCAACCTGAGCTACGCCGCCATTGACCTGGCGCGCCTCATCGTCGAGCGGCCGGAATATGTTCGCCGCCTGCTGGAAGAAATTCTGCGCCTGTTCGCGCTGGGCGAGCTTCGCCCGCTGCCGCTCACCACCTATCCCCTTGCTCGGGCCGGCAGCGCCTTCCACGCCATGGCCCAGGCGCGCCACGTTGGCAAGTTAGTGCTCCTCACCGCCGAGCGCGCCACCACCCCCATCGCGCCCGCCGTGCCCCACGCCGCCGCCCTCATTCACCCCGACGGCGCCTACCTCATCACCGGCGGCCTGGGCGGCCTGGGCCTCCAACTGGCTGGCTGGCTCCTCGCGCAGGGTGCTCGTCACCTGGTGCTCGCCGGCCGCCGGCCGCCGGCCGCCGAAGCCGAAGCCTCCCTGGCCGCCTTGCGCGCCGCCACGCCGAGCGCCACCCTCCAGACCGTCCCGCTCGACGTCAGCGACCGCGCCGCCGTCGCCGCCCTCCTCCAGCGGTTCGGCGGCGACCTGCCCCCGCTGCGCGGTGTGATCCATGCCGCCGCCGTGCTCGCCGACAGCACACTCCTCAACCTCGACCTCGCCCGCCTGCAAGCCGTGCTGGCCCCCAAAGTGGCCGGCGCCTGGAATTTGCACACCTTGACCCGCGGCCTCCCGCTCGACTTCTTCGTGCTGTTCTCGTCCGCCGCCGGGCTGCTCGGCTCGCCGGGCCAGGCCAACTACGCCGCGGCCAATGCCTTCCTCGACGCGCTGGCCCACCACCGCCGCGCCCTGGGCCTACCCGCCCTCAGCCTCAACTGGGGCCCGTGGGCCGAGGTCGGCCTGGCCGCCGCCCAGGCCAATCGCGGTCAGCGGCTGGCCGTGCAAGGCCTGGCAGGGCTGACTCCCGCCGAGGGCCTGGCCGCTTTTGGCCGGCTGCTGGGTCAATCGGCGCCACAAGTCGCGGTGATGAAATTCAACTTGCGCCACTGGCGTCAGCTCTTCCCCCGCGCCGCCGGCTCGCGGCTGCTCACGCATCTGCCTGGCTCCGACCCCACCCCCGACGCGGCCGCCACCGCCGCGGGCCAGGCCATGCGCGCGCGGCTGCTGGCGGCCGCCCCCAGCTTGCGCCAAACACTGCTTGAGACCCACCTGATCCAGGAGATCGCCCAGGTGCTCCGCTTGCCCCTGGATCAAATTGACGCCGCGACGCCGCTGCCCACGCTGGGCCTAGACTCCCTCATGGCGCTCGAACTGCGCAACCGGCTGGAGCTTAGCCTGGGCGTCACGCTCTCGGCCACGCTGATCTGGGGCTACCCCACCGTCGCGGCGCTCGCCCCCTTCCTGGCCGATAAGCTCGGCTTGCCTCTGCAGGCGGCCCCCGTCGCCGTGCCGCGCCCCGCCGAGCCGCCCCCTTCCGGCCCCCCGCCCATGCTGGAGGCCCTCTCCGAAGACTCCGCCGCTGCGTTGTTGGCCGCCAAATTGGCCGCGTTCGATCAGGAGTATGGTGACGATGAGCCTGCCTGAGCCGCCCGGTCAGCTTTCGCCCGTCAAGCGCGCCCTGCACCGCCTGGAGCAGATGCAGGCCCGGCTCGACGCCGCCGAGCGCGCCAAGACCGAGCCGATCGCCATCATCGGCCTGGGCTGCCGCTTCCCCGGCGGCGCCGACACGCCCGAGCACTTTTGGGACCTGCTGCGCGACGGCCGCGACGCCATCACCCCGGCCTCGGCCGAACGCTGGGGCGCGGACGAACTGGCCCGTCTGCCAGCCGCCGGCCTGGGCCACATCCGCTGGGGCGGCTTCCTCGACCAGGTTGACCAATTCGACCCGGCCTTCTTCGGCCTCTCCGGGCGCGAGGCGGTGGGCATGGACCCCCAGCAGCGCCTGCTGCTGGAGGTCGCCTGGGAGGCCCTCGAGCGCGCCGGGCTGCCCGCCGATCGCCTGGCCGGCAGCGCCACGGGTGTCTTCATCGGCATCTGCTCCAGCGAATACGCCCTCTACCACTTTGCCGACCGCGAGCAGATTGACCCCTACGCCAGCACCGGCACCGCCTACAGCCTGGTCGCCAACCGCCTGTCATACCTGCTCGACCTCCAGGGGCCGAGCCTTGCCGTTGACACGGCTTGCTCATCCTCGCTCGTCGCGCTGCACCTCGCTTGCCAAAGCCTGCGCGCCAACGAGTGCCGCCTGGCGCTGGCCGGCGGCGTCAACCTCATCCTGTTCTCTGAAGGCTCCATCTCATTAGCGAAGTGGGGCATGCTCTCCACCGACGGCCGCTGCAAGACCTTCGACGCCGCGGCCGATGGCTATGTGCGCGGCGAGGGCTGCGGGGTGGTGGTGCTTAAGCGCCTCAGCGACGCCCGGCGCGACGGCGATTCGATCCAGGCCATCGTCCGCGGCTCAGCCGTGAACCAGGATGGGCGCAGCGCCGGCCTCACCGCCCCCAACCTGCTGGCCCAGCAAGCCGTCCTGCGCCAGGCGTTGGCGAGTGCGCGGATGTCGCCCGCCCAGGTAGGCTATGTCGAGGCGCACGGCACCGGCACGCCCCTCGGCGACCCCATCGAAGTCGAAGCCCTCACCGCCGTCTACGGCGCGGCGCGCCCCGGAGATCAGCCTTGCCTGCTCGGCTCAGTCAAGGCCAACATCGGCCATACCGAGGCCGCCGCCGGTGTGGCCGGCCTCATCAAAACCGTGCTGGCGCTGCAGCATGGCGCCGTGCCGCCGCTGCTGCACTTCCATGCCCTCAATCCCAACATCTCCTTGGCAGGCACGCCCTTTGCCATTCCCACCGTCCTGACACCCTGGCCCGCCGGCTCGCAGCCGCGCTGCGCCGCCGTCAGCTCATTTGGGTTCGGCGGCACCAACGCCCACATCCTGCTCGAGGAAGCGCCTCTGAGCGCGGCGCCGCCCGCCCCGCCCGACGAGCGGCCTCAACTCCTCATGCTCTCAGCCCGCTCGCCCGAGGCTTTGCGCGCCCTGGCCGGCCGCTACGCCCAGACCCTCCGCGCGCCAGACCCCCCGGCCTGGGCCGACCTCGTCTTTAGCGCCAATAGCGGCCGCGCCCTCTTCTCCCACCGGCTCGCCCTGGTCGCTGCGCGCGGTGATATCGCCGCCGGCCGCCTGGCGGCCTTCGCCGCCGGCCCAAACGCCGCCGCCGACCAGCCCGATAGTATCTTGATCGCCGGCGATGCCCCTGCCAGCCGCCCACCCGCCGTCGCCTTCCTCTTCTCCGGCCAGGGCGCGCACTACCCGCAAATGGGCGCGCAGCTTTATCAAGCCCACGCCGTTGCGCGGGCCGCGCTTGACCACTGCGCTGAATTGCTCGGCCCGCACCTCGACGTGGATGTGCGCCGCTTGCTCTGCGACCCCGCCGAGGGGGCGGGGGCCTTGCTTTCGCAAACGCGCTATGCCCAACCCGCGCTCTTCGCCCTCGAGTGGGCCTTGGCGCAGTTGTGGTTGTCCTGGGGCGTCCAGCCCGTGTTGCTGCTGGGTCACAGCCTCGGCGAAGTAGTGGCCGCCTGCCTGGCCGGCCTCCTTTCCCTCACCGACGCGCTGCGCCTCGTCGTGGCTCGCGGCGCCCTGATGCAGGCCGCGCCGCCCGGCGCCATGGCGGCCATCTTCGCCCGCCCTGAAGTTGTTCAGGCCGGCCTGCCCGCCGGCGGTCAGGTCAGCCTCGCCGCCCTCAACGGCCCGGCCGAAACCGTCATCGCCGGAACAGCCGAGGCGGTGGCGGCCCTGGTTAGCCGCTTAGAGGCCCAGGGCGTGCGCACGCGCCCGCTGCCGGGCGCTTACGCCTTCCACTCGCCCCTGGTCGCCGCCATCCAACCGGCCTTCGCGCGGGCCATCCACGGCCTCACCTTTACCGCGCCGCGCCTCTCGCTCATCAGCACCCTCACCGGCCGGCTCGCCTCGGCCACCGAGATGGCGCAGCCAGACTATTGGGTGCGTCAGATCACGGCCCCCGTGCAGTTCGCGCCCGCCCTGTCGGCCCTGCTGGCCCAGGGCGTCAACACCCTCATTGAAATCGGCCCGCACTCCACCCTGCTCGGCCTGGCGCGCCACACCCCCGCCGCCGCCGACTGCCTCGCGCTGCCCTCCTTGCGGCGCGGCGTCGAGGCCACACCCACGCTATTGCGCAGCCTGGCGCGCCTCTTCTGTGCCGGGGGCCGCCTCGACGGCCCCGCCGTCAGTGAAGGCGCCCGGCGGCGCGTCTCCGTGCCCACCTACCCCTTCCAGCGCCATCGCTACTGGATCGAGCGCTCTGCGCCCGCGTCCCCGTCCGCCCCGCCATCCGCCCCGCCCCGCGCCGATTGGTACTTCGTGCCGCGCTGGCAGCCGCTGGCCCCGCCCGTCGCCGCGCTAGCCCTGCCCACCGCCTGGCTGCTGCTCGCCGACCGCGGCGGCGTGGCTGAAGCGCTGGCCGGCCGGTTGCGCGCGACCGGCGCCGTCGTTCACCTCCTCCGCCCAACCGACATATCCGGGATTGTCCACGACCCGGCCTGCCTTGCGCCCCGCCTCGCCGAAGCGCTAGACCGTGAGCCAGAGCGGCGCTGGGGTGTCATACACCTGTGGTCGCTCGACCTGCCCGCCGGCCTGCCGGCTGACCCGGCCGCGCTCCGGGTTGCGCTGGAGCAAAGTTGCGGCAGCGCGTTGGCGCTGGTGCAGGCCCTGCTGAGCCGCGCCGCGCCGCCCCGCGTGTGGTGCCTCAGCCAGGGCGCCCAGCCGCTTCAGCCCGAAGACTCCAGCGCCTTAGCCGTGGCCCAAACCCCCCTGTGGGGTTTCTGGCGCAGCATAGCCCAAGAACACCCCGAGTTGTGGGGCGGGCTGATAGACCTTGACCCCCACGCTGCGCCCGATGCCTCGGCGCACGACCTGCTGGCGCTGCTGCCCTCGCCCGGCCCCGAACAATGGGCTGTGCGCTCTGGGCAGACCTTTGCCCTGCGCCTGGCACCGCACCAGCCAGACTCGCGGCCCTTCCCCATTGATCCGGGCGGCAGCTATCTCATCACTGGCGGCCTCGGCGGCCTGGGGCTGGCGTTGGCCCAGGGGCTTGTCGCCCGTGGCGCGCGTCATCTGGCCCTGCTCAGCCGGCACGCGCCGTCCGTCGCCCAGCAAGCTGTCCTCGACGCGCTCTCCACCGACGGTGTCACCGTCCAGCACCACCTCGCCGACGTGTGCGACCCGGGAGCCTTGGCCGGTGCGCTGGCCGCGGTGCGCCGCCTCGCCCCACTCAAGGGCGTCATTCATGCCGCCGGCGTGCTCGCTGACGGCGTCGTGCTGCGCCAGAGCTGGGAGCGCGCCTGGGCCGTCCTCGCGCCCAAAGTGCTGGGCAGTTGGGCGCTCCATCAGCAGACCGCGTCCGATCAACTCGACTGGCTGGTGCTGTGCAGCTCAGCCGTCGGGCTGCTGGGCGCGCCCGGCCAGAGCAGCTATGCCGCCGCCAATACCTGGCTCGATGGTCTGGCTGCCTGGCGGCAAGGGCACGGAGCCGTGGGCGTCAGCCTCGCCTGGGGGCCGTGGGTCGCGGGCGGCATGCAAACCCGGCGGCCCCGCGCCGGGCTGGGCACAATCAACACCGAAGCCGGCCTCGCGGCGTTGGCCGCCCTTGGCGCGGGCGCGTCTGCCCAGGTGGCCGTGTTGCCGCTCGCGCCGGCCGCCCAACTCCCCCATCACCTGCTGCCGCCCCTCCTCCGCGCGTTGGCCTCCGGCCAACTAGCAGAAGCGCCCGCCGCCGACTCGGCCCCCACACCGCTGCGCCATCAACTCGCCGCTGCCCCGCCCTCCCGCCGCGCCGACCTGCTGCGCGACCACCTGCGTCGCGAAGTGCTCGGCGTGCTGGGCCTGCCGCCCGACCATCTCATCGAGCCGCAGCAGGGTTTCGTTGAGTTGGGCCTGGACTCGCTCCTGGCCGTCGAACTGCGCAATCGCCTCCGGACAGCGCTCGCTCTGGATGCGCTGCCCGCCACCTTGATCTTTGACTACCCCACCCTCGATAGCCTCGCCGCCTACCTCAGCCAGGAACTGCTAGACCTGTCGCCGGCCGTCGCGGCCCCGCCGGTTCTGTCGCTTGACAGCACCGAGCCGCTCGCCATCATCGGCCTCAGCTGCCGCTTCCCCGGCGGCGCCGACAGCCCTGCCGCCTTCTGGCAATTGCTGGCCGATGGCGTAGATGCCGTCAGCGAAGTGCCCGCCGACCGCTGGGACGTGGACGCCTTCTATGACCCCGACCCCGATGCGCCCGGCAAGACCTACTCGCGCTGGGGCGGCTTCGTCTCCCACATAGATCAGTTCGACCCGCAATTCTTTGGCATCACCCCGCGCGAAGCGGCCGGCATGGACCCGCAGCAGCGCCTGCTGCTCGAAGTCGCCTGGCAGGCGCTCGAGTCAGCCGGGCAGGTGCCCGCCCAACTGCTCGGCAGCCGCACCGGTGTCTTCATCGGCCTTGGCAGCAACGACTACGCCCAGGTCCACATGCAAGGCGCCGACCCCGCCGACATAGATGTCTACTTCGGCACCGGCAACACCAGCGCCGCCGCCGCCGGCCGCCTGTCCTATGTGCTCGGCCTGCAAGGGCCGAGTATGTCCGTGGACACGGCTTGCTCCTCCTCGCTGGTCGCCCTCCACCTGGCCGGCCAAAGCCTGCGCGCCGGCGAATGCGATCTGGCCCTGGTCGGCGGCGTGCAGGTCATGCTCTCGCCCGCCACCTCCATCTTCCTCTCGCGGGCGCGCGCCCTCGCCGCCGACGCGGCCTGCAAGACCTTCGACGCGCGGGCCGATGGCTATGTGCGCGGCGAAGGCTGCGGCGTGGTCGTGCTCAAGCGCCTCCGCGACGCCCAGCGTGATGGCGACCCAATCCTGGCCCTGGTGGCCGGCTCGGCCGTCAATCAAGACGGCCGCAGCGCCGGCTTCACCGCGCCCAATGGCAAGGCGCAAGAAGCCGTCATTCGCGCCGCCCTTGCGCAGGCCGGGCTGGAACCGCGCGCCATCGGCTACGTCGAAGCGCACGGCACCGGCACTCCCCTCGGCGATCCCATCGAGATTCAGGCCCTGGCGGCGGTGCTTGGCCCTGGGCGCGCCTCCGACCAACCGCTGCTGGTCGGCTCGGTCAAGACCAACCTCGGCCACCTCGAAGCCGCCGCCGGCATCGCCGGGCTGATCAAAACCGTCCTGGCCTTACAGCATGCCGCCATCCCGCCCCACCTCCACTTCGAGCGCCCCAACCCCCACATTCCCTGGGCCGACCTCCCCCTCGCTATTCCCACCCACTTGACCGAGTGGGACAATCCCTCCGCGCGCGCCGCCGGCGTCAGCGCCTTTGGCATCAGCGGCACCAATGCCCATGTGATCCTGCTCTCGACCCCCGCCGCGCCCGAGCCGCTTGCCCCGCCCGCCGCCCCCGCTGAGCCGAGTCTATTGGCGTTGTCGGCGCGCACCGCAGACGCCCTGCGCGCGCTGGCCCGGCAGTATGCTTCCCTGTTGGCCGACCCCGCCGCGCCCGCCCTGGCCGACCTGGCCGCGGCGGCGGGCGTCGGCCGCAGTCACTTCGCCCAGCGCGCCGCGTTGCTCGCCGCCGACCCGGCCGTGGCGCGGGCCGCCCTCCAGGCGCTGGCCGCCGATCAGACCCACCCCGCCGTGCAGACCGGCAGCGTGCCTCCCGGCCGGCCCGCGCCCCGCGTGGTGTTCGTGTGCGCCGGGCAGGGCGGCCAATGGGCGGGCATGGCCTCGGCGCTACTGGCTGACCCCGTCGCCGCCGCGACCTTGCAGCAGGTGGCGCAAGCCGCGCCGCCCGACCTTGGCTGGTCACTGCTCGCCGTGTTGGCCGACCCGGCCGCCCCCTGGCTGGAGCGCATTGATCAGTTACAGCCTATTCTGTTCGCGCTCCAACTCGCGCAGGCCGCCCGCCTGGCGGCTTGGGGCGTCACCCCGGCCGCCGTCGTCGGCCACAGCCTGGGCGAAGTCGCCGCCGCCTATCTCGCCGGCGCGCTCACCCTGCCTGACGCCCTGCGCGTCATCTGCGCGCGCAGCCGCCGCCTCGCCCAGCGGCGCGGCCAGGGCGCGATGGCCGTGGTGGAGTTATCGCCCGAAGCCGCGCCAGCCGCGCTGGAAGCTGCGGCTGGCGCCGTGACCATCGCCGCCATCAACGGCCCGCGCAGCGTCAGCCTTTCAGGCGACCCGGCGGCCTTGGCCGGCCTCCTTCAGTCGTTTGAGGCCCAGGGCATTTTCGCCCGGCGCCTGGCCGTGGATGTCGCCGCGCACAGCCCGCAGCTCGACACACTGCTGCCCGCGCTCACAGCCGACCTCGCCGGTCTCCAGCCCCAGGCTGGGGCCGTGCCGTTCTATTCCACCGTAACCGGCCGGCTCACCGCTGGCGCGGCCCTCGACGCCGCCTACTGGGCCGGTAACCTGCGCGCGCCCGTGCAGTTCTGGGCCGCGCTGCAAGCGCTGGTGGCCGACGGCCACACCTTCTTCGTTGAGCTTAGCCCGCACCCCACCCACCTCAGCGCCCTGGCCGATGGGCTGCGCGCCCTCGGCCTGGCCGGTCAGGCCGCGGTCGCCCCCACGCTCCACCGCGACCGCCCGGCGCGCCACACCTTGCTCACCACCCTCGGCGCGCTTTATTGCGCCGGGGCGCCCCTCACCTGGCCGGCGAGCGTGTCGCCGCGTCGCCATGTCGCCGCCCTGCCCACCTATCCCTTCCAAAACGAACGTCATTGGCTGGCCGCCCGCCCCGCCGAGAGCCGCCCTCCAACCGGGCGCCGCGCCGCGCCGGTCAACTGGCCCGGTGTTCAACTCCACTCGCCCCTGTTCGCGGGCACATTATTCGAGACCACCCTCAGCGCCGTCCAACTTCCCTTCCTCCAGGATCATCAAATTGACGGCCAGCTCGTCGTCGCCGGCGCGGCTCACATCGCCCTGGCGCTCTCAGCCGCGGCCGCAGCGCGCCCGGCCGCCGGCTGCGCGCTCACCAACCTCGCCTTTACCCAGGCGCTCCTGCTCGCCCCCGCCGAAACCCGCCCGGTGCAGGTCGGCCTGCTGCCCGCCGCCGACGGCGCCCAGACCGTGCAGATTTACAGCGCCGCCGACAGCGCCGCCGACAGCGCCGCCGGTGATTGGACTCTGCACGCCGCCGCGACGCTGACCCACCTCGACCCCGAACCCCCCGCCGGCCCTTCCGCCGCGCAGCTCGCCGCCATCCGCGACCGTTGCGCGCAGCAGTTGTCTGGCGACGACCTCTACCAACAGTTGTGGGCGGCGGGCTATCAGCTTGGCCCCAGCTTTCGCTGGGCTGAGCACATTTGGCGGCGCGACGGCGAAGCGCTCTGCCGGCTGCGCGCCCCGCAGCCCGGCGAGTTGTCGCCGTTCCAACTGCACCCCGGCCTGCTCGATACCTGCTTCCAAATCACGGCTGCCGGCTTGTCCCGCGACCGCCTCCAGCGCCTGGCCGATAGTTGGATGGTTGCCGTGCCCGTCGGCGTGCGCCGCCTGCGCCTCTATCGCCCTGGGGCGGCCCCCGCCTGGTGTCATGTGGTGGCCGCCGACCCCGCGCCCGCGAACGCCGCTGAAGTGAGCGTGGACCTCCAACTGTTGGACGAAACCGGCGCCGTCATCGCCGCCATTGACGACTTTCGTAGCCGGCGCGTCGCCCGGGCCGATCTGCTTGGTCGCCCTCCGTCGGTGGACGAATGGCTCTATCAACTCGACTGGCGGCCCCAACCCCTCGTCGCCTCCAACGCCCAACCACCCGCTGGCCCGGCCGGTGGCTGGCTCATCCTCGCCGACAGTAGTGGCGTCGGGGCGCGGCTGGCCGAGCAGTTGGCCGTGCGCGCCGACCGTTGTGTGACTCTCACGCCCGCCGAGTTCACCCAGGCCTGCCGCCGGCACAGCCTCACCCCCGTCGAAATGTTCCGGCGTGTGCTCGCCGAGGAGTTCGCCGCCGCCCAACCAGCCTGCCGCGGCGTTATTCACTTGTGGTCGCTGGATGCCCCGGCCCAGGTCACGCCCGAGGCCCTGGCCGCCGCCCAGGTGCTGGGCTTGGTCAGCGCGCTGCACCTCGTGCAGGCTCTAGCGCAAACCGGCTGGCGCGACGCCCCGCGCCTGTGGCTCGTCACCCGTGGCGCACAGGCCCTTTCGCCCGGCCAACTTGTGCCCGGCGCGGCTCAGTCGCCGCTCTGGGGTCTGGCCCGCACCCTGGCCCTGGAGCATGCCGAGTTGGCCTGCGCGCGCGTAGACCTGGACCCCCACGGCGCGCCCGACGAAGCGTCGGCGCTCTGCCGCGAAATCCTCGCCGGCAGTCCCGAAGATCAGATTGCCCTCCGTGCTGCCGGCCGCTACGTGCCTCGGCTGGTTCGGGCCGCCCTGCCGCCCCCCGTCGCTCCGGCCGCCATTCACCCGGAGGCCGCCTACCTGATCGTCGGCGGGTTGGGTGGGGTCGGCCTGGTCGTGGCCCAATGGCTCGTAGAGCAGGGGGCGCGGCATCTGGCGCTGCTCGGCCGCTCGGCCCCTGCCCCCGCAGCGCTGCCGGCCCTCGCGGCCCTGCGCGCGGCGGGCGCTGAAGTCATCACCCTCCCGGCCGACGCAGCCTGCGCCGAGGAGTTGGCGGCGGCGCTCGCGCAGATCAAGGCCGCCCTGCCGCCCCTGCGCGGAGTGATCCATGCCGCGGCCGTGTTAGACGACGGCCTGTTGCTCCACCTCACCCCGGAGCGGCTCCAGGCCGTGCTGCGGCCTAAAGCCGACGTGGCCCTCAATCTACATTCACTGACCGCCGACCTCCCGCTCGACTTCTTCGTGTTGTTCTCCTCGTTGGCCGGCCTGCTTGGCGCCCCAGGGCAAGCCAACTACGCCGCGGCCAATGCCTTCCTAGATGCCTTGGCCCACCAGCGCCGCGCCTTAGGGCTTCCCGCGCTCAGCCTCAACTGGGGGCCGTGGGCCGAGGTTGGGCAAGCTGCGGCCCAGGCCAACCGGGGCCGCCGCCTGGCCAATCGTGGGCTGGCGAGCATTCCGCCGCAGTTAGGAGTCGCCGCCCTCGGCCGGCTGCTGACCACCGACCGCGCCGCCGTCGCGGTCATGTCCCTCAACTTGCGCCAGTGGCGCGAGTTCTACCCGGCCGCCGCTGCCCTGCCCCTGCTCTCTGAGTTGGCCGCCGATCAGCCCGCGCCCGCCGCGGCCCGCCCCCTGGGAACCGTGCGCGCCGCCCTAACTGCCCTGCCTCCCGCCCAGCGGCGGCCCGCGTTAGAAGCCCATCTCCGCGGCGAAATCGCCGCAGTCATGCAGCTTGACCCCGCCCAGCTTGCCGCGACCGCGCCGCTTGGCAGTCTCGGGCTAGACTCGCTGATGGGCCTGGAGATTCGCAACCGGCTCGAAGCCGGTTTGGGCCTGACCATCCCCGCCACCCTCATCTGGACTTACCCCACCATCGGCGCGCTCACCGCCCACCTTGCCCAGATGCTCGACCTGCCGCCCGACGAGCCGCCGCCCGCCACCTCCGGCGCGCCCTCTGTGTCAGCCGAATTGCGCCGCACCGCCGAGCAAATCGCCGATCTCTCCGACGCCGAGATGGAAGCCCTGCTGCTGCAGAAACTCGCCGGTCGCGGAAAGGCCCCCGGAGCATGAGCGCCGCCTCCGCGCAGTTTCCCGGCCTGTCCCCCCTCCAGCGGGCCTACCTGGCGTTAGAAGAGATGCAGCTCAAGCTCGATGGGCTGGAGCGCGCCCGCGCTGAGCCGATCGCCATCGTCGGCCTCGGCTGCCGCTTCCCCGGCGGCGTAGATGGGCCGGAGAGCTACTGGCATCTCTTGCGCGCCGGCGTGGATGCCGTCACCGAAGTGCCGCCCGACCGCTGGGATATCAACGCCTTTTACGACCCCGATCCGGCCCGGCCCGGCAAGACCTACTCGCGCTGGGGTAGCTTCCTTAACCATGTAGACCAGTTCGACCCTTACTTCTTCGGCATCTCCCCCCGCGAAGCCGCCCTGATGGACCCCCAGCAGCGGCTCCTGCTCGAAGTGGCCTGGCAAGCGCTGGAGAATGCCGGCCTGCCCCCCGACCAACTCGCCGGCAGCCAGACCGGCGTGTTCGTGGGCATTTACAACAACGATTACGCACAGTTACAGTCCGAGGATGACGCCTACGCCGCCATCGGCAGCTCCCTCGGCGTCGCCTCCGGCCGGCTCTCGTACACGTTCGACTTCCACGGGCCTAGTCTGTTGGTAGATACGCTGTGCTCCTCGTCGCTCGTGGCCGTGCACCTCGCCTGTCAGAGCTTGCGCCGGCAGGAATGCCCGCTAGCGTTGGCCGGCGGCGTCAACCTCATCCTCTCGCCGCTTGGCACGATCTTGTCCTCCCGGCTGACGGCGCTCGCCCCCGATGGCCGCTGCAAGACCTTCGACGCCCGCGCCAACGGCTACGTGCGCGGCGAAGGTTGCGGCGTGGTCGTCCTCAAGCGCCTCAGCGACGCCGCCCGCGACGGCGACCCGATCTGGGCCGTCATCCGCGGCTCGGCCGTCAACCAGGATGGCCGCTCCACTGGGCTGACCGCGCCCAACCTGCTGGCCCAACAGGCCGTCATTCGCCGGGCCTTGGACGATGGCGCCGTAGCCCCCGAACAGGTCGGTTATATCGAAGCCCACGGCACCGGCACCCCGCTCGGCGATCCCATCGAGGTCGAAGCCCTGAAGGTCGTCTACGGCTCATCGGTTGGCTCATCCGGGCCTTGCGCGCTCGGCTCGGTCAAGACCAACTTCGGCCACCTCGAAGCCGCCGCCGGCATCGCCGGGCTGATCAAAACCGTCCTGGCGCTGCGCCATCAGGCGCTCCCGCCGCACCTGCACCTGCGCCGGCTCAACCCGCGCATTGACTTGCAGCACACGCGCCTCACCATCCCCACTGCCTTGCAGCCCTGGGTGGCCGCCGCTGGCCCGCGCTTCGCGGGCGTCAGCGCCTTCGGCCTGAGCGGGACCAACGCGCACCTCGTCTTGGAGGAAGCCCCGCCGCCCGCCGCGCCGGTGGCCCCTCCCGGCCCCGCGTCCGCGCCGGTGCTGCTGGCGCTCTCGGCGCGCACGCCCGCCGCGCTGGCCGCGCTGGCTGCGCGTTACGCCGCCCTGCTGGCCGCGCCCGCCGCCC
>JADZEK010000123.1 GCA_020850595.1 Anaerolineales bacterium
CCGCACTTCAGCGCGTGGTCCAGGAAGGTGAACGGCCGGTTGCGGTCGAGCGTGATCAGCCACAGCGAGAGCTTGGCCATCTCCACCGCCAGCGGGTTCTTGTCCACGCCGTACAGGCAGCGGTCGGATACGATGCGGCGGGCGAAGGCCAGGCGCTCGTCGGGGTCGAGGGGGATGAGGAGCTCGCCGGGAGCGCCGGTGGCGGGGCGGCCTTCGGGGGTAATGCGCAGGAGGGCGGATTTTTGATTGCTGATTTCTGATTGCTGATGGAGGGAAGCGGTGGTCTTTTCGACGGCTTCCCAGGCTTCGACGAGGCGCTCGGAGAGGTAGCGGCAGGCCTGGACGAGGAACGCGCCGGAGCCCATGGCCATGTCGCAGACCTTCAGGGCGAGCAAGTCGGCGGGGGGTTGGAGGGTCCACTGCGCCTTGGGCAGGCCTTCGGCGGGTCCGTGGTAGACGAGCGGCTCTAGCGTGTGCTGGACGATAGGCTCGGTGAGGCTGCGCGGGGTGTAGTGCGTGCCGGTGCTGCGCCGGTCGCTGCCGGCGGTGACGTAGACGCTGCCGGCGCGGATGACGACGGGCAGGCCAAAGTCGTCTTCGCGCAGCACGCCGGCGAAGGGCAGCACGCGCTGATAGAGCGCCTCGTCGTTGCCGCAGGCCACGCGGAGGTGCGCGGGCGGGGCGTCGGGCGCCAGTGGCAGGCCGCCCTCCACGCCGCGGCGCAGGGCGGTTTCGGAGCGGCCCGTGAGCTCGCGCAGGTAGGCGACGAAGTCAGCCGCGCCGCGCCGGCGCTCTAGCTCGGCCAGCGGCACTTCGGGCTCCTTGTCCTTCGTGCCGGCCAGGCCCAGCACCGGCTCGGCGGCGCGCCTGGCGGTGTGGTCGAGCAGGCCCTCATACACATGGCCGATCTGCTCGATGTCGAGCGCGCGGAAGCTCAAGCGCCGCGCCTCGGCCGGTCCGCCGCCCGGCAGCCGCACCTGGAGCATTTGCAGCGCCTCCAGCAAGTGCAGGATCACGCGGTTGTTGACCGGCAGCGGATCGGCCGGCGTGCTGCGCCAACCGCCGTCGGCGGCGCGGCGCCCTTCCAGGAACGGGAAGCGGTCGGGGTCGAACAGGCTGCCGCCATAGGCCGGGAGCCGCAGATTCTCGTGCTGCACCCCGGCGTAAACGGCGCGGAACGTGGCCAACAGCCGGCTCCAGGCGTCGAAGCGGCGCTCCAGCACCTCCTCGCCCTGCTGGTCGGCGGCCTCGCGCAGTTGGGCGCGCAGGGTCGAGACGGCGTAGAACTGGTCGTAGAGCGGGTCGCCCAACAGCAGCAGGCCGCGCTCCTCGGCCGAGAACAGGAACACCAGCCGCATCATCACCGTCAGCGCCGCCTCGTACAGGTCGGTCTCGGCCAGCCCCGCCAGCAGCCGGCCGCCCTGGTCCTGGTCGGCCCGATCGAGCGCCTGCACCAGCACCTCCACCGCCCGGCGCACCTGGTAGCCCAGTTGGTCGGTGACCTCGTGCTGGTCCTTGGCGCTCTCGGCCAGCAGCGCTTCCAGCGTGTCGCCCGCGGCCACGCCAAACAGCCGCGCCGCCCCCAGCAGGCTGCGGAAGGCGCGCAGGGTGATCGGCTCTTCCAGCCAGTACTCGGCGTACCAGGAGATGAAGCCCGTCGTTTCGCCGCGCGGGGCGTCCACCAGCATCCAGCGCTCGCCGTTGGTCGCCAGGCCAAGGCGCACCTCGGTGGCGTGCAGCAGCTCCATCAGGCGCGTGGCCGGCGAGGCCTTCCAGCGCTGGCCCGGCACCGGCTTGTCCAGGTCCTGCCCCGGCGGGTACACCTGCACCAGCACCCGCGGCTTGCCGCCTGGCTCGGCCAGCATCAGGTCGGGCCGCAGCGTCTCGCCCTGCTCGGCGATGACGGCTTTGATGCCTTCCGGAATGCCCTGCCCCTCGCGGATCACCTCGCGCGGGTGGGTCAGCAACTGTTCCAGCACAAAGCGGACCCACAGCGTGTGGATCGCCGGGTCGGGCCGCGTGCCGCCCTCGCGCAGCGTGTCGCGCCACTCGTCGTAGCCCAGCCGCGCCGCGCGCAGCGTGTCGCCGTCCAGCGTGTCCAGCCCTTGTGGGAAGGCGCGCAGCAGCACCGGCAGCGACAGGAACGGGCCGGAGACTTCGAGCAGCGAGAGCCACTCAGCGTGGTGGCGGGCGGTGGACATGGGCCTACTTCTCACCGACCTCAACGCAGCAAGAACGCAGCTTGGCGATAGTCGCCGAGCTAAATGAATCAGGCAGAAACACGAACAGCTTAGTGGTCGCTCGCGACGCGCCGCAATACATGAGCGCCTCGAAATTGCCTGTGTCTCGTTCGAAATCCGCCAGAATGACGACCTTGTGTTCCATTCCTCGATAACCTTGAATTGTCGCCCAGCGGATTGCTCCCGGATCACTCGATTCATGGGCGCCCAGTCGGAAATTCCCCAACTTGGCATCTGCCATAGGGCTTTTCTCCAACCGCCTCGGCGCCAGGATAACGACATCCTTGGCAGCGACATCGCCCTTGTTAATCAGGCGGTCCAGACTTTGGCGCAGCAGCCGACGGAGGCCCGCTGTGTCCGAATATAGCCCTAGCTCCACCAGCTCGCCTGGTACGTTGTTGCTCAGGGATGTCTGATGGTCAGGCATGAAAAGACCGGCCACCCGATTGATATTCGCCGTGTTGCGCACGTTGACCGACAATAGAAAAGGTTCGGCCGCGCCCGGCACCTGGTTGTTGGTTTCCGAATAGATCCGCTGGGAGTCGTCAAAGAAAACATAACGGTATGACTGATCCGAATCGACCAGCAACAAATCCAGTACTGACCACCAATGAGGCTTGAAAATCTGGCCCTCATCCACAACAATGGCATCGTACCTGTAGGGCAACTGGTCAATTACATCCAGCATCCGTTCAGGCAGCGGCTCCCAATAGGCCGGGCCCCGTTCGTCACGAGAGACGGCCACCAACCCGGCGTGCTGCAGGTGGCGTTCGCAGAACTCCATAAATGGGACGGTATCGACCTTCGCAGCCAGACCTACCGTCTCTTGCCGCAGCCAGGCGGCGAGGTCCAGGTTGAAGCAGGTGAACAGGATATGTCGCACATCCGGCAGCGCCGCCAGCCGCTTCACATGCCGGATTGCCATCCAGGTCTTGCCCGATCCTGCGCAACCTTGAATGGTCAACCGATGCTGCCGTGCCAGCACGGTGTCCAACATGCGCTGCTCTTCGGTCAGAACAAACAGCGCCCCCTCATCAAGGTCAAGCGCCTTGCCAAGAGGAATAAAATAATCGCGCATCAAGCATTGAACTAGATGCGCAATCATGTCAGCAGTGCATGTCGTGCCGTTGTTGCGTTGAACGGCATCGCGCATCGCCGTTTCCGTCCACTCCCGGAGATAGTTCAAATAGCTGTTCGTTAAGATGGCCGGAAAGCCCGTGGAGTCAGTACGAGCGTCGTAATCCGAATCTGGAAGCGCCAGGGCGTAGTCGACCGGAAAAAAAGTGCGTTGCCAGGCGGGCGCGTGCTTGAGCAAACGGATTAAGGCAGATTTCTGGATATTCGCTTGCTCAATGGGATCTTCATTCCCCAATATTGGTTCGCCATATCTGCACCAGGAGCCATTCCGGTGCTCCCAACGCCCGCCTTTTACCTCCACAATGAGAATAGCGGCGCCCGGCCTGGCAATGATGAAGTCGCACTCCACATCGGGATTCTTGCTTGGCCCCGTGTCTAGCCAGCGCCGACCATGCAGCACGGTATAGTCGGGTGGCAGTTGCTCCTTAAATCCGAAGTAGAGTCTTTTCTCAGACTCGGTCTTGAACTGCCGCTCCGGATCCGGATACATGCGGGCCACAGGCCTGGTCACGCTTCCCCAATTTCAATCAAAGTCTGGCTCGCCAATGTCATCTTCAGGCTCACACAGCCAATCCAACAGCACTTTTGAAAGAAACATGTCAAAGTCATCCAGCCTGGTGTCAGGAATATTCTTTCCATCCGCCAGGTGGGCTTCGTAGTGGAATACGTAGGTGGATCTGGAAACGCGAATGACCAATCTCTTTGACCGGTCGCGCCAAAAGTCCGCTAGCGCCGCTGCTCTGACACCTTCGAGGTACACGCCAATACCTGGAAGCTTGCATCGCCGAAAGCCTTGCCTGGCATCGAAGGCGTCAATAGGCGAGATTTGAAAGCTTTTCTTCTTGCGGCGCATCGTGCTTGTCTCCTCGAACGCCGGGAACCATTTATGGATTGCTGCGAGTGCAGCCTAGTTGCCTGGAACCTTCATATAACATTCCGGCCAACCGCGGCCCTTCCAAACCCTAAACGGAATACTCCAACTTGGAAAGGTTTTGTGCTGCAAGCTAGATTTTTGACCATCTCGGATGAGCCAAAGCAACGCGGCGGATGCGGCCTCCGTGAATAGAATCGCTTGCTGCAAATATTGAAAGGCCGGTGACCTGTCGGTGCCGCGTTTGTCGTTGGATAAATAGGTGATCTCATTCCAAAACGAGATCAGGAGTGCATCGGCTGCGCCCTGGGTATCCTGAGTTAAGACATCTTGAATGGATTCGGGAGCAACGAATGCGCTCCATCGAAGCGTCTTAGCCTTGTCGTGTTGTCCCAGCCTAACCTGAAACTCATCCGATTTTCCGATGTAGAGCGCGTCGGGCTCGCGGATGAAATACACTCCACGAAGGTTTGTTACGGCCTTGCCAACGCTTTTGTCTGGTCCGACACAGATGCGGAGAGTTGGAACAGCAGGATTTCGAAGAGTTAGCAACAGCTCGGTATAAGTCTGCCCCGTGGCGCGTGGCGGACAAGTCTGAACAACCGGTCCGGCTGATAATTGCCTTACCCGATCGTGCGGCGGAAGGTAGTATAGCCGCCAGGCGGCCGCCTTACGCCATTCCGAATCAAGAGGCTTTGGCGGAAGCAACTTTGCACTCAGCAACTGTTTGTCCCGAAGCCGTTGTAGATAGTCGTCGGCCGCACCCCCGCTTGATTCCAGTTGGGTAAGTCCTAACTCCATCCGAGCAGCTTGTACTTCCGTCTTGGTCACATCTTTGACTGCCAGCTGTCGGCCCGCGACATACCACTCCCATGCCAAAACGCGCAAGAACACTGCGTCAAGCGGGCTCTCATAGGTGAGTTTCATAGATCTTGTTCCCCCACCGCTGTACTTATCCGCTTCATGTCCTAAGTCGCTCCGGCACCAAAAACGTCACCGCCACCGGAAATAGCCTCGGTGTCGGGTTCGCGTAGCGTTCGGTAATCGCTGCTGTCTCGCGCTCCAGCTCGCCCGGGATTTGCGCCAGGCGCCGGCGCAACGCGTCGAGGTCGGCACGCAGTTGGTCGCGCTCGGCGTCGCTGAAGCCAGGCAGTTCCAGTTGCAGGCTCTCGGGCCGGCCCAACTCCTGCTCAATTGTCTTCTGGAGCTGGCGCATCACTACCTGGATGTCCACCCGCTCACGGTGCGCGCGCTCTTCCAGCAGCTTGCCCACCCCCTCGGCTCGTTCCTTCATGCGCGCTTCAAGTGCTGCCAACAGGCCGGGTTGCACAACGGGCCACAACTCCGCCAGTCGCTGGCTCACTGCCCCGCTGGCCGGCTCGGGCAGCGCCGCGTCGAGCGCCTTGGCCACCTCGCCCACATTCATGCGCCGGAAGCGGCCCTCGCGGATAGCGCCGCCGGCAGTGATGATCTCCTCGTGCAGCCGGTGGCTGTCGCCGCCCGTCACCACCAGCCGGGCATAGGCGATGGCGGCCGGCGTCTCCAAGACATTGTTCGGCACCAGCCGTGCCGTCACTCGGTGCAGCCGTTCTTGGTTGCCGGTCCCCTGCCCGTTCAGTGCCCAAATCTCAGCCCGCAGCAGCCGCAGCGCCATCTGCACCAGCCGGTGATTCAAGTGCGCCAGCACCACATCGTCCCGCTCCTTGGCCAGGTCGTGGTCAAAGACGATGGGCCGCGTCTCGCCCGTGTGCGGGTGCGCCAGCCCTTCCGCGCCCAATGCCCAACTGCCGCTCAGCGCCGGCAGGTGATAGGCTACACCGTCTGGCAGCCCAGGCACAGTTGCCGGCCGCAGCGGCGGCTGCGCGGCCAGTTGCAGCCCCACCGTCACCACCGCCTGCACATTCTCTGGCGCCATGTGCAGCGTCTGCCGCGACTCCAGCAGTTGGGCATAATGCTTCTGCACCTGGTCGCGCAGGTCGCGCTCCAGCTTCAACAACCGCCGCGTCGGCTCGGAGTCGCGCTCGGCGGTGCTCGTGTCCAGCCGCGTGCGCCGCCCTAGCATGGCCTCTTCCACCTGTTGGGCAATTACCGGCCCCACCTTGCCCAAGTCCTCGCGGATCTGCTCCACTTTCTCGGCCGCCCGCATCAGGAACTCCAGATCGGCCTCCAGCTCGTCGCGGTCCACCGGCTGGCGGGTGGCGTCCTGGAAGCCCTTGGCCACGAAGTGATAGATCCGCACCTGATGTCGCTGCCCGTGCCGGTCCACGCGCCCGTTGCGCTGCTCCATCCGGTTGGGGTTCCAGGGAATCTCAAAATGGATCAGCCGGTGGCAGTGGTTCTGCAGGTCAATGCCCTCCGATGCGGCGTCGGTTGCCAGCAGAATGCGCACCGGGCTGACCTCCGGCCCGGCCTGGAACGCCGCCTTCACCTGCTCGCGCTGGTCGCCGTCCATCCCGCCATATAGCGTCATCAGCCGCCCGCTGCTTGCGCCCCGCTCAGCGGGGTCGGAGGTGAAGCCCCGGCTCGCCAGGATGGTCTGCAGCCAGTTCTGCGTGGCGCGGTACTCGGTGAAAATGATCACCCGTTCGTCGGACCACACGCCACCTGGCCGAATCTCTCGTTCCAGCCAGTCCAGCAACTCTTGCGTCTTGCTGTCCCGCCCGCCCGAGGCACTCTCCGCCCACTGCTGCATCTTCGTCAGCAACTCGCGCTCCTCGGGCGTCAGCGCGCGAAACAGTCGACTGGCCGCGTCGACCGCATCCGCCGCCGAGTCTTCATAGGCCTCATCGTCGGCGTAGTCTTCTTCCACCCGTTCTACCTGCTGGCGCAACACGCTAAGGCCGGGCCGGTGAGCCGGCTGCGCGCCACGTTTGCGAGCCTGGGTCAGTGTGCGCTCATGCTGCGCCAGGGTAATGCCATACGCTGCCGGCGACGAGAACAGCCGCTTCTTGAGCAGCTTGAGCACAAACTCGCCTGCGTACCGCTCCTGGGCGTCCGTCACCCCCTGCTGCCGGCGCTGCGTGTATTCCCGCAGCCAGCGGTGCACTTGGCGTTCTTCGCTTGAATAATCCACTTCGATGGGGTCAAGCACCCGCTGAGGAAAGCGCGGCGAGCCATCCCAGCCCTTCAATTCTGCCTTCAGCCGACGCACCATCACCGCGCCCAGTTGGGCCTTATCCGGCGCTACCCCGCGCGCGAACCGCTGGTTGTCCAGCAGTTCCAGCAGCGCCGTGAAACTTTCGCTGTACCCGTTGTGCGGTGTGGCTGTCAAGAACAGTTTGTGCTCGAAGTGCGGGGCCAGCGCGCGGATGGCAGCCGTGCGCTGCGAGTCGATGGCATACTTGCCCGCGCCAGGCGGGGCCACGTTGTGGGCCTCATCTACGATCAGCAGGTCAAAGCGGCGGGGATAAGCAGCCTCGCCCTTGGCCGGCAGCACCTCGCGCATGAGCCGCATGGGCCGGTCGCGTTTTAGGAAGTCAATGGATGTGATCAGCCGGGGGAAGTGCGTCCAAGGGTTGGTGTGCAGTCCGCGCTGGCGCCGGAGCTGCTTCATCAGGTCGCTGTCCACCAGCCGGAACTCCAGCCCAAACTTGTCCCGCATCTGGTCGCGCCACTGCACCTGCAGCGCTGCCGGGCACACAACCAGCACCGACCGTGCCCGGTTACGAACGATCAGCTCCTGCACCACCAGACCGGCCTCGATGGTCTTGCCCAATCCCACGTCGTCGGCGATAAGCAGGTTAACGCGCGGCATCTGCACCGCGCGCACCAGCGGGTCCAGTTGGTAGTCTTCGAGCTCAATGCCGCTGCGGAAGGGCGCCAGCAGCGTCCGCCAGTCGGCGGACGACACGGCTCCCCAGCGCACCGCGTCCAGGAAGGCGTCCAGTCGGGCTGGCGCGTCAAAACCGGTTGGCTCAGGTAGGGTGGATTGTTCGCGGACCGTGGCGCCGGGCTCGAGCTCCCAGATCACCCGCAACTCTTCGCCCAGTGCATCGTCTTCGATCGATGCTAGCGAAATCAGGTGCTGTGGAGCCGCATCAAGCGAGCCCAGAGCGTCCTGGGGCAGCGCGCTTTGCGTGACTTCGGTGACAACGTATTGGCGACGCCGAACTTCGACCAGTTGTCCTTGCTCAGGTATGACAGCCGCTTCCATCGAACCCTTTATCCGGTAGTCCAACCAGACTCCGGCCCACTTAGTGCGCTATAAGTTTAATGGTTTCGGGGGTCGCTCCCCCAAGAGCGCAGATGTGACTACCGTAGTGTATTCCATTCCAATCAATACGCAACCACAGTCGGAACTAGTTCCGTTGGACATAAATATCCGCGCCACCCTTCCCTCACGCCTCTATCTGGTCTAGAGAACCGGCCCTTTTTCGCCGCAATTTCGAGGCATCTTCGGCCCGCCCGCTGTGACTACTTGTCAGGGTCCAAGACATCGTGAACACTTTTGAGCTGGCGCGGTAAGTCGGAAAAGGTCCAAGACATCGTGAACAGTTGCGAGCGGATCACTCGTGGGCAAACTCGGGACGCAGTCGTGCCACCGTC
>JADZEK010000124.1 GCA_020850595.1 Anaerolineales bacterium
CTTCCATTGGGCAACCTCCAGATCAGACGGGATTCCTCGACCAAATCCGAGTCTGCCTGGCAGGTTGCCTATTGTCAATTTAGCCGCCCGCGGCGCGCCCGCCTCTCAGTTCTAGAGATGCACCCAAATGACATGGCCGGAGGGAAGGGGAATGACTGGCGGATGCGTGTGCGTGGCCGGCTAGCGCTCCCCTTGAGTCCCCGGATTTTCAGGCTGCCTTGACACGCCTGGGGCAGTCGGGCATAATCACACTTACAACTCCATCAGCACAGGCTATGACGGAGAAAAGTACGCGGGTAGACGCCGCCAGGGAGGCAGGGCCACAGACTGGAAGCCCCGCCCGGAAGACCCCCGCCGAAGTTCTCTCCTGAGCTGAGTTGGTCAACGGCCCACGCAAAAAGCGCGTGCGCTTAAGTAGCCAACCCCGCCGGTCCAGCGTTAGCGGGACACCCAATCGCCTGAGCAGGGCCGTTGGGATCAAGAGGAGTCGGCTTACAACGCCGGCTCAAGCTGGGTGGTACCGCGGGCCTTTGGCTCCCGTCCCTGTATTGGGCGGGAGCTTTTTGTTCAGATCGGAGGACGCACTATGCTCGATCAACTGAACACCATTGAGGCCGAGGCGCTGGCCGCACTGGCCGCCGCCGAGACGACCGCCGCGCTGGAGGCCTGGCGCGTGGCGCACCTGGGCCGCAACGCGCCGCTGATGGCGGTGCTGGGCGACCTGGGCAAGCTGGATAAGGCGGCGCGCCCGGCCATCGGGCAGCGCGGCAACGAGGTGAAGCGGGCGCTGGAGGCGGCCTACGCCGAGCACGCCGAGGCGCGGCGCGCGGCCGAGATGGAAGCGGCGCTGCGCACCGGCGCGCTAGACGTGACGCTGCCGGGCCGCCCGCGCGCGCTGGGCCGCCTGCACCCGGCCACGCAGACGCTGCGCCAAATCTACAGCATCTTCGCCGATATGGGCTTCCAGATTTACCGCAGCCGCGAGGTGGAGAGCGACGAATACAACTTCGAGCTGCTGAACATGCCGCCGCACCACCCGGCGCGCGACATGTGGGACACGTTCTACACCACCACGCCCAACGTGATCTTGCGGACGCACACCTCGCCGGGGCAGGTTCACGCCATGCGCGAGTTCTGCCCGGAGCCGATCCGCGTGATCTTGCCGGGCATGTGCTACCGCTACGAGCAGATCACGGCACGCTCGGATATCCAGTTCTACCAGGTGGAGGGGCTGGCGGTGGGGCGCAACGTGACGTTCAGCGACCTGAAGGGCACACTGAGCGACTTCGCGCGGCGCATGTTTGGGCAGCAGGTGCGCACGCGCTTCCGGGCCGACCACTTCCCCTTCACCGAGCCGAGCGCGGAGATGGACGTGGAGTGCTTTGTGTGCGACGGGCGCGGCTGCGCGGTGTGCAAGCACAGCGGCTGGCTGGAGATTTTGGGCTGCGGCATGGTGCACCCGAATGTGCTGCGCAACGGCGGGTATGACCCAACGGTGTTTTCGGGGTTTGCGTTTGGGATGGGGCCGCAGCGCATTACCATGCTGCAGCACCGGGTGGAGGACATCCGGTATTTCTTCCAGAACGATCTGCGCTTCCTGGAGCAGTTCTAGGGTGAGGCACGAGGGGCGGTCTATAGGTCGGGCCGAGATTTCTCACCGGCCACAAGGTAAGGTGAGGGCCAGCGGCCTCAGGCCGGTGGCTCAGAAACTAAACCCATTTGATAGCCGGCCCGGGGCGTAGCACGCTACGCCCCTACATGAGAGAGCGCCGCGGCCGACGGGTGTTTCGGGCCTGGAGGGCTGGCGGCCAGCCGCCATGCACTCTTCGAAATGACATGACACGCGGCGTGGTGATTGCCGCCGCTGTGAAAGGGAAAGCGCCATGAAAGTACCTTTGAGTTGGCTGCGCGATTTCGTTGAGATCACGCTGACGCCGGAAGAACTGGCCTACAAGCTGACGTTCGCCGGGCTGGAGGTGGAAGACCTGACCTACGTGGGCCTGGCCCCGGCCGACAGCCGCGTGGACGGCCTGCCGCCTGAAAAGAGCGGGGGCGGCAAGGCCCCGGCAGGCGCCGGCCCGAAGGCCAAGGGCCTGGCGTGGGACCCGGCCAAGCTGGTGGTGGCGGCGATTTTGGAGGTAATGCCGCACCCCAACGCCGACCGGCTGACGCTGCTGCGACTGGACGACGGCTCTGGCCGAGAGCAGGTGGTGCTGACGGGCGCGCCTAACCTGTTCGAGTTCAAGGGCCAGGGGCCGCTGGCGACGCCGCTCAAGGCGGCCTACGCGCGCGAGGGCAGCATCCTCTACGACGGCCATAAGCCGGGCCAGGCGCTGATGACGCTCAAGCGCGCCAAGATTCGCGGGGTGGACTCGTACTCGATGGTGTGCTCGGAGAAAGAGCTGGGCATCTCCGAGGAGCACGAGGGCATCATCCTGCTGCCGGGTGATGCGCCAGTGGGCAAGCCGCTGGCCGAGTACATGGGCGATGTGGTATTCGAGGTGAAGATCAACCCGAACATGGCCCGCGACGCCAACATCCTGGGGCTGGCGCGCGAGGTGGCGGCGCTGACGGGCCGGCCGCTGAAGACGCCGGATTACACGGTACACGCCACCGGGCCGAGCATCGCCGGGCAGCTGAAGCTCGAGCTACACAACCCGGAGCTGAACCCGCGCTTCACGGCGGCGCTGATTAAGGGCGTGACGCCGGCCCCCAGCCCGTATGAGGTGCAGCGGCGGCTGCGGCTGGCAGGGGTGCGGCCGATCAACAACATCGTGGATGCGACTAACTACGTGATGCTGGAGATCGGCCAGCCGCTGCACGCGTTTGACTACGACGTGCTGGCGCGGCGGGCGGCAGGCGGCACACCCACCATCATTACGCGCTTGCCGGCGGCGGGCGAGACGCTGACCACGCTAGACGGCGTGGAGCGCCAACTAGACGCGGACACGATTTTGGTGTGCGACACGCACGGGGCGCTGTCGCTGGGCGGCGTGATGGGCGGGCGCGAGTCGGAAGTGAGCGACACAACGACCAACGTGCTGCTGGAGGGCGCGGCCTGGGAGTACATCAACATCCGCAAGACGGTGAAGCGCCAGAACCTGCCCTCGGAGGCGGCCTATCGCTTCTCGCGCGGGGTGCATCCGGCCATGACCGAGCGCGGGGTGCGGCGCGGCATCGAATACATGCGCCAATGGGCGGGCGGCGCGGTGGCGCAGGGCCTGGTGGACGAGGTGGCGCGGCCCGCGCCGACGGTGGTGGTGGATTTGCCGCTGAACGAGGTGGAGCGCGTGCTGGGCCTGCCGCTGCCGCCGGCCGAGATCGCGCGCATCCTCGAGGCGCTAGAGTTCAAGGTGGAAGCAGAGCCGGAGAGCTTGCGCGTGACCGTGCCCGACCACCGGCTGGACATCGGCACGGGGGTGGTGGGCCGCGCGGACCTGATCGAGGAGATCGCCCGCATCTACGGCTACGAGCGCATCCCCGAAACGCAGTTGGCCGACCGGCTGCCGCCGCAGCGCGGCAACCGCGCGCTGGCGCTGGAGGAACGCACCCGCGACCTGCTGGTGACGGCGGGCTTGCAGGAGGTGGTGACGTATTCGCTCACCGCGCCGCAGCGCGAGCGCAAGCTGCTGCCGCCCAGCGCCCCGGCGGATGACCAGCCGTACCTGACGCTGGAGAACCCGGTGGTGAGTGACCGGGTGGTGATGCGGCACACGGTGCTCGCGGGCGTGCTCGACGTGGCGGCGCTGAACGCGCGCCACCACGAGCGGCTGGCGCTGTTCGAGATCGGCCCGATTTACCGGGTGGGCGAGAACGAGGAGCGCCTGCCGGACGAGCAGAAGCGGCTGGCGCTGGTGCTGACCGGACCGCGTGAGCCGGCGGCGTGGCAAGGCGGCGACCACACGCCGATGGATTTCTTCGACTTGAAGGGGGTGATTGAAGCGCTGGCCGGCGGGCTGCCGCTGAAGGGGGTGAGCTTCGCGACGCCGGAGGCCGAGGCGCTGCACCCGAGCTACACGCCGGGGCGCACGGCGCGGCTGCTGCTGGACGGCCAGCCCGCGGGTTGGCTGGGGGAGCTGCACCCGCTGGTGCGGGCGCAGTATGACCTGGGCAGCCAGGCGGTGCTGGCGGCCGACCTGAACCTGGATCGGCTGTTGGCGCAGGTGGACGAGCGCTATAAGGTGACGCCAGTGCCGGAGTATCCGCCGGTGAAGGAAGACCTGGCGGTGATTGTGGACGAGGCGGTGGCGGCGGCGGCGGTGCGGGCGGCGCTGGTGGCGGCGGCGGGGAACCTGCTGGCCGGGCTGGTGCTGTTCGATGTGTATCGTGGGGCGCAGATCGGGACGGGGAAGAAGAGCCTGGCCTACCGGCTGACGTATCAGGCGGCGGACCGGACGCTGACGGACGCGGAGGCGGCCAAGGTGCGCGGGCGGATCGTGAAGCGGCTGCAGGAGGAGTTGGGGGCGACGATCCGCAGTTAGCGAAGTAGAGGAATGAGGGTAATGAAGACACGGCTCAGCGCGGAGGCTGGGCCGTGTTTGATTCAGGGGTGAGGAAGACCGAAGTCTCGAGTCAGTGGCTGGCGCGGCTGGGATCACCTGGGAGGCTGCGCGTCACCGGGCACACGGCGAGGTGATGCCGGTGGCAGGGTTGCTCGAAAACCAAGCGGTGAGTTCCAGTAAAGAGTCGAGATTTCTCACCGGCTATCAGGCCAAGTAAGGGCCAGTGACCTGAGGCCGGGTTGCTCAGAAACTAAACCGGATAGGCAAAGGGCCAGCTTGTCACCGCCCGAGACGCTGCGCGTCACCGGCCACAAGGTAAGGTGAGGGCCACCGACCTGAAGCCGGGTTCGAAGTGACAGTTCATAGAGAAAATCGAGTCAGGGCGGTCATTTCGGCCGGTGGGGTGGCTGCGCGGCGGCGGCGAGCACATCCCCTGCGTGGCATTCGTGCTAATGCGTGGCTAAGGCTTATTAGGGCTGGTAGCGGGAGACGCCGCCGGTGGTGGCGAACCAGACGGCCCCGTCGTCGGTGATGACGAGGTCGTTGACGTTGGAGTGGATGAGGCCGTCGCCAACATTGAAGGCTTGCCAGTTTTCGCCGTCGAAGCGGACGGCCCCGCTGTAGTTGAGGCCGAACCACAGGCTGCCGTCGGGGGCGGCGGTGATGCAGTGGACTTCGTTGGTGGGCAGGCCCACGGCCGGGTCATCGGCGCGGTAGTTGCTCCACGCGCCGTCGGCGTAGCGGTAAACGCCCTCGCCGCTGGTGGCGATCCACACCGCGCCGTCGGGGGCTTCGGTCACGTCTTCCACCCACACCTGGCTCTCGAACGGGTCGCCGGCATCGAAGTGCTGCCACTCGCCGTCGTTGCCGCGGCGGCTGACGCCATGCTCGGCGGCCACCCACAGCGCGCCATCGCTGGTGGTCCACACGGCGTGCACGGCGTCGCCGGCGAGGCCGACCCTGTCGGCGGTGTAGATATCCACGATGGCGCCGTCCTGGTAGACGGCTACGCCCGCGTAGGTGGCGAGGAAGGCTGCGCCATCAGGGGCGATGGCCGCGCTATAGACGCCGTCGGCGGGCAGGCCGTCGGCGGCGGTCAGGTGGACCACGGTGTCGCCGCCGGCGTCGAAGAGCCAGGCGCCCAGGTCGCCGCCCGCCCACCAGCGCCCCTGGGCGTCTTGGGCCAGCGGCGCGCAGTAATCACAGTTGAGGGTGGGGCCGGGCTGCCAGGCGCCGGCGGTCAGGTCGAAGACATCGGTGCGCGTGCCGTAGGCCTCGATGAACCAGAGCTGGCCGGGCTGCGGCCCCAGGCGAATGGCCCCATAGGCGGCGGCGCTGGGCAGGTTGGCGGCGCTCCAGACGGTGCGCTCCTGGCCGTTGAGGCGCAGCACGCCGGCGTCGGTGCCGAAGTAGAGCGCGCCGTCTGGCCCCTCCACGCCGCGGTAAATGCCGTAGGCGGGGAGGTCGGCCGGGTCGAGGAACACCCACTCTTCGGCGTCGAAGGCGCGGTGCGCCAGGCCGTCGCCGAGGGAGGCCCACACTTCGCCGGTGGAGGTCGCCAGCAAGCTGTTGACGGACCAGCCTTCCAGCCCCGGCACGAACTCGAAACCCTCCCCGTTGAAGCGCACCACGCCGTTGTCGGCGCCGGCCCATAACTCGCCGTTGATGACGGCCAGCGAGCGCAGGCCGGTCTGCGGCAGGCCGTCGTCGAGGGTGTAGCGCGTCCAGCTTTGGCCGTCGTAGCGGCCGAGGCCGTTGGTCGTGCTCACCCACAGGCCGCTGTCGGGGTCTTCCACGATCGCCAGCACGGTGGTGGAGAGGTGGTCGGGGTCGGTCTCGTCGCTGACGGAGGGGAACTCGGGGAAGCGCTGCCAGGCGTCGTCGGTGTAAATGTCTAGCCCGGCGCCGTCTTCGCCGCTGTAGGCGAGGCCGGCCAACAGGCCGTAGCTGGTTTGGGCCAAGGCGAAGATGACGTTGGTGTCGAGGCCGTTTTCCTGGCGGTAGTAGGTGAGGCTTTGGCCGTCAGTGGCAACCAGGCCGTCGGCGGTGCCGATCCAGAACAGGCCGTGGTCGGGGTCAGATAGGAGGGCGTAGACCTCGGGGCTGGGCAGGCCGTTAGCGCCGTTGAACTGGGTGTCGGCCTCGCCGGTAGACATATCCCACCCGACGACGCTGCCCGGCCCGCCGGTGATGAGTTGGCCCTCCACGGACACGGCGACGGCCCAAATGGTGTTGGCGGCGGCCCACGATTGCCACCCCGCGGGGGCCTCGCCGCCGGGGCCGGCGGTGGGCTGCGGGCGGCCGGGGTCTTCGGTGGGGGCGGGGGGCGCACCCAGGTTGGCGAGCGGGCCGTTGATGAGCGCCCAGGCCAGCGCGCCGCAGGCCAGCACCGCCGCGAGCAGCACGACCGCGCCGGCGGCGAGGCCCAGCAGTCCCCAGCGCGCGCGCGACTCAGGGCGGGGGGCGGGCGCGGGCAGCGGTGTGACGGACGGCGAAACCGCGGCGGGAGGCGGGGCGGCGGGAGGCGGCGCTACGGTCGGTGGAGCGGGCGCGGCCGGCAGCGGCTCAGCGGCGGTCGGCGCGGCCGGCAGTGGCCGGGGCACGGTGGCGGTTGGCGGGGGCGGCGCGGCCGGAGCGGGCCGGTTGAGGAAGGCGGGCCGCGCTTGCTGCCAGGCGGCGATGAAGTCGGCGGTGGTGGCGAAGCGCTCGTCGCGGTCTTTGGTCAGGGCCTTGAGCAGCACGCGCTCCACGTCGGGCGGCACGTCGGGCTTGAGGCTGCTGGGCAGGGGCAAGGGCGCGTTGAGGTGCTTGAGGATGACGGCCAGGGGCGTGTCGGCTTCGAAGGGCACGCGGCCGGTCACCATCTCAAACAGCACGATGCCGAGGGAGTAGATGTCGGTGCGCAGGTCCACGCGGTGGCCCTGCGCCTGTTCGGGGCTCATGTAGGCCGGGGTGCCGACCATGGCGCCGGTGCTGGTAAACTCTGGGCTGCCCTCCAGCAGCTTGGCGATGCCGAAGTCGGTGAGGAATAGGTTGCCGCGCTTGTCGAGCAGGGCGTTGGAGGGCTTGAGGTCGCGGTGGATGATGCCCAGGCCGTGGGCGTAATCGAGCGCGTCGGCGAGCTGGGTGAAGTAGCGGTCAATCTCGGCGGGGGTGAGCGGGCCGGCTTGCAGGCGGTCCTTGAGGGTGCCGGCTTCGACGTAGCGCATGGCCAGGTAGGTGTAGCCGTCGGCCGTGCCGTAGTCGTGGACGGGCAGGATGTGGGCGTGCTCAAGGCGGGCGATGAGGCGGGCCTCGTGTTCGAAGCGGCCGGTGAACTCGCGCGAGGCAGCCAGGTTGCGCGGTAGCACCTTGAGGGCCACGTAGCGGTCCATGGCCGGCTGGTAGGCTTTGTAGACTGAGGCCATGCCGCCCTGGCCGATCTGGCTGATAATGCGGTACGCGCCGAGGGTCAGGCCGGGCGGCAGGTTATCCATGCGGGGCGGAGGTCAGGGTTGCTTGGGGGGCGTCAGCAGCGCGGCGCGGCGGCGGTCGCGCTCGGCGGCTTCGAGGGCGCGCTCGGCGCGGCGCATGGCCGTGGCGGCCAGTTGGGCCACGACCAGCATCAGGTCGAGGTCGTCTTGGGTGAACTCTTTGTCGGAGGCTTTGTTGAGCACCGAGACGACGCCCAGCACGCGGCCGTCATCCAGGTTGACGGGGACGCTGACCATCGAGCGGGTGTTAAAGCCGAAGGCTTCGTCCACACGCGGATAGAAGCGCGGGTCGAGGCGCACTTCGCGCACGTTTTGGGGTTCGCGGTGCTGAGCCACCCAGCCGATAATGCCGGCGCCGGCGGCCAGGCGGTAGCCGCTGAGCCGGTTGGCGGCGCTGCCGCGCACGACGGTGAAGACCAGGTCGCCGGTCTCTTCGTCGGTGAGGGCGAGCGAGCCGTCGGTGGCCTTGAGCACCGCCAGGGCGGTGTCGAGAATCTCGCCCAGCAGTTGCAGCACGTCTACTTCGGGCGTGATGTGCTGCGAGGCGAAGTAGAGGGTGGTGAGCGCCCGCAGCGATTGGCGCACGGCCTGAAGCTCGGCGCGCAGCTGGGAATTCTCGCTGGCGAGCCGGGCGGCTTCTTCTTTGGTGAAACGCAGCGGGTTGGTGGTCATAGGCGCCTCTACCGCGATTTGACGGGAATTATAGACAGAAGACCCGCGCAGGGCAATTAGGAGCCAGGATGAAGATCTACTTTTCCTGTTCGATTACGGGCGGGCGCGCCGACCAGCCGGTCTACGCCGCGCTGGTTGGCCACCTGGAGGCGCGTGGGCACACGGTGCCGACGGCGGCGCTGGCAGGGGTGGGCATTCTGGCTGAGGAGGCGGAGATTGACCCCGGCGTGGTGTACGCACGCGATGTGGCTTGGGTGAATGCGGCCGACGCGCTGATCGCGGAGGTGAGCACGCCGTCGCACGGGGTGGGGTATGAGATTGCGCTGGCGCTGGGGCGCGGGCTACCGGTGCTGTGCCTGTACCGGGCGGGCGGGCGGGTGTCGAAGATGCTGCTGGGGAACACCGAGCCGGGGCTGCGGCTGGGGGCGTACGCCGGCCCGGCGGAGGCGCTGGCGCTGGTGGATGCGTTCCTGGCGACGGCGGGTGGATGAGGGCGAAAGGCAAAAGGCTAATCCGCTCGCGACCGTGTCGGTGGCGTTGGAGGGCGGGGCGCTAAAAGGCCCCGGCGCTAATGGTGGGTGGGAGCGAAGGGCGCTAATCCGCTCGCGACCGTGGGCGTGACTGGGGGAGGCGGCCCGCCAAAAAAGCTCTGGCACGAACGGTGTTAACGGGACAATGTTCGGGATCAGATCACGGGAGGGGCGCCGATTAGGCTTGCTCCCAAAATCCGAACGATAAAAAAACCGGCCCGGTCACTGTGACCGGGCCGGCGGCGTATCAGCTAGTCTTCGCTGTCGCGGCGCTTGCGCTTGTTGATGCGGCGAATGGCCTTCTTCTTTTCGATGCGGCGGACTTCGCTCTTGGAGACGAACCACCGCTTATTGCGCAGTTGGCTGAGCAAGCCGCTGCGCATGACTTTCTTCTTGAAGCGCTTAAACAGCTGCTCCTGAGATTCATTTGGCCGTAGGGTGACACTGGTCATGGTATTTCACCTCCTCGCCCGGAAGTCTCGCGGGGGCGCGGCCCAGGCTGCGGCCTGAGACAACAAACGACGCCTTGCTTGCCGGCGCCGTTTCAGAAAACGCTTACCCCAAGAGCGCGGGTAGTGTAACAGGGCGGGGCGGGGTTGTCAAATTGGAAGTCAGAGGTCGGAGGTTGGAGGTCGGAGGGGAAATGAGATGTGAGAGGTGGGAGGTGAGAGGTGGGCGGGACAGGCAGCGGGCGCTTAGAGGGGCGGGGGGCTGGCAGGCAATTAATCGGCGGGTTTTTTGCGGCGGCGGATGAAGAGGAAAGCGCTGAGGCCGAGGGCGGCCAGCCCGACGGTGAGCAGGGCGGGGCGGCGCAGGCGGGCGGGGGTGACGCCCGGGCGGTGGATGGCCTGGTAGCGCTTTTCGGGGCTGAGGTAGTCGTGGGCCACGCGCGCCACGTCGGCGGGGGTGACGGCGTCTACCATCTCAAACAGGTTGGGCACGGGCTGCTGGTCATCCACGATCAGGCTCATGCTGGTCAGCCACCAGCCGAAGTCGCTGTTGCTTTCCATGCCCAGCAGCAGCCGCCCGCGAATGGCCGATTTGGCCTCGGCCACGGTCTGCGGCTCGAATTCGCCGCGCAGGGCGCGTCCGATCTGCGCCTCGACCTCGGCCAGGATTTCGGGGAAGCGGCTGCTGTCGGCGACGGTGTAGACGACGAAGTAGCCCACGTCGGTGTAGAGGGCGGGGTAGACGTCAATGCCGTAGACCAGGCCGCGCTTGTAGCGAATGTCTTGGGTGAGGGTGTTGTCGAGGATTTCGGCCAGCACGCCCAAGGCCCACCGGTCGGGGTGGTTGAGGCCGGGGAGCGGCGCGCCGAGCAGGATTTGGCCCTGTTCGTTGACGCTGGGGCCGCGCAGGCGCAGGCTGAAGCCGCTGGGCTGCGGCGCGGGCGTGACGGGGCGTGGCGGCAGCCGCCCGGCCGGGAAGCCGCCGAAAATGCGCTCCGCGCCGGCCGTGACCTGCTCGGGGGTCACGTCGCCGACGGCGATGAGAGTCATGTTGTTGGGTACATAGTGCTGCCGGTAGAAGGTTTGCAGGTCGGCATACTTGATGCGGCGCAGGGAGCGGTCGTCGCCGATGACGGGCAGCAGCAGCGAGCTTTTGGGGTAGAGGCGGTGGCGCACGGCGCGGAAGACGTTGTAGCCGAGGCCGAGGTCTTCAATCCATTCGCCCACCTGCTCCAGCGCGCCGATCTCGCCGCCCTTCTCTTGAATGATGACGTGGCGCTCTTTGCCGAACTTGGCCTCCGGCAGGGTGGGGTGGAAGACGACCTCGGCCAGCCAGTCGAGGCCTAGCTCCAGGTCTTCGGCTTTGAGGTGCAGCCAGTAGACGGTGTCTTCGCGGGCGGTGCGGGCGTTGCTCGCGCCGCCCTGCCGCCGGATGACTTCGACGACTTCCTGCTCGTTCCAGCGGCGGGTGCCGGTGAAGAGCATGTGCTCTAAGAAGTGGCTGATGCCGTTGTCTTGTTTGGTCTCGTGGCGCGAGCCGACGGCGACCTGGAGGAGCAGCATGACGGTGCCGGCGCCGGGGCGCGGTTTGACCCACAGCCGCAGGCCGTTGGCGAGGCGGCTGCGCTGGAGGGCGAACATGGCGGCTTCGTCGCGGGCGGGGGCCGGCGGGCGGAAGCGGGCGCGGAGGGTGTGCCACCAGGAGGAGGCTGTCGGCATGGTGGGGAAATTATACCCGGCAGAGGGGGAGGAAGGGGGTCCAGGTGAGGGGGCGGGGCGAAGAGGATTTTTGCCACGAATTAGCACGAATTTTGGGGGACACGAATGTAGGGCGATGGCCGAGGGCGGGGCGGGCCGGGCGGTGGCAGCGGGCGGTAATGGTGCCTATGGCGCTGGTGTGTCTTGCCCCCATCCGTTACATCCGTTAAATAATCCGTTGCCGGCGCTGGCGGGCGGCTTCGAAGAGCAGGATGCCGGCGGCCAGGGCGGCGTTGAGCGACTCGGTGGGGCCGGGCATAAAGATGTGGACGGCCTGGGGGGCGAGGGCGCGGGCCTGGTCGCCGGGGCCGCTCGCCTCCGCGCCGATGAGCAGGGCGCACGGGCGGCGCCAATCCACGGCGTCGTAGGCGAGGCCGGAACCGGACTCGGCGCGCCACAGGTCGAGGCCGGCCAGGTGCGCGGGCAGGGCGGCCCAGTCGGCGGCGACGAGCGGTAGGTGGAAGTGCGCGCCCATGGCGGCGCGGACGACCTTGGGGTTATACGGGTCTACCGTGCCGGGGGTCAGGAACACGGCCTGCACGCCCGCGGCGGCAGCGGTGCGCAGCACCGTGCCAAGGTTGCCAGGATCGCCCAGCCGGTCGAGCACGAGGGCGAAGGTGAGCGGGGCGGGCAGGGGCAGGCGCGGCAGGGGCACAACGGCCAGCAGCCCGGGCGGCGATTGGGCGTCGGAGGCGGCGGCCATGACTTCCGGGGTGACGGCCTCGACCGGCGCGCCTTGCTGCTTGAGGGCTTCTACGGCGGCTCGGCCGCGCGTGTCAAGGTCTGCGGTGTGCAGCACGAGGTGGGCGGGGGCGGCGGAGTGGGCGGCCTCTTCGAGCAGGCGGACGCCCTCAACGACGAAGACGCCCGCCGCCTCGCGCTCGGCGCGCCGGGCTTGCAGGCCGCGCACCCATTTGATCTTGGCGTTGGCGCGGGAGGTGATCATGCGGTCGGTCCAAACTGTGCGGCCAGCGCCTGCTGAAAGGCGGCGACAGTGGGCGCGTCTATGAGGACGAAGCGCACCTCGCGCACGGGGCCGGCGGGGTGGTGCGTGAAGTAGTCGGCCACGGCCTGCGCAGCGATAGCGGCGCCTTGGGCGACCGGGTAGCCGTAGAGGCCGGTGCTGATGGAGGGGAAAGCGACGGACGCGAAGCCCTGCTCAGCGGCGAGGGCCAGCGCGCCGGCATAGGCCGCTTGCAAAGCGGCCCGCTCGCCGTGGCCGCCGCCGCGCCAGAGGGGGCCGACGGCGTGGATGACGGCGCGGGCGGGCAGTTGTCCGGCTTGCGTGAGGGCGGGGCGGTCGTGCCCGGCCGGGCCGTGGGCGGCCAGCCAGGCGTCGCTCTCGGTTTGGATGACGCGCCCGCCGCGCCGGACGATGGCGGCCGCCACGCCGCCGCCGTGCTGGAGCTCGGCGTTGGCGGCGTTGACGATGGCGTCCACGGCGGCCTCGGTCAGGTCGCCGTGCTCCAGCGCCACGCGCGCGCCGTTGGGCAGGGGGTAAGCGGCGAGGCGTTCAGCCATATAGCGATTGTACACGCGGCCGGGGAAAACAAACGCGCCTCTGGGTCGCCAGAGGCGCGTTCAATGTTCAGGAACGGGGCCGAAGACTTAGGCGGCCTTGGCGCTGGCGACCACGGCCGAGAAGGTCTGGGGATCGCGCACGGCCAGGTCGGCCAGGGTCTTGCGGTCGAGGACGATGTTGGCCTTGGCCAGGCCGGCGATCAGGCGGCTGTAGGAGAGGCCGTTGAGGCGCGCGGCGGCATTGATGCGGGTGATCCACAGCCGGCGCAGGTCGCGGCGGCGGTTGCGGCGGTCGCGGTAGGCGTACCACAGCGAGTGCAGCAGGGCTTCGTTGGCGCGCTTGAACAGCAGGTGATACGCGCCGCGCGCGCCCTTGGCGTGCTTGAGAACCTTCTTGTGACGCAGATGGGGGCGGGGCCCGCCCTTAACACGAGGCATAACACAATCACTCCTGCCTACGGCTTACGGCCCGCGCGCCGGTCAGGTAGACCGGGCCGCGCAAGTTGAGTGCCCCAAGCCGCCGGCGCTAATTGAAAGCCGCCCAGCGCCCGTGCGCTAGGCCGGCGGGTTGGCCTTGTACTTGCGCATGTAGGGGGCCAGACGCTTGACGCGCTTGATGAAGCCGGCGCCCTTGAGCGCCACGGTCTCGGCGAGCTGGGCCTTGGTGCGCTTGCTGGTGTTGCGGCGCAGGTGGCTCTTGCCCTTCTTGGTGCGCACCACGATGCCGGTGCCGGTCATGCGGAAGCGCTTGGCGGTGGCCTTGTGCGTCTTGAGCTTCTGCTTGCCACTGGTGATCTTCGGTTTGCGAGGCACGTTCCACTACTCCTTGACGGCGGCCGGCGGTCGGCCGGCCCAATCCATTGCCTGCCCCTGGCATTCCGGGGCAACCAACCGGGGCTGACGGCGGCCCGGCGACGAACGCGTTAGGCTTCGGCGCTGGAGGCCGGGGCGGCGCCGGCTTCGGGCTTCGGGGCGGCGGCTTCTTTCTTGACCCGCTTGGGGTTCGGCCCGAGCACCATCAGCATGGTGCGGCCTTCCAGGTCGGGCATCTGTTCCACAATCGCCACGTCGGCCAGTTCCTTGGCGATGTCCATCAGGTCTTGCCGCGCGATCTGCGGGTAGGTGATCTCGCGCCCGCGGAACTTGATGCGCACTTTGACCTTCATGCCCTGCTCGAGCCAGCGGCGGGCATCGCGCACCTTGAAGCCGGCGTGGTGGTCGGTGGTCTTGGGCCGGAGTTGAATCTCCTTGACCTCGATCACCTTCTGGGCCTTGCGCGCTTCCTTTTCCTTCTTGGCCTTCTCGTACAAGAACTTGCCGTAGTCGAGAATGCGGCAGACCGGCGGCACGGCCGTGGGGCTGACTTCCACCAGGTCTTTGTTGGATTCGCGCGCGATGCGCAGCGCGTCCTGAATCGAGATGACGCCCAGGTTTTCGTTGTTCGGGCCGATCACCCGCACTTCGCGGACGCGGATCTGTTCGTTGAGGCGATATTCTGACGCGCTGATAGGTGCTTCCTTTTACAACAATCGAGGCCGCCCCACATGCGGGCGGCCGCAGAAAGAGAACGGCCTGGATGATACCATACTCGGGTGAAATGAGTCAATTCCGCCGGGAAATGCGAGGTGAGAGGTGAGAGGGCCGGGGCAGGCGGGAGAGAGGTCGGAGGTAAGAGGTCGGAGGTGGGAGGGCGGCGGTAGGCAGGGGGAGGGGTTGGCGCCGCTTCGGCGGGGCGAGTGGTTGGCCTGGCTAATCCGGGCGCGACCGTTAGCATGACGATGGGCGGTGGAGCGCTAAAAGGCCCTTATCCGGGCGCCGTTAATGGCCGAGCTTTCAGGGTTCAGCCAGCAGGTCGAGCGCCGGCTGTGCAAGCCCATGCGGCGGGCTTATTCGTGTGAGTTCGTGGCAAAAGCCCCGGCGGTCGCTTCGGCGGCCAGCACGGCGGCGGCGGATTCGCCCAGGCGGGCCAGGTCGCGGGGGCGGTCGAGGCGCAGCACGGGCGCGTGGCGGAGGACGGCGGCGCACTGGCGCAGGTGGGCGGCGGCGTCGAGGCGGGGCAGGGCAAGGGCCACGTAGGAATGGCGCACCAGCTCCAGCAGTTGAGCTTGCCGGTCGAGCGACTCGATAGCCACGGCCGGCGCCTCGGCCAGCGCGTAGACGCGGCCCAGCGGCAGCGGCGCGGCCTGGAAGCCCGCGCTGAGGCGGCGGGCCAGCTTGGTCAGGTCGGGCCGGAGGGCGGGCAGCGCGGCGGGGTCTTCGCCCAGCCCGGCCACGGCCTCGGGCCAGAGCTTGAGCTGCGGGAAGCCGGGGTAAACCAGCGGGGCCGTGTGATCGTCCGGCGCGAGGCTGACGGCCACGACATCGTCGGCCACCAGCGCGGCCCCGCGCTGGTGCAGCGCCGCGGCCAGGGTAGATTTGCCGGCCTTGGGCGCGCCCAGGAAGGCCACGGCGCGGCCGTGCAGCGCCACGGCGCTGGCGTGCAGCACCAGCCAGCCGCGCTGATGAAGCGCCAGCGCCAGCGCCGGGCCGAGCAGGTAGAGGCGCAGCACGCGCGGGTCGGCGTTGGGCAGCGGGTCGAGGGTGATGGCGCGGCCGCCTTGCACGGCCAGTTTGCCGGCGTCGCGGAAGCCGAGGCGGATGTCGGCGGGCGCAGGGTAGAACGTCGTCCCTAGCCCGGTGTAGGGGGGCAGGTCGGGCACGGGGCCAAAGGCGATGGTGAGGTCGGCGGGGGCGTCGGGCGCGGCCGGGGGCAGTTCGGGCAACGGAACGGCCGAGCGGATGGTGAGGCCATACGCTCGGCCGTGGTGGGGCAACATGGAGTTGGGGCGCGCCTGGCCGCGGGGCGGGGGCGGCGCGGGCGGCGCTTAGTTGCTGCCGGGATTGAAGCTGCCGGTGCCGTCCTGATCGGGCTGCGGGCCGCTCTTCTCGGTTAAAGCCCGCACATCGCCGTGGACGACGAGCGCGGGCGCGGCATAGGGGCGTTTAACCGGGAGGGTGGGAGCCTGTTCGGTCGGGGTCATGGGCGCTCTCCTTTGTTTCAATGGATGGCTGATGGCGGGTTGAGAGCCTCACGAAGCTTGGCGATCAGGGTGGCGGTAAGAAGCTGCCGCCGCTATCCGCGTCGGGCTGAACGCCGATCTTCTCGGTCAAAGCCTGCACGTCGCCGTGGACGATGAGCGCTGGGGCGGTATAAGGGCGTTTGGCTGGGAGGGGGGTGGTTTCGTCAGTCGTTTCCATTGAATCTCCTGGATGATGGGATGGCTGCAGCGTGAGTTTATGGAACGCCGGCGGGGAAGCTGCCGCCGCCGTCCTGATCAATCTGCGGGCCGGCCTTTTCGGTCAGGGCCTGTACGTCGCCGTGAACGATGAGCGCGGGCGCGGCATAGGGGCGCTTAACCGGGAGGGTGGGAGTCTGTTCGGTCGGGGTCATGGGCGCTCTCCTTTGTTTCAATGGATGGCGGACAGCACGTTTGGGATTCTCAGGAAGACTGGCTATCATCAGGGGTGGGCGGAGTGAAGCTGCCGCCACCGTCCTGATCGAGCTGCTGGCCGCTCTTGCCGAGCGTCAGCGTTCGCACTTCACCGTGGACGATGAGCGCGGGCGCGGGGTAGGGGCGCTGGGCGGGTTGGGGGGGGGTTTTGTCGGTGACGGGCATTGGGCTTTCTCAGTTGAAAGTTGATGGAAGTTACTGGCCGCTGTCGGGGATGAAGCTGCCGCCACCGTCCTGATCGAGCTGCTGGCCGCTCTTGCCGAGCGTCAGTGTCTGCACGTCACCGTGGACGATGAGCGCGGGCGCGGCGTAGGGGCGCTGGGCGGGTAGGAGGGGGTGTTCAGGGGGCGTCGGCATAGGCACTCTCCTTCTTCAATGCGCTGACGGGCGGCGGGCTACAACCTCGACGGCGCGCCGCCGTGGCTGCCAACTGGGACTGGGCTTAGTCTATGCCGATATTGGGCTGGTGTCAAACACGGCCGGCTCCGCGGCGGCGAGCCACAGGCTAAACGTGAGCACGCGCGACAGGCGCAGCATGGGGTTCCAGTGGCGCGGCACGGTATATTCGCCGAGCGCGGCCGCCTGCTGGAGTTGGGCGTAGTCGGCGCGGGTGACCGCCAGGTCAACATAGGGGGCGCTGATGGCTACGGCCGGCATCAATTCGGCCAGGCGCGGCATGTCGTTGGCGAGCAGCGCGCGGCCGATGCTGAAGATGGGCGAGGACTTGCTGCGTCGCTGGCGCACCGCTTCGGGCAGGATGCCGCGCATGGCGTTGCGCTGGATCAGGCGGTTCCAGCCGTCGCGCAGGCGCTGCTCGGCGGGCAGGCCCAGGCAAAACTCGATGAGCCGCCGGTCGAGGTAGGGGTGACGCAGGTCAATGCCCGGATCGGCGGCGATGCGGTTGTACAGTTCGGGCATGGCCGGCAGCTTGGCCAGGCTGAAGCGGTTTTCGGCGCGGGTGTCGCGGAAGCGGCGCGCGCGGGCTTCGATGTGGGCGCGCAGTGCGGTGTCGCTGTCGAGCCGCCAGGCGAAGCTGGGGTTGATGGGCGTGCCCGCCGCCCAATAGGGCCGGTCGGGCTGGCGCAGCCGACGCCAGCCGCGCACGCCTTGCCGCATGAACTCGGGCATGAGGGGCTTGAGGGCCATGCTCCAGGCCATGCCGGCCAGGGCGCGGGTGCGCCGGGGCTGCCAGCCGCCGGTCATCCCGGTGAATTCGCGCCAGGCCGTGCGCAGGCGCCCGGCGCGCAGCAGTTCGGTCAGGCGGCCGAGGCCGTGGGAGACCACCGCGTCGCCGTAGTTGCCGTCGAGCAGCACGCGCACGCCGGCGGCGCGGGCGGCGCTGTTGGCCTGGTGCTGGAGCGAGAGGGCCATGTGGACGAAAGGCTCGCCGGAGAGGTCGAGCAGGCGCTCCAGGTCGGTCAGGGGCGAAGCGGGGTCTACCAGCAGGGTGTGGTGCTCCAGGCCGCCCAGTGCCACGGCCGGGGCCATGAACTCGCGCTCGTCGGAGGCGCGGGCGGCGTCGAACAGCAGCGAGAAAGTGTGCAGCCGCTCGCCGCGCTCGGCCAGCATGGGCCGCGCCAGGCACACGACCGAGGTGGAGTCTAGCCCGCCGCTGAGCATGGAGCCGACCGGGAAGGCGCTGCGCAGGCGGGCGCGCACGGAGGCGGTGATACGCTCGCGGAAGGCGGCGGCGTACTCGTCGTCGTTGGGCAGGCGCGTGTCGCGCGCGGCGTCCAGGTCCCAATAGCGGCTGAGGCGCGGGCCGGCGGCGCTGAGCGTGACGGTGTGGGCGGGGGGCACGCGCGGCAGGTCGGCGTAGAAGCTCTGCGCGGCGTCCACGCCGCCGGTGAGGTAATCGGCCAGGTGCGCTTCGTTGAGGCGGCTGGGCACGCCGGGGATGCTGCGCAGGGCCTGCACGTCGGAGGCGAAGGCGCAGAAGGCGCGGCTGTGATAGTAGAAGACCGGCCGCACGCCCATGATGTCGCGCGCCAACAGCACCTCACGCCGGGCGGTGTCCCAGATGGCGAAGGCGAAGTCGCCCAGCAGTTGCGCGGCGCAATCGGCGCCCCAGCGCTGGTAGGCGGCCAAGATCAGGGCCGCGTCGGGTTGGCCGTCGTCGCGCAGGGCGAGTTGGCCGCACAGCTCGGCGCGGTTGTCGAGGCGCGCATCGGCCACGATCATGCACGCGCCGTCGGCGGAGGCCAGCGGGCCGGCCTCCGCCAGCGACTCGGGGGTGGTGAAGAGCACGCGCTGGGTCAGCGCGGCGGGGCCGGCGTGCCACGCGCCGCCGGCATCCGGCCCACGCCGCAGCAAACGGGCCTCGGCGGGGGCCAGCGCGTCGGGCGCGGGGGCGCGGCCGTCGAAGTAGACCAGGCCCGCGAAGCCGCTCATTGGGGGGCCTCCGGCGCGGGCTGTTCAAAGGCGGGCAGCGGTTTGAAGCGCCGGGCTTCGGCCGCGCCCAGCACGGGGCGGCCAGAGCAGGTGAGCCAGGCGTGGGCCTCGAACGCGCGGCCCGCGCCGCCCGCCACGCCCAGGTGGAGTTGGCTGCGATGGCCGTGGTGGGCGAAGAGCACCTGCCCGGCCAGCGCCTGGGTGAGGCAGGTGGCGCGCGGCACGACGCGGCCGGCGGCAGTGATGGCCCAGGCCAGGCGCGGCGGCGGCAGGCCGCGGCGGGCGGCGGGCGGGCGGGTGAGGGCCCAACGCTGCACGGCGGCGAAGGGCAGCAGCCACAGGGCCAGGCGCACGGCCCACAGCAAGGTAAAGGCGTGCAGCAAGGCGGCGCGTTCGGCGCCGGGCAGTTGGAAGAACTTGCGCAGTTTATTCATGCGCGGAGCGGGCTTCGATGAGGCCGTGGGCGTGCAGGTCGGCCAGCAGCTTTTGCAGGTCGGCCGCGCACTGCTCCGGCGTGACGGCGTACTCGGCCAGCACGGCGGCCTCCAGCGCGGCAACGGTGGCGGGCTGCTGGAGCCGCCGCCAGATGAAGGCGCCGACTTCGTTGAGGCCGAAGTAGACGCCGCTGGCGAGGTTGAGGATGGCGACCTCGTCGTCCAGGTCAACGGAGGTCTGGTCGCGGATGGCGGTGATGGTGGTGTCGGAGGCGAACATGCCCGCAGTGTAACCCGTGGCAGGGGAAAGCGTCAACCATTAAGACGGGCAAAAACCGGGTCGGAATGTCAGGCAGGCAGGGCGGCCGTTAGGGCAGCCGCGCCGGGTCGGCGCGCTGGAGGATGGCGGCGGCCTCGGTCGGGTCGGCGAAGCGCGGCTGGTAGAGACTGTAGATGTGAATGGGCAGCAGTTCGTAACCGGTGAGGGCCGCGCCGGTGAAGGTGGCGCGCAGGAGCACGCCCTGGCGGTTTTCCCACGGGCCTTGATCGAAGACGAAGTTGCCCAGCGCGTAGGCCACGACGGCCCGCGCCCCCTCGGGCGTGGCGGTCTCGACCACGGGCTGCACGGTGTGCGGGTGGTTGCCGATGATGAGCGTCGCCCCGGCGGCGAACATGGCGGCAGCCCAGTCCTGCTGGTAGGCGGTGGGGGTCGGCGCGTACTCGACGCCCCACTGCGGCAGGACGATGACTACATCGGCCTGGGCGCGGGCGGCGGCGATGTCGGCCAGCAGGCCGGGGAGCGCCTCGGCCGAGAGCGGGGCGGTGCCGGGGACGGAGGCGGAGGCCCAAGTTTCCGCGCCGACCTCGGTGACGCCCAGGAAGGCGAAGCGCACGCCCCGCGCCTCCAGGATGACGGGGGCGCGGGCCGCCGCCAGGTCGGCGCCGCCGCCGACGGTGCGGATGCCGGCGGCGTTGAGGTTGGCCTGGGTGTCGTTGAAGGCGCGCTCCTGGCAGTTCCAGCCGTAGCTGCCGCAGTCCTTAGCGTGGTTGGTGGCGACGGTGATGAGGTCGAAGCCCGCATAGGTGAGGCCCTCCACGGTGCGGCTGGGGCCGATGAGGTTCATGGTTTGGGGGCAGGGCGAGGGGGCGCTCTGGTCGGAGATGGAGCCGTCGAGGCTGCCGATGGCGAGGTCGGCGGCGCGCAGGGTTTCGCCCACGAACTGGTACGAAACGGTGAAGTCGTCGCGCGCCAGCGCGATTTGCGCCGGGCAACGGCCGGGGTTGATGTCGCCGGTGAAGAGCAGGGTGATGGCGGGAGGCGGGGTGGCGACCGGCGTACCGGTCGGGGGTGGCGCGGTGGGTGGGTCAGTGGCGGGCGGCGCCGGGCTGGCGTTGGGGGCCGGCGCGCTGGTGGGCGGGTCTGCCGCCGCGCGCGCTGGCTCGGTTGGGGTGGCCGCTGCGGTGGGAACGGTGGCTGTCGCCGGCGGCGGGCCGAGGGTGGGGACGAGGGTCGGTAACGGTGGGTAGCAGGCGGCCAGGAGCAGCGCAGCGAGCACGGCCCGGAGACCGCGCACGCTCAGGCGGCCTCGGGGCCTTGCTTGGCGCGCACCCGCGCCAGCCGCTGGTGGAGGGCTTCCACGGCGGCCTGACGCTGCCAGCCGGCGGGCCAGCCGCCCACCAGCGCCAGGGCGCGCTGCACCCACACCTGGGCGCGGCGGTAGTCGTGGGCGCGCCACTCGTAATACTTCGCCAATTCCACAAAGGGCAGCGGGTCTTCGAGCGTGAAGGAGGCGAGCTGTTCCCAATAGGGCACGGCCTCGGCGCGGCGGTCCAGCTTCTTGTACAGCGCGGCCAGGCGGGTGAGGCCCAGGGTGCGGTCGGGCAGGGTGAGTTGGCCCGCCAGCGCGCCCTGGAAGGCGGCCTCGGCCTCGGCGGGCCGGTCGTTGTCGGCGTGCCAGCAGGCCAGGCGCAGCAGGTCGGCGGGGCTGGGGCCGGGCGGTGCGGCCTCCCGCGCGGCGCGGGCGGGCATGGCGCCGGGCCGGGAGCGGCCGGCGTCGCCGCCCCGGGGCGCGCCGAAGGTCTCTAGCAGTTGGGCGGTAAGCGTGACCATGGAGAGGATGTCCACGGTATTGTGGTAGATCACGCGCTGCATGGCGCGGGCGTCGCCGGTGCGCAGGTAGTCGTGATAGAGCTGGGGGATGAGCCAGCCGGGCACGTCGTCGTCTTGGCGGGCAATGTTAAAGACGCCGCGCTCGATGTCGCCCAGCGCGCAGGAGGGCAGCCGCCCGCGGTAGAGCCGGCGCGCGGGCATCAGCAGGTCGAGGTGAGGGCGGTGGCCGAGCGCGCCGCGCCGCCGGTTGACGGTGAGGCGCGTTTCGAGCAGGGGCAGATCGAACGACCGCCCGTTGAAGGTGACGTAGCCGGTGCGCGGGGCCAGGTCGGCGATCAGCGCGTCGAGCAGGGCGGGTTCGTGGGCCGGGTCGAGCAGGAAGTATTGGCGCAGCACGAACTGGTCGCCGTGCACCGCGCCGACGCCGATGAGGAAGACCAGCGTGCCCGCGCCGCCGGCCAGCCCGGTGGTCTCGGTGTCGAGGAAGGCCAGGCTGCGCAAGTCGGTCTGGGCCAGGGCCTCGTCGCGGGCGAGGCGGGCGGCGGTGGCGGCGGGGTAGGCAAACGCCTCGGCCAGGGGCTTGGGGCCGTGGGTGAAACCCAGGTCGTAGACGGTGTCAACGCGCTGAAAGGCGCCCAGGCTGCTCTCGACGCGCTCGCCGGGCAGGGCGTTGCCCAGGTCGCGCGGGGCCGGGGCGATGGTGCGGGCCGGGGGGCTGCCGCTGGGCGTATCTGCCTGCGCCGGACCGACGGGCGGGGCGGAGTCGGTGGTAATCGTCCGGTGTTGGTGGACGCGCAAGCGCTGCAAACGGGTGCGCAGATCGGCGGCGGGCATGTGGGTAGCGGAACGGATGTGCGGAGGATTATACCCCGCCCGCGCCAGGCTTGTCTGAAACCAAACCGGGGCCGGTCAGCCTGCTGACCGGCCCCGGACTGTTCGGTCAAGCCGCCTAGGCCGCGGGCTGGCGCAGGATTTTCTCCATCGGCCGGCCCTTGGCCAGCTCGTCAATCAGCTTATCAAGGTAGCGCAGGTTGCGCATGATGGGGTCTTCGATGTCTTCCACGCGGACGCCGCAGATGACGCCCTTGATCAGCGTGCGCGAGGGGTTGAGCGCGGGCGCTTGCACCACAAAGGTCTCCACGTTGGTTTCTTTTTTCAACTGGGCATTCAGCTCGGCCTGGCTGTAGCCCAGCAGCCAGCGGATGATCTCATCCACTTCTTTCTTAGTGCGCCCCTTGCGCTCGGCCTTGTTGACGTACTCGGGATAGACGCGGGCAAAAGGCATGGCGTAGAGTCGCTGCGTGGTCTTGCTGTTGGCTTGCATCTGCGCTGCTCCTCTCGGTCTGTTGAGGCCCGGCTTAGCGCTTGCGCCGCCGGCGCTTGCCGCCGCCAGAGGCCTCCGCCGCCGCGCCTTCGCCGCCGTCGCTTGCGGGGGCCGGGGCCGCGTGGTCGCGGCCCCAGTGGCAGTCTTTATATTTTTTGCCTGAGCCGCACCAGCACGGGTCGTTGCGGCCCAGGGTGCGGGCCTCGGGCGGGGCGGCCGGCGGCGCGGCGGGCGCGGAGGCGGGCATCTCGACGACGCGCGCGCTGGAGGGCCGCAGCGCGCCCACGGCCGGGCGGGCGGGGCCGCCGTTGGCGGCCACCGGGGCATTGGCCGGGGCCGGCGTTGCGCGAGCCTGAGCCGGGGCGGGCGCGTCGGCGCGCGGGCGGTAGGTGAAGGCGCGCGAGACCACGCCCGCGCGCATGTTCACCAACAACTGCTGGAACATCTCGAAGGCGCGGCCCTTGTAGGCCACCAGCGGGTCGCGCTGGGCGTAGGCTTCCAGCCCGACCGAGGTGCGCAGCGCTTCGACCGAGGTCAAGTAATCTACCCACAGGCCGCCGATGACCTGCACCATGATCTGGCGGAAGAGTTGGGTGAGCGTGCCGCGGCCCACCAGCCCCAACGCCTGGGCGCGCGGTTCGCCGTTCAGCTCGCCGAGCGTGGGCGCGACCGAGAGCGCGGCGCTGACATCCGGCGCGGCGGCCAGCGCCTGGCGCAGGAAGGGCGGCAGCTCGGTGGGGCGCGCCACCGCCAGCCGGCGGAACTCGGCTTCGCCCCACATCTCGCGCAGCGCGGCCAGCGCGCCGTGCAGGTGTTCGAGCACGTCGGCCTTCAGGTCGGCCACGGACCAGTCTTCGACCATCTGCGCGGCGGCGAAGAAGTAGTTAAGGCGCTGGGTGCGCACCGCGACCTTGCGGTGGGTCTTCTGATCGAAGCCCGTCACCGTGCCGATGGCCATGCTCACCAGGGCGCGGGTGAGTTGGTCGCGGGTGGGCGCGGCCGGCAGGTGCTGGCCCAGCTCGCGTTCGATGTCGGCCAGGCTGCGGGCGGCCTTGGCGGTGTGCGTGGCCTCGGCGGCGTCGAGCAGTTGCTGGCGCACGTCGTCCCAAATCTCGTCGGGCTTGGCTTCGCGTTGGATGTTTAGCTGCGCCCCCAGTCGGCGCTCGATGGCGCCGACCAGGCCCACGCGCACGCGGCTGGCGGTGGCGGCTTCGGCCCACTCCGGGATTTCCTTCTTGAAGGCGCGATAGTCAAAGTCTTTGAGCGCGGCGGCGTCGGGCGTGAGGTTCAGCCCCAGCACTTCGCTCACGAGGCGATAGGCGGCGCGGGCTTCGACCTGGGCGCCCTTCTCCTCGGCCTCGTTTTCCAGCCCTTCCAGGGCTAACTCAGCTTCGGTCTTCTTCTGCTTGACTTGCGCGGCCAGGCGCTCGGCGGCCTGGTCGGCCTGCTGGCCGACGGCCTCGAGCAGGTGGGCGCGCTCGGTCTCCAGGGCGGTGCGGGCCAGGGCCAGCAGCGCGGCGGGCTTGTCAGGTTCGTCTTCTAGGTCGCGCAGGAGGATTTCGAGCACGTAGCTCGGATAAATCTTGTCTGGGCTGACCGGCAGCGAGGGCTGGGCTTCTTCGAGCCAGGCGAACAACCGCCACTTGCCCTCGGCGTCGTGCTCGGCCAGGTCAACGCGCCGGGCGACCTCGGTGGTGAGCATCTCCAAGAAGTCGTCGGTCAGGTCGTCCTTGGTGAAGACCAGGTCGCGCTGGGCGTAGATGCGGTTGCGCTGGGTGTTGAGCACGTCGTCGTACTCAAGCAGGTGCTTGCGCACGTCGAAGTTGTAGCCCTCGACGCGGGTCTGGGCCTGCTCGATGGTGCGGTTGACCAGCCCGGCCTGGATCGGCACGCCGTCGTCAATCTTCAGGCGCTGCATCATGTCGCTGACGCCCTGGCCGCCGAAGCGCCGCATGAGCTCATCTTCGAGTGAGAGGTAGAACTGGCTGGAGCCGGGGTCGCCCTGGCGGGCGGCGCGGCCGCGCAACTGGTTGTCAATGCGGCGGCTCTCGTGGCGTTCGGAGCCGATGACGTGCAGGCCGCCGAGTTGCTTGACGCGCGCGGCGTCGTCCATGGCCTGGAGGAAGTGCTCGGCCTCGCCCTGGTACAAGCCCCAGTTGTCGCGCGGCACCCTGAGCAGTTCGGCGCGGCGGGCTTCGCTGTTGAGGTTGTAGGGGTCGGCGTGGCCGGCTTTGCGCAGCACCCGGTTGACGGCGGTGACGATCTCCTCGGCTAGCTCGCCGCCGAGCTTGATATCTACGCCGCGGCCGGCCATGTTGGTGGCGATGGTGACGGCCCCCAGCGCGCCCGCTCCGGCGATGATGCGGCTTTCCTCGTCATGTTTCTTGGCGTTCAGCACATCGTGGGGGATGCCGGCTTGCAGCACCTGGGTCAGGGCGGCCTCCGAGCCGGCGGGCAGAGCCAGCACGCGGATGAGGCGCGTCAGGTTGTCGGGGCCGACGGGGTTGGACGACAGGCCCAGGTCTTTCAGTTGCTTGGCCAGGTCTTGCCGCGAGAGTGAGTAGAGGTCGTCGTTCAGCGGCTTGAGCTCGGCCACCTGCATGCCGTCTTCTTCCTTGTTGTTCTTCTCGAACCAGGCGTCGCGGATGAGCAGCACCTGCATGAGGCGCTGAAGCGGCTCGGGCCGCAGCCGGTCGGAGACGCGCTCGGACAGCTCGACCGAGGTGGTGCCCACCAGCAGCGGCTGGCCGACGACGTGGCGCTCGACGATCTGGATGGTGAGGGCGCGCAGCTTGGCTTCCTCGGTGCGGTAGACCATGTCGGGGTAGTCTTTGCGGCGCCAGTAGACGGCGGTTTTGGGGTCGGTCTTCTGGCCGAAGTAGATGAACTTTTGGCCGTCTTCCTTATATTCCACCTCGGTCAGGCCGCTCTCGGGCTTGTGGGCGGTGTATTCCAGGTTGGTGGGGATGGCGACGACGGCCAGCTTGTAGATCTTGTCGAACTCTTCGGCCTCGGTCAGGGCCGTGCCGGTCATGCCGGCCAGCTTCTGGTAGAGACGGAAGTAGTTTTGCAGGGTGATGGTGGCGTAGGTGACGCTCTCCTGCTGCACTGGCACGCCTTCTTTGGCTTCCACGGCCTGGTGCAGGCCGTCGGACCAGCGCCGCCCGGCCATCTGGCGGCCGGTGAACTCGTCCACGATGACGATCTTACCCGCCTGCACCAGGTAGTCTTTGTTGCGCTTGAAGAGGAACTCGGCGCGCAGCGCCTGCTCCAGGTGGCCGAGGATGCGGGCCTGCTCGGGGGTGATGTCTTCGGGCCGGTCGGGGTCGCGCAGCGGCTCGCCCAGCAGTTTTTCGACGTGGGCCTCGCCGATCTCGGTCAGCGCGATGGTGCGGTCGCGGTCGGAGACTTCGTAGTCATCCGGCTTGAGCTGGCGCACCACCTGGGCCAGGCGCAGGTAGAGGGCGGGCTCTTCCTGGGCCGGGCCGCTGATGATGAGCGGCGTGCGGGCCTCGTCAATCAAGATGTTGTCCACCTCGTCCACGATGGCGAAGTAGCGTTCGCGCTGCACGCGGGCGTTGAGCGAGAGCGCCATGTTGTCGCGCAGGTAGTCGAAGCCGAACTCGTGGTTGGTGCCGTAGATGATGTCGGCGGCGTAGGCTTCGCCGCGCTCGACCAGGCGCATTTGGTGGGCGTCTTCTTGGGCCGACTCTTTGCCGGGGTCTACCACGAAGGCTTTGCGGCCGTTCTCGGTGCGGGCGGCTTCTTGTAGGACGCCGACGGAGAGGCCGAGCAGGTTGTAGATGGGGAACATCCAGCGGGCGTCGCGGCGGGCCAGGTAGTCGTTGACGGTGACGATGTGGACGCCGCGGCCGAGCAGGGCGTTGAGGTAGACGGGCAGGGTGCCGACCAGGGTTTTGCCTTCGCCGGTGCGCATTTCGGCGATTTTGCCGCTGTGCAGGGCCATGCCGCCGATGAGTTGGACGTCGTAGTGGCGCTGGCCGATGGCGCGCATGGCGGCCTCGCGCGTGGCGGCGAAGGCTTCGGGCAGCAGGTCGTCGAGGGCGGCCTGCTCGGCTTTCTGGAGGGCGGCGGGGTCGTCGCCGGCGGCGCGGGCGGCCTGGGCCAGGTGGGCACGGAACTCGTCGGTTTTGGCGCGCAGCTCGGCGTCGGTGAGCCGGCGGAACTCAGGCTCGAGGGCGTTGATCTCGGCGACGACCGTGGAATACCGTTGAATGTCTTTCTTGTTCGGGTCGCCGGCGATGGCTTTGAGAAAATTGCGAAACATGCAGGTGGCCTCGCGGATAACGACGTATGAGAACGAGAATTATAACATGCGGGGAGGGGCGGGAAATGAGCGGGGGCGCTGAACAGGCAAGCTTTACTGCTATTTAAACTGCGATCAGAGTTAACTAGGCTGCTATTATCGATCTTGGAGCGCAGCGGTTATCCGCCGCAATACACGGTCCAGGTTATGTTCAATGTCGAATTCCCATACTCTTAGCACCTTCCAGCCCATCTGTCTGAGTTGTCTGGTGACACGTCGATCGCGTCTCCGATTGCCACCTATTTTCGCCCGCCAGTAATCACGGTTTGTCTCTGGCAAGCGGAATCTGGAAGGGTGACCATGCCAAAAATCGGAATCCACAAATACGACCACTCTTTTGCGACGGAAGACTATGTCTGGTTTTCCGGGAAGCGTAGAAACATAGGTGGCAAAGTATGTATGTTGAGTGCGGAGTGCACGCATGACAAGCCGTTCGGGCTTTGTTAGCGTGGACTTCACATTTCGCATATTTTTCAGGCGCTGTTCTTGCGTTATGTTGTCCACAGTCTATTTCTCAACGAATGGCCGCGACCCCGCTTCGATGTATACTTCAGCCTAACCACGAAATCATCCAACCATATGCTTGGAGAGGCCATGCGTATAACTAAACAAGCGAGCGGCGGGCGTGGAGAGTATGAACTGGCCGACGATGCACCTGACGGCACAAAGCCGGCCGACTTGTTGGACCTTTCCATGAAGGTTGTGGTGGGCAAACACGTCATTGACACTCAAATACATATACCGCGAGATGAGGATGAAAGACAGGGTAAGTACCGCCTCCGAAGGATTAAGCGCAACGGGGGTTATCCACAAGTTTCATTGCAAATGGCCAGCATCTTGCTTCTGCCTCGTCCGATTCGCGACGAAGCCAAGGCTGGCGCCGGAGAACCTGTCTTTCAAAATAACAGCTACCTGATCAAGAATATCAGTATTCAAGATGTACGCTCCAGGGATACGACGTCGTTTACTGTTACGATAGATTTGGTCGAAGGAAATAACAACACTATCGCGGCGGATGAAATCCCCGTCGACAAACGTATGCGCACAATTGAGGCGCTATGGGATAGTCTTGACAAGCTGCCGGCATCCATCTCAGAACTATTGCGCAAGCACAGGGCTTATGTTGTGTCCGGCAAACCAATGCCGAATGCTGCCACTAGCCTTGTTGAGGAATTACAAAAAGAGGTAGCAAGAAACTGCGCGGATTATGAAGTGTCATACTCTGATCAAACTGATCCTTTGCCAGCCTTGCAGGAAATGCTCCGCAGTGTCGCAACAGACCGTCCGCCAGCTATAGAGCAGATTGAGCCGGAAGCAATAGAGCTAAAGAAACGAGTACAGGAGAAATGGCTCTATTATGCCGCTCATAGAGGCCCGGCTAGTATCCGATTTCGAAAGGCGGTGATGGCTGCTTATGAGCATACTTGTGTTGCTTGTGGCAGCCGTTTCCCTAAGACTCGAATAACCAACCAGTCAGGAATTGATGCTGCTCACATATTGCCGTGGTCGGAATATGACCTTGATAAGGTCTCCAATGGCCTGGCACTATGCCGTCTGCACCATTGGGCATTCGATCAGCGTATATTGCAGGTTACCTTTCGCAATGGAATATACAGCATTGAACTGTCGGCACCGGCTTTAGCTCAACTAACCGAACCGAAATTTAGCATCACTGTTCTCAAGTTGGTAGTTGGACAGATACCCCTAAGCCGGCTACCCAAATCAGAAAAGGACAGACCAGATCCTAGACTACTGCAGCGTCTAGTAGACGAAGCTGTGTAGAAAGTTGTGGCGCTTCGTATGCGACCTGACTGTTTCGGAGCCGCTGCAAAACCGGCAAGGTTCTGCCGGCCAACCATTCGATGACAGGAACACTTACCGCATTGCCTAGAGCCGTATAACGCAGTGTGTCCATCTTGTCGACATCAACACTGGGTCTGTCCAACAGCGTCCATCCTGGTGGAAAGCCTTGAACTCGTTCACTCTCTAGCGGTGTCAGCCGCCTCACGCGGCCATCCGGGTAAGATACGTAAGTACGGCTCCAATCTGTACCTGTGTGACGCGCCGAACACGCATAAAGGCAGTAAGCAATACCCTGCACTATTGGCCCTGTGAGAGGATCTCCAAAGCTTTTCTTAAAGGGGGAAATAACCCTCTGCCCATCTTGTCCGCTCGTCGCAATATCCCGCGGGCTGCATTCGGGCTCAAAAAGAATCTCTGCGGGACCTCGCCCGTCGCGATAGCATCCAACAATATAGACTCTTTGGCGAGATTGGGGGACTCCGAAGTGCTTGCTGTTAAGCACACGCCATCCCACACCATACCCGAGCTCGGCCAGCGTGTTAATGACGATTCGGAAGTCTCGTCCACCATGGCTTGAGAGTAGACCCGGAACATTTTCGATGACAACAATTCGGGGGCGTGATCCTTCAATAAGTCGAGCAAATTGATAAAAGAGTCCAGATCGCTTTCCTTTAAGCCCTGCGCGAGGCCCCATTCGCGCAACTGAGACATCCTGGCAGGGGAATCCTCCGACCCAAATGTCTGAAACAGGGACATCTGCATCCTTCACCTCGCGTATATCTCCCAGCCTCTTGACGTCCGGCCAATGCTTTGTAAGAATATCCACACAAAAAGGCTCAATCTCGCATTGCGTGGTGATTCGGAACCCTGCACGTTCAAAGGCAAGATCAAAGCCACCTATGCCGGAAAAAAACGAAGCTACAGTAGGTTGAGCTAGAGCTGTCATCATTCGGAGTATATAGAATTACGACAAATTAGATAGTGAAAAATGACTCGTTCATCAACGGATACTATACTGTCAAAATGGCAGATTTGTTCTACACAATATCCTAACGTTAGGTTTTTGTCAATACTCATATTATGAATTCATCCCACGACTTTCCAAACAGCGAATCAACTCCGGAGATGCTTGCGGACGATGCCAAGGAAGAAGCCGCAAGGCTCCTCGGGAAATCAAAGTCGGAGCGCAAGACAAATACTTCGCGCTCTAATGGAAAAAAGGGCGGCAGGCCATGTACTCCGCTCGAAGAATTGGAGTGCACGTGTGGTAGTACGCCTTCTGGAAAGCACAAAGCGACCTGCCCACGCGGGCGAGCGCTTAGGCGAAGGCAATCACGCAGCCCTGATCTATCTTAGTGATAGCTTAGTCACAACACCCCTCCGATAGCAGAAGTGTTGGCTTCCAAAGAGACCTAAGGTTATGGCTGGACGAATTTCAGGGCTTAGTCAGCTGTACAGCGCTAGCTCGGCTTCAAGAATGCTGATTGCCTCGGCGAGCGTGACATCTTGTTGGCCGGCGTCATTCAGGAATGTAAATCCGCCGTGCGGAAGCGGCCTAAAAATCAAGCCATCTACGCTAGCCTCGGAGCCCGGTGATGAAATGACTGCGTAGGGAGGAAAGCTCTTAACTATATACGCCATCAATTGCTCATAGTCACTCATTGCGTCCTCCTGCGCCAAGCAACAGGCCTAACCCATCCTGTTGCCGAAGAAGGTTGTTCTCGGCTACCAGAAGTGTAGCAGCAGCCACTTCGCTGTCAATCCTTCCAGATATGATAAGAACACGCCCGGCCGGAGCGCCGCTGCCCCGGCTCGGCGTGTTCATCGTTCAGTGCGTCGCGCTTACGGCTGGCGCACGTCGAGCGTCACCTGCTCGCCCAGGCTGCCGGCCAGCAGCACCGGCTCGCTGCCGAGCGTTTGGCGGTAGAGCGACCAGGTGTCGGCCGCGCCCAGCTTGGCGATGAAGACCATGGTCGTGCCGTCTTGCCACTCCAGCGCCCACAGCGCGGCCAGGCCGTTGGCGAAGGTCTGCACGCTCTCGGCGGTGGTGCCGGTGACGTAGCCCTGTCCTGGCGCGCCCAGCGGCGTGACGGCATATTGGAAGTAGGTCGAGTCCGGCGACCACTGGCCGCCGCTCAGGAACAGCGTCGGCCCCATGCTGCGGTCGGCCACCGTGCCGTCGGCCAGGAACTCTAATTGGTGGAAGACCTCGCCGGTGCCGTCGGGCTGCGAGACCGAGTAGACCACAAAGCGGCCGTTGGGCGCGTATTGCGGCGGCGTGACCATGCCGCCGAAGACGATGTTGATGGGCTGGCTGGTCAGCGGCGTGACGATGCCGTCTACCCCCACGCGGTAGAAGTCGGCGCGCGCGTCGGCGGCCATGGGGTCGGGGGAGGGGATGCTGACGTTGAAGAACGTGCCATCGGCCCCCCACTGGATGAAGGGCTTATAGGCATATTCGCTGTAGGTCAGGATGGCCGGGAAGGTGATGACGTCCTGGCGGTAGTTGCCGCCGTCGGCGTTCACCAGGTCGAGGCCGGTGGGGCGCGCGATGGCGACGGTTTGCCCATTGGGCGAGACGGCAAACGCGCCCGCCGCGCCGGCCGGCAGCAGCGCGGTGACCACGCCCGTGTCCACGTTCACGGTCCACAGGTCGCTGTTGATGTACTCGCCCGGGCCGAACGGCCCGCCGGCGGGGATGTAGCGGGTGTCGAAAACCAGCGTGTGCGTGCCTGCCAGCCACTGGTAGCTCTTGGGCGAGTTGATGGTGGTGTCGCCGCCGCTGGGCAGCGCCGCCGTGCCGACGAGCAGGCGCGCATCGCCGCCGGCCGCACTGACCACCCACAGCTCGGACACGCCGTCGGTGGCGGTAGCGAGCTGGAAGGCAATCAGCGTGCCGTCGGGCGAGATGCGCGGGCCACTCGGCTGGTTGCCGGTCGCCAGCACCACGGGCGCGCCGCCGGCGTCCAGGCAGTACAGGTTGCCGGTGTGCACCGGCGCGGCTGGGTCGGCCCCAAGCGAAAAGTCGGCATAGGCGATGGCGCAGGTCGGCCCGGCCGGGGCGGCGGTGGCCGGGGGCGCTTCCGTCGGCGTCTCGGCGGTCGGCTCTTCGGCGGTTGGCTCTTCGGTGGTGGGCGGCGCGCCGGCCTCCGGCGTGGCCGTGGGGACATCCGGCGTCGTCACCAACGCGGTGGCGGTGAGGGCGGCGGCGGTGGCCACGTTGCCCACGGCGTCGGTCGGCTGGTCGGGGCCGCCGCCGCCGAACGTGGCGCAGGCCAGCCCGGCCAGCGCCAGGGCGGCCACGGGCAGCCACTGCCAGAGCTTCAGAGTCTTAGTCGGCATACACACCTCGCGCACGGCCAGCGGCCCGCAATAACAAACTGCGTGCCGCACCACGCGCACGCAGGCCCAAAGGTAGCGCGGGATTATAGCACGGCCAAGACATCAGCCACGAATTGGCGCGAATTACACGAAGGGGACTATTCAGGGCCATGGTCGCGTGCGGGGCTGAGAAGGTGGGGGCAGGCCCCTGCACTTGAGTCGCCAGCCGCCGGAACAAAAAGAGACCGGGATGACCAGTCTCTTTTTTGCCGGCGCCCTTCTCGGCACTGCCCTACTCGTTGAACCTCTCGCCGACGCTGCGGCCCTCGTGCGCGCGGCGGATGACTTCGCCCAGCAGCGGGGCGACCGAGAGCACGGTCAGGTTGGGCAGCTGCTTGGCGGGCGGCACGGCCACGGTGTCGGTGGTGACGATCTCGCGGATGGGCAGGCTGCCGAGCCGCTCGACGGCCGGCGGCGAGAAGATGGGGTGGACGAAGGATAGGTAGATGTCGCGCGCGCCGTGGTTCTTGACGATCTCGACCGCCTGCGTCACCGAGCCGCCCGTGTCTACTTCGTCGTCCACGATGATGACGTCGCGGCCGTCCACCTCGCCGATGATGGTCATGGCCTGAGCGTTGGCGTCGTTGCCGGTGCGGCGTTTTTCGATGAAGGCCATGCTGGCGCCCAGGCGGGCGGCGAAGTTGCGGCCCTTCTTGGCGAAGCCCAGGTCGGCGGTCACGATCACCGGGTCTACCAGCGCGGCGCGCTTCTGCACGAAGTACTCGCTGAGCAGGTGGAAGGCGGTGAGCACGTCGCCGGGGATGGAGAAGAAGCCCTGAATCTGCCCGGCGTGCAGGTCCATGCAGATGTAGCGGTCGGCCCCGGCGACTTCGAGCATGTCGGCCACCAGGCGGGCGGTGATGGGCACGCGCGGCTGGTCTTTCTTGTCGGAGCGGGCGTAGGCCAGGTAGGGGATGACGGCCGTGATGCGCGCGGCCGAGTCGAGCTTGAGGGTCTGGATGGTGATGAGCAGTTCCAGCAGGTTGTCGCTGACGGGCGCGGACGTGCCCTGGATGACATACACATCTTTGCCGCGCACGCTGCTGTGCAGGCGCACGAAGATGTTCTCGTTGGGGAACTTGATGATGTCGCGCCCGCCGAGCGGCAGGCCGAGGTACTGGGCGATGGCCCCGGCCAGGGCCGGGCAGGCAGTGCCGCTGAAGAGCTTGATGTCACCGTACATGGGGTCGCGATGGGCTGGCATATGGGCGGGGGTAATCGGCGGCGCGCGGCCGCTAGCTGACGGCGGGCGGCTGGCCCCATTCGCTGCGCAGCGCGCCCATCAGCAGCGTGTCGCGGTAGGCGCCGTTGGAGAAGTTATCCTGCCGCAGGCGGCCTTCGTGCACGAAGCCGGCCTTCTCATAGGCGCGGATGGCGCGGCCGTTGTCGGCGTAGACGCGCAGGAAGATGCGGTGCAGGTTGAGGGTGAAGAAGCCGAAGGCCACCAGGGTCTGCACCGCGTCGGTGCCGTAGCCGCGGTTCCAGTAGTCGCGCGCGCCGATGACGATGCCCAGTTCGGCGTTGTGGTGGCGCCACTCGATGTTGTGGAAGCCGCAGCCGCCGATGTGCACCCACGGGCCGACGGCCATGTCGGCCGGCTGGGCGTCAATGGCCCAGGCCTGGGCGTCGCCGGCCTGGAGGTTGCGCTCGTACCACTTCTCTTCTTGGGCCTGGCTCACCGGCAGGTGCAGGGCCAGGTTTACGCGCACGTCGGGGTCCGCGAACCACTTGACGTAGCGCGGCAGGTCGTCCTTTTCCACCGGGCGCAGGCGAACGCGTTGGCCGAGGATCATGGTGACAGGCTCCTATCCACTCTGCTCTCCGGAGGGCGCACCGCCCCCCGCGCCGGGCGCGCGCGCGGCGCGCCATTGTTCGGCTAAGGCCCACGCCGCCGCGCCGGGGTCGCAGACGCGGGCGGCCACCTGGTCGAGCGCCGCGGCCAGCGCCTCCGGCCCCACCTGGGCCAGCAGCGCGGCCAGGAGTTGGTCGCGCAGGCGGGCGGTTAGTTCGTGGGCCAACTGCTCGCGCTGCCGCCGCTCCAACTCGCCGCTGGCTTGCAGATAGGCGCGGTGGGCGTCGAGCGCGGCCAGCAATTCATCCAGCCCCTTCCCCTCTGGGGCCACCGTCGCCAATAGCGGCGTCCGCCACAGGCCGGTGGGCGGCGCGCCTGGCTCCGCCGGTGCTCGCGGACCAGGCTGAGCGCCGGCGTATGCGTCGGCGGCCGCCCAGCGGCGCGCGGCCGGGTGGGCCAAATTGAGCGCGGCGCGCAGAGCCTTCAGGGCGGCGTCGGCCCCCGGCTGGTCGGCCTTGTTGACGACCAGGATGTCGGCTGCTTCGAGCAACCCGGCCTTAATGGCCTGCACGTCGTCGCCCAGGCCGGGCGCTTCGATCACAATGGTGGTGTGCGCGGTGCGGGCAATCTCCACTTCACTCTGCCCCGCGCCGACGGTCTCGATCAGGATGACGTCGTAGCCCGCGGCGTCGAGCACGCGCACGATGTCGGCGGTGGCGCGCGCTAGCCCGCCCAACGACCCGCGGCTGGCCAGCGAGCGAATGAACACGCCGGGGTCGCCGGCCAGGTCGCGCATGCGAATGCGGTCGCCCAGGATGGCCCCGCCGGTGAAGGGGCTGCTAGGGTCCACGGCCACAATCGCCACGCTGACGGCCGGGCGCTCGGGCGCGCCCTGCCGCAGTTGCCTGGCGAGCGCGTTCACCAGGCTGCTCTTGCCGCTGCCGGGCGGGCCGGTGAGGCCAATGATCCACGCGCCGCCGGTAAACGGGTAGAGCGCGGCCAGCGCGGCCTGGGCCGTGGGCGTGCCGTTCTCCACCTGGGTGAGCAGCCGGGCCAGGGCGCGGCGCTCGCCGGCCCGCACGGCCGCCGCCAGCGCGGCCCCGCTAGCTAGGCCGGACACTCGCGCGCACCGCGGCGACGATGGTTTCGGTGCTGGCGCCGGGGCCGAACACCCCGGCCACGCCCAGGGCCGTGAGCGCGGGCAGGTCTTCGGTGGGGATGATGCCGCCGACGAAGACGCGCACGTCGGCCAGGCCGTTGGCGCGCAGCAATTCCAAGATGCGCGGCACCAGGGCCATGTGCGCGCCGGAGAGGATCGAGAGGCCCACCACCGCCACGTCTTCTTGCAGCGCGGCCTCGGCGATCATCTCCGGCGTCTGGCGCAGGCCGGTGTAGACCACTTCCATGCCGGCGTCGCGCAGGGCGCGCGCGATGATCTTCGCGCCCCGGTCGTGGCCGTCGAGGCCGGGCTTGGCGACTAACACGCGGATTTTGGGTTCAGTTTCTGACATGTGGATCGGGGCGGCCCCAGCCGTCGGCGTTGATGCGCCGATTATACCGCAGGGCGCGCGGGGCGGCGCGCCTGGCTTAATAGTAGTGGGAGTGAATCAAACTATAATCTGTGCGATATCTACCAGCAACCGTCCTATCCACAGGAGAACGACACCATGGGGACCGGCATTGATCTGGATCGCATTGAACCGGGGTTTCTCAAAGCCCAGCGCGAGCGCTGGAAGACCGCCAAGGCCAAGCACGCCGGCGCGCTGAAGGCCAAGAAGATCACCTTCAGCAAAGACCTCGGCCCCCTGCTCGACAAGCGCCCGCCGCTCTACAAGGCCATCCGCGAGTGGAAGGGCGGCGGCTCGCTGGCGACGGTCAAGGCCAAGTACGTGGCCATCAAGGCCAACGCCAAGGAAATCGAGACCGCCATCAAGGCTTACCAGAAACAGATCAAGGGCCTGGGCGGTGAGGCTGAGAAGGATTTGGGCGCGCTGCTCAGCGCGCTGCTCAGCGACGTGGTGAAGGTTGATTACGACTACACCAAGCAGACGGCCAAATAAACGCCGGCCCGCGCCGCGCCCGAGGCCCACCGCCTCGGGCGCGGTTGTTTAAGATCCAGGCTGCGGCGCGCACAGCCCGGGCCGGTCGTGCCCCATGTGGCGCGGGCGGGCTGAACGCCGCCCACTGAGCCCTCAAACGCCTTTCTTACCAATACCGGCTCGCTTGCCCTGCGGCCTGAATTGCTTAGAATCCGCTCTATGACCACCACCGCCGACCCGCTCAGCGCAGCTCCACCGCGCCACCCGCCGCTGCGCGAGGATGCGCCCGACCCGGCCCGCCCCGGCAGCGACCCAACCCGCCGCGCCGCCTGGGACCGCTTTGGCCGCGCGGCGGTGACGGTGGTGCTGGCGCTGGCCCTGGTGGTCTACCTGCTGGCGCAGCCCGCCCTGGCCCTGCGCTGGCTCTACGGCGCGCCGTTCATCGGCGCGTTCGTCGAGCCGACCATGCTGTTCAACGATGTCGGGGCGGCGCGCCCGGCGCTGTACCCGGCCTTCGCGGCGGGCGTGCAGCCCGGCGACCGGCTGAGGGCCATCGCCGGCGCGCCGGTGCAGAGCAGCGCCGACGTGGCGCGCGCGCTGGCAGGCCGCACCGCGGGCCAGATGGTCACGCTCGAAGTTGAGTCGTCCGTAGGCGCGGGGCAGGTGAGCGTTAAGGACGTACTCGTCCCGCTGACGCGCTTCCCCACCGGCGAGTTCACTACGCTGTTCGTGGTGCCCTACCTCATCGGGCTGGTCTACCTCGCCATCGGCGTGCTGGTGTTCTGGCTGCGGCGCAACGAGGTAGCGGGCCGCGCGTTTGGGCTGTTCTGCGCCGCCACGGCCGTGGGGTTGGGCGGCATCTTCGACCTCTACACCACGCACGCCTTCGCCTGGGCCTGGAGCCTGGCCGTGCCCGGCGTGGGCGCCAGCCTGATGACGCTGGGCCTGGTCTTCCCGCAGGAGACGCGGCTGGTGCGGCGCCGGCCGGGGCTGCGGCTGCTGCCCTTCGGGCCGTGGCTGGGGTTGGGCCTGTATTCACTCGCGGCGCTCTACCTGCTGGGCGGGCGCGACCCGGCGGCCTACATCCTGGCGTGGCGCTTGAGCTACCTCTACCTCGGCCTGGGGATGCTGGCCTTCCTGGGGCTGATGGTCTACCGGCGGCTCACCAGCCGCTCGCCCGTGGCCCGCGACCAAAGCCAGATCATCCTGATTGGCGCGCTGCTGGCCTTCGCCCTGCTGATCCTGTGGAGCCTGCAGCCGTTGTTCGTGGCCGACACGCGCCCGCTGAACGCCGCGCTCGATCTGCCGCTGCTGGTGATCTTCCCAGTCGCCGTGGCCTACGCGCTGGTGCGCTACCGCCTGCTCGACACCGACTATGTGACCACCCAACTGCTGATCTACGCCGGCGTGGCCGTCCTCGCGCTAACGGGCTATGGGCTGCTGCTGCTTGGCCTGAGCCTGCTGCTGGGCACGGCCCTCCCGGCCAACAACCCGCTGCTGCTGGCGGCGCTGGTCTTCGCGCTGGTGGCGGTCTTCAATCCGCTGCGCGACCGGCTGCAAGCCCTGGTGGATAACACCTTCTACCGCGGGCAGCGCGCCTACCGCCGGCGACTGGAAGCGTTTGGCCGCGCCCTCACGCGCGCCGCCGCGCTCGACGACATCGTGCGCGCGCTGGATGAGCAGCTCACGGCGGCGCTGCGCCCCACCGCGCTCTACCTGTTCCTGCGCGACCCACAGAACGACGACTACGCGGCTGTGCCGCCCGGTGCGCCGCAGGCCGGCGGGCGCGGAGAGAGCGCGCTGGCTGTCACCGAGCTGCGCTTCGCGGCCGCCGGCCCGCTGGCCGCGCAGTTGGCCCGCGAGCGCGCCGCGCTGTACTTCTCACCCGAAACACCGCTGCCGCCCGCGCTGCACGCCGACCGGGCGCGGCTGGCGCTGTTGGGCGCGGCCGCCTATGCGCCCTTGCCGGGGCAGAGCGGGCTGGCCGGTTGGGTGGCGCTCGGCCCCAAGCTCTCGGGCCAGCCCTTCACCCGCGACGACCTGCGCTTCGTGGCGGCGCTGGCCGACCAGGCCGCGCTGGCCATTGAGCGCGCCGCCGTCATCAGCGACCTGGAGCGCCGCGTGCGCGACCTGAACGTGCTCAGCCAGATGTCGCAGGCGGTGAACTTCACCCTGACCTACGACGACCTGCTAGAGCTGATCTACGCCCAGGCCAGCAAGGTGGTGGCGACGCGCAACTTCTATATCCTGCTGCCCGGGGCGCCGCCCGAAACGTTCAGCTATGCCATCTTGGTCGAGGCCGACGAGCGCGACAACGCTCAGGAGCAGCAGCCCTGGCCGATGCGCGGGCTGGAGAGCGCGGTGTGGCGCACCGGCCAGCCGCTGCGCGTGGAAGACTACGCCGCCGAGTGCCGCCGCCGCGGGCTGACCCCCGCGCGCCGCCCGGCTGCGCGCCAGGCCTGGCTGGGCGTGCCGCTCAACGCCGGGGCCGACACCGTGGGCGTCATGGCCGTGGCCGGCGCCGAGCCGTACACCGAAGACCAGCTTAAGATCTTCTGGGCCATCGGCGACCAGGCCGCTTCGGCCATCGTTCGGGCCCAGGTGTTCCAAAAGGCCGAGGAGCGCGCCCGCCAGTTGGCCCTGTTGAACGAAATGAGCACCAGTATGGCCGAGAGCCTGACCCTCGACCCGCTGCTGGGGCGCATCGTCAACACCTCTATGGATATCCTCGGCTGCGAGGCGGGCAGTCTGTTCCTGACCGACGATGATACCGGCGAATATGTCTTCCGCGTGGCAGCCGGGCCGGTGGCCCACGATTTGGTCGGCCTGCGCCTGGCTCCCGGCCAGGGCTTCGTGGGTGAGGCCATCGAGTCGGCTCAGGTGCTGATCGTGAACGACGTGCAGCGCGACCCGCGCTGGTTCAGCGGCTCTGACCAAAGCACCGGGTTTGTCACCCGCGCCCTGATGGTCGTGCCGCTGCGGCGCGGCGAGCGCACCATCGGCGCGCTGGAGGTCATCAACAAGCGCGATGGGCTGCCCTTCGACGGTGAAGACCGCGACCTGCTGGCCGCCTTCGCCGGGCAGGCGGCGGTGGTCATCGAGAACGCCCGCCTGTTCGCGCAGACCGACCAGGCCCTGGCTGACCGCGTGGCCGAACTGTCCGTGATGCAGCGCATTGACCGCGAGCTGAACGCCGCGCTGGACGTGCAGCGGGTGATGGGCATTACGCTGAGCTGGGCCATGAAGAACACCGACGCCAGCGCCGGGTCGGTCGGCATGGTGACCGCGGCCGGCATTAACATCATCGCCACGCAAGGCTACGGCGAGTTGGTTGAACAGCGCGCCGATCGCCCGCTGCCGGTGGACCAGGGCATCATGGGCCGCGTGGTGCGCACCGGCGAGCTTAACCTGGTGAAAGACGTGCGCGCCGACCCCGACTACCGCGGCGTCTTGCCCGCCACGCGCTCCCAGCTCACCATCCCGATTGCGCGCGAGCAGGAGGTGGTCGGCCTGCTCAACCTGGAAAGCCCGAATGTAGACGGCTTTAGCCCGGCGCAAGTGGAGTTCGTGACGCGCCTGCTCGACCATGCCGCGGTGGCCATCACCAATGCCCGCCTGTATGCCGAGGTGAACGCCGCCAACATCGCCAAGAGCGAGTTTGTGTCGGTGGCGGCGCACGAGCTGAAGACGCCCATGACGGCCATCAAGATGTCGGCCGAGCTGATGCTGGCGGGCGCGGTCGGCGCGGTGAACGACACCCAGCGCAGCTTCCTCAGCACGATTAAGAACAACCTGGACCGGATGACGACCATCGTCACCGACTTGAACGACATCACGCGCATCGAGACCGGCCGCCTGCGCCTCGACCTGCGCCTCTTCGATTTTCAGAGCGTAGTGGACGAGGTGCTGCGCGCCACGGCCGGGTTGATTGAGGCCAAGCAGCAGGTGTTGACGGTAGAGGTGACGCCGGGCCTGCCGCGCGCCTACGCCGACAGCAACCGCGCCGCCCAGGTGCTGACCAACCTGCTCTCAAACGCCAACAAGTACACGCCCGAGCAGGGCGCGGTGACGCTGCGCGTGGGCCTGACCACGCCCGCCACGCCGGGCCTGCCTGGGTCGCGCCCGCCGGGGGCGGCCTTCACGCCGCAACTCCACATCAGCGTGCAAGATACGGGCATCGGCATTTCGCCGGAGGATCAGGCGCGCCTGTTCCAGAAGTTCTTCCGCTCGGAAGACCGGGCCGCGCGCGAGATGGCCTCCGGCACCGGCCTGGGGCTGAACATCGTGAAGAACCTGGTGGAGCTGCAGGGCGGGCGCATCTGGGCGGAGAGCGAGTTCCGGCGCGGGAGCACCTTCCATTTCACGCTGCCGGTCGGCCCCGCGCCGGCGGAGGCCGCCGCGTGACGGGCGCGCCGGCCGCCGCCTTCGGCCCTGAACAGGTGGTCGGGCTGCTGGGCCAGACGTTTACGGGCCTGTCCGCCGACGACCTGGCCGAGCTGGCTGCGTTGACGCACCTGCGCTACTTCCCGCCCGACACGGTGCTGTGCCACGAGGGCGCTTACGAGGACACGTTCTACATTATCGCCGCGGGCGAGGTGTTGACCACCAAGCAGATCAGCGCGGCCGAGGGCGAGCGCCAGTTGCGCCGCATGGGCGCCGGCGACTACGTCGGCGAGATGGCGCTGATTCAGAACGCGCCGCGCGCCGCCACGGTGCGCACGCTGACGGCCTGCGCCGTGCTGGAGATAGACAAGGCCGACTTCGAGGCCATCCTCAGCCGCAGCCCACGCCTGGCGCTGAGCATCATCCGCACCACGCTCAACCGCATGCGGGCCAACGACCAGGTGGCGATCAGCGACCTGCAAAAGACCAACCGCGTGCTGGCCCAGCTCGACCGCAACAAGTTGGAGTTCATCCAGGTGGCCGCCCACGAGCTGCGCACGCCGCTGACGATCATGAAGGGCTATCTGAACGTGATCAAGCTCGACCCGGCCTTCCACGACAGCGACGACCTGCGCGCCGCGCTAGACGGGCTGAGCCGCGGCACCGAGCGGCTGCACGAAGTGGTGAACGCCATGCTCGACGTGACCCGCATTGACAGCGAGGCGGCGGGCGGCGGGCTGCTGGCGGCCGTGCCGGTGCCGCTGAAGAGCGTGGTCAACGATATCGTGCATCGGTTGCAAAACGACGCCGCCGACCGGCGGCTGACGATCGCTATCGAGCACGCGCCCGACACGCCCAACATCAACGCCGACCCGACGCTGGTGCAGAAGGCGCTCTATCACGTCATCGTCAACGCCATCAAGTACACGCCGGACGGCGGGCAGATTGTGGTGCGCACGCGGGCGGTGGCGCTGGAAGGCGCGCCGCGGGCCGAAATCAGCGTGCACGACACCGGCATCGGCCTGGACCGCGAGCACCACGAGCTGATCTTCGAGAAGTTTTATCAGGTCGGCTCAGTGGCGCTGCACTCGACGCACAAGACGATGTTCAAGGGCGGGGGGCCGGGGTTGGGGCTGGCGATTGCGCGGGGCGTAGTGCGCGCCCACGGCGGGCGCATTTGGGTTGAGAGCGCGGGCTGCGACGAGGCCGCCCTCCCCGGCAGCACGTTTTTCATGCAGTTCCCCGTGAACCCGCCCAACGCGAAGAAGAAGTAGCGGGCGGCGGAAAACCTTCGCCACGCATTAGCCCGAATGACACAATTGAAGGCTAGGGGCGGCCGCCGCGCCCGTTCTCGCAAAGCCCTAATCCGCGCCCGAGCGGTGTGCTGAAGCCGAACGGTGGCACGGTAACCGCGCTGGATCACGGGCGCTGGAGCGCGCTACCGCCCAGGGTTAAGGTTACGGTTGCGAGCGGATGAGAGCGCTTCAGCAAAGCGCTAATCCGCGCTGAGGTGCGGCTTGAGTTTGGCGAGGATGCGCTCGCGCGGCATGAAGCCTGTCAGGCGCTCCACCGGCCGGCCGTCCTTGAACAAGATCAGCGTGGGCAGGCCGAGCACGCCGTACTGCATGGTGGCGTTCACGTTGTTGTCGGCGTCGAGTTGGCCGACCTTCACCGCGCCGTTCCACTCGGTGTTCAGGTCCGCCACCACCGGCGCGAGCATGTGGCAGGGCGGGCACCATTCCGCGGTGAAATCCACCAGCACCGGGGCGCTGCTCTCCAGCACCTGCGCCTGAAAGTTGTCGTCGGTGAAGACATGCAGCTCGGCCATGGTCGGCTCTCCGAGGGGATCGCGCAGATGGTAACGCGGGGATTCGACGGCGTCAAGCCGGCGCGCGAAGTTATGTCAATCGTTAATAAACCTCTGCATTGACACCCCTTTGGGCGGGGGGTATAATCTCTCCCAGCCCATTAGCACTCTCGCGTCGAGAGTGCTAATGCTATCAGGCCTATCAAAATAGCCTATGGAACCCTTGCCCCCGCGCCAAGAAACCATTCTGGGCCTCATCATTCGAGAATATATCGAGACGGCTGCGCCGGTCAGCTCGAAGGCCCTGGTGGAAAAATACAACCTGGGAGTCAGCTCGGCCACTGTGCGCAATGAGTTCGTCGCGCTGACCGAGGCCGGCTTCCTGCGCCAACCGCACACCTCCGCCGGGCGCGAGCCAACCGAGCAGGGCTACCGCTACTTTGTCCAGCGCATCGCCGGCGAAAGCGAACTGCCCCTGGCTGAGCGCCGCACCATCAGCCACCAGTTTTATCAGGCGCGGCGCGATGTGGACGAGTGGATGCGGCTGGCCGCCGCCGTGCTGGCCCAGCATTCACGCGGCGCCAGCCTGATCACCGCCCCGCAGCAGATGCAAGCCCGCTTCAAGCACCTGGAACTGATCGCCACTCAGGGGCGGCTGGTGCTGCTGGTGCTGGTGCTCTCCGGCGGCGAGGTGCGCCAGCAGATGCTGACGCTGGCCGAAGCGCCCTCGCAGGAGCAGTTGAGCGAGGCGGCGCGCCACATCAACAGCCTGTGCCAGGCGCAAGAGCACAGCCAGGTGGCCGCCCACGCCGCGCACCTGCCCACGCTGGAGCAGGAAGTGGTGCGCCTGATCGCCGAGATGCTGCGCAAGGCCGAAGCGCTGTCCGGCGGCGAAATCTTCCGCGACGGCGTAACGGCCGTGCTGGCCGAGCCGGAGTTTGCCGGCTCGGAGTCGGCGCGGCAGGCGCTGCGCGTGCTCGAAGAGCGCGCTTACCTGGAAGAGTTTTTGGCCAAGGCCCTCTCGCCCAACGTCGGCGGCGTGGAAGTCGTCATCGGCGGGGAGGACTCGTGGCAGGAACTGAAGGAGTGCTCGATGGTGCTGGCGCGTTACGGCGTGGCCGGCTATGCCGTCGGGGCGATGGGCGTCCTCGGCCCGCAGCGCATGGCCTACGGCCGCGCCATCTCCACTGTGCGCTTTGTCGCCGGGCTGATGAGCGACATGATGTATGAAGTCTATTCCGATTGATCTCTGAGAGTTGAGCATAGCGATGGCTGACGAAAACCAAACTGGAGAGGCGCCCGCGCCCGAGGCGGGAGACCCCGCGCTCGAGGCGGCCAAAGCGCAGGCGGCCGAATATCTGGAAGGTTGGCAGCGCGCCCGGGCCGATTTCACCAACTACAAGCGCCGCGTGGAAAAAGAGCAGGTGGAGGCCAACCAGACCGCCGCCGCCCGCGTCATAACGCGCTTTTTAGACGTGGCCGACGACCTCGACCGCGCCCTGAGTGACCTGGCCGCCCTGACGCCCGCCGGCGCCCAACCCGACGCCGCGGCGCTGGCCAAGTGGGCGCAGGGCGTCAGCCTGATCAAGCGCAAGCTGCAAAACCAACTGGAGCAAGAGAACGTCGAGCGCATCCCGGCCGAGGGCCAGGCCTTTGATCCCAACTGGCACGAAGCCGTGACGCACGAAGACAGCGATTCGCACGCAGCCGGTCAGGTGATCGGCGTGGTGCGGCAAGGCTATCGGATGGGGGACCGGGTCTTGCGGCCCGCTCTCGTTCGCGTGGCGCGGTAATCAACGGAGCAATCAGACATGGCAAAAATTATCGGCATTGACCTGGGGACGACCAACTCGGTCGTGGCCGTCATGGAAGGCGGCGAGCCGGTCGTCATCCCCTCGTCGGAGGGGTCGCGGCTGATTCCGTCGGTGGTGGCGGTGAACCCCAAGAACGGCGAGCGCACGGTGGGCCAGGTGGCCCGGCGCCAGGCCGTGCTGAACCCCGAGAACACCATCTTTTCGATCAAGCGCTTCATGGGGCGCAAGTACAGCGACGCCGAAGTGCAGAAGGCGCTGAAGTTCGTGCCCTACAAAGTCAGCGCCGCGCCCAACGGCGACGTGCGCGTGCACATGGGCGGCAAGGAGTATTCGCCGCCGGAAGTCAGCGCCATGATCCTGGCCAAGATCAAGGCCGACGCCGAAGCCTATCTGGGCGAGGCCGTCACCCAGGCCGTTATCACCGTGCCGGCCTATTTTAACGACAGCCAGCGCCAGGCCACCAAGGACGCGGGCCGCATTGCCGGGCTGGAAGTGCTGCGCATCATCAACGAGCCGACGGCTTCGTCGCTGGCCTACGGCCTCGACAAGAAGAAGGACGAGACCATCGCCGTGTACGACCTGGGCGGCGGCACGTTCGACATCTCGGTGCTCGACGTGGGCGACGGCGTGTTCGAGGTCAAATCTACCAACGGCGACACCTTCTTGGGCGGCGACGACTTCGACCAGCGCATTATTGACTGGGTGGCGGGCGAATATCTCAAGGACCAGGGCATAGACCTGCGCGCCGACCGCCAGGCTTTGCAGCGCCTGAAGGAAGCCGCCGAGAAGGCCAAGATCGAGCTTTCGACCGTGGCCCAGACGGAGATCAACCTGCCGTTTATCACCGCCGACGCCAGCGGCCCCAAGCACCTGAACGTGACGCTGACGCGCGCCAAGCTGGAGCAGTTGACGGACGACCTGATCCAGAACTCGATCCGCCCGGTGACCCGCGCCCTGGACGACGCCAAGCTCAAGGCGGCCGACATCAACGAGGTGGTGCTGGTGGGCGGCATGACGCGCATGCCGGCGGTGCAGGAAGCGGTGCGCAAGCTCTTCAACCGCGAGCCGCACAAGGGCGTGAACCCGGATGAGGTGGTGGCCGTGGGGGCCGCCATTCAGGCCGGCGTGCTGGGCGGCGAGGTGAAAGACATCCTCCTGCTTGATGTGACCCCGCTCTCGCTCTCGATTGAGACGCTGGGCGGCGTGGCGACGGCGCTGATCGAGCGCAACACGACCATCCCGACCCGCAAGAGCCAGGTTTTCTCGACGGCTTCCGACATGCAGACCTCGGTGGAGATCAAGGTAGTGCAGGGTGAGCGCCCCATGGCGGCCGACAACAAGCTGCTGGGCAACTTCATCCTGGACGGCATCCCGCCCGCGCCGCGCGGCGTGCCGCAGGTGGAGGTTACCTTCGACATTGACGCCGACGGCATCTTGAAGGTCTCGGCCGCCGACAAGGCCACCGGCCGCTCGCAGCACATCACCATCACCGCTTCCTCCGGGCTGTCGAAGGACGAGGTGGAGAAGATGGTGAAGGATGCGCAGTCGCACGCCAGCGAAGACAAGGCGCGGCGCGAGCAGGTGGAAACCCGCAACGCGGCCGACGCGGCGATCTTCACCGCCGAGAAAGCCCTGCGCGACGGCGGTGAGAAAGTGCCCGGCAATGTGAAGGCGGCGGTAGAAGATAAGGTGAAGGCGCTGCGCAAGGCGCTGGAAGGCTCCGACCTGGCCGCCATCACCACCGCCACCAACGAGCTGTACCAGGTGGTGCAGCAGGTCGGCTCGGCCATGTACGGCGAGCAGGGCGGCCCGCAAGGCGGCCCGGAGCAGCCCGGCGGCGCCGGCCCCGATATGGGCGGCGGCCCACACGGGCCGGGCGGCCCGAACCCGAACGGCGGCGACGACGTGGTTGAGGGCGAGTTTAAGGACGCTTAGCGCGACGAGAGGCAACGGCTGAAGGACGAGAGCCGCGCGCGCCGGTCCCCCTGGCGCGGCGGCTGTCGTCCTTTGCCATGCGGCTGTGGCAACCAAACGCGATTACTACGAGATCTTGGGCGTCGCCCGGCAGGCGGCGGGCGACGAAATTAAGTCGGCCTATCGCCGGCTCGCCAAGCAATTTCACCCGGACGTGAACAAAGAGACCGGGGCGGAAGAGCGCTTCAAGGAAGTCAGCGAGGCGTATGCGGTGCTGGCGGACGAGCAGAAGCGCGCCGCCTACGACCGCTATGGTCATGCCGGCGTCAGCGGCAACGGCGCGCCGGATATGTCCGGCTTCGGCATGGAGGACATCTTCGAGAGCATCTTCGGCGGGTTCGGCGCGCGCACCAACACCCGGCGCAGCCCGCGGCGCGGCGCCGACGTGCGCTACGACCTGACGATTGCGTTCGAGGAGGCCATCTCCGGAGTCGAGAAGGAAGTGCAGGTGACGCGCCACGAAGTCTGCGCCACCTGCAAAGGCTCGGGGGCTGAGCCGGGCACCACGCCGGTGCGCTGCCACACCTGCAACGGCGCGGGCGAAGTGCGCCAGGTGCGCCAGACCTTCTTAGGCTCGATGGTCAACGTGAGCACCTGCCCCACCTGCCAGGGCAAAGGCGAGACCATCGCCACGCCCTGCCACACCTGCCACGGCCGCACCCAGGTGCGCCAGACGCGGCGGCTGCCCGTCAACGTTCCGCCCGGCGTGGATACCGGCACGCAGATTCGGCTGTCGGGCGAGGGCGAGCCGGGCCTCAACGGCGGCCCGAACGGCAACCTGTACATCGCCCTGACCGTGCAGCCGCATAAGTACTTTCGGCGGCAGGGCGAAGACATTGTGCTGGAGGTTTCGGTGAACCTGGCGCAGGCCGCGCTGGGCGCCGACATCAGCGTGCCCACGGTGATGAGCGGCAGTGAGAAGCTCAAAGTGCCGGCGGGCATGCAGCCCGGCACGATCTTCCACCTGCGCGGCAAGGGCGTGCCCCGCCTGCAGCGCAGCGGGCGCGGCGACATGTACGTGCTCGTCACCGTGACCACGCCCACCAACCTCAACGGCGAGCAGAAGAAGCTGCTCAAGGAACTGGCCAAGACCCTGCCGCCCGACGCCGTGCCGCAGGAGAAGGGCCTGATTGACCGCGTGCGCGAAGTCCTCATCAGCGGCGGGCAATAGCCCGTGCCGCCCGCCGCGCCAACGACGCAATGGCTCGAAGTCTCGCTGACCGTGAACGGCGAGACGGCCGAGGCGGTGGCCGACGTGCTGGCGCGCTTCGCGCCGGAGGGCGTGGCGCTGGAGGCCACCCGGCTGGAGACCGCGCCCGACACCGACGAGACGCGGCCGACTGGCGACGTGCTGGTGCGCGCGTACCTCCCGGTGGACGCGGACCTGGAAGCGCGCCGCCGGCAGTTGGAAGAGGCGCTGTGGCACCTGGGCCAAATCCTGCCACTGCCCGCGCCGAACTATCAGCCCATCGCCGAGACCAACTGGTCGGAAGCCTGGAAGGCCAACTTCCACCCCATGCGCCTGGGCCGGCGGCTGATGATCATCCCCGCCTGGCTCAACCCGCCGCTGGAGCCGACCGACCTGCCTATCCGGCTCGACCCCGGCATGGCGTTCGGCACCGGCACGCACCCCACCACGCAGTTGTGCCTGCTGGCGCTGGAGCGCCACCTGAAGCCGGGCGGCCGCGTGCTCGACCTGGGCACCGGCTCGGGCATCCTGGCGATTGCGGCGGCCAAGCTGGGCGCGGCGCACGTGCTGGGGGTGGATATTGACGACGAGGCGGTGCGCGTGGCGGGCGAGAACATCGTCGCCAACGGCGTGGCCGGGCAGGTGCGGATCGGGCGCGGGTCGCTGGCCGAGGTGCTGGCCGACCAGTACGGCGCGGAATGGCGCGGCGCGCCGCTGGTGGTGGCGAACATCCTGGCGCGCGTGATCGTGACGCTGCTGGCCGAGGGCCTGGCCGACACGGTGCAGGCCGGCGGGCGGCTGATCGTTTCGGGCATCCTTGACTCGCAGGCCTACCAGGTGAATGCCGCGCTGAAGATGGCGGGGCTGAACGTGCTGGCCCAGGAGCAGATTGACGATTGGGTGGCGATTATTGCGGATAAGCCGGAAGAGGCTTAGCTACGAATTAGCACGAATTAGCACGAATTTAGGTGTGGTGACACAAGCCGCCTCGCTAATTACGAGGCGGCTTGTGTTTAAGGGCGGGGCGCGTGGCCTGTGCTCAGCCGGCGTACTGCTCGTCGGTGACGTGCTCCAGCCAGTCTACCGTGCGGCCGTCGAGGGCTTCTTGAATGGCGAGGTGGCTCATGGCCGTGGTGGGGGCCGCGCCGTGCCAGTGCTTCTCGCCGGGCGGGAACCAGATCACATCGCCGGGGCGGATCTCCTCAATGGGGCCGCCCCAGCGTTGGGCGCGCCCGCTGCCGGAGAGCACGAGGAGGGTTTGGCCGAGCGGGTGGGTGTGCCACGCGGTGCGCGCGCCCGGCTCGAAGGTGACGCCGGCCCCCGCCACGCGCGCCGGGGCGGGGGCGGTGAAGAGCGGGTCGAGCCGCGCCGCGCCGGTGAACCACTCGGCCGGGCCGCGACTGGAGGGGGTCGTGCCGCTGCGTTTGATGTCCATGGAACCTCCTTCCGCGCTGACCGCGGCTTAAACCAAACCGCCTCGCCGGGGCGAGGCGGTGTCGGACTAGATTTCGGCGCCGCCGCGCTTAGGGCGTGGCGTTGGGGTCGGGCAGCGCGCCGCCGCCGGAGTTGAAGCGGTAGACGATGCGCCCGCGCGTGAGGTCGTAGGGCGACAGCTCCACCTTGACCCGGTCGCCGAGCAAGATGCGGATGTAGTACTTCCGCAGGCGGCCGGAAAGATAGGCCAGCACAGTGTGATTATTGTCGAGCTGCACGCGAAAGGTGGTGCTGGGCATGGCCTCGACAACCGTGCCCTCCACGACGATCTTTTCTTCAGTCTTGGTCATGCTGGCGGCTAATCCTCACCCTCTGGGGCCGACTCGTCGGCAGACCCGTCGGCGTACTCGGCCTCGGCCTGATCGTCCGCGGGCGGCGGCACAGGCGAGGCGGCTTCTTCGTCAGAAGCTGCTGCGGATAAAACCCCCTGGAGCGCCAGCCCAATGCGCTGGCGGTCAGGCTCGACGTTGAGGATGCGCACCCGCACGGCGGCGCCCTCGACGATGCCGGATTGATTGGCGATCTGGTTGGTCGGCAGCAGGCCTTCCACGCCTTCGCCCAGGTCTACAAACGCGCCAAAGGGCGCCAGGCGCGTGAGCGTGCCTTCGACTACCTGGCCGGGCTGGAAGCGCTCGGCCACGCGCTGCCACGGGTCGGGCTGGCGGCGCTTAAGCGACAGGCCGATGCGCTTGCTCTCGCGATCTACCTTGAGCACTTCCACTTCAACTTCCTGGCCCACGGCCAGGACTTCGCTGGGGTGCTTGACGCGCCGCCAGGATAGCTCGGAGATGTGGATCAGGCCGTCGGCGCCGCCCAGGTCTACGAAGGCGCCAAAGTCGCGCAGCCCGGTGACCACGCCCGAGCGCACCTGCCCTTCGGCCAGGTCGGCCAGCAGGCGGGTCTTCTGCTTCTCGCGGTATTCCTTCTGGGCGTTGCGCTGCGAGAGCACCAGGCGGCGGCGCTGGCGGTCCACTTCGATGACCTTAAAGCCCATCTTGCGGTTGACCAACTGGGCCAGCCGGCTCTGACGCTCGTTTTCGGGCACGCCGCGCGGCAGGTCGGTGATGTGCGACACCGGCACGAAGGCCTGCACATCGCCGAATTGGACGATCAGCCCGCCGCGATTATACCCGCTGACGGCGCCTTCCCACATCTCGCCGCTGGCCATCAGGCGCTCGGCGGTCAGCCAGTCTTTCTGCTGGCGGCCCTGGTTGACCGAGACGCGCAGGTTGCCGTCTTTGTCTTCCGGTTCGATGACGACCACGGGCACTTCCTGGTCTACCTCGAACTGGACGCCTTCTTCGCGGAGTTTGTCAAGCTCAGCGCGCGGCACCACGCCGTCGCGTTTGAGGCCCAGGTCTACAATCATCCCTTGGGTGTCGAGGGCGACCACCCGGCCAGAGAGGACATCGCCCCGCAGCGGGCGCGGGGTGGCTTCGGAACTTTCCAGCAGCGCTCTAAAGTCTTCTGACTCGGCCATGGGCTAGATTATCCTCGGCGCAGAATAAAAAAACTCGGCGAAAGGCCAACGTGCCGGCGCGCCGAGTGTCGGGGCAGTGCAGTGTGAGGTGTAATCAAGAAACGGATTATCTCATTCCGCCACAAGCCCCTCGACCGGACGCGTCATGCGCGACTCATCCTAGATGAGTGGGAGCATTATACATCTCGCTTATAACAATGTCAATTTTCTCGGGTGATTTGCCCTATGCGGTTGACACAAATGCGCCCTCGCGCTAGAACTTCACTTAAGTTTATATTTAGACCGATATTTATGGGAATAAGTAGATGCTTTCTGTAAGGTTTACCTCGCTGCGTGAGCGCAAGAAGGCCGCCACTAAGGAACGCCTGTACGTTGAGGCGCTGGAACTGTTCCGGCGCAAGGGGTTTGCCGCCAGCACGGTGGAAGACATCGTCGCGGCCGCCGACGTGTCGAAGGGAACATTTTTCAACTATTTTTCCGGCAAAGAGGGCCTGCTGCACTATGTGAGCGAGCGGCTCGCCCACACCGCGGCCGAGGCGCTGGCGGCGCTGCCGGCGGCCGAGGCCCTCAGCGCCCGTGAGCAGTTGGCCCGCGCACTCCAGGTGCTGGCGGCCCCGCTGGAGGCCGACCGTGAGCTGGCGCGCGTGGTGGTGTTCGAGTTGCTGCGGGCGTCGGCCGCCGGCCTGGCCGACCCCTACCGCGCTTGGCTGAGCCAGACGGTCAGCGCGGCGCTGCGGGCGGGGCAGGAGCGCGGCGAGGTGGCCGCGGAGTTTGACCTCGACCTGCTGAGCAGCGTCATCATCGGCGCGTATTTCCAGCAGGTCTTCGAGTGGTGTGCGGCCGAACAGCCCTACCCACTGGGCGAACGGCTGGCGCGCCTGCTGGCGATGCTGTGGCGCGCCGTTGGCCCGGCCGCGGCGGGCGCACTGTGAGCGGGGCTTGGGCCTGGGTGGGCGTCTCAACCGTGGGGCTGGCGCTGAGCTTGTTGGTGACGTGGTGGCTGCACCGTGAACGGTCTTTCGGCTGTGCGCTCACGCCGGGGGGCAGGCCGCCCGCGAACGCGCCGCTGATTGCCGTGATCGTGCCCGCCCGCAACGAGGCCCGCAACATCCGGCGCTGCGTCGAGGCGCTGCTGGCGCAAGACTACCCAAACTACGCCGTTTACGTCGTTGACGACTGCTCCACCGACGCCACCCCCGCCATCCTGGCCGAGTTGGCGGCGCGCGAGGCGCGGCTGACGGTTATACAGGCCTCGCCGCTGCCGCCGGGCTGGGCGGGCAAGCCGCACGCGCTGGTGCTGGGGGTGCGGGCGGCCGGAGCCGCGGCAGGCTGGTATTGCTTTGTGGACGCCGACACTTTTGCGCGGCCGGGCCTGCTGACGGCCGCCTATGCCACGGCGCAGGCGCACGGGGCGGCGCTGTTTAGCGTTTTTACCCGGCAGGCGCTGGGCACGTTTTGGGAACGGACGGTGATGCCGTTGGTGTTTAGCGCGCTGGCAGTAGGGTTCCCGCCCAGCAAGGTGAACGACCCGGCCCGGCCGGAGGCGATTGCCAACGGGCAATTCATCTTGATCGAGCGCGGGGCGTATGCGGCGGTGGGCGGCCACGCGGCGCTGCGCGGCTCGGTCACGGAGGACAAAGACCTGGCCGAGGCGGTTAAGCGCAGCGGGCGGCGGCTGCTGATCGCCGACGGCCGAGCGCTGGTGGAGACGCGCATGTATACCTCCCTGCCGGAGCTGTGGGAGGGCTGGACCAAGAACATCTACCTCGGGCTGCAAGGCCGCTTGGGGCTGCTGCTGTTCGGCGCGGGCGTGGCGCTGAGCGGAGCGCTGGCGCTGCCGGGTTGGCTGCTGGCGGGCGCGCTGTGGGCGGCGCTGGGCGGCGGGCTGCCCGCGGCGCTGGTGCTGGCCGAGGCGCTGCTGGCCGCGCTGGTGATCGTGGCCGTGCGCGCCCGCGTGTCGGCGCTGTTTGAGATTCCGCCCAGCTATGCCCTGACGCTGCCGCTGGGCGCGCTGGTCTTCGCCGCGATGATGGCGACCTCGGCCCTGCGCGGCCTGAGCGGGCGGGGTGTGCGCTGGAAGGGCCGCGTGTATGGCGGGCCGGCCGGCAGTGAGCCGGGTGACGCCGACCGGCCGACGCTACCTGAGCCGTAGTATCATTAAGCTGGATGAAATACTACGAGCTTCTGGACGTGCCGCCGGACGCGACGGACGAGCAGATCAAAGCCGCTTACCGCATTCTGGTGCAACTGCACCACCCCGACCGGCTTCAGCAGGTGAACCCGGCGGTGCGCGCCTACGCCGAAGAACGCCTCAAGAAGATCAACGAAGCGTACCGAGAACTGAGCGACCCGCAGCGCCGCAGCCGCTACGATGCGACCTGGCAGACGGCCCGCGCGCGCGCCCCCGCCGCGCCGGAGTGGGAGACCCATGAGCCGGCGCCGGACCCGGCGTGGGAGTGGTCGAAGAAGGCCGCGCGCCGCAAGAGCCGCGCCGCCGAGGAGGCCGAAGAAGCCTACGACGCCTGGGCGCACGAGGCGGCCAGCCGCTACGCCGAGCAGCGCGAGGCCGAGCGCGCCCGCCGCGCCCAGGAAGAAGTGCGCACGGCCGAGGCGCGCGCCAAGCAGGCCGCCGAGCAGCAGTTCCCGCGCGCGCGGCTGCACGGCAGCGCGCTGGTGGTGCACTTTGCCTCCGGCGTGTGGACCACCCTGGTGCCCGTGCCCGCCGGTCCGTTCCGCATGGGGTCAGACCCAGCGGAGGACGCCGAGGCCGGCAAGGCCGAGCAGCCCGCGCACAGTGTGCGGCTGAGCGACTACTACCTGGGCAAGTACCCGGTGACGAACGCGCAGTACGCGGCCTTTCGGCGCGCCACGGGGCAGGGGCCGGCCAAGCCCGGCGGCGGGCCGCAACTGCCGGTGGTTAACGTCACGTGGGACGACGCGGCGGCCTTTTGCCGCTGGCTGAGCGTGGCGACGGCACGGCCCTTCCGGCTGCCGACCGAGGCCGAGTGGGAGAAGGCCGCGCGCGGGCCGGAGGGGCTGCGCTATCCGTGGGGCGCGACCTGGGACCCCGCGCGCCTGAACGGCAACCACACGGTGGGCGCGCTCACGCCGGTGGACCGCTACTCGCCGGACAGCGACGGGCCATATGGCGCCGCCGACCAGTTGGGCAATGTGTGGGAGTGGTGCAGCGACTGGTTCGACCCGCAGCTATATGCGCGGCGCGCGGCGCGCGGCGACGCCGGCGACCCGGTGGGGCCGCCCACGGGGCAAGGCTATGTGGTGCGGGGCGGGGCGTTCGACTCGCCGCCGCGCCATGCGCGCAGCGCGCACCGCAACTGGTACTACCCGGACACCGCCCGCGCCAACCTGGGCTTCCGGCTGGCGGCCGGGGGCGGCTGACGGGCGGTTTTCATGCAAATTGCCGGTAATCCGACAAAGCCCCCGAAGGCGTTGGCGGGCAGTCGTCAGGCGCGGGCGCTTGCGCGCTGGCAGCCGGTTCGGATAAGATCAGCCTTTGGCGGGCACGGCGAACTGAGACAGACCGGACAAGCATGAACGCAGGTGAGAGCTTTCAACTGAGCGCGGCCTGGTGGAAGAAGGGCAAGCCGCTGACGCTTAAGCCCACCGGCCTGGGCGCGGCGCTGACGGCCTACGAGCGCGCCCGGGCCGCGTACATGGGCAGCCAGGACAACAACCTCAAGTTCAAGGTGGCGCTTGACGCGCTCGATACGGTCAACGATGCGCGGCTGCGGGCGATTGCCCTGTGCGGTTCGAGCCACGCCGACACTAAGGCGGCGCTGCAAAAGGCGGCGGTGATCGCCGCCGAGACGCAGGCGCTGCTGACGACGCGCTCGAACCAGTTCAAGGCACCGCTGCGCCAACTGAAGAGCCGCGTGGAAGATTTGAAGAAGCACACCGCCAAGCTCAAGACGCAGGTGGCGGCCTACGAGAAGGTGAAGGTCGCGCTCGACCCCAAGAAGCGCGCCGCGAACGAGAAGATCATCAAGCTCAACCTGGCCTACCTGAACAACGCCATTCAGGGCGGCAGCAGCGCGCTGCAGGCGCTGGACCGGCAGGAGCAGGTGCTGGGCGATTATTTCCCGAAGCTGGCGGTAGAGTTCAAGGCCGGCAAGACGGCTTTTACCACGCTGCGCGCGGCGGGTATGCAGCTGCTCGACGACTACGACGAATACGCCTGACGCCCCGCCCGACGCCGAGCGCGGCCGGCGCTACTCGGCGCGCAGCTCGCGCCAGTAGTGCAGGAGCGTGCCGCCGTCGGTGAGGCCGCCGCCCGGCAGCCGGAGCGGCACCAACGCCCCCAACCCCAAGATCAAGCCATTGGTGACGGCGCTAAACGCCGCCAGCCAGCCCGCTACGGCCACGGCGGGCGGCAAGATCTCTGTGCCACGCGGGAACAGATAGGCCGCCAGCGGCCAGCTCAGCAGCCCCAGGACGACATTGACGCCAAAGCCCCCCAGCGCCCGCCGCAGATGCAGCCGCGGGGCCAGGTCAGGCTCATCATCTGGGTAGAGGCTGCGGGCGAACACGGAGAAGAAGTGCAGGCCGCGCATGGGGTAGCCGGTGAGGCGGGCGGCGACGGCGTGGCCGGCCTGGTGCAGCAGCTCGAAGACGAAAAACAGCAGCGCCGAGAGCGCGCCCGCGGCCAGCGCGGGGCCGAGACGCAGGTGGGCCAGCCAGCCGGCCAGCGCGGCGGCGGCCAGGGCCAGGACGCCGAATGAGATCAGCGCCGCGGCGCTGAAGGAGACGCGCAAGCCGACGAAGTTGAAGGCGAACAAGGGTTTAGTCATGGGGGCGGGCGGCCAGCGGCGCGGCCAGGGTGACGCGGTTGCGCCCGGCGCGCTTGGAGGTGTAGAGAGCCTGGTCGGCGGCGCGCACGAGCTGGTCGAGCCAGGCCTCATCGGCCTGGCTGTCGGTGGGCCGGGCGCCGGTGATGGCCGCGGCGGCGTCGAGCGTGGCGACGCCCAGGCTGGCCGACAACCGTTCGTCTGCGCCGGGGAGCGGCAGGAGCGTTTCGGCCAGCTTGGCGCGGATGCGCTCGGCGGCGGCGGCGGCTTCGGCGGCCGTCGCGCCGGGGAGGAGCATGAGGAATTCTTCGCCGCCCCAGCGCCCACCGACGTCGTAGGAGCGCAGCAGGCCGTCGAGCAGTTCGGCCACGCGCCGCAGGGTGCGGTCGCCGGCTTCGTGGCCGTGGCGGTCGTTGATGTCCTTGAAGTGATCTACGTCGAGCAGGATGACGCTGAGGGGGAAGCTGGCGGTGCCGCGGGCCAGGCGGTTCAGCTCGGCCAGGGCGCGGTCGTGGATGGCGCGGCGGTTGAAGAGGCCGGTGAGGGTGTCGGTCAGGGCCAGGATTTCCATCTGGCGGCGAGAGGCGAGCAGGCTGTCCTCCAATTGGAGGACGCGCGCGCCGATGGTCAGGCGGGCGAGCAGTTCATCTGGATCGAAGGGTTTGGTGAGGTAGTCGTCGGCGCCGGACGCGAGGCCGGCGAGGCGGTCTGGCCGGGCGTCGAGGGCGGTGAGCATGAGGATATAAGTGTAGCCCGCGGCTTGCGCGGCGCGGATGTTCTGGATGAGTTGCAGGCCGTTCAGGTTGGGCATCATCCAGTCGGTGATGATGAGGCGGTAGCGCTCCTGCTGGAACAAGGCCCAGGCGTGCCGGCCGTCTTCGGCCTCGACGACGGCGTGGCCGGCGTGGGCCAGGTTGAGGGCCAGCAGGCGGCGCGCGTGGGGGTCATCGTCCACGATCAGGATTTGCACAGTGGGCTGATTGTACGCAGACGGCGAGGCGGTGCAAGCCGACAGCGGGGCGCGGGCGGCCGAGGGGTGAGCAGGGAGCAGGCGCGCCCGGTTGCGCCCTTACGCCCGGCAGCGGCCCTAGCCGCGGCGGCGGCGCGGGCGGCGGGGGCGGCCTTCGCCGCCGCTGTGCTCCCGGCCGGCGCGCTCGGCTTTGGTGGGGCCGCCGTTGGCGGGCGGGGCGTCGCCGGAAGGCAGCGGCGCGTGCAGGGCGGCCTGGTAGTAGTCGTCGAGCAGCATGGCAATGAGGGCCAACTCCTCTTCGCTCTCGGCCAGGCCGCGCGCCAGGGGCACGAAGCGGCGGCTGCGCTCGGTTTGCAGCTTGTCGCGGTCGCGCAGGCGGGCCTCCAGCAGGGCGGTGGTGCGCTGGGCGACCACGGCTTCCACTTCTTCGTCACTGGGCAGCGGCCGCTCGTGCAGGGGGATGGCGAAGCGCTTGGCGATGCGGTCTAGCTCGAAGCGCTCGACGGCGGTGACGAGCGAGATGGCGGTGCCGGTGGCGCCGGCGCGGCCGGTGCGGCCGGAGCGGTGGATGTAGGCCTCGAAGTCCTCGGGCGGCTCGTATTGGATGACGTGCGACAGGTCGGGGATGTCGAGGCCGCGGGCGGCGACGTCGGTGGCGACCAGCAGGCGCAGCGTGCCCTGGCGCACGCGCTCGAGCACGCGCTCGCGCTCGGCCTGCGCGAGGTCGGCCGAGAGGGCGTCGGCGTCGTAGCCGAAGCGTTGGAGCACGGTGGCGACGTAGGTGACTTTGAGCTTGGTGTTGCAGAAGATGATGGCCGCGGCCGGGTTCTCGATCTCGATGATGCGGATGAGGCTGCGGTCTTTATCCATGCCGGGCACGGTGTAGAAGACGTGCTCGGTGTCGGAGACGTGCAGGTGGTCGCGGCTGAGGCTGATGAACTCCGGCCGGCGCAAGAACTCCTCGGCGGTGCGCATGACGTAGGCCGGGAAGGTGGCCGAGAACATGGCGGTGGTGAGCGGGCGGCGCGGCAGGTAGCGCTGGACGCGCTTCATGTCGGGGTAGAAGCCCATGCTGAGCATGCGGTCGGCTTCGTCGAAGATGAGCACGCGCAGTTGGTCAAGGTTGAGCGAACGGCGCAGCAGGTGGTCGAGCACGCGGCCGGGCGTGCCCACGACGACCTGCGCGCCGGCCTGCAGGGCGTCTATCTGCGGGCCGTAGCCCACGCCGCCGTAGACGGCCACGGTGCGCAGGCCCGCGCCGCCGCAGATGGTTTCGGCCTCTTGCCAGACCTGGCGAGCCAGCTCGCGGGTGGGCACGAGGATGAGGGCCTGGGTGGTGGCCGAGCGGCTGTTGAGCAGCTCGAGCAGCGGGAGCAGAAAGGCCCCGGTCTTGCCGCTGCCGGTGCGGGCCTGGATCATGGCATCGCGCCCGGCGCGCAGGTAGGGGATGGCGCGAGCCTGGACGGGCATGAGGCCAGGCCAGCCGGAGCGGGCCGCGGCGGCCTGCATGTCGGCCGGCAGTTGGTCGAGGGTGACGTCGGGCAGGGTGGGGTTGGTTTCCGGCGCGGCCGGCAAAGGCGTTGAGGGTTCAGCAGGGAGTGACAAAGTTCAGGGTACTTTCCGCGCGGCGGGCCGCGCCTAACAATGCGCTGGGCGGGGGTTCGCTGGTCTGAACCGCCCGCCCATATTCTAGCGTATTGCGGGGAGAACCTAACCCCCAACTCCCATAGGCGCGAACTTAGGCCGTGGCAGTCCGACGGCAGGCGATGGGCACACGGGCTGACACGCCCGGGGGGCGCTGCCGGGCAGACTTCCCATCCCCCTGACCCCCTTCCCACTGAAAAGACGTGGGAAGGGGGAGGAATTTTCTTAAAGGGGCGGCGGGCCAAAAGCAGGCCCGCCTTCCCTTTGGCTTTCCCGGGGCAAACACA
>JADZEK010000125.1 GCA_020850595.1 Anaerolineales bacterium
ACTACCCACTTGGTCTGCTGCCGCTCCGAGCGGCTGGAATACCGCGCATAGCGGTAGACCTGGGCGGCCATGCCGGTGGCCAGCCAGCCCAAGATCACCAGGATGCCGGCCGGCTGCGACATTCGCCAGGGATACAGGTCCGGCCAGCGCCACTGCGCCAGCAGCCAGGCGACCGCCAGGCCCGGCAGCGCCAGGGTCCAGCGCGGCACGAAGCGCCCATCCGGGAATAGATAGAAGAACAGCAGCCAGGCGGCCAGGGCAAAGGCCAGCCAGGCCTCCAGCGCCGGCCGCCAGAACGGCTGCTGCTGGTGCAGGGCCCACGTGGCCAGGGAAGCCCCCATCAGGGCCAGCAGGATGCTGACTGAGATCACCAGCGCCAGCCCATCTGCCCGCCGGCGCCAGACGATGACGGCCGCAATCGCCAGGCCCGCGAGCGCGGCCAGCAGCTCCACCCCGACGGTGTAGGCCGCCATCGCGGCGGCGGAGATGCCCAGCCCGGCCAGCGCCAGCGCGTTCGCGCCGCCCAGGACGATCACATAGTCGCGCGCGGGGTGATCGCCCGTGCGGACGCTGAGCGTGACGGCCGTGCCCGCCGCGCCAGACGGCAGGAGCGCCGCCAGCGGTTGGCCGGGTCGTGGCTGAATGGGCTGGCCGTTCACTGCCACCAGCACGTCGCCTTCCAGGATGCCGGCGCGCTGGGCGGGGCCGTCCAGCCAAGTCTGCACCGCTGGCGCGCCCGCTCGGTTCGCGACCACGCTCAGGCCCAATTGCGGTTCATAACGCTCGAAAATCTCGTCGTGACGCGCCGGGAGCGCAACGATAAAGAGCGCCACGCTCGCCGCTGCCAATACCAGCCACGCCAGCCGGGCCAGCCACAGCCGGCCGAGGCGCCAGCTCAGCGCCGCCGGTGCGGCCAGTGCCGCATTGAAAGAAGCAAACGACTTCATGATCCCGCCTTATCCGTTCACGCACTCGGGCTGGCCCAGCAGCCAGGCGAGGGCCGTCTGCATCACCGGATCCTGCTCGGTCCCGAAGTTGGTCCAATCCGTGCCAATCGCTTCGTCTGGCGCGATAGGCCCTCCATAAATCTGGCCGGTCCGGTCCATGGCCCGCGCGCCGCTGACGGTGAGCCAGGCCCCATCGCTCAGGACCGTGTGGAACTGCAGGAACGGCGCCCCGGCCGTAGCCTCGCCAAAACGCCGCACATCCGGTCGGCCCGAAAACGCCACCAGCAGCAGCTCGCCGGCCCCCATCGTCGCCTGGCTGGTCAGCAGCGCCACCGGCAGACCCGTGCGCTTGGGGTGGAAAAGCGGTCCTTCCACGATGCTCTCGTGGCGCTCGTTTTCGTTCCAGTACACCTTGCCGTCGCGATAAGCCCACGGCTCGCGCGTGCCGTCGGCGTACACAAAGCCGCCCACCTCGCCTTCGCCCAGGATCGGGCCGACCGCCGCCAGGTAGGACCACAGGTTACCGCCGGCAATCCGCCGCGCGTCGATCATCCAGCCGCACACGGCGCTGGCGTCCGCCGCGCGCAGAACCTGCTGCGCCAGGGTGGGATACCGCCAACCGGCTCCACTCTCTGCCGGCAGGTGGATGTAGCCCACGCCGGCCTGCCCGGCCGTGTGTCGCCAGCCGGTGGGCGTGGCCTGCGGGCTCACCGCCCGCCGCGCCAGTGTCACCGTCATCGGCTGGGCCTGGCCCACCCGCCGCACGGTCAGCGCGATGATATCACCCACACCGAAGTCCACCCAGGCGGTGTGGTGCTGGGCGCGCGCCGGCTCGCCGTTGACGGCCTCGATCACATCGCCCGCGCGCAGGCCGGCCTGGTCCGCGGGACCACCCGGCTGCACCTCGACGATGACGGCCTCGGGCATGATCGCACCCAGGCCGAAATGACTCTGCAGGCGGGCTTCTTCTGGATCGCTGAGCCAGGTGACGGGGTCCGCGATCTCGTCGATGACGTGCTCCAGCGCGGGGTAGGTGTCGGCCGTGGTCGCGGGATGGGGCGCCAGCGCCAGGGCTTCGGCTCGCAGGGCGCCCCAATCAACCATACTGCTCTTGACCGAGTGCGTCTCGATCCAGTCGAGCGCGTTGGACAAGTATTCCACTGGGGGCTGCGGCGCCTGGGTGGCCGACGGGGTTGGCGCGTAGCCCGCCATCAGGCTGGCCAGGACGACGGCGCTCACCCAGGCCGCTGTGGGCCGGTGTGGACATGGACGGGCGGAGAACTTTCGCATGGCGGTTCTCAGAAGTCAGCCGGTGTAGCAGAGGGCTGGTCAACACGCCGCGGCGCGTGGGGTCGGGCCTGCCCGGCGCAGGACGCGAGCCAGCAGCAGGGCGCCGACGACAACGAGGGCGAGCGCGGCCAGGAGGCCGCCGGCCGCCGGCAGGCCGGCCACCGGAGATGCGGCCGCGGGCAGACCGGCGGCCAGCGCGTATGTGCCGGGGGCAACCGGCACGGGCACCGGCTGCGGCAGCGCGGCCAGCGCCTCATGCGGCTGGGCCGTGGCCGGCAGGGCGACCGCGGCCGCCGCTGGCGGGGCGGCCGCCGCCGCCGCCCGGGGCAGGGGAGCCGCCGCGCCGGCGGGCACAGCCGGCCAGACACCGGCCGCCAAGGCGGCCAGCGGCAGGAGGACGACAACACACAGGGCGATCAGGCGGAAGGGCTGGAGCTGAGCGGGGTTAGTGGACATGAGACTCTCCGTGCGCCTGGCAGGCGTCAAATTTCGCGTCTGAGCATCACATTACCCGCATAGGGGCCCCAGCGTCATCGGAGCCGCGCTCCCAGCGATCTCCCATCTCGCGTCCCGACTGGGTAGGATCGAGTCCAGAAGAATCCAGGCGGATAAGAAAGCCCGCCGGGGCGCTCACCTGCCGGCCCCTCCCGGGCGAGTCACGGTGAACGTCCCAACGGCGCCCACAACTCGAAAGCAAGCAGCCTTACGGCTCCACCCGCGGCGCGCGCGTCATTCCCTGGGCAAGCTGGGAGCAAACATCAGCAGCAAGGCCAGCGCCAGGAGCGCCGGCAGGATGGACCCCCGGCAGCCCACAAACCAGGGCAGCACGATGCCCAGGTTGGCCGGCGCCAGAAAGGTCAGGACGACCGGCATGAACTCGGCCGCGCCGGTGGTCAGCGCGCCGATCACCGCAAACAGCAGCCGGGCCAGCAGCATGAGCGTGAAGCCGGAGACGGCGAGCAGGACGGTTATTGCTCGAGATTGATCGTGGTGTGGTTCCCGACGGCTGGATCGCCCTGGCTGACTGACACGGAGAACGTGCCGCCGCCGTCGAGCGTGCCCTCCGCCGTGAACCGGATCAGCGGCTGCGCGTTCGTTTGGCTAGGATGCAGGAGCTCCGTGTACGTCGACGCCTTGCCGGCCAGGCGCGACGGCAGCGCGGCCAAGTCTCCAATCGTGACAACGCCGTCCGCCGTCAGCGCCGTCACCTCGGTCTCTGCCAAGAACCAGACAGGGACGGCGCCACGCCCTGTCATCTCCGCCACCAGCGGCGCCGGGTCGACCTCCGGGCCATTCGCCCAGGTCTCGACCGAAGTGGTCGTCGGCGGCGCGCAGCCAAAGGCGCCCGGGCCGGTCTCGCCGGGGAGGTGGAAGAACTGGTTGAGGTTGAAGTCGGCCGGAATGCAGTCAGGCGGGCGATAGAACACAACGACGACGCGCTGGCCGTCGCTGAACATCTCATTCTCCCCAAAGCGGGCATAGAACGGCACTTCGCCGTTAGCCTCCAGGCGCACGGGTTCTGCCTCAGCGGCGGGCACGGCGGTCGGCGGCGGGCTGGTTGGCGCCGCAGTGGGGGCCGCAGGGTTGGCAGGGGCGCATGCCGCCAGCAGCGCCACGATCAAGGTCAGGCTGGCCATGGCAACGAAGTTGCGCCGGGTCGGGCGTATCGGATTGGGATTCATGCTCTGTACTCTCCTCTTCTGCGGTGCTCAAGGTCGCCGGGTTTGGGCTTCACACTAAGGCCGGCGGCCTCCCACTGTCATCGGAGCGCGGACCCGGTTCCCGTCCTAATCCGCGCTCCTATCGGGCAGGACCTCGGCCCGCCTGCCGGACGGCGCCGCCCGACGCCTGGCACGTCATCTGGCCGTCGAACGTGAACGTGCCCGTCTTGGTGACGACGTTGAAGACGCCGCGCATGGTGCCCGTGCCTTGCACATTGGCAAAGCGGCCGGCGCCGCCCGTGATCTGCGTGGGCGAGGCGATCACGATGACCACCGGCCTGCCGTCCGGCGCGAACTCGAGCACGGCCTCGGTGTAGCCGGTGTAAGTGCCCCACAGCTTGTCGCCGTTGGCGGCCGTCTGCTCAAAGTAGCCCTCTTCGATGCCGAACGTGGCCAGGTTGAAGCAGTGCTGCCGGACAATGGAGTAGCGCCCCAGGTGCGAGGCCTGCCCGGTGCCCGTGACCTCCACCTTGAGCCGGCCTGGGCCGCAATCGGCGTGTGGGCCTTCCTACTCCTTGAGCGGCGGCGAACTTGGCCCGCAGGCGCCCAGGGCCCTTGGGGCAGCCTGCTGGTCTGGCGGGCGGCCGCTTGGAAGTTGTCGCGCCAGCGTACGATCCGCCGGTGTTGGCGCGGGTGGAGGAAACGGTAGAGGAAAAGACGGGGAGAACTAGATCGGCTCGCCGCGGCGCAGCCGGTCGTACAGCTCGGCTGTTTCCGGCGACGGCGCTGCGCCGAGCTCACCGGCCAGCAGCGCGGCCAGGCTCTGATAGTGGCGCAGCGCCTGGCCCGGCTCGCCCTGGCGGGCGTAGCAGCGCATCAGGCCGCGATGCGCCGCTTCGAGATAGCCGTCGTGGGCGATGGCCTGGCGGAAGGTCTCGGCGGCTTCGGCCAGGCGGCCGGCGGCGAGCAGCAGCCGCCCCAGACTCAGCGCCGCCTGGAGACGCTGCTGGCGCAATTGCTCTCGGCGCGCCAGCACCCAGTCGTCGTCGGGGAAGTCTTCCAGAAAGTCTCCCCGGTGAAGCGCGAGGGCCAACGTGAAGCGATCGATGGCCTCCTCGGGCGCGGTCTGCTGCCGCCGGCCGGCTTCGGCCACGCCCGCCTCGAACGCCTCAACGTCGTACCAATAGCTCAGTGCGCGATTGAAGGCATAGCGCTCATCCTCAAAGAGCACCCATTCGGGACGCCCCAGCGCCTGCCGCAGGCGGTAGACGGTGGAGCGCAGGCCGGTCCGGAGCTGAGCCGGCGAGGCCTCGGGCCAGAATACCAGGCCAATCTGTTCGCGCGTCCGGGCGCCCTGGCTCGCCAAGAAGAAGAGGAGTTGCTTGGGCTTCGCGAACGTCCAGTCCGCCGGCTTGAGCACGTATTCACCGCGATACACCTGGGCGGGACCCAAGGCAAGGAGGCGCAGCTCAGGGGTTGGCTTGGGCTGCACTGAATCCGCGCTCGGCGGCTGAGACGCCGTGGCGGCCTCGGCCGGCGCCGCGCCGGACAGGGCAGCCGACATGGAACGTTCGCTGCGCGCTTCGAATGTGGCGGCCGGGTCGGCCTGGCCTTCAGCCCAGGCCGCGGCAAACGCCTCGGCCGGCAGGGCCGCCCGCGCCGCGGCCAGGTCACGATCGTGCTCGACCTGGAGCGGCGCCTCCAGGAACGATCCCACGGTCGCGCGCAGCGCGGCCACGGCCCCAAACAACCGCGCGGCCTGCAGCGGGTTCCCTTGGGCCACGCTCAGGCTGCCCAGGCCCGCCAGCGCGTACGCTATTCCGCGCGGGTCGCCGATGGCGCGGAACAGCCGCAGCGCTTCCTGGTAGTGGGCGCCGGCCGCGGCGTATCGGCCTTCCAGGCGGTCCATGCGCCCAAGGTGAAACAGCGAGAACGCCAGCCCGGCGGCGTTGCCGCCCGTCTGGCGCATGAGCGCGATGCATTCGTCGAAGTGCGCGCGCGCGGCAGAGAAATCACCCTGAAAGGCGGCGCCGATGCCCAGGAAGTGCAGGGAGAAGCCGATCAGCCACAGGTCCCCCAGGCGCCGGGCGATGCCCAGGCACGCCTCGGTGAGCTGTCGCCCGCGCAGGCCGTCACCCAGGGCGCCGGCCGCCCAGCCCAGCGCGTGCAGGCTGAAGGCCGTGCCCCACCGGTCGTCCCCCTCGCGTGCCAGCCGCAGACCTTCCTCCAGGGGCGCGCGCGCGGCGGCAAAGGCGCCCTGCCAGCAGGCCAGCCAGCCGGCGGTGGCCAGCGCGCGGGCCCGCACCAGCGGCGGCACGGCGTGGCCGCGCTCCAGCAGGCGGTCTAGCCACTGGCGTGCCTCAGTGAAGTGACCGCGTGCAAACCAGAACCAGTGTAGGGCGCTCATCATCCGCAGCCCGGCCGCGTGGCGGGCCGGATCCTGCGCGCTCCACTCCAGGGCCGCGCGTAGGTTGTCGAGTTCCGGCCGCAGCCGCGCCATCCAGGCCGCCGTGTCCGCATCCGCGAGAAAGAAGCCCAGGTGCGCTGTGGGGGCCTCGGCCAGGCGCGCGTAGAAATCGAGGTGCCGGTCGCCGGCCGCCTCGCCTTCCCCGGCTGCCAGAAGCCGCTCCCGAGCGTACTGCCGCACGGTGTCCAACAGCCTGAAGCGCGCCTCCTGGCCGGGTTCGCGCTCGACCACCACCAGAGACTTGCGCGCGAGCTGCGCCAGGATCTCCAGCACTTCCGGCGCGGCCACCTGCTCGCCGGGGCCGGCGGCCTCGGCGGCCTCCAGGCTCCACCCACCCGCGAAGACCGACAGCCGCCGGAACAGCGCGCGCTCCTGCTCGCCGAGGAGAGCATGACTCCAATCCAGGGCGGCGCGCAGCGTCTGTTGCCGGGGCGCTGTAGCCGGGCTGCCGCCGGTCAACAGGCGCAGTTGGTCGCCCAGCCGCGCCACGATCTGCTCCACGCGGAGCAGGGGCACGCGCGCCGCCGCCAACTCGATGGCGAGAGGCAGGCCGTCGAGCTGGCGGCAGACCTCGGCCACGGCCGCGGCGTTCTCGCCGGTGAGGCGAAAGGCGGGCAGATCGTGCCGGGCGCGCTCGACAAAGAGCTGAACGGCGTCTGACCTTGACAGGGCCTCGGCCGAGGCCGGCGTGCCGGGGTCGGGCATCGACAGCGGCGGCACGCTCCAGATCAGCTCGGCGGCCAGGCCCAGGGGCTCGCGGCTGGTCGCCAGGACGCGCAGCCGGGGGCAGGCGCCCAGCAGGCTCGCGGTGAGTTGGGCACAGGCCGCGATCAAATGCTCGCAGTTGTCGAGGATCAGGAGCGACGGCCGGTTGCCGGCGAAGGCGGCGATCGTCTCGGTGAGCGGCTGCGGCGGCAACTCGCGCAGGCCCAGGACATCGGCCACGGTCTGCGGCACCAGGGCTGCCTTGCCGACGCCCGCCAGTTCGACCCACCACACCTCGCCCGGCGGCTCGGCTGCTCCCTCCCCCGCGAGTTGCAGGGCCAGGCGCGTCTTGCCGCAGCCTCCCGGCCCAGCCAGCGTCAGCAGCCGCGGCGCGCGCCCGGGCGCCAGCAACTGCCTGAGCTGGGCGAGCTCTGCCGCGCGGCCGACGAAACTGGTCAGGTGTGACGGCAGGCCTGACCGCTGCCTGGCGGCGACGACTTCTGAGACGGCCTCCGCGTCGGACATTAGGGCTGCGTCAACTCACGTGCGCTTGGGAGCCGCTTGAGACGGCCTCGGGTTCGTATGGAAGCAAGATCGTGCCGCAGAACGCGCAGCGAGACTCTGCTATTCACTCCCTGGCGGAGTCTAAACCATCGAAGCGCCCTGTCAAGGCGCGCGGCTGACCGGGGGCATCTGCCCTGGATGATCGTCCGTAGGGGCGAAGCATCCGCCTGCTCAGTCGTGCTAGACCGGCAGCTCCGCGGCGGATGCTTCGCCCTGGTGGCGCGGGGTAGCGCCAGGCGGCGGTCAACACGGCCGGGCCGCCTCTACCGTTTCCACCACCTCCGCCGCGATTAGCCTGCTATAGGTTGGCCCTGGCCGGACGAACCGGCGCGGCGCGCTCCTAGCTCCCCGCTCGAAAAGACCTATTGGAAATAGGGGCTTGTCTCTTGCGGTTGGGAGCCGGGTTCTTGTACAAAGGCAGGCAAAGGAGAAGCTCACATGCAGGCTCAGGCCGATCCCTTACGGAACTTCTTGTCGCGAGCGGCGCGCGCGGCACTGCAAATCCTGACCGCGCTCGTGTTCGCGCTGCCGCCGCTGCCGGCGTGGCCGGCCTTCGCCCATGTGGAAGACCAGCGCCCGCCGCTGGCCCCGGCCACCACCTGCGGCGGCGCCTTCCCAGCCACGGCCGACGCCACAATCAGCCAGGCGGCGCCGGCCGCCACCTACGGCCTGGACGACCGGCTGCAGGTCAGCCAGGCGCAGTCCGGCGAGCAGCACCGGGCGCTGCTCGCCTTCGACCTGAGCAGCCTGCCCGCTGGCGTCACCATCCACCAGGCGCTACTCCTGCTCGACACGGCCGAGCGCGGCTATGCCCGCGACGAGACCTTCCGCGCGGCCGCGGTCCTAGATGCCTGGGCGGAAGAACAACTCACCTGGAACACCCGGCCGGCGGCGCCTGTCAGCCGGGCGCTGGCCGTGGCCAGCTCCGCCGATGGCACGTTGAGCGTGGACGTCACCACCCAGGCACAGGCGCTGCTGGGGCGGCGCGACGGCGGGCACGGCCTGGCGCTGCTGCCGGCGGCGGCGGGCGTGGAGGTGACCTTCCACAGCCGCGAGACCACGGCGACGGGCGTAAGCGGGCCACGGCTGGTGGTGCGCTGCGCGCCGCGCCGGGAGCCGGTGGTCACCGACGCCGGGCCGGCCGACGCGGCGCAGGCCGCCGCCCTGGACTTGCTGCGGGCCAACTCGCGGCTGCCCGTGACGATGGCCCTTCGGGACGGCGCCGTCAGCGCGCTGGACCTGGCGCTGTCGCTGCCGGCGGGAAGCGGCAGCGGGACGGTCGAGCGCGCGCGCTGGTTCCTGAACGAGTACCGTGACCTGCTGCGGCTGCCGGAGCCCGACCACGAACTCCAGCACGTGCGTGTCTCGCGCGATGGGGAGATGGCGTTCTTCCGGCAGACGCGCCAGGGCATCCCGGTGTATGGCTCGCACGCGGCGGTGTGGGTGCACGATAACGAAGTGCGCTACGTGGGCGGCACCTACCTGCCCGACATCGGAGTGGCGGCGGAGCCGCGGTTGAGCGCGGAGCAGGCCGAGGCGGTGGCCCTGGCGCTGGCGGGGGCCGAAGCGCGGCCGGTGGGCGACACCCAATTGAGCTATTTCAACGAAGGGCTGTTCGCCGGGCAGCGCGCGCCGACCTACCTGGCCTGGGTGGTCAACCTGGATGTAGCGGGCGTGGTGCAGCCGCACTTCATCGACGCCGAGAACGGTCAACTGCTGTACCAACCCGCTGTCGAGGAAGACATCGACGTACACGTCTTTAACGCCAACCACGCGCCCCTATCCCTGGGCTGCTCGGCGGTGATGATGACCCTGGTGACCTTGGAGTACACGGAACTCGGGCCAGTCGCCGGTAATCCCTCGCCCGACAGCCAGGACGCCTTTGAGAACTTCGCCGCGGTGTACAGCCTATGGAAGAACGTGCATAACCATCTTTCCTACGACGGGCATGACAGCCGCATGGACCTTTTCACTGAAGTGGGGATTGGTTACGGCAGCGCCCGCTCGCTCGGCTCATGCCTCCTGTTCGGCCAAGACCGGGCCAAGCGCGACATCGTCGGTCACGAATTTGCTCACTCGGTGGACAGTGAGCATGGGAAGTTGGTATACATGGACGAATCCGGCGCGCTCGACGAGAGCTTCGCCGACATCTTCGGTTACTTTGCCGACCCCGATGACTGGCTGGTGGCAGATGAATGGCCCAACGGTCCGATCCGGTCGCTGCAGGATCCACCTGCTTACGGCGACCCCGATCGCTACGCGGACTACGTCGAGAAGCCGTTCAGTGACGACAACGGCGGCGTCCACACCAACAGCGGCATCCACAACAAGGCCGCGTACCTGGTCATCGCCGGCGGCCAGCACAACGGCCATTCGATCGCGGGAATCGGCGGGCTCAAGGCGGGCCGCCTGTATTACAACTTGCTGACGTCGGGGGTGATGGGCGGCACCACGCTCAAACAGGCCGCCGCCCTGGCCATTGCCTTCGCCAAAGCTTGGGCCGAGGCCGGCAAGCACCTCTTCACGCCTGCCGACCTGTGCTCGGTGCGCAACGCCTATGCCGCCGTGGGCCTGGCGATGGGCGACGGAGACATGGATTGCGACGGCATCGTGGACGGCCCGGACAACGACCTGGATGGCGACGGCAAGGCCGATGGGCAGGACAATTGCACGCTGGTCTTCAACCCGACGCAGCAGAATACCGACCAGGATGACATGGGCGACGCTTGCGACCCGAATGACGACAACGACGCTAAAGACGATGAGGAGGACAACTGCCCCAAGCTGGCTACAACCTTCTTCCCCGACTGGAATGACAATGGGATCGGCGATTACTGCGAGGACAGCGATGGCGACTTCGAGGTCGATGCCTACGACAACTGCCGGACGGTGCCCAATGGCGACCAGGCAGACCTGGACAAGAACGGGATTGGCGATGTATGCGACGTCGACATGGATGGGGACGGGGTGATGCAGCCCCCGTGGGCCAACCCGGGCGACAACTGCCCGCGGCACGAGAACACGGATCAGGCGGACAGCGACCTGGACGGGCACGGCGACGCCTGCGACCTGTGCCCGGGCTTCAGCCACGCCGACAACAGCGACACCGACAGCGACGGCGTGGGCGATCCGTGCGATTCGGATGACGACAACGACGGCAGCCTGGACTGGTGGGACAACTGCCCGAAAATGGCGAACCCCGACCAGGCCGACCTGAACCAAAACAACGTGGGCTATGCCTGCGACCCGGCCGAGCAGGCGTACTTGCGGCAACTGCACGCGCAGGTCCACTACGATAACCAGCTGATCCCGCTGGACCTGCCCTCCCAGCTCGACCTGCCGATCTTCGGCGCCTGCGGCAACTGCGGTGGGCCGGTCATCATCCATCCCGGGTTTGAAGTCCGGATCGACGTCAGCCTGGGCGCGGCGGTGTACGCCCGGGTGCTCGACAGCCAGGGCAACGTGGCGGCGCAGGGATGGTCAAGCGGCGCGGGAGGCGTGCAATTGGCGTTCGAGCCGGCAGCGTACAGCTACCTGCCGGGAGCGGGGGCGGCGGAGATCGAGCGCCCCGACCTGCCGCACGACCGCACGGCCTATACGCTCGAGGTGTTCGCCTTGGAAGACCCGAACGGCGACCGGACCTATGACCTGGCACTGGCGGTGAGCCAGGGGCATCAGGTCTTGTTGCCGCTGGCCGTCCGCTGAGCGGGGATTGATGGCGGGCGAATGGTCAGGGACGCTTTGCGGCGGCGCACCGGCCAGCGCGGTGATGGTCCAGCGCGTCAGCGGCATCACCCGGTCAGGGCCAACCAGTTTAGCGTCAGCCAACCTGATACTGATTAGATGCGTGGCGCAAAGCCCCCGCCCGCCGCCTGGGCCGCGCGCGAGGCGCGGGCGTAGGTCTGCGACTTCTGGTGCGTGGCGGCGCGGCGCAGGCGCCATTCGCGCGGCGCAAAGCCGGAGTCCGCGAGCCACTGGATGGCCTCGGCTCTCGGCGTGGGCGTGAGCTCAAGCGTATCGTTCTCCGGCTGGAAGGGGTAGATCTCGGTATCGCCGCTCAGCCGGGCGAAGAAGAGCTTCTCAGCGCGCGGCGTCTTGCTCACCCGGCCCGGCAGGAAGACGCCGCCCTCCCAGACCTCGTCGCCGCGCCAGGCGCTGGGCCGCGGGGCCGGCATCGAAGCACGGAACACCGGCACACCGCCAATGGTGAGAGCCAGGCAGGCAGGCGGTTGGGCCGCAAGCTCAGTTCGGCCCAGCTCGTACGGAGTCTGGAAGAGCATCCGCTCCACCCAGGCGAACCAGCCCACCGAGTTGAAGGCCTGCGCCAGGTACATCCCGCCGGGCTGATCGGCGGATGGCCCGCGGCTGAGCGCGACAGAGATCGACAGCTCGGTAAAGGGCACGCCCATCCAGCGCATATCGGCCCCGATCAGCACCAGCCGCGCCTGGCCCTGGTCGTCGTACGGGGCCAGACCTTCCGGCTGGAGCCGCGCGCGCCAGAAGACCAGGTCGGCCGCGCCGGTCAGCGAGACCTCGGTGACCGGCCGGACCGTGACCGGGTAGCGGATGACTGGGTGAAGGGCAGTTGACTCCATTGACATACTCCACGAGCGGCGCGAAGGGGCGCAGCGCTAAAGAGCGGGCTGCGGCCGAGGGATCTGTGCCACGATCCATCCCATTCTTCGGCCAGGCTGCTGGGCGGCAGGTGAGTGCCTCGCGCTACGCCACGGGCTGGCCGGCACGTACCGCGGGTCGGCCCACAGCCGCGCGGGCCAAGGCGGGCGTTGACGGCGCGCTCATCCAGGGCGTTGTAGGTCCCCACAGCCGCGCGGGCCAGGGCGGGCGACCCGTCCCTGCCCGTTGGCGCCGTGGGTTCTCGTGAGCTCTCATCGATGCACTCGCTGACTTGAAACGCGGCGCCGGTCCCGCCAACGCGGGACCGGCCTCAGGGGTGGAGCAGGATCAGTGTAGGCCGGTATGCCCGCGCCGCGCAAATGCGGCCGGGCTTTTCTGACCGGCCTGGTCGCGCCGCACCAGGCCTTCGCGCCAGGCGAAGACCGCGGCCTGGGTGCGGTCGGCTAGATGCAGCTTGCCGAGGATGTTGCTCACGTGGCCCTTGACGGTCTTCTCGCTCAAGCTGAGCTGTTCGGCGATCTCGGCGTTGGAGCGCCGCTCGGCGATCAGGCGCAGCACGTCGTGCTCGCGGGCGCTGAGCTCGGCGAAGGGGTTGGGCGCGTGGCCCGGCGCGCCGGCCGAGCGCATCTCAGCCACCAGTCGCGCGGCCACGCGCGGGTTGAGCGTGGCCTCGCCGCGGACCGCCGCGCGCGCCGCCTCGGCCAACTCGTCGGGGCCGATGCCCTTCAGCAGAAGACCCACGACCAGCGTGAACCAATCCGGCATCTTTGTCAAAGCCAACTCCCTTTGGCTGACGGTCTCAGGTTAGCACCCGGCGCCGGGCGGCGGAAGCGCCGGGCGGCGGGTTCTGTGATAGGGCGTGGGGAGGGGGCATCTTTGCGTTTCGGGTCCTGTCCTTTACAATCGAGGGCAGACCGACAGACAAGGATGCCATCCCCTGGTAGGCGTCAGCGGTCAGGCCAAGCCAGGCCGCCCCCAACTTGCCCAGACACCCCCACGCCTCTTCATCCGGCGGAAAGGAAACCGGTCCTGTATGCTGCTGTGGCTGAGCGCCCTCGCCCCGATCGCCGTCATCCTGATCCTCATGCTGGGCCTGCGCCAGGGCGGCGACCGCGCCGGGCTGGCGGGCTGGCTGACGGCCGTGCTGCTGGCCGCCGCGTTCTTCGGCGCCGGGCCGCGGGTGCTGCTGGTGGCCCAAGGCAAAGCGTTGCTGCTGGCCGCATACGTGCTCTACATCATCTGGATGGCGCTGCTCTTCTACCACACCCTGAACGAGGCCGGCGCCGTGCGGGCCATCGGCGCCGGGCTGGCCTCGCTGACGCCCAACCGCGGTATCCAGGCGCTGCTGTTGTGCTGGGCCTTTGGCTCGTTCCTGCAGGGCGTGTCGGGCTATGGCGTGCCCACGGCGGTGGTCGCCCCGCTGATGGTGGCGGTGGGCTTCGACGCCTCGGCGGCGGTGGTGGCGGCCGGCCTGGGCCACGCCTGGGCCGTGACCTTTGGATCGCTGAGCGCCTCCTTCCAGGCGCTGAT
>JADZEK010000126.1 GCA_020850595.1 Anaerolineales bacterium
GAGTACATCGAAGTCTTCTACAACAGGCAACGAGCGCATTCGGCCTTGGGCTATCGTTCGCCTTCTCAATTCGAGGCCTTACTGGTTACACCTTAACTTACTGTCCACTTTTTTCAGGGCATAACAGTTCCCATTGCCCTACTGACCCACTGCCTTACTGACCCACTGACCAACTGCCCTACTGACCTACTGTCTTACTGAATTACTGTCTTACTGACCCACTGACCAACATGCCCACCCCCACCCTTCGTCCTGATCTGCAAGCCGTCGCCGCGCTCGTCCCGGCGAATGCGCGCGCGCTCGATCTCGGTTGCGGCGACGGCGCGTTGCTGGAGCATCTGAAGATCGAAAAGGGGGTGCAGGGGCGCGGCATCGAGCGTGGCGAGGCGGGCGTCCTGGCCTGTGTCCGGCGCGGCCTCAGCGTCCGGCAGGGCAATCTGCAGGAAGGTTTGGCCGATTACCCCGACAAAAGCTTCGACGTGGTCATCCTCAGCCAGACGCTCCAGTTCCTGAACGACCCGATGATGATCCTGGGCGAGATGTTGCGCGTCGGCCGCCTGGCCGTAGTCAGCTTCCCGAACTTCGGCTTCTGGCGCTGCCGGGCGCACTTGCTGGCCTACGGGCGGATACCCCAGGCACCGGATTATCCGCATGCCTGGTACGATACACCCCGACAACAGGCCTTCACGATAGCTGATTTCACCGCCTTCTGCCGCGAAAACAGCGTCGAGGTGCGACAGGAAACCTATCTTTCCGGCGAACGCCAGATCGCGCGATGGCCCAACCTGCTGGCGCGCACGGCCGTTTTCGCCCTGGAACGACAATAAAAATAACCGATCAGGGATCTCCAACCAGCCACATCTACTCTTGTATCTAGCGGTCGCCTAATCCTTATGGCCCTTGATTAGCTCAGTCGCCACGCCGCCTCGATGAACAGCCGCGTACTCTGTGCGCCGCCTGCTTGCGTTGCCCACCCAGCACGAATCCACTATAATCACCGTCGATAAGCACCGGTTCTCGCCCATTGCATCTCATGACCTCACACGCACTGCGTTGGCTATCCGTCCACAAGACGTCCCTCCTGCTCGCCGCCATTCTGGTGCTGTCGGCCGGTCTGCGCCTGTATGCCCTGCGCTTCTCGCTGCCCGCCGCCTTTCACCCGGATGAAGACTTGCTGGTCATGCCGGCCGTGAATATGCTGAAAACCGGCAGCTATGCGCCCATGCGCATGGATTACGGCACGTTCTTTATCTATCTACTCGTGCCGCTCTACGCGGCGCTCTTCCTGCTACAAATGCGCGATGGACTCATCGGCTCGGTTGACGATCTGAGCCTCTACGTCCATGGGGCTTTCCCGGCCGTCTTTCCCAACCCTGAATACGTACTCGTGGCTCGGCTCCTGGTGGTGGCATTCGGAGTGGCCACGGTCGCGGTTGTCTTCATGCTGGCGCGCCGGCTGGGCAACGATCGGCTAGGGCTATTGGCGGCGCTGCTTGTGGCCCTTACGCCCGACCTGGTGATGTATAGTCACTTTGGCGTCACCGATGTGCCGCTCAGTTTCATGATCACCCTCTCGCTTTACCTTCTAATTCGCGCCTATGATAGTTGGGGCCATGACTCATTGTGGGCCTATGCCGGCGCGGGCTTAGTATGCGGATTGGCGGCTTCGACCAAATACAACGGCGCGCTCCTACTGTTGCCGCTGGGCTTGCTGCCATTGTTAAAGACACGCACCCTGGACGATCTGTTGCGCGTCCGCACACTGGCCGGGCCGCTGGCCATGGCCGCCGGCTTCCTGGCCGGAACGCCCTACGCGTTGCTTGACCTCCCGGCCTTTCTCCACGCCTTCGGCAACAATCTGCACATCTATAATCAACCCGGCTACGAGCTCACCGGCTCCACGCCGCTCTGGTGGCTGAATTACCTCTTTACGGGTCACAACGCGCCACTCGCCTGGCTGGGCTTGGTTGGCGGCGCGCTCAGCGTCGCCCGTTGGGGGCGGCGCGGCTGGCTCATTCACGTCTTCGTCGTCGCCTATCTCTTGACCATTATCAACCAATCCGACCGGCAGCCGCGCTCCTGGCTGGCCATCGCGCCGTTAATGGCTATCTACGCCGCAGTGGCGCTCGATGCCGCCTGGGTCTGGTGGCGAGGACGCGCCACGACCGACCGGTGGTTGCGGCTGCTCGTGCCGGCGGCCGTGCTGGCCCTGGTGCTAACCTCGCTGCTGTGGCGCACGGTCGAGGTCAACCGCGCTCTGGCCACTACCGACGTGCGCCACAGCGCGCAACTGTGGATCGAAGCCAACATCCCGCCGGGCACTCGGCTGGCCATCGATCGCTTTCCGCCCAACATCGCGACCGACGTTTGGCCCACCACCCAAATCTTCGGCGTCTACATGCAAAACCTGGCTTGGTACCAGGAACAGGGCATACGCTACCTGGTCTTCGGCGACGTCATCCAGAATCGCGACCGGCTGTCGGATGAAGACTGGCAGCGCTACCTGGCTCTGACGGAGCAACTATGCCCGGTGGCCGAGATTGAAGGTTCCTGGTTAGCCGCCCCCGACCGGCTCATTTGGGTTTATGAGGTCCCCCCATGCAGCCCGCCGGGCTAGAGCGTCAGATGTAGACCCAACAGGATTTGAGCGAACTCCCGTCCATCTACCTGTCAGATATCGTGTTCAAAGTCAAGTCGAATCATGTGGTTTGCACATTAATAGTGTGATAAGGGTCGAAAGGCTGTCGGGTTTTGAGCATGCCGTAAGCCAGGTGAAGCAGCTTGCGCATGCAGGCGACGACAACGGTCATCTTGCTCTTGCCCCGTCGCAGCAATCGCTCGCGCAAGTCGGCGATGAGCGGATTGAAGCGATGGGCGGAGAGGGCA
>JADZEK010000127.1 GCA_020850595.1 Anaerolineales bacterium
AGAGCGTCGATTTGAGACCGCCCACCCGCCGCACCTGGAAACCGAGGTTAGCCGAGAAGGCCACCAGGTGGCCGGTGTCGACAATGTGCTTCTCGCCCGCCGCCAGGTCCATCTGGTGGATCGCCCCATACGACGAGAGCACCAGCAGCCCGCTGCCGGCCGCGCGCAGCATAATTAGCCCTTCCGAGGCGAAAAATGTCTTGGCGCCGCCCCAGGCCGTATCGAGCGTGATGCTTCTCTCGCAGGCCACAAACGAGCCCGACTGCACCAGCAGGGTCTCGCCGCTCACTTGCACGGCGGCCATATCCCCCGGAAGCGAGGGCGCCACGGCGACCTCGCCGCCGCCCGGTCCGGCGCGATAGGTGTTGACAAAAAAGCTCTCGCCGCCCAGCACCGAGCGCGCCAGCGACTTGAGCAGCCCGCCCTCGGCCTTGGTCTCCAAGGTGACATCGGCGTTCATGCTCACCATCGAGCCGCCCTCGACGCGCACTTCTTCGTTCGGCGCCAGCTTGAGGCGCGCCAGCGAGTAGGCAGGACGGTAAAGAATCTCATCTGCACCGGTTGCTCCTTTCCGGATGGTCGCGGCGCGGCTCGGGCGCCGGCCTTCTTCAGCCAATAACTTAAGCATATCCTAGTTCGGCGCGCCGCGCGGCTGCTCAAATCGGCCGGCGGCCGTAAATCCCAGCCGCCGGTACAACGCGATTGCCCGCGCGTTGTCGGCCTGCGCGCCTCCCAAAAGCAGCATTCGCCGCCGCCCCAGCCGGCGGGCCAACTCGATGGTGCGTTCCATCAGCAGCCGGCCCAACCCCTGGCCCTGGTAGGCGTCGGCGACCGACGGCGCCACCCTGCAGTCCGTCTCGGGGTAGACGGCCTGGCCGCGGGCCGCGGAGCGCCAGCGCTCGCCCCCCCGGTCATGCCCAGCCGCAGGATCACGTAGGCCACAAAACGGCTGGGGTCCGCCGCCGGCAGCGCCACCAGCCGCAGAACGTCTGCTGCCGGGTGCAGGCAGAATGAGTCGGCCGTGGCCTGGTCGAAGGGATGCGGCGCGAACCGGCGGCGCGTCTCGGCCGGCAACGCCGCGAAATAGGCTCCGAGTTCGGCGGCCTCATCGCCGGCCAAAGGCCTGAAACAGAAGCAGCCCATGACCGGATGCTCCAGTTTGTCTGCCCTGGCCAGCGCCATGACCTCGGCCGCGCCGGCCATCATCGCTCGTTTGAGGTATGCTTCTTCCAAGTCAGGCACGCTGATGCCGAACTCGAGATGCAGGCGGCACACCGCCAGCATGCACACGTCGGCCCGGATGGCCTCCAACGCCTCGAGTGTCACGGCGCCAACGGTCACCAGCGAGTGCTTGCACAGGCGCCCGCCGGCCAGCACCACCTCCACCTGCGGGTGCTCGCACAACGCCATCGCAATCGGCGGACAGTTCGTAATCACCGTCGCGCGCAAGTCGATGGGCAGCTGGCGCGCCACGTGCAGCGTCGTGGTGCCGCCATCCAGGATGATCACCTGACCGGCGCGTACTAAGTTGGTTGCTGAAAGTTCTTACCACTTTTCTGGGCCGTGCTCGCGAATTTCAGGCCAAAAGCGGGCGGATCGGCCGCCAGAGCGGTGTAAGGACTTCTGAACACTGACTTAGCTGCGCCGCGGCGCGCGCAATCGCCTCCTTGGCGGCCGGCACCTGCTCCTGGCGCGCGTTGAAGCTCGCCCGGCCGCCCGAACGCGGTAGGGCGCCCCCGTGCACCCGCTGCAATAACCCGGCCTCGTCAAGCTCGCGCAGGTCGCGCCGGATCGTATCCTCGGAGACGTTGAGGCTCACGCTCAAGGCCGAGGCCAGCACTTTTCCTTTGCGGCGCAGCGCATCCAGGATGAGGGGGCGGCGTAGTGACGGGCCTTTTCCCCCGGTCGCTGGGCGCCAAGCTGGGGCCAGCCCGCACCCCGGCTGTTTCGGTCGGCGGGCTCTGCGCATGCCGCGCCCTGGGCTACTGCCCCTCGGCCTCGCCAGTGTCGCGCCCAGCCCTCGGTTGGAGATGAGGCTGTCGTGCGCCGCCCAGGCCGGGACTTTTGCTAGAATACTGACTATGCTACGCTACCTCCACACCCCCTTGGTCGTCGTCCTTCTGAGTATGGTGGCGGCCTGCGCCGCGCCGCGCCAAGCCGCTCCAACGCCGGCTCCTGGCCCAGAGGCCAGCCCCACGCCCATCGACCGTTGGAGCGAGTTGCTCCAGCACACACCTCACGCCTTTTCCACGCCGCTGCCTCCGCCGGAGCCTAGCCCGATCGATGGGGTCTACACCAAGACCGTCATCAAGGACGAGCCGACCGTTCACTGCCGGCGCTGCCCCGACTACGCACCGGAAGGGGGGCTGTGGAAGCTGAGCCTCGACGACGGCATCTTCCGGATCTATCACGCCGAAACCGGCTGGCGCAGCCTGGCCTCGTTCACCGTCGAGGGCAGCGCGCTGAACCTGTTCAACGATCCGAATTGCTTCGATCTCGTCGGGCGCTACGCCTGGGCGCTGGAAGAAGGGCAACTCGTGCTGACCGTGATCGACGATCCGTGCGCCATCGCCCTGCGAGCGATGAACCTGACGCAACTGCCGTGGAAGAGCTGCCAGCCGCCCAACCAGGAAGCGGCCATCAGCGGGCACTGGCCCGTGCCGGAAGGCTGCACCTGATGGAAGGCGGCGGACTGCAGGCTGGGGCTCAAAAGGCAGACGAGCGAGTAGATCAGCGAGAAGCAGGCGATGTCAACTGAACGGCGAGCACATCCGGGATGAGCGCTGAGGTGCCGCGCGAGCTGGCGGCGCGGCTGCAGCAGCGCGGGGTGAGCGAAGCGCGCTTCGACCCGTATACGCGCGTGCTGTACAGCAGCGACGGCTCGATCCACCAGGCCCAGCCGCTGGGGGTGGTCTTTCCACGCCATCCAGACGAGTTGTGCGCCATCGTCTCGGCCGCCGCCGAGGTGGGTGTGCCGCTGCTCCCGCGCGGCGCGGGCACGAGCCTGGCGGGGCAGGTCGTCGGCGCCGCGCTCGTCATCG
>JADZEK010000128.1 GCA_020850595.1 Anaerolineales bacterium
CGCCGCCAAGCGCGAGGCGCTGGCTAAGAAACGCGCCGAGGCCGAAGCCCGCATGGACCGGCCGCGCAAGACGCGCTCGGACAAGGGCACCAAGCGAGGACCGCACAAGAACAAGGCAAAGTAGCCGTCGAGGCGTGACAATCAGTTGTTAATGTGCGACGCTGGCCCATTGCGGGCCGGCGCGCCGCGGCATTGGGTGTGGTCGTTCGGTCGCGGCGGCGCTACAATTCCACCGCACTCCCTGGGAAGGCGAGACGAGCGATCTTTTCGTTCGGCTCGTCTTTCTTGTTGAGGTGGGTGCGCAGCTCTGTGTCTAGCCCAAGCCTCGATCTCGTCGCACTTTCCAGCCAACACTTACAATAAACAGAGTCGCGAAAAAGCCAAAGAACAAAGCGGCAGCAGGTTGATTCCACTGGGTGCTTCCAGGCCGGGAGAAGCCAAGCGCCACTCCACCAAAAACAGCCAGAATAGCTGAAACGATAAGCCACTTTCTCGGACCATAGATCGACGTGATGGTGGCCAACACCAAAAGGCCAAAGGCGATAAGCATAAGCATGCATCACCTACCAAATCGGATGGAAAACAAGCCGAGGTCAAATTTCCGGCCACTAATTCCGAACAATGTCGGAATGCCTTGTGCGGGAAGACCTGGTGCAAGTGGCAAGCCGTGGGCGTACGCTGATGCATAGGCATCAACCGCTGCATCGGCAACACCAATCGGGGTAACACCACCCGCATACTGGAGTGCGGCAGACGTTGTCGTGGCGTCTCCAAGCGTTACGACCAATCCGCTTTCAGTAGTCTCAAACGTCGTTTCGCCTGCCAGGATGTCCCCCACGCCGGTTGATAGCGTTGACAGTGTGCTGAGAATGGTTTCAATTGGGTTTGTCACGACACTGTGAAATGTGTTCCCAGCGATTGCCCCGATGATGCTTCCGGTAGGTCCTGCCTCAAGCCCCAGCGTAAAGCCAATTGTTTCAGCGGCGGCGCCTGCGCTACTAAAGAACAAGGCACCGTCGGTTAACAATGTTGAAGCATCGTACCAATCCTTGGGGTTCTGTAAGTCATAAAGGATAGTGCTGCTACTTCGCCGGATTAGCTCTCGATTGGACCTGAGCGTTCCTGAGCAACCGATATTCCACACATTGATGCAGAGGCCCTTGTCCTCATCAATGGTCACGGGCGGCTGCTCATCCTCTTCTGGTCGATGACCAGTAGGGTCGGTATACTTCAGTGGGTTCGATAGAGAATGTCGAGCATATGGCCCTGGCGCGTAACCCTGTGCGGTAAGGCGCCCTGGCCAGATGGCTCCAGGGGCGGCGACCAGCCCGGCCGCGTGTCCAGAGATCGGGTATTGCTATGGGCGCACCGACGCTCGAACGCATGTCTGACCTGACCGTGCCGGCCTGACCGGCCTCACCCCTCACAAACAACGCCTCGCGCGTTCATAGCCCGGATCACGCCGCGCTCGAGTATACGTATGGGCTGCTTCGCCAAGCCTGAGAGAGTGTCTGAGCGACGCGTGACCCGGGCACCCCGCAGCCGGCTATTCCTATGCGCCTCCGAGCGCGCACGCTTCGCGTGTCTGGCTGCCCTCAACCCCATCCGCTTCACATCCCAATGGCTCCTCCGGCCAGACACGCCGGGCGGTAGACTCCCCCTCAAGCTCGCGAGCCGGAGCGTCTACCGGGGCCAGGATGCTCGGGCCGACCGTTCGACCTTATGGCGCCGCCGCGTTGCCGGCGAGCCCGCTTGCAGAGTGATTGGTCGCCCGGCTCGAATTTGCTCGCTTGTGCCACCGCCCAGAGCAGTGGGCGGCCAGCACGCTGGTATGTGTGACATCCGCGCCCGAAAACCCCGCCGTGTCTGGCCCCTGATCCGCCGCTCTGCTGGCCGCAGAGCCCGTCTGGAAAGGAGCCTGAAATGTTGTCCGCCGTTGAATCAACTGCCCGCCCCCGCTCGGCTCTCCCCGCACGTGATCTGGAAACACCGCTAGACTTGCCCCCACGCCCGACCCTCCTGGCTCTGCAGGGCCATCTCAAGCCCACTGAGCTGGCCTACCGCCGCGCTCGGCTACGCGGCGCCCGGCGCTTCTTCAGCCTGGACCTCCACAAGGAGTATGCCCTGGCCTTTGGCGTGGATGCCGAGCTGAACACCGCCTATGGTCCCGTCCAGTTCACCTGGGAGCGTTTCCCGGCCTGGATCCAGAAGACGCTCACCAAAGACGACGCCGTCGTCATCGAAATGACCACCAATAGCTGGGAGACCTACGACCAGCTGGTGGACCATTGCCACTCCGTCACCGTCGTCCACCCGCCCGACGTCAAGCTGGTGACCGACTCGGCGGTGATGACGGACAAGAAAGCCTGTGAAGCCCTGGCGATGCTGCTGGCGGCCGGACTGCTGCGGCCGGTGTGGGTGCCCGACGAGAAACACCGCCAATGGCGCCACCTGGTGGCCACGCGCCACGACCGGGTGGTGGGCACCACCCAGGCCAAGAACCGGTTGCATTCGATCTTGCACCGTCACCAGCTCCAGAAGCCA
>JADZEK010000129.1 GCA_020850595.1 Anaerolineales bacterium
CCAGGTTTTCCAGGCCAAAGGCCACCTCTTCGTACACCGTCAGGCGGGCGCCACTGATCTGGTTGGCCGGGTTCTGAAAGACCTGGGCGGCCAGGCGCACGATGCCGGCCAGCGACAGCGCCCGCGTTTCTTGACCCTCGAACAGCACGCGGCCCGCGAGCTGTCCGCGATAGAAATGCGGTATGTAGCCGGTGAGCGCGTGGCACAGGCTGGTCTTGCCGGCCCCGTTCGCCCCGACCACCGCCACGAACTCGCCTGATCCCAGTCGCAGCGAGATGTCCCGCAAGGCGGGCCGCGTCGCGCCAGCGTAGGTGAAGGTCACGCGCTCGAGCTCGATCACCGCAGCCAGCCCACGATCACGATCAGCGCCGTGCCCACCAAGAACGCCAGCCGCAGCTGCTGGTCGATCGCCGTGTCCTGCTCCGCCAGCAGGCTGGTGCGCCGTCCCGGCATACTAAAGCCACGGCCCTCCAGCGCCAGCGCTCGCTCCTCTGTGTCCAGCAGCGCCCCCAGCACCAGGGGCGCCACCATCGGCAGCAAGGCGCGCAGCCGGGTTGGCAGGCCGCCCTGGGTGCGCAGCCCGCGCGCTTGCTGCGCCGCCCAAATTTGCCGCGCTCGCCGGCGCATCAACGGCAAGAGTTGCAGCGTGCTGATGATCAGGTAGGTCAGGCCCGGCGGCAGGCCGCGCTGCTGCAAAGCCGTCATCAGGCGTCCGGGATGGGTCGTGTAGAGGAAGAGCAGCGAGCCGCCCAACGCGTTGGCCAGCCGCCCCAGGACCGTGAGCGCGTAGGACAAGCCTTCCTGTCCGAGCGCGATCCCGCCCCAGGCGGCCAGCACGGTGCGGTTGGCCGGGTTGAACAGGCCGTGGACGATCAGCAGCGCCGCCGTCAGCGGCGTCAGGGTCCACAGCAGCGCGCGCAGCAGGGGCCGGGCCAGACGCGCCGACGCGGCCAGCGGCAGCGTCAGCGCGCCCAACAGCAGCCAGGCGGACAACCCCGGCGCGGCGAAGCCCGCCACCACCAGGCACCCGGCAAAGGTCAGTTTGGTCAGCGGGTAGCGGTCGTGCAGCCAGCTCCGGCCGGGCTTGAAGAGCGTGGGCAGTTCGCTATCCAACCACGCGCTCCGCCCCCGGATAACGTGTCGTGAAGCGCTTGGGCAAGTACTTGACGATCCCCCAGGCCAGCAACGCAGTGATCACCTTATCCACCAGGTTGGACGCGATGACCGTCACCACCACCGCGCCGAACAGGTCCTGACCGACCTGAAGCAAATAGCCGGTGATGAAGTCGGCGCCGCTTCCCGTGACTCCGCCAAAGAGATAAGTGCGAACGAGGATCGCCACCGGTGCCAGCGCCAGCGTGACGATCACGCCGCTCAACAGGGCATGCCACCAGTGCTTGAACAAGCCGGCGCGCGCCAGTAGGCCGGTGACCAGGCCGATGACCAGCGCCACCAACGCGAACGGTGCGGCCACCGGGTCGGTAATCAGGCCCCAGATCAGGTTGCCCAGGAAACCCGTGAGCGCGCCGGCCCACGGGCCGACCAGCAGGGCTACCAGCATGGTGCCGATCGAGTCGAGAAAGATGGGCAGCTTCAACGCCGAGGCGAGCTGCCCCACGACGATGTTGAGCACAATCCCAACGGGAATGAGCACCAGCGCCTGGGTGCTGAATTCTCTGCGGAGCGACTGCGAGAGTGACATGTCTGTTTCCTTCTAGGGAGAGGTTAGGGGTGAGTTTGGATATCAAGCTCGTCGTAGCCGGTGTCGAGATCGGGCGTGCGCAGGAAGCGCACGCCCGGCACCACGCCAATGACGATTTCGGCCGTGGTATACACGCGGCTGCCTTCCATCAGGTGCGCGCCATACGTGCGGCCCTCGCCATCGGAGATGGCGATGTGAATGTGCGAGCCATGCCGCGCCAGGGTGCCGGTCAGCGCCACGATCTCAAAGTAGCCTTCTAGGATTGTGGCCGTTGACTGGTTCGCAAAGCGCAGCACAGCCCGAGTCAGGCTGCCGGCGCTGGCCAGCACGCAGGCGGCTTCCAGGTCGTGGCGGACAGCGAAACTGTCCAGTTCAGCCTTCAGATCTTGGCCGGGGCGTAGCCGAAACGCATACGTCTCCATGGGCAGGCGCCTTCTAGAGGGTGATGACTTTGCCCGCTCGCCACTGAGCTTCTATGATGTCGGGCATGCCGCCCGCGATGCCCACCTGGACCTGATCAAGCAAGTTGTAGTAGTTCAGGCAGGTGCTGCAGGCGACCAGCCGGACGCCTTTGGCCTCCAGCGACCGCAGCGGCGCCAGCACGGGCGAGTCGGCCGCCACCAGGCGCACGCCTTCGCCATAAAAGCCGATCACGGCCGGCAGGCTCGGGCCTTCGATGAGCAGCGCGAGATAGGTCTGCAGCAGCTTCTGCTGCAGGGCCGGGTCCGCCTCGCCCATGCCGTTGCGGTTGATCAGGATAACGATGGATGTTTCGGTGTCGGGCATCAAGACCTCCTGGGTGGTGGGAAAAGAAACCGCCGCTTGCGCGTGTTGCACACGCAAGCGGCGGCCCAGGAGGCGGGACGCCCTGGACTCAGGTCGGCGGGGTTCGGCCGCCGGAGGCTCGCGTGGGCAAGCACTCGCTCAAGCGCAGACCTGCGCTGGCGGCGCGTTGTCAAATGATGTAGTGGCTGAAAGAATGCATGCGTAGCTCTTATGACCGAGCGCGCCAATTCTAGCGCACGGGGAGAATATAAACGCGATCGAGCATTTGGTCAACCCCGGTTCGGCACGCGCATCATCCCCCTGCGCGCCGGCACGCGCGGCATGTGGCGCCGCCACCCCGCCAATGGCCAGCCCGAAGCCTGGAGCGACTTGCTCGCTAGACTCGAGCAGGCGCTGCGCCTGGCCGACGACCACGACCTGACGCTCGCCTGTGAGCCCGAGGTGGCCAACGCGCTTGACACGGCCGCGGGCGGCGGACGCCGGCTGGATGCGCTGCGCTCGCCGCGCCTCAAGGTGGCGCTGGATGCCGCCAACCTGTTCCCGGCTGGCGCGCTGGCGGGTTTGTAGCCGCGGCAGTAAAATACCGCTCCTCGACCAGGAGGCCGCTATCAAGCGCGTGGCGTTGATCCATTGGGACGTGCCCGAGGGGCAGGCGCGCGTGGCAAGGCTTGCGCGCCTGGGCTACGCCGCCACGCGCTACAACCGCGCCGGGCCGGCGCTGCTGCGCGAGATCCGCGCCAGTGTGCCCAGCGCGGTGCTGATCGACCTGTCGCGCCTGCCGTCGCAGGGCCGCGATGTGGCCGTGGAACTGCGCGCCAACCCGGCCACCCGAGACATCCCCCTGGTCTTCGTCGATGGCCTGCCCGAGAAGGTGCTGGTGGTACGCCAGTCGCTGCCCGACGCGGTTTACAGCACCTGGACCCACCTGGTCGACGACCTGCCGCGCGCCATTGCTCGCCCGCCGCGGCGGTTGGCAGTGCCGGAGGTGGCCCCCGCCGCGCCGAGTGGCAAGTCGACCGCCTCCAGGCTCGGTCTGCAGCCGGGCAGCGTCGTTGCGCTGCTCAGCGCCCCACCCGATTTCGCCGCCAGCCTGGAGCCGCTGCCCCAGGGTGTGGCACTGCGCCGCCAGATGGGCGACGATGTGGACCTGGCGGTCTGGTTTGTGCGCTCGCGGCGCGAGCTACAGGATGGGCTGGCGCTGCGCGCCTCGCGCCTGGCCAAGGGCCGGCTGTGGATCCTGGTCCCCAAGACGAGCGCCAGCCAGAGCGGCGATCTCAGCCCGGCCAGCGTGCGCGCCCTGGGCCAGGCGCAGGGCCTGGTGGAAGAGAAATCGGCCACGATCGAAACGACGTGGTCAGGCGTGCTCCTGGTGC
>JADZEK010000130.1 GCA_020850595.1 Anaerolineales bacterium
AGGCCGTCAGGCGCTCGCCCTCCAGGCTGGCGAAGACGAGCCGCGCCGTCCCCGGCCGGTGGACGTGGTGATAACGGGAAATCAGCTTGTGGGTCTTGCTGCCGTAGCGCACGAAGCGCTCCTTGTCGCCCTTGCCCCGCACCTTGGCGCGGAAGTCGTGCTCGTCCAGGTTCTCGTTAGTCAGGGTGATCAGCTCGTCGAGCCGCACGCCGGTGTCCAGGAAGAAGGCCAGCATCGCTTGCCAGCGCGCGCCGAAGTGCGTCTCGGGGTTGTAGATGTTGAACAGCGTCTTGATCTCGTCGTCGCTCAAGATGTCGATCAGATGCCGGGGCAGCTTGGGCGTCTTCAGGCTGCTGAAGGGATTGGTGTAGCCGTTGTCGGCCAGCCAGACGCCGAAGGTCTTGAGCGAGCGCACTTCCTGGTGGATGGTGCCGAGTGAGAGCGGCCTTTCTTGGGTCGGCTTGTGGGGGTGGTCGGCCCAGGCCTGCTGCAGCCCCATCCGGTGGGCCACCCACGCCTTGGCGCGCTCAGGCGTCAGGTGCGACATGAGCAGTTCGCTCCCGGGCTGCTCGCGCAGCAGAAACTCGCCAAAATAGCGCAGAATCTCGTCGTAGATGCGCAGCGTGCCGGGGCTGAGGTTGCGGATCCGCAGGTCGGCGAAGTACTGTTGCATCACGGTGCTATAGGGAACCTTCATGCCTTTCGTCCTAGGTAACTGGGTTGCCATTTTTGTACTCCTGTGCCTGGCAGACGGCTATTCCTGCCCATTCCTTTACGTACCCAGTTGGCGGACGAAATAAATGCACAGGGTTGCGGAGGGGGTCCCATGGCTCAAGGTCGCAACCCGGAATCAAAACCGGGTGCTAACCCTGTTTGGGATAGCACCCGGTCGTGGAGGCCCCATGGCACTGGGGTGTGGTGGGCCACCAGGGACTCGAACCCCGAACCCTGTGCTTAAACGGCACCTGGGCACCGGCTACAAGCACCTGTACGTGAATTGCACACTTACGTACAGGTGCTTGCTGATTCAGTGGCTCAAATTGGCACCAATCACCTGTTATTCAATTATCGAAAGGAACGCCGGTTTTGGCTTAGATTCCTGATGAATCTGCGTCCCCGTCGACTCACAATAACGCAAGACCGTCACGACGTCAACGGCCGAAATTCCGCAAAGGAACGCCTTGGCAACCTTGACGCCCCCCCACGATCATCGTCCAAATGGTGATGAGTTGTTCGAGCGACTGGCGTTTCGTTTTCATCAGAATCACCTTGGAGACTGTGTCATTGTAGCTGGCCCTAATCTCCGGGGGCAGGTCAGGAGTTGCCCGCTGAGTCAATAGGACGGCAGGCAATGGCACCCAAGCGACGAGCAATGCTTACCGCATTTCCTGGCTTCTCAGGCGCACGCGGATGGCGGCCGCCCGGTCGAAGATCTCGGCCCGGCTGATGCCGGCGGCGGCATACATGGCAAAGATGTTGGTGTCGGGGGTCTCGGGCGGGATGGTGTGCGAGGCGGCCAGGATGTAGCCGCCGCCGTCAGTCGTCATACCTTCGATCAGGGCAGCGGTGGCGCGCTGCACCTCGGCGGCGCTGCCGTTGGGCAGCAAATCCTGTGTGTCCAAGCCGCCCATGAAGGTCAGCTGCCGGCCGAAGTCGCGCTTCAGCTCGAGCGGGTCCATGCCGCGGCAATTGCCCTGCACCGGGTTGAGCACGTCCATACCCATCTCAATCAAGTCGGGGATAATGGGCCGCAGCGCGCCGCAACAGTGATAAGCGACCGGCAGGCCGTGCCGGCGGCCAACGGCAAATACGCGCGCCAGGTGCGGCTTGACCAGCGCCCGCCACATGGCGGGGCTCATGAGGGTGGCTTGCTGGGAGGCCACGTCGTCGCCGGTCCAGAGCCAATCGAGCGGGAACTGGTCACAGGCCGCTTCGGCCAGGGTGATGGCGAAATCAGCGCAACGGCCCAGCATGACGTCCGCCAAGTCGGATCGTGTCGCCATGTCAATGAGGGCTTCGGCCATGCCGCGCAGCCGCCAGTACATTTCAAAAGCGCAGGGCGAGACATCGCAGCCGATGAAGAAGTCGTCGCGCCGCGCGATGATCGCGTCCATTTGATGCAACAGCTCAGGCTGACGGGCCTCGGGAAACTGGTAGGCCAGGACCTGCGCGGGCTCCGCGCCGGCCAGCGGGTAGTGCTCGATCTGGTTGAAGAAATACTGCTTGACCCAACGGATGCCCCAGTAATCGGTGTGGCCCTCGCCATCGTAGACGTGGGTGACGCCCTCCATGGCGTAGTTGTTGTTCACCCAGGTCTGCTGGATGTCGTTCCCCAGGGCTTCGCCCACGTAGGCAGTGGGGAGGTCGAGGACTGCGGCCAGGTGCGCGGCAGTGGCGGGATGAAACCACATGTAGACCGGAACCCGATCTACCGGCTGCCGCTGAAGGGCGGCGGTGACACGTTCACGACGGTTCATTGTTCCTCGCTAAGATACGCGCCGCAGTCTGGGCCGAAGCTCGATCTAAGTGCCAGCCTCGCCCACCCCACTGACCAGTTGTCATCATCTTCGTAAATCCTATGACAGTGGTCTTTATCGCAATTCGGGCAGTGACCACACATTCACGTGAGAATGCATTTTATAGGCACCCAAGAGCCTGTCTCCGATAAGTTCTGGTTTATAATCTCGCCACTTACAACCAAATCAAAAGGTACGCAGATGAACAACTACAGCCTCACCTTAGGCCAAAAGGCCTTTTACCAGTAACTACTTTGACAATGTCAGATTAGTCGAAACCGCGATGATTCTGCGCTTCCAGACGACTACTGGTCGAACGAGCTCGATTGACCAAATGCCGCACCACCAATTGCGTGGCCGCCTCGGGCGTCAACTG
>JADZEK010000131.1 GCA_020850595.1 Anaerolineales bacterium
CGCAGTTGACGCCCGAGGCGGCCACGCAATTGGTGGTGCGGCATTTGGTCAATCGAGCTCGTTCGACCAGTAGTCGTCTGGAAGCGCAGAATCATCGCGGTTTCGACTAATCTGACATTGTCAAAATAGGTCGCCCTCGTTACGAAGGTAGGTGATGGCAAAAGTATGGCGGAAACGGTGGGGGTATACGTCCTTCACACCGGCCCGAGCCCCGATTCGGCTGAGCAGCTTGGTCAGCACTGTGCGAGCCTTCGGTTGTGTGCTTTGCGGATCGTTAGTGAAAATCGGGTCCGTAGGCCTATATTCCTCGATGCGGGGCAGCATGTACTTCCAAAGCGCCTGAGCTGCGCGTTTGCCGACGAACACCACACGTTCCTTGGGCTCGCGCCCTGGCCCCTTGCCACGCACCTTGATGCTATTGGTGCTCATATTGAGGTCGCCCACCGTAATGCCAACGAGCTCGGAAGCGCGGCACCCAGTATCTAGCAACGTCAGGATAATGGCGCGATCGCGCAATGCGCTGGGACGGTCATGCGCCGTGGTGGCGCGGGTCTTCCAGGTTCGGCTCTGATCGCATGCTTTCAATAGCGCTGCGATGTCTTCCTTCGTAAACGGCTCTACCACTGGCTCGGAAACCCGTGGCGCCTCAATCGTCCGCAGTAGGTTGCGCTCGACCAAACCTTCGTTCACGCCCCAGGTCCAAAGCGACGACAAGTTGACGTGGATGTTGAGAATCGACTTGGGTGCCAGCCGCACCTTACCCCTGGGCGCGACCCCATCCGGTTCGCTCGTGTAGCTGTCCTGCAGCCAGGCGAAGAACGACACAAGCTGCTCGCGTGTAATTTCTGCGAAGGTTGGATTGTCTGGCAGGAAAAGTTGCAGCTTTTTGAAGGAGTTCCGATAATCGGCCACGGTCTGATCGCTCTTGCCTGTTGCGACCTTATAGCGGATCATGCTCTCGCACGCACGAGAAAGGGAAAGCGGGGTAACCATGTGGTCTCCTCTCTGGCAATGAATACCCAGTAAGCTCGGCTTGAATTCCGAGTAAGCCAACCGGTATTTTTTTGACCCAGAAAAGAGAAAAAACCGTGTGGTCGGCGATCAGACAGAGGATTTACATAGTGTCTGACCGGTGGCCACAAGGCTAGGCATTTCGCCTAGCCTTGTGGCCGATGGTCGGGGCGAGAGGATTTGAACCTCCGACCTCACGGTCCCGAACCGTGTGCTCTAGCCGAGCTGAGCCACGCCCCGTCGGACATGAACATTATAGCTGAGCCGCGCTAAAAGAACAAGCCTATGACACCAGGGCAATTGCATCTAAACTGCGCTTGGGACCAATCAGCCCCATTTTGCCTGTCATTCCGAAGAGCGCATGGCGGCAGGCCGCCAGCCCCCCAGTGGCGAAACACTCGGCGGACCATGTCATTCCGAAGCCCCCCTCCGGTTGCCGGCCATTCTTCGGCATTGTGGGGGGTGAGGAATCTCAACCCAGGATCAGGCTGACCCTTTGATCGTACCGGGCTTAGTTTCTGAGCAACCCGGCCTCAGGTCGGTGGGCCTCACCTTCCCTGGTGGCCGGTGACGCGCAGCGTCTCGGGTAATGATAGCTGGCGGCCAATTCCTGCCCCACTCTTGGCACTCTTCAGCGAACGGAATTCAGATGCAATTGCCCCGCCTATGACACCCGCCAACCTGGCGCTGATCCTGGGGTCAGCCGTCGTGCACGTAGCCGCCCACGTCGCCCTGAAGACCGCCCGCGACCGCACCGCCTTCGTTTGGTGGATGCTGCTGTGGGGCGGCGTCCTGTTCGCGCCGGTGCTCCTGGTGCTGGCCGAACCCATTGCGCCCTTCACCTGGGGCCTCATGGCCGTCAGCGCCGCCTGCGAGGCCCTCTACTTCGTCAGCATCGCCCGCGCCTACCAACACGCCGACCTGTCGGTCGTCTACCCGCTCGCGCGCGGCGCCGCCCCGCTATTCCTCGTCATCTGGTCAACACTCTTCATCGGCGACCGCCCGACCGCCGCCGGGCTGCTCGGCATCCTCCTCATCGCCCTCGGACTGTACCTCCTCAACCTCCCGCGCCTCTCCGCCTGGCGCGCGCCGCTGCAGGCCCTCAGGCAAGCCGGGCCACGCCTGGCCCTGTTCGCCGGGCTGTGCATCTCCCTCTACACCGTCATTGACCGCGTCGGCATCACCCGCCTCAACCCGCTGCTCTACACCTACCTGGCCCTGTGGCTCACCGTGCTGCTCATGACCCCCTACACCCTGCGCGCCGTCGGCTGGGCCGGCCTGCGCGCCGAGCTGCGCTCCTCGCGCTTCAACAGCCTCGTCGCCGGCTTCACCACCCTGGCCGCCTACGCCCTCGTGCTCTTCGCCATCCGCGCCGGTGTGCCCGTCAGTTACGCCGGCGCCATGCGTGAGATCAGCGTCGTCTTCGGCATCGTCGCCGGCTATTGGCTGCTCAAGGAACAGGGCGGCCCCATGCGCCTGGTGGGCGGCGCCGCCGTGGCGGGCGGCGTGGCGCTCATTGCCCTGCTGGGCTGACCCTCCGCGCCCGCATTAACGCCGGCTGAGTTGGCGCCCGGCCTATGTGATAAGATAGCGCCAATTGCAGGGCCTAGTGCCCAACTATGTGACGGGTGCGGCGCGTTGCCGCCCGCCCGGCGTGGAGGAGCGTGTGGCTAAGAAGAGCAAGAAAGTCCGTGTCGCCATCATCGGCGTCGGCAACTGCGCCTCATCTCTGGTGCAGGGCGTGCAGTTCTACAAGGACGCCAAACCCGCCGACCACGTGCCCGGTCTGATGCACGTAGACCTGGGCGGCTACCACATACGTGACATCGAGTTCACCGCCGCGTTCGACGTGGTGGATACCAAGGTCGGCCTCGACCTGGCCGAAGCCATTGGCGCCTACCCCAACAACACCATCAAGTTCGCCGACGTGCCCAAGCTGGGCGTCACCGTCGCGCGCGGCATGACCCACGACGGCCTGGGCAAGTACGTCAGCACCAAGGTCCAGAAAGCCACCGGCCCCACCGCCGACATCGTCAAAATCCTCAAAGAAACCAACACCGATGTCGTCGTCAGCTATCTCCCCGTTGGGTCCGAGATGGCCACCAAGTGGTACGTCGAGCAGGTGCTCGAGGCCGGCTGCGGCTTCGTCAACTGCATCCCGGTCTTCATCGCCTCCCAGCCCTACTGGCAGCGCCGCTTCGCCGAGCGCGGCCTGCCCATCATCGGCGACGACATCAAGAGCCAGGTCGGCGCCACCATCACCCACCGCGTGCTCACCAACCTGTTCCGCGAGCGCGGCGTCCACCTCGACCGCACCTACCAGCTCAACTTCGGCGGCAACATGGACTTCTACAACATGCTCGAACGCGAGCGGCTGGAGTCCAAGAAGATCAGCAAGACCAACGCCGTCCTCTCCCAGCTCGACTTCGAGATGGACGAAGGCAACGTCCACGTCGGCCCGTCCGACTATGTGCCCTGGCTGACCGACCGCAAGTGGTGCTACATCCGCATGGAAGGCACCACCTTCGGCAACGTGCCCCTCAACCTGGAACTGAAGCTCGAAGTGTGGGACAGCCCCAACTCGGCCGGCGTGGTCATAGACGCCGTCCGCTGCGCCAAGCTGGCCCTCGACCGCGGCGTTGGCGGCCCGCTCAAGGCGCCCGCCGCCTACTTCATGAAATCCCCGCCCGAGCAATACACCGACGACGTAGCGCGCCGCCGCACCGAAGACTTCATCGCCGGCAAATAGCGCCGCCTGCCCGTTCCCCCGCCTCCATGTCTGCCCCTGTGCCCGTCCCTGACCCGGCCAAGCCGCGCCTGACCCCCACCGACTGGATGCGCCGGCGTTTCAAAGGCGCCCTCGACCCCATCGCCGGAGCGCTGATCAAAGTCGGCCTCACCCCCAACCTGATGACCGGGCTGGGCTTTCTGCTCTCCGTGGCCGGCGCCGCGCTGCTCTCGCAAGGCTGGCTCACCTGGGGCGGCCTGCTCCTGCTCATCGCCGGGCCGTTCGACGCCCTCGACGGCGCCATGGCCCGGCTGCTCGGCCAACCCACCCAGTTCGGCGCCTTCGTTGATTCCGTCACCGACCGCTGGAGCGAGATGCTGGTCTTCCTCGGCCTGCTCTACTTCTACCTCCAGCGCGGCGACAGTCTGGCCTGCATCTTGGTCCTCGTCGCCACCATGGGCAGCGTCATGGTCTCGTACACCAAAGCGCGCGGCGAAGCGCTGGGCTTCGACGTCAACGTCGGCGTGCTCACGCGCATGGAACGCTACCTGGTGCTGGCCCCCCTGCTGGTGCTCAACCTGCCCCTCGTCGCCCTGTGGATTGTCGCCGTGCTGGCCAACGTCACGGCGCTTCAGCGCGCGCTGCATGTGCGGCGGCAATCCCGCCAGAAATAACCCGCTGACCGCCGCCCCTCGGAGGCCGCCCGATGATCACCGTTGACAGTCTCGGCATCTACTTCCACCTCGGCGGCCTCATCCTGCCGCTGCGCTTCTACGGCATCATCCTGGTCAGCGGCGCCTTCGTCGCCGGCTATCTTGCCGCCCTCGAAGCCCGCCGCCGCGGCCAAAACCCCGAGCTAGTCTGGGACGGCATCTTGTGGGCGCTGGTCGGCGGCATCGTCGGGGCGCGCCTCTGGCACATCCTCACGCCGCCGCCCAGCATGGTCGCCATCGGCCTGACCACCCAGTGGTACCTCACCCACCCGCTCGACGCGCTCGCGGTGTGGAACGGCGGCCTGGGCGTGCCCGGCGCGGTGGCGGGCGGCCTCCTGGGCCTCTACCTTTTTACCCGCCGCAGCAAGCTCACCTTTCTCGAGTGGGCCGACATCGCCGCCCCAGCGCTGGCCCTGGGGCAGGCCATCGGCCGCTGGGGCAACTTCGTCAATCAGGAACTCTACGGCGCACCCACCACACTGCCCTGGGCCATCAGTATAGACGCCGCCCATCGCGTGCCCGGCTTCACCGATCCCGCCCTCAAGTTCCACCCGCTCTTCCTCTACGAGTCCATCGGCAACCTGCTCATCTGCCTGGCGCTGCTCTACCTCGCCCGCCGCTACGCCGAACGCCTCAAACCCGGCGACCTGATCCTCATCTACCTCCTCCTCTACCCCGTGCTGCGCTTCCTGCTGGAGTTTATCCGCCTCGACAGCTCGCAACTCTTCAGCCTCAACGCCAACCAGACGCTCATGGCCGTCGTCGCCCTCGCCGCGGCGCTGCTGCTGGCGCGGCGGCATCAAGCCGTCCGGCGCTACCAGCTCAAAGCGCGCGGCCCCGAGTAAGCCGGGCCGCCTCCCCGGCATGATCGAAACTCAGGGCCTTACCAAGCGTTTCGACGACTTCCCCGCCGTCACCGACGTCAACCTCAGCGTGCGCCCCGGCGCCGTGCTCGCCTTGCTCGGCCCCAATGGGGCGGGCAAGACCACCACGGTGCGCATGCTCACTTCCATCCTGCGGCCCACCGCCGGGCGCGCCTGGGTGGCCGGGTTCGATGTGGTCGCTCAGCCCGCGGATGTGCGCCGCAGCGTGGGCGTCCTCACCGAACACCACGGCCTCTACATGCGCATGCGCTCCGAAGAATACCTGAGCTTCTTCGCCGAACTGTACGGCCTGTCCGCTGCCCAGGGCCGCGCCCGCGCCGCCGCCCTGCTCGACCAGTTTGATATGCGCGCGGCGGCCGGCAAACGCCTCGGCGAATACTCCAAGGGCATGCGCCAGAAGCTGGCCCTGATCCGCGCCCTGCTGCACAACCCGCCCGTGCTCCTGCTCGATGAGCCGACCTCGGCCATGGACCCGCTCTCAGCCCGCCTCGTCCGCGACGCCATCGCCGCCCTGCGCTCCGCCCAGCGCGCCATCATCCTCTGCACCCACAACCTCACCGAAGCCGAGCAGCTCGCCGACCACATCGCCGTCATCCGCCGCGGCCGCCTCATCGCCTCCGGCACGCCCGCCGAGCTTAAGCGCCAGTGGCTCGGCCCCGCGCTGCTCGAGCTGCACACGGCCGGCTCGCTGAACGGCGCCGCCGACGACCTGCGCGACCTGGTCACGCTCATCCAGCGCGGGCCAGACTGGCTCCAATTCACCGCCGAGCAGCCGGAGATCGCCAACCCCCAGGTGCTCGCGCGGCTGGCGGCGCGCGGCGTGGGCGTCGTCACCCTGGCCGAAGTGCCGCGCAGCCTGGAAGACGTGTACTTGCAGATTGTCCAGCAGCCCGCTGGGGAGGCCGCATGACCCTGGCCCACGCCCGCCGCTCGCTCGGCATGGCGCTCCTGATCACCCGCCGCGAGGTGCGCGACCAGTTCCGCGACTGGCGCATCCTGGCCCCCATCATTCTGCTCACCCTGTTCTTCCCCCTGCTCATGAACTTCACCGCCGGGCAGGCGGTGGCCTTCGTGGCCCAGTACGGCGCCGATGTGGTCGGCGAGCGCCTCATCCCCTTCCTGCTGATGATCGTCGGCTTCTTCCCCATCTCCATCTCGCTCGTCATCGCGCTGGAAAGCTTCGTGGGCGAAAAGGAACGCCACAGCCTCGAGCCGCTGCTCTCCTCGCCCCTCACCGACGTGGAACTCTACGTCGGCAAGACCCTGGCCGCCATGCTCCCGCCGCTGCTGGCCGCCTACCTCGGCATCGCCGTCTACCTCATCGGCCTGGCCGTCAGCATCCAGTGGTACCCCAACCCCATCCTGCTCATCCAAATCCTGGCGCTCACCACCATCCAGGCCCTGGTCATGGTCGCCGGCGCGGTGGTCATCTCCGCCCAAACCACCTCGGTGCGCGCCGCCAACCTGCTGGCCAGCTTCATCATCATCCCCATGGCCCTCCTCGTGCAGGGCGAAAGCCTCATCATGTTCTGGGCGCAGTATGGCGCGCTGTGGTGGGTCATCTTTGGGCTGGCCGTCATCACCCTCATCCTGGTGCGCATCGGCGTGCAGCTCTTCAACCGTGAGGAGCTGCTCGGCCGCGACCTGGACGAGCTAAACCTCAAAGCAGGCTGGCGCACCTTCGCGCGCGCCTTTGTCGGCGCGGGCCGCGGCCGCGGGGTGGGGGGCTGGCTGCGGCTGGAAGTCTGGCCCGCCCTGCGGCGCTTGCGGCTGCCCGCGCTCCTCGTCAGTGCGGTGCTGCTGGCCGCCGTGCTGCTGGGCTATCGCTACGCGGCGCTCTACCAGTTGCCGCTGGCCGCCGCCGGCCTGGGCGACGTTGCCGCCAATTTCGACAACAACCTGGCGCAGCTTGGCTTTGTCTCCGTCGGCGGCGCGGCCTGGGTCTTCTTCACCAACCTGCGCGCGCTGGCCCTCGCCACCCTGCTGGGGCTGTTCTCCTTCGGCGTGCTGGGCGTAGTGCTGCTCATGGCCCCGCTGGCCCTCACCGGCTACTTCGCCGGGCAAGTGGCCCTCATCGGCCTCAGCCCGCTGCAATTCTTCCTGGCCTTCATCCTCCCGCACGGCCTGTTCGAGATCACCGCGGCCGCCCTCACCGGCGCGGCCATCCTGCGCCTGGGCGGCACGCTGCTGGCCCCGCCCGCCGACCGCACCCTCACCCACAACTTCCTCGCCGCCCTGGCCGACTGGGCCAAGGTGGCGCTGGCCGTCGTCGTGCCGCTGCTGCTCGTGGCTGCCCTGGCCGAAGTCTTCCTCACCCCGCTGGCCGTGCGCCTGGTGCTGGGCGGCTAGCGCCTGCAATCAAAATCGGCCCCGCCGTGCACAATTCAATCGCTGTGGTACAATCGCCTGAGATTGTGGGTATTTACGGGAGGTAAGTGCGCGATGACGGCCAATCGGCCCCGGCAAACCGGGCCGCTCGACGAAGTCGGTTTGGTTGAAGTCCTGTATTATGGCGTTCAATCCCCCCGCACCAGCCGTCACGGCAGCCTGTACGCCCCTCCCACCGATGTCTACGAAACCGACGAACTAATCGTGGTGCAGGTCGAAATTGCCGGCGTCAAGCAGTCAGACTTTGCCGTCTCGCTGCACGACCGCCGCCTGATCATCAGCGGGTTGCGGGTAGACCGCGGCCCGCTCAGCCGGGCCTACCACCAGATGGAAGTGCCCTTTGGCGACTTTCGCACCGAGGTCGAACTGCCGGCCGCCGTGGACGAGAGCCGCGTGGACGCCGAATACAGCGATGGGTTCTTGCGGGTGCGCTTGCCCAAGCAACAACCCAGGCGCATTGATGTTGCCGAATGACCGCGACCAAATGGACTGACCTCGAAACAGCCGCTATCTTTCCGCAGCTTGAAGAAGTGATCGTGGGGCTGCCCGATTTAGATTTACTCTCAATTGATATCAACACCGGCGCCGAACCGCCCGCCGCCGACTCCGCCGCCGCCCCCGAATCGCAGCCGGCCGTCCCCAACCAACTCGCCATCCTGCCGTTGCGCGGCGTGGTCGTCTATCCCCTCACCGCCGTGCCGCTCACCGTCGGCCAGCCCCGCTCCGTCAAGCTGGTTGACGAAGCCGCCGCCGGCCAGCGCATCATCGGCCTGGTCGCCTCCACCAACCCCGAGCTAGAGACACCCGCCCCCGCCGACCTGTACCGCGTGGGCACGGCCGCCGTCGTGCATCGCCTGTTCCGCGCCCCCGACGGCACCATCCGCCTGCTGGTGCAGGGCCTGGCCCGCTTTCGCCTGGTCGAGTTTGTCCAAGAAGAACCCTACCTCAAAGCCACCATCGAGCTGGCCCCCGAGACCGTCGCCACCCCCGAGAACAACCTGGAAGTCGAAGCCCTCATGCGCAACTTGGGCGACCAGTTCCAGAAGCTGGGCGAGCTTGTGCCCTCCATGCCCGCCGAACTGCTCACTGCCACGCTCAGCATTGAAGACCCGCGCCAGTTCGTCTACACCATCGCCACCTACCAGCGCATGGACCTGGCCGACGCCCAAAACCTCCTCGAGCGCGACTCGGTCGTCGAAAAGCTCCACCGCCTGCTGACCCTCCTCACCAAAGAAGTCGAAGTGCTGGAACTCGGCCGCAAGATTCAGACCGAAGCCCAGTCGGAGATGGAGAAAGTCCAGCGCGACTACTTCCTGCGCGAGCAGATGAAAGCCATCCAGCGCGAGCTGGGTGAGGGCGACGAACAGTCGGTCGAAATCGAAGCCTTCCGCCAGAAGATCGCCGAAAGCGGCCTGAGCGAAGAAGCCGCCCGCGAAGCCGGCCACGAGCTAGACCGCCTCGCCAAGCTGCCCACCGCCGCCGCCGAGTATGGCGTCATCCGCACCTACCTCGATTGGCTTACCGGCCTGCCCTGGAACCGCCTCACCGAAGACAACCTGGACGTGCAGCACGCCCGCCAGGTGCTGGACGAAGACCACTTCGACCTGGAAGACATCAAGGAGCGCATCCTCGAATACCTGGCGGTGCGCAAGCTGCGCTTTGAGCGCAAAGACGCGCCCCCGCCCGCCGACGGCGCCGCCCCCGCCGTAGACTACATCCGCAGTGAGCGCGAAGGCGCCATCCTGTGCTTCGTCGGCCCGCCCGGCGTCGGCAAGACCTCCCTCGGCCAGTCCATCGCCCGCGCCCTGGGCCGCAAGTTCATCCGCATGTCGCTCGGCGGCGTCCGCGACGAGGCCGAAATCCGCGGCCACCGCCGTACCTACATCGGCGCGCTGCCCGGCCGCCTCATCCAGGCCCTGCGCCGGGCCGACACCAAGAACCCCGTCATCATGCTCGACGAGGTGGACAAGCTTGGCATGGACTACCGCGGCGACCCCTCCTCGGCCCTGCTCGAAGTGCTCGACCCCGAACAGAACCGCGAGTTCCGCGATCACTACCTCGACGTGGCCTTCGATTTGTCGCAGGTCATGTTCATCACCACCGCCAACCAACTCGAACCCATCCCCGGCCCGCTGCGCGACCGCATGGAAATCCTCATGCTCTCGGGCTACACCGAAGGCGAGAAGCTCCAAATCGCCCGTAACTACCTCATCCCGCGCCAGATCAAGGAAAACGGCCTGCGCCCCGGCGAGATCACCTTCAGCGACGAGGCCCTGCAAACGCTGGTGCGCAACTACACCCGCGAAGCCGGCGTCCGCAGCCTAGAGCGCCAGCTCGGCGCCGTCTGCCGCAAAGTCGTCACGCGCATCGCCGAAGGCCGCACCGAGCCGGTGGAGATTGACCGCGCCCGCGTGCTCGAGTTCTTGGGCAAGCCCGAATACTTCTACACCGAGGAAGTGGCCGAGCGCACCTCCGTGCCCGGCGTCGCCACCGCTTTGGCGTATACTCCCGTCGGGGGCGACATCATGTTCATCGAGGCCACGCAGATGCCGGGCAGCAAAGGGTTCCAGGTGACGGGCCAACTTGGGGAGATCATGCAGGAATCAGCCCGCGCCGCGCTGTCCTACGTCCGTGCCAACGCGCCCGCCCTGGGCATCAAGGCCGATTTCTTCGCCAAGCACGACATCCACCTGCACGTGCCCGCCGGGGCCACACCCAAAGACGGCCCCAGCGCGGGCGTCACCATGGCCACCGCCCTCGCCAGCCTGATGACCGGCCGCCCCGTGCGCCCCGAAGTCGGCATGACCGGCGAGATCACCTTGCGCGGCCAGGTGCTGCCCATTGGCGGCCTCAAAGAAAAGGTGCTCGCCGCCCACCGCGCCGGGCTGCGCACCGTCATCATTCCCAAGCGCAACGAAAAAGACCTGGACGACGTGCCGGCCGAAGTGCGCGCCCAAATGAAATTCGTGTTGGCCGACCGCGTCGAAGATGTGTTGGCGGCGGCGCTGGAAAAGCGCCCGGTGAGCAACGGTCGGCGGCGGGCGCCCCAGGCCGCCGCCCCGCGCCGCCTCAAGCCGCGCGCCAAGCGCTAGGGGAGGCCGCTGTGGCCAAAAAAGTCCTGGTCGTGGATGACGACCGCACCATGAACACGCTCCTCAAGACCCTTCTGGAGCTAGACGGCTTCGCGGTGGTCATGGCCTCCCGCGGCGAAGTGGTCCTGCCGCTGGCCCTGGAAGAACGGCCCGACGCCGTGCTCATGGACGTGCGCATCGCCGAAGCGGATGGCCTCGACTTGTTGCGCCAGATGCGCCGCCACCCCGAATTGAATACCCTGCCGGTCATCATGTGCTCGGGCATGGACCTGGAGCAGGAAAGCCTCATTGCCGGCGCGGATGCCTTCATCCTCAAACCGTATCCTCCCGAACAATTGACCTCTACCTTGAAGAAAGTCCTTGTGTGACACGCAACCCTGCTAACCCCAAGCCGCGCCGCTCAGGCAACCCGGCCTGGCGCGCCATGGATCTGCATCTCCATACCCCGGCCTCCAGCGACTACCAGGAGCCGAACGTTACCTACCTCGACATTCTCCAGACCGCCGAGAAGCGCGGCCTGGACATCATTGCCTTCACCGACCACAACACCGTGGCCGGCTACGGCCGCCTGCGCGATGAGATCGAAGAACTAGAGTTGCTCGAGCGCCGTGGCCGCCTCCTGCCCGAAGAACTCAAACGTCTGAACGAATATCGCCGCCTCATGGGCAAGATCCTCGTCCTGCCCGGCTTCGAGTTCACCGCCACCTTCGGCTTTCACATCCTCGGCCTCTTCTCGCCCGAAACTCCCCTGCGCGACCTGGAGCACCTGCTGCTCTCGCTCAACGTGCCGAGTGATCAGCTCGACAAAGGCTCCGTCACCGTCGGCGCCAGCAGCGACGTCCTCACCGCCTACCGGCTCATCTCGGAAGGCGGCGGCCTGGCCATCGCCGCGCACGTCAACTCGACCAACGGCGTCGCCATGCGCGGCTTCGGCTTCGGCGGTCAGACCAAGATCGCCTTCACCCAAGACCCGCACCTGGCCGCGCTCGAAGTGACCGACCTCGACCAGAAAGGCCGCCGCACCACCGCCGCCTTCTTCAGCGGCAGCAAGCCCGAATATCCGCGCCGCATGCACTGCGTCATGGGTTCCGACGCCCACCGCCTCCACCGCGACCCCAACAACGCCAAGAACTTCGGCGTAGGCGACCGCCCCACCGACGTGCTCATTGACGAAGTCAGCTTCGACGCCCTGCGCGCCCTGTTCCAGGGCAGCGACTTTGCCCGCATCCGCCCGCACACCGGCGGCGGCGCGGTCGCGGCCGAGTTCGACATCGTGCAGCAGGCCCGCGAGGAAGGCGCCAGCATCGTCCTCGACTTCCACGAAGCCGCCACCCAGCGCGGCGGCAAGCTCTACCAGGTGCTGGCCGATGTCTGCGCCATGGCCAACACCAACGGCGGCCTGCTCTACATCGGCGTCAGCGGCGACCCCAAGCAGCCCCCCGTCGGCCTGCCCGACGCCGACCAGACCGTGCGCGAATTGCGCGCCGCCCTCAACCGCATGTTGACCCCCCAATTGGATTGCACGGTGGATGTGCAGACCACCCGCGGCCGCAAGGTGGTGCGCGTGCTCGTGCCGCGCGGCGCCGACGTGCCCTACGCCGTCGAAGAGAGCAAAATCTACGTCCGCGAAGAAGCCGAGACCTCCCTGGCCGTGCGCGACGAGATTGTGCAGCTCGTGCTGCGCGCCCACGGCGCCGCGCCCGCCGAGGCCGCCGCCGAGCCGTCGCCCGCCGCTGTGCCCGAAGCCCCGCCGCCCGTTCCCGCCCTTCCGCCGTCTACCCCGGCCGATTCGCGCCGCCGCGCAGGCCGCGGCCAGCCGTCACCGCGCCAGCCGCAAGAACTGCCGGCCGCCGCCGCCGACCCCAACGGCCTCAACCCGCCCAAGACCGGCGTGGAGATCGTCATGACCGACGCCCGCGACGGCGTGCATTACCACGCCATGCGCGACCTGCGCAACAACAGCGTCGTCAAGGGCGTCACCCGCGCCTCTGCCCGCAAGCTCTGGCACTACGCCATCTCGGCCAAGGAAAACGGCGAGCTTGATCTCGACCAGGTAGCCTGGTTGGGCGATATCGGCCTGTGGCGCAAGTCCCTCAAGAGCGGCACAGTCCGCTACGACCTGGTGCAGCGCCGTGGCCAGGAATTGCGCGTATTCTACGGCGTCACCGAAGACGGCCTGCATAGCGGCTGGCGGCGGCTGATCGAGGCCTACGAAGCCGGCACACTCGGCCCCGTCGCGGGCGAAGCCGAAGCCGCTGCCCCGGCCGTGGTGGTCGAAACCGTGCCCGCCCTGCCCGAGCCGGAGGAGGAAGCCGCCGGCCCGTTGCCGGCTGCGCCCTCGGAGGATCCGAACGCCGCGGCCGAGCCAGTGGCCGAGCCCCAAGCCGCTCCCACCGAGGCCGAGGCCCCCGCGCCCAAGCGCCGTTCGCGCGCCGGCGTGAGCCGCAAGACGGCCAAGACCGCCGCCAAGAAGACCGCCACCAAAAAGACGGCCGCCAAGAAGACCGCCGCCAAGACCACCCGTCGCCGCGCCGCCGCCGGTGACGACGACTAGGGCCGCCCGACATCGCTTCGCCTTGCCGCGGCCCAGGCGCGCCTGCCTGGGCCGCTGTGTTCCCGGCCATGCCCCTCATCCGCGCCTTCGACCTGGAGCGTGACTACGCCGCCGTGCTGGCCGTCTGGCGCGCCGCTGAGCCGGGTGTGCACGTCGGCCGGTCCGACTCGCCCGAGGCGCTGCGCCTCAAGCTCACCCGCGACCCCCACCTGTTCCTCGTGGCCGAAGACGCGGGCCGCCTCGTCGGCGTCGTGCTCGGCGGATTTGACGGGCGGCGGGGGCTGGTGTATCACCTCGCCGTAGACCCGGCGGCGCGCGGCCAGGGCCTCGGCTCGGCGCTCATGGACGAGTTAGAGCGCCGCCTGCGCGCGCTCGGCTGCGTCAAAGGCTACCTGCTGGTCGTGCCCGAGAACCAGGCCGTCCTCGACTGGTACGCCCGCCGCGGCTGGAACGTGATGAACGTGCACGTCCTGGGCAAAGACCTGGATCAAGCCTAGGCGGATACCCTATGCGCATCGGCATCCTCACCGTCTCCGACCGTTCCTCGCGCGGCGAACGCCCCGATGAATCCGGCCCGCTGATCGCGGCCTTCGTCGCCGAGCGGCTGGCCTCAGACGTTGCCAAGTCAGCCATCGTCCCCGACGAAATCGGCGCTATCAGCCTCGTGCTGCGCGCCTGGGCCGACGCCGACGACCTGGACGTAGTCTTCACCACCGGTGGCACCGGCTTCGCCCCGCGTGACGTGACCCCCGAGGCCACCCGCGCCGTCATCACCCGCGAAGCGCCGGGGCTGGCCGAGGCCATGCGCGCCGCCTCGCTCGCTGTGACCCCGCACGCCATGCTCTCGCGGGCCGTCTGCGGCATCCGCGGCCGCACCCTCATCATCAACCTGCCGGGCAGTCCCAAGGCCGTGCGCGAAAATTTAGCCACGCTCCTCCCCGTCCTGCCTCACGCCGTGCAGCTCCTGCGCGACGCTCCCTCGGCCGAAGCGGGCCATCGCGCCGCCTGACGGTCGCCCCCCATGACACCCCCTCGCCTGCCGCTGTCCCGCGCCGACGCGTGGGCGCTGGCCGGCCTGCTGCTGCTGGCGCTCATCTTCTTCTGGCCCGTCACCACCGGCCTGGGCTGGCTCCCCCACGGCGGCGGCGACCTCGTTTCTTTCCTCTGGCCCACCTACTCCTACGCTGCCCAGGCGCTGCGCGCCGGTCGCCTGCCGCTCTGGAACCACAGCCTCTACTCCGGCGCGCCGCTCGTCGCCGACAACCAGTCTGGCTTGTTCTACCCCATCAACCTGCTCGTCTTCCTGCTCTGGCCGGGCCTGCCCTACCTCGCCCTCGAAGCCTTGGTGATTTTTCACGTCTGGTTGGCGGGCGCAGGCGCCTACCTGCTGTTGCGCGTGCTGCTCGCCCAGTCCGACGCGCCCGCTCCCCACTGGGCGCGCGCCGGGGCCTGCGTCGCTGGCACAGCCTACATGTTCTCCGACGTATATGTCACCCACGTTGGCAACCTCAACATCCTTGCCGTGGCCGCCTGGCTGCCCTGGGTGCTGTTGCTGCTGGAGCACGGCCTCACCCGGCGTTCGGTGGGCTGCTGCGCCGCAGCGGGCGCGGCGTTGGGCGTAGCGGCGCTGGCCGGGCACGCCCAACTCACCCTCATCGTCGGCGCGGCGGCGGCCGCCTACGGACTGTGGCGCGTGGCCGCGGCCCTGCGTCGGCGTGACTGGCGCGCCTCGGCCCAGCTTGCGGCGCTTGGTCTGCTGGCCGTCCTCGTGGCCTTTGGCCTGGCGGCCCTCAGCCTGCTCCCGGCCCTCGAGCTAACCACCTACACCGTCCGCGCCCGCCTCGACTACGCCGTGGCGGCGGAATACTCTCTGCCCTGGCAAGGGCTGGCTGGGTTGGTCTCGCCGCTGCTCTTCGGGCGCGGGGCCGCCGCCGCCTGGGGTTCGTGGCCCCGCGTCGAGCTGGGCTACGCCGGGCTGGCAGCGCTGTTCCTGGCCGGCCTCGCGCCGCTGCGCAGCCGGCCCGGATGGCCGCGTTTCCTGCTGGCGTTAGGCCTGTTCGGCTGGCTCGTGGCGCTGGGCGCGAACACGCCTTTGCATCGCGCCCTCTACACCTTCGTTCCCGGTTTCGCCAGCTTGCGCGTGCCCGCGCGCTTCGTCCTGCTCCCCGACTTCGCGCTGGCCGGGCTGGCGGGCTATGGCCTGGCGCGCCTACCGCTGCTCCCTCGGCGGCGCGTGCTCGGCTGGGCTTTAGCGCTGGCGGCTCTGGGCGCGGCCGTGCTCTTGGGCGCGTGGCTCAGCGTGCCCGGCCACGCGGCCCATCTTCCCGAACTGCGCGCCGCGCTCCTCACCGCCGGGCTGTTGTTGGCCGCGGCGCTGGCCCTCACCGGCCTGCGCCACCTGCGCCTCGCCCCTGCCTTCCTGGCCGCCCTCGTCGCCGCCGACGTGATGGCGCTCGGCGCGTGGGTCGAAGTGGACCGAAGCGATCCCACCCTCGGCTACGCGCATCCCGCCGTCGTCGCCTTCTTGCGCAGCCAGCCGGGACCGCTCCGCATAGACAACGCCGCGAGCGCCTGGGCGCCTGACGCCGCCGCCCGCCTCGGGCTGGAGGACATCGGCGGCGTCTCCAACCCGCTCGGCCTCGCCGCCTACGCCACCTATGCTGGGGCGGTCGGGTCGCGTGGCTCGCCGCTCTACAACTTCCTCAACGCCCAGTTTGTGCTAGCCGACAAGGGTGCGCCGCCCGGCGACGCCGGCTTCGTGCCGGTCTTCAACGAAGACCCGGCGCTGGATGTGTACTTGAACACGCGCGCCCAGCCGCGGGTGCGCCTTGTCACCGCCGTGCAGGTAGTCACCAGTGGCGAGGCCGCCTTTGGCGCGCTGCACGCCCCCGGCTTCAACCCGGAGCAAGCCGTCATCCTCGACTCCACTTCGGCAACTGTTCCGCCGCCGCCCGCCGGCCCCGCCGCCAGCGCCGCCCCCACCGTGTTCTACACGGCCTATGCCCCTGAAGCCTCCGCCGTCGTCGTGCGCACGGCGGCTCCCGCCTATCTGGTCTACAGTGAGGTCTGGTACCCCGGCTGGCGCGCCTGGGTAGATGGCGTCGAGGCGCCCATCTACCGCGCCAACTTCGCCTTCCGGGCCGTCGCTGTGCCCGTGGGTGAGCACACCATCTCCATGCGCTTTGACCCGCCTGCCTGGCGCGCGGGCCTGGCCCTCACCGCGCTCACCCTGTTGGCGCTGGCCGCCTGGGGCGCGTGGGCCTGGCGCGCCCGCCGCGCCACCCGTGAGGATAGCTAACTATGCCGAAGACGATGGTCATTACCGGCTGTTCCACCGGGCTGGGCCGCGCCACGGCCCTACACTGCGCCGCGCTCGGCTGGCAGGTATGGGCTGCCGTGCGCCGCCCCGCCGACGCCGACAGCCTGCTGGCCGAAGCCGGGCCGGCCGCCGCCACCCTCACGCCCGTGCTGTGTGACATTACCAACAGCGCGCAGGTCGCGGCGCTGGCCCAGCAGGTCGGCGCGGCCACGCCCGGCCTCGACGTGCTCGTGAACAACGCCGGCACCAGCTACCCCGGCCCGCTGGAGCTATTGCCGTTGGACGAACTGCGCGCCCAGCTCGAGATCAACGTCGTGGCGCACCTGGGCGTCAGTCAGGCGCTCCTCCCGCTACTCAAAGCCGCCCGCGGCCTGCTCATCAACATCAGCAGCGTCGGCGGGCGCGTGGCCTACCCGCTCAACGGCCCCTACCACATGAGCAAGTTTGCCCTGGAGGCCATGAGCGACAGCCTGCGCGTCGAGTTGGCCCCCTTCGGCGTGCGCGTGGTCGTGGTCGAGCCGGGCGCCAGCCCCACCGCCATCTGGCAGACCAGTCTGGCGCGCGGCCTGGGCAGCGCCGCCCGCGCGCGCGCCGCCGCCTACGCCCCGCTCATCGAGTCCGTCCGCCGCGCCGCCCTGGCCGGCGCTGAGCGCGGCTTTCCCCCCGCCCAGTTCGCGCGCCTCATCCAGCGCATCGCCGCCAGCCGCCGCCCCGCGCCGCGCTATGTTATTCCCGGCCTGGTTAGTTGGATCATCTTCGCCCGCTGGCACCTGCCCGACCGCCTGTGGGATTGGGGCGTGCGCCGCGTGCTCAAGTGGTAATGGGTCTTACAGCTTGAGGATGTTCCGCGCGATCACCAGCCGCTGCATCTCGCTGGTGCCCTCGCCAATCGTCATCAGCCGCGCATCGCGGTAAATGCGCTCCACCGCGAACTCAGCCGAGTAGCCATACCCGCCGTGCACCTGAATGGCGTTGCGCGTCACGCGCTCGGCCATCTCGGTGGCGAATAGCTTGGCCTGCGCCGCCGCCACGGTGTAGCTCCGCCCCTGCTGCTTAAGCCACGCCGCCCGGTACACCAGCAGCCGCGCCGCCTCAATCTCCGTCGCCGCGTCTGCCAGCATGAACTGAATGGCCTGGTGTTGGGTCAGCGGCGCGCCGAACGTCCGCCGCTCGTGGGCGTACTGCGCTGCCGCCTCGTAGGCCGCCTGCGCCAGCCCGACCGCCAGCGCCCCAATCCCCACCCGCCCGCCGTCCAGCACCGCCAGTGTTTGTGCCAGCCCCTTGCCCTCCACCCCCACCAGGTTCTCCAGCGGCACGCGCACGTTGGCGTAGCTCACCGCGTGCGTCGGCGAGCCTTTCAGCCCCATCTTCTTCTCCGCCGGCCCGATCGTCAGCCCCGGCGCGTCGGTCGGCACCCCAATCAGGCTCAGCCGGTCTGCGCTGGTGCGGCACAGCGTCACAATCACGTCGGCGATGGAGGCGTTAGTCGTCCACATCTTCTCGCCGTCTATCACCCACGCGTCGCCGTCGCGCGCGGCTCGCGTGCGCACCCCGCCGCCCAGGTCGCTGCCCGCGCCCGGCTCCGTCAGCGCCAGCGCCCCCAGCCGGCCTTGTCCGCTCGCCAGCCGCGGCAGCCAGGCCGCCTTCAGCGCCTCCGACCCAAACAGCGCCAGCGGCGCGCAGGCCAGCCCGTTGTGCGCCGCAATCGCCAGCGCCGTCGAGCCGCACGCCCAGCCCAACTCCTCAATCGCAATTGCCGCGCTCACCGCGTCCACGCCCGCGCCGCCGTACTCCTCCGGCACGTTCAGCCCCAGCAGCCCCAGCGGCCCCATCTGGCGCACCGCTTCCCAGTTGAAGCGCGCCTGCTCGTCCGTCTCACGGGCGCGCGGCTGCACCTCCCGCGCCGCGAAGTCGTGCACCGCCGCCCGCCACAACTGTTGTTCGCTGGTCAGGTCAAACTCCATGCCGCCTCGCTTCCCTACAACATGCCGCTGGCGTTGTCCGTCGGCGGCGTCTCCGGCGGCGGCGCGGCGTTCTTGGTCAGCGCGGCATTCACCGCCCGCAGCGCGGTCAGCAGGTCGCTCCGCAGCCGGTTCTCCACCTGCCCGGCGCGCACCCGCGCCGCGAAGTCCTCCGCCTCCGCCTTAATGCGTTGGCCCGTCGGCCCGGCGGCCGCCTCGCGCAGCCCGCCCTCCAGCGCCTTCAGCCCCGTTTGCAGCTCCTGCCGGAACCTCTGCGCTTCCTCGCTCTGCCACGCGCTCGTCGCCGCCTGCTGTAGGTTCTCGCCCAGCCGCCGAAATTCTGCTGCCAGCTCGCTCTCAGGGGGTGGGGCATTCGTCGTCATCGCAGCCTCCTGTTGGGGCGGCGGCGCGTCCAGCGCCCTCGCCCGCGAATAACGTCACCGCGCTTTTGCGCTGGAAATCACTCGGTGCTAGCATTGGTCGCCATGGCGCGCCGCCCGCTGTCTGCCGCCGAAATCACCGAGGCCCGCCTGGTGTTTGGGCCGGGCCTGGATTACGGCCGCGCCCACATCGCTGAGAATGCCGCCTGGCCCGACTGGATTGACCGCCTCGGCGCGCGCCTCCAAAAACGTATGCGTCACAAGGACGAGCACAACGCCATCACGCTCGGCTCGACCTCGTTCTTCCCCGTCACGCTCAACACCGCCCCCGATGCGGTGGCGGGCGGCTTCCTGCGCGACATGAGCTGGCTGATCCACGAGCTGACGCACCAATGGCAGTTCCAGCGCTGGGGTTGGCGCTACCTGACCACCTCGCTGCGCGTGCAGCTCGAGCTTGGCCGCCGCGCCTACGATTACCGCCGCGATCAGCCCTCGCTCGAAGCCGCGCTCACCGCCGCCCAGGCCGCGGGCCGCCGCCTGGCCGACTTCAACCCCGAACAGCAGGGCGACCTGGCCCGCGACTACTACGTGCGCCTCAAGCAGGCGCAGAATTACGTCCCCTGGGAACCCTTCATCGCCGAATTGCGCTAGCGGTCTGGCGCCGGCCGTCGGTAGAGCCATAGCGCCAGCCCAGCGCTCTTTGCTTGGCCCTACGCCCCGGCCCTGCTGCCCAAGCAGCAGCGTTGTTCAATTCGGCCGCCGCTCTAACTGGCCCGGCCGATAGCCTCCACCGCCGCCGGGTTCTCCAGCGCCGAGGTATCCCCCAGCGGCTGACCCAAATACGCCGCCCGAATCAGCCGCCGCATCACCTTCGCGTTGCGCGTCTTCGGCAGTTCGCGCACAAACCGGATTTCGCGCGGCTGCAGCGCCTTGCCCAGCGCCCCAATCAACTGCTCGCGCAGCGCCGCGTTCAGCGCCTCGCTTGGCTCCACCCCCGGCGCCAGCACCACAAAGCACACCACCACGCTGCCCTTCAGCTCGTCCGGCACGCCGATGGCCGCCGCCTCCACCACGCTCGGGTCATGCACCAGCACCGACTCCACCTCCGCCGGCCCCAGCCGCTTGCCCGCGATCTTGATCGTATCGTCACTGCGGCCCAGCAAGTACCACGCCCCGTCCGCGTCAATCGCCGCGAAGTCGCCGTGCACCCACACGCCCGGGAAGCGCTGCCAGTAAGCCGCCAGGTAGCGCTCCGGGTCGCGCCAGAACCCCCGCGTCATCCCAATCCACGGCTGCCGGATCACCAACTCGCCCACCGCGTTGCGCACCGGCTGCCCTGCCTCGTCCACCACGTCCGCCGCCATGCCGGGGCAGGGCGCTGAGAACGCGCACGGCTTCAGCGGCAGCAGCGGACTGCCCATCAGGATGCCGCCCGATACTTCCGTGCCGCCCGAGTAGTTGATGATCGGCCGCCGGCCCTCGCCCACCGCCTGGAACAGCCACCACCACGGGTCGGGGTTCCACGGCTCGCCGGTCGAGGCAAAATAACGCAGCGCGCTCAGGTCGTGCCGGCGCGCCATCGCCTCCCCATATGGGCTGAGCGCCCGCACCAGCGTCGGGCTGACGCCTAAGTGCGTCAGTTTGTGCCGCGCCGCCAGCGCCCACAGCCGGTCGGGCATCTGGCCCTGGCCCGCCGGTCCCTGGTCGGGCGCGCCGTCGTAAATGAACATCGTCGCGCCCAGCAGCAGCGTGCCGAACACCAGCCACGGCCCCATCATCCAGCCCATGTCCGTCACCCAATACAGCGTGTCGCCCGGCTGCACGTCCAGCCCCAACGCCATGTCCTGCGCGGCCTTCACCGGGAACCCACAGTGGGTGTGCACCGCGCCCTTAGGCTTGCCCGACGTGCCCGAGGTGTACAGCAGCATCAGCGGGTCCTCGGCCTCCATGCTCTCTGGCGCGGCGAAGGCCGATTGCCGCGGCATCACTTCGTGCCACCAGTGGTCGCGCGCGGTCGTCATCGCCACCGGGTTCCCGGCCCGGCGCACCACCAGCACCTCGCGCACGCTGGGCGCCTGCGCCGCCGCCTCGTCGGCCGTCGGCTTCAGCGCTACCACCTGCCCGCGCCGGAAGAAACCATCCGCCGTCACCAGCGCCACGGCCCCCGCGTCGTTCAGCCGCGCCGCGATGGCCCCCGCGCCGTAGCCCGAGAACAGCGGCAGCGCAATCCCGCCGATCTTTGCCACCGCCAGCAGCGCAATCACCGCCTCCGGCGTCATCGGCAGCAGCAGCGCCACCACCTGGCCTTTGCCCACGCCCAACTCCCGCAAGGCGTTGGCGCAGTGATTGACTTCCAGATACAGGTCGAGATAGGTCAGCGTGCGCGTCTGGCCCTCTTCGCCCTCCCAGACCACCGCCGGGCGGCGAGCCAGCGCGCGGTCGCCCGCGTAGCGATCCACGCAACTGAGGACGATGTTGAGCCGCCCGCCCACGCACCAGCGCGGCCACTCCGGCCCGCCGCTCAGGTCCAGCACTTGCGCGTAGGGGGTCTCGAACTGCACCCCCAGGTATTTCAGCACCGCGTCCGTGAACCACGCCACGTCGGCCGTCGAGCGTTCCAGCAGCGCCGGGAACGTCTCGATCCCGTGCTGGCGCATGAAGCGCTGTGCATGGCTCCGCTCGCTGTATTCCGCGCTCGGCCGCCAGGCAAACTCGCCGCCAAAAGTGAAGTCGTCGGGCATGGGCGGGCCTCAGGGCCGGATGATGAGCGCCAGGAACAACATGCTGGCGATCAGCGCGCCCACGAACACAATCGCCGGTGTCGGGTTGTTCTGCTCGACCGACTCCGCGCGGATCTCCTCCAGCGAGCGGAAGCCCAGCAGCCGCAGCGTGCTGAAGATGAAGCCCCCGGCGATCAGCGCCACGATCGGCCCCCAAAACGCGATCTGACTCAAGATCACCGGCAGCGCTTGCAGAAACCCGGTGTAGCCGCCGGGGTTGATCACCGCGGCCACGATTTGGCCGACGATCAACGCCAACAGGAGCACAAAGCCCGCGCGCATCGCCGCTGTTCGCATGGTCAGTTCTCCCCGCGCTGCGCCGCGGCCGGCCGTTCGCGCGCCGCCGCCAGCGTGGCCGTCAGTTGGTCGCCGTGCTCGTCCGGCAGGTGGCTCGGCCCGACGCTCGTTATCCACGCCGCGACGCGCCCAAACATCGGCTTGCGCGCCACGAAGCTCGGCGGCAGCGCCGCCAGCAGGGCCGTAGTCTCGTCCGCGGCCGCTTGCAGTTCATCCACCAGCGCCGGCAGGCTCCCAAAGCGCGCCACCATCGCGTCCAGCCGCGCCGTCACGTTGGGCCGGAACTCCAGGCTGTCGCCCACCGTGTTGTCGTTCAGCATGTCCGCGATCCACGCTTGCAGATCGCGCTCGCAGGCGATGAAGTGCGCGGTCAGTTGTTTCAGGTTCCACTCCTGCGGGGCGGGGGCGTGCTCGGCCTCCGCTTCCGACACGCCAGTCAGCCGCTGTCGCAGGTCGCCCATAAACGCCGCGTAGTTCTGGCGCGCCCGCTCGGCCAGCTCCGCGCCGCTGGCGGGCAGCTCCGGCGGCGTGGGGCGCGCCGACAGCGTCATGCTCACGCTGTGCTTCTCGGCTCCGCGGTAGAACACCACCGGCACCTCGTCGCCGGCCTTGTGCCGCGCCAGCACCGCGCTCAGGCTCTCGAGGTCGCGCGTGATCTTCTTGCCGTCCATCCGCACGATCACGTCTCCCTTTTGCAGCCCGGCCGCTTGCGCGCCCGCGCCCTCGGCCACCCCGGCCAGCAGCGCGCCGTCGCTCACCGGCGCGCCCAGCCGCGCCGCCGCCGCGGCCGTCAGTTCGTCCAAGAAGATGCCCAGCCGCGGCCGGCGCGCCACACGCATATCGTTGCCCGTCTCCAGCACCGACTTCAGGTTCTCCAGGCTCACTTCCCATCCGCGCTGAATCTGCGCCAGCGAGGCCGCCCACTTCTTCCCGCTGCCCAGCCGGCTGTGCGTCAGTTGCACGCTCGTGCCGCCGCCCTTGGGCTTCAGCTTCACCTGCACCTGGCTCGGCTCCGGCTCGCCCGCCCCCAGCCAGCCAAACTCCACGCGCGCCCCCGGCTCCAGCCGGCGATATTCGCCCGTGGATGTGTACCCGCTCGACCAAAACAGGTACAGCCGCCCGCCCACCCGCGCCTCGCTCTGGGCCGCGTTCGCCAGCCAGTCGCGCAGCGCGGTAGCGTGCGTGAAGGCCCGGTACACCTCGCCCGGCGGCGCGCCGACGAACACCTTAAACCTGAGGCTGGTCTTGTTGGCGGCCATGGCTCTAACCCTTTCCCGCCGCGCGCGCCGCCGCCACGGCGTTAGTGATCTGCTCGGCGTGCTCGTCCACATGCGTGTTCGCGGCCAGCAGGCTGTAGGCCAGCCGCCAATACGTGCGCTTCTCGGCGATGAACGCCTCGGGCAGCCCCGCCAGCACGGCCACCGTCTCGGCCTCGTTGCGTTTCAACTCCTCCACCAGCGCCGCGGCCGTGCCGTAAGCCTGCGCGATGGCCTTCAGGCGCAGGTCGCTGTTGGCCTGAAACCCGCCCACGCGCTCGTCGCTGGCGATCAAATCCACCATGTAGATATGGCTGTCGCGCTCGTTTGCGATCAGGTGCGCCAGCGTTTCCTTCACGTTCCACTCCCCCGGTCTGGTGCGGTAGTCGGCTTCGGCCTCGGTCACACCCGCCAGCACCCGCTCGAGCGTCGCGTCGCCGCCCGCGAACACGGCCCGCATCGCCTCCGCCAGCTCGGCCGCCGTGCCCGGGATGGCCGGCAGCGCCCGCCGCGACAGCGTCATCGGCGCGCTCTGTTTCACGCCGTCGCGGTAGTAGACGACCTCCACCGTGTCGCCCCCGCGGTACGCTTGCAGCGCCGTCAACAGCGTGGCGTAGTTCTGCACCTTCTGCCGCCCCAGCCCCACCAGCACATCGTCTTTTTGCAGCCCGGCCGCGCGCGCCCCCATGCCCTCCACCGTGCCGTCCAGCCGCAGTCCGCGCGCCGCGGGCAGCTTCAGCCGCGCCGCCGTCGCCGCGTCCACGTCCTCCAGCCCGCTCACCCCCAGCATCGGCCGCAGCGTAAACCGGAGGTCTTCACCCGTCTCCAATACCGATTGCAGGTTCTCCAGGCTCTTCTCCCAGCCGTCCTTCACCTCGGCGTAAGCGCTGCCCCACTTCTTGCCGGTGCCCACGCCCGCTTGCGTCACCGTCACCACCGCCCCGGCCTTCTTCTTGGCGACGGCGATCTTGACCTCCGTCGCTTCAGGGTAGCCGCGCCCCAGCCAGGTCAAGGTCAGCTTGCTCGGCGCCGTCAGCTTGAGCACCTGCCCGGTGGCGTAATAGCCCGAGTTCCAGGCCGCATAATAGTTGCCGCCCGGCCGCGCGTCGAACAGCGCCGTGTCGCACAGCCACTCGCGCAGCGCGGTGCCATTTGTCAGCGCCCGGAAGACCATCTCCGGTGCCGCCTGAATGGTGCGGGTGAATTCCAGCGTTTGCTTCGCCATGGTAGTGCTCCTCGCTCGCCGCCCTCAGCCGATCTTCTGAATATCTTCCCAGTTCAGCGTGTAGCCGATCCAGGCTGTGTCTTGCCCGCCCTGGCCTGCCTGGTAGTCCTCGACCACCAGCGCGCGGCGGTCGGCTCCCTTGCAGTGGATGAACCGCCCCTCCGCCCCGGCGTTCAGCCGCAGCCCCTGGCCCTCGGCCCGCGTCACGCGAAACTTGCCGATGTCGGCGATCGTCCACGAGGCCGGCGGCCACGCAAACGACACCTGGGCCGTCTGGTTGCTCTGCGCGAAGCGCTTGGCGTACGGCAAGAACGACTGCTGCACCTCCGCATCCGACAGCGGCTGATACTCATCCAGCACGTACAGCCGGCCCTGCCACTCGTACAGCAGTTGGCTGCCCAGCCAGTGCGCCGCGAAGCTGTTGCCGGTGGGCGTCCACGGCTCGCTCGGCGCCTTGCGCCGCTGCCACAGCTCGGCGTACTCAATCGTGCCGAGAATCTGGCCGGTGACGCCCCCGCGCTCCGGGTGGTTGAAGGTGATGCTCTGGCCCAGCTTGGCGTGAAAGAATTGAGCTTGCATCGAGTCTGCCTGCCGCGTGAACGTGATCGGTGCCAGGTCGGGCGGTGAGTCGCGGCGCTGCCTCTGGCCGGAGGCGCTGCGCGGCCGCGGCGCCTCGTCCGCCGCCGTTTGGCGGCTCCCGCCTTGGCTCACCACCATTGCCACGCCGATGAGCACGAACACCACCCCCGCGCACAAGAGGATCGGCCCCATCGCGTCCTATCCCGCTACCATGAGCCTGAGTCCGACCCGCTGTCGTCCCAACTGCCGCTGTCGCTGCTCGAGTCGTCCCACGACCCGGAGTCCGAGCCGCCATCGTCCCAACTGCCTGAGTCCGACCCGCTGTCGTCCCACCAACTGCCGCTGTCGTCGCCGCCGCCCGAGTCGCTCGAGCCGCTGCCGCTGTCCCACCAGCCGCCGCTGTCGTCGCCGCCGCCTGAGCCGCCCCCGCCTCCGCCGCCCGCGCCGGTGAACGTCAGCACCGCGCCCAGCACGATCAGGATGAAGCCAATCTGGAACCACCAGCGGGGATTATCAGGCCTGAGTCCGCGGTGGCTGCTCATCGCCTGCCTCTATTGGGGGTTGAGCCGCGCCACGAACTCGGCCACCTGGCGCACGTGCTGGGCCAGCGCTTCTAGCCGGTAGCGCAGCGCCACGCTGTAGCGCGCGGGCGCGGCCTGCGCAGCCGCCTCCAACGCCAGGCTGGCAGTCTGGGCCTGCGCCAGGGCAGCCCCCAGCGCGTCGGCGGGGGGTTGTGCTTCGCTAGCTGCGGTCGGTACTATGGCGGCGGGTTTCGGTTCAATCGCCGGCGGCCTGGTCGCGGCGGCCGGGGTCGGCGGCGGGTTGGGGCTGGTCGCTCGCGGGGTGCGCGCCGTCTTGGCGGGCGCGGGCGGCCGCTCCGCCTCCCGATCGAGCAAACGGTCGGTCAGGTCGGTCGGGCTATTGGCGGCGGCGAGGGGAGAGGCCTTCAGCGAAGCGCGCTTCATTGGTCGAGCGTTTCGGCCAGTTGCCGGTAGGCCGCGGCGGCGGGCGTAGAACTAGCATACTCTAGAATGCTGGCCTTTGCCAGCGGCGCTTCCTTCAGCCGCACGCTGTACGGCACCACCATCTCCAGCACTGGCGCGCGCTCGCCAAACGTGGCGCGCGCCGCCTCGATCACCTCGCGCGCATGCAGCGTGCGCGTGTCGGCCAGCGTCATCAGCACCCCGCGCACTGCCAGCCCCGGGTTGGCGCGCCGCTGCACCTTGGCAATCGTCGTCAGCAGCAAGTCGGCCCCGCGCAGCGCCAAGTAATCCGCCTGCAGCGGGATCAGCACGCCCCCCGCCGCCGCCAGCGCGTTCGTCGTCAGCAGCCCCAGCGACGGCGGGCAGTCAATGAGCACATAGTCGTAATCCGGGGGCAGCGCCGCCAGCGCCTCGCGCAGCGTGAACACCCCCAGCGGCTCGCGCGCCAGGTCAATCTCCGCCGCCGAAAGCTCAAGCGAGGCCGGTGCGACCGCCAGCGTGCTCCGCACCGCCTGCACCACGTTTACCCACGGCTCGGCCTCACCCCCCGCCGTGCGCCGCAGCACGTCGTACACCGTCGGACAGGCGGTCGCGCCGCTCGCCGGCTCCGGCAGCGTCGCCAGCGTCAGCGAGGCCTGCGGGTCCAGGTCCACCAGCAGTACGCGGCGGCCGCGCTCGGCCAGCCCCGCGCCGAGGTTCACCGTGGTGGTCGTCTTGCCCACTCCGCCCTTCTGGTTGGCAATCGCCAGGACTTGCACGGCGTTACTCCGGCATCGTCGGCAGCCCGTGGGCCTGCACCCAGGCCGCCGCGTCGCGCGCGAAGGTCTTGGCCGGCTCGTAGGTCAACCGGTCAGCCGCCTCGCCCAGCGGCACCCACAGCCGCCGAAAGATACGCCGGTCGTGGTCGGCGTCGCCGTGGGCTTGCGCCTCGTCGCGCCGCTCGTCCACCAGCGTCATCAGGTAATACGTCTCGTCGCGGGTGATCCAGCGCCCGTTCAGCGGGAACTCCGCTCGGCGCGTGCCCAGGTTGTCGAGCAGCCGCAAGTTCACATAGCCGGTCTCTTCGCGCGTCTCGCGCAACGCCGTCTGCTCCAGTGTTTCGCCCGGCTCCACATGCCCCTTCGGTAAGACATATTCGTTCTTATAGTGCTTGTGCAGGAGGAGGAGTTCAGCGCCGCGCAGCACCAGTCCGCCCGCCGCCGCATAATGAAAAGTAGACTGTGGCATAGCCCGCAGTATAGCGTTCCCAGCCGTCAACGCAACCACATCGCCTCGCCCCCAACGCTTGCGCTTTCCTCCCGTCCGATGTTTACTTGGGCCGCCTGGTTCCGCCGCTGTCCGCTGCGGCGGCCGTTGCGTATCCCCGCGAGGAAGCGTCCTAATGGCCCCCCTGTCTGCCGCGCAAGTCGAGCAGTTCCACCGCGAAGGCTACCTCGTCGTCCCCGGCCTGTTGGACCCCGCCGCCGACCTCGACCCCCTCATCCACGAATACGAGTTCGTGCTCGACAACCTCGCGCGCGAGTTGTTCGCCCGCGGCCAAATCGCCTCCACCCACGCCGGCCTGCCGTTCGGCCGGCGCCTCATCGCCATCTACCGCGAGAGCGGCCAGGTCCAGCAGCAATACTTCGACTGCACCCTGCATGGCGCCAAAGTCGCCGCCGACACCCCCTTCTGGGTCGGGCCGGAAGTCTTCCGGCTGATCCGCAACCCCAAGCTGCTCGACGCCGTCGAGTCCATCATCGGCCCGGAGATATATTCCAACCCCGTGCAGCACGTCCGCCTCAAGCCACCCGAGCACCTCACCCCGCGCGACGCCCAAGGTCGCCTCCAGCTCGCCCATACGCCCGTGCACCAAGACAACGGCGTCATCACCCCCGACGCCGACGAAACCGACCTGCTCACCGTCTGGTTCCCCCTCTGGGACGCCACCATCGAAAACGGCTGTCTCACGGTCTGGCCTGGCAGTCACCGGCGCGGCCTGCTCGATCACTGCTTCAGCTTCAACGGCCTCGCCATCCCGCCCAAGCTCGTCGAAGCCGAGCCGCTGCCCCTGCCCATGCGGCGCGGCGACGTGCTCTTCCTCACCAAGCTCACCATGCACGCCTCGCTCTCCAACCACAGCGACGACATCCGCTGGAGCTACGACCTGCGCTACAACCCCATCGGCCAGCCTACCGGCCGCGGCGTCTTCCCCGGCTTCATCGCCCGCAGCGCCGCGCACCCCGAAACCGAACTGCGCGACCCCGCCGAGTGGCAGCGCCTCTGGTTCGATACCCGCCGCCAGTTGGCCGAGGCCAACACCGACCGGTCCTTCAACCGCTGGGACCCCAACAGCCCGGTGTGCGCCTGATCCACCGCCCGCCTGGCCCTTGCTCCTTGGCCGTGTTCCGTCCCGCCCCGGAGTTCGCCCACCCATGCCCCGCCTGAACGGCAAGATCGCCCTCGTCACCGGCGCGGCCGACGGCATCGGCCGGGCCACAGCCCTGGCCCTGGCCGCCGAGGGCGCCCGCGTCCTGGTGGCCGACCGCGACACCGAGCGCGGCCCGCGCGTCGTCGCCGCGATCGAAGCGGCCGGCGGCGTGGCCGCCTTCCAGCGCGCCGATGTCGCCCTCATGGCCGACGCCGAAGCCATGGTCGCCGCCGCCCTCGCCCGCTGGGGCCGCCTCGACATCCTCGTCAACAACGCGGCCGTTATGATCCCCGGCACAGTGGTCGAAATCACCGAGGCCGACTGGAACCGCGTGCTCGACGTGAACCTCACCGGCGTGTGGCGCGGCATGAAGCACGCCCTCCCCGCCATGCAGGCCGCGGGCCAAGGCAGCATCGTCAACCTCAGCTCGATCCAGTCGCTCGTCGGCCTGCGCCAATGGTCGGCCTACGCCGCCGCCAAGGGTGGTATCAACGCCCTCACCCAGCAGGCCGCCATCGAGTACGCCCCGCACGGCATCCGCATCAACGCCGTGGCCCCCGGCGCCATCATGACCCCCAAGAACCTGGAAGCTTTCGCCGCCGCGCCCGACCCCGACGCCCTCTGGCGCGACGTGAACCGCGCGCACCCACTTGGCCGCCCCGGCCGCCCCGAAGAAGTCGCCGCCCTCATCCTCTTCCTCGCCTCCGACGAAGCCTCCTTCATCACCGGCCAGCTTTACGTCGTGGACGGCGGCCGCGTCCTGCGCGGCGATTAGCCTATCCTGTCAGTGCGCGCCGGCTTGCCTCCCTCGCGCCGCGCCTCCCGTCTTACAATTCGGTCGTCGCCTCGTGCTCTCTGGCGCTCCCCCGTCTCGTGCCGCCGCGCCGGTCGTGCGCGGTTTAGAAAGCGTCCCGGCCTAACGCCTCGCCTCCGCCGCGCCTCGCATACCGTATTACAATGCGGCCATCGCTCATCGCTCTTTAGCGTTCCACCGCCGATTGCCACTGCGCCGGTCGTGCGCGGATGAGAAACCGTTCTGACCGGCGCCAAAGGAACCCGCCATGCACAGCCTCGTCTGGGAGGCCCCGCGCCTCATGCACCTGCGCGAACAACCGCAGCCCATCCCTCAGCCCCACGAAGCCCTCGTGCGCGTCACCTACGTCGGCATCTGCGGCTCCGAGTTGAGCGGCTACCTCGGCCACAACGCCTTGCGCGTGCCGCCCCTCGTCATGGGCCACGAGTTCGCCGGTGAACTGGTCGCCCTCGGCCCCGCCGCCGCCGCCGCCCGCCCCGACCTCGCCCTCGGCGGGCTGGTCACCGCCAACCCGCTCACCTACTGCGGCGAGTGCCTGTGGTGCCGGCGCGGCGCAAACCAGCTCTGCGCCAACCGCCAGCTCATCGGCGCGCACCGCCCCGGCGCCTACGCCCAATACGTCACCGCGCCCGTCAACGTCATCACCGCGCTGCCCGCCGGCCTATCCGCCCGCACCGGCGCCCTCACCGAACCCGCCGCCGTCGCCGTCCGCATCGGCGAACTGGCCGGCAGCGTCTCGGCCGAGGCGGCGCTCATCCTCGGCGCTGGGCCGATCGGCCTGCTGGCGCTGCAAGTCCTCCACCACCTCGGCGCTGGGCCGGTCTTCATCGCCGACCTCGACCCCGAGCGCCTCGCCATGGGCGCCGCCCTGGGCGGGCAGGCGCTTGACCCGCGAGCCGCCAACGTGCCGCAGGTCGTGCGCGCCGCCACCGGCGGCCTCGGCGTCGTCGTCGCGCTCGACGCCGTCGGCGCGGCTGTCACCCGCGCCCAGTGCGTCTCGGCCACCCGCACCGGCGGCCTGGTCATCCTCAGTGGCCTGCACGAAGAAACCAGCGCTATGCCCGCCGCCGAAATCATCCGCCGCGAGATCACCGTGCGCGGCAGCTTTGCCTACACCCCGGCCAACTTCGCCGCCGCCCTCGCCCTGTTGGCGCAGAACAAGCTCACCCTCGACCCCTGGATCGTCGAAGCCCCGCTGGCCGACGGCGGCCACTGGTTCGACCGCCTCGTGGACGCGCCCGGCAACGTCTCCAAGGTGCTCCTGATCCCCTAGCGCCCTCCCTACCGCGCCACTGCTGCCCGCCGTAGCCCCTCCGCCCTCACCCTCGCCGCAGCGCAGCCCCGCGTAAGGGCGCAGCGTGCTGCGCCCCGCGCCGGCTACCGATAAGGCAGCGTCAATCAATTCGGCCCCCGCAGCCGACCTCGCCTTCACCGCCGGGCCACGCGCGCAGTCGCTCGTTTGCCCCCCGCGGCCTCTCCCGCCATAATAGGCCGCACGGCCCTCTGGATAATCCCCATCGCACCCTGGACTCAACCATGACAGACACCCCAACCCGGCAGCGCCTCAGCCTCGACGGCGTCTGGGACCTCCTGATGGATGGCGAACTCTCGCCACGCGCCGCCAAAGTGCCCGGCGCGTGGCAGGCCCAGTTCCGCGACCTGGCCGAGCGCCCTGGCGCCGGCGCCTACACCCGCCGCTTCTCCGTCGGCCCAGAGTGGGCCGGTCACGCCGCCATCCTGCACTTCGGCGCCGCCGACTACTACGCCGAGGTCTGGGTTAACGACCAAATCATCGGCGCTCATGAGGGCGGCTACCTGCCCTTTGAGTTCGACATCAGCGCCGCCCTGCGCCCCGGCGAGCGCAACACCCTGCGCGTGCGCGTCGTAGACCCCGGCGATCTCCCCCCCGGCGCGCTGCCGCCCTTCTCGCACGTGCCGCACGGCAAGCAAAGCTGGTATGGCGCCGTCGGCGGCCTGTGGCAGAGTGTGTGGCTTGAGCGCCGCGCCCCCACGCACCTCCACCGCCTCACCCTCTCCGTCAACCCCCACGCCGGCCTGGTGACAGTCGCCCTCGCCCTCTCCGTCCCGGCCCCGGCCGGCTGTGCGCTCCAGCTTGCCCTGCGCGCCCCGCACGGCGGCCTCACGGCCGAGCAGTCCCTGTCGCTGGCCCCCGGCCAGGCCGAGGCCGAAATGACCCTGCTCGTGCCCGCGCCGCAGTGGTGGTCACCTGATGCGCCGCACCTTTACCAAATCGAGGCGCGCCTCCTCGCTGGCGGGACAGTGGCCGATGTGACCGCTCGGACCTTTGGCTTTCGCACCATCGAGGCCCGCGCCGGCGCGCTCTACCTCAACGGTTCCCGCCTCTACTTGCGCGCCGCCCTCGACCAAGACTATTACCCCGGCACGTTCTACACGCCGCCCTCCGCCGCCTTCATTGACGACCAGTTCCGCAAGGCCAAGGCCATGGGCCTCAACTGCCTGCGCTGCCACATCAAAGTCGCCGACCCCGCCTACCTGGACGCCGCCGACCGCCTGGGCCTGCTCGTCTGGGCCGAGTTGCCCAATTGGCGGCACTTCACGCCGACCGGCGCCGAGGCCGCCCAGGAAGTCCTCCGCGGCATGCTCGCCCGCGACGGCCATCACCCCGCCATCCTCCTGTGGACCATCATCAACGAGGGCTGGGGCCTCAACCTCAAGGACGACCCCACCCACCGCGCCTGGCTGCGCGAGATGTACCACTGGCTCAGGGCACTCGACCCCTCCCGCCTCGTCGTGGACAACTCCGCCTGTCACCCCAACTTCCACCTCGCGAGCGACCTGGACGACTTCCACTTCTACGCCGCGCTGCCCGACCATCGCGCCCGCTGGGATCAGTTCGTCGCCGACTACGCCGCCCGTCCCGCCTGGACCTTCAGCCCCCACGGCGACGCCGTGCGCACCGGCCGTGAGCCGCTGCTCGTCTCCGAGTTCGGCAACTGGGGCCTGCCCGACGCCGACACCCTCCTCGACCCCGACGGCCGCGAGCCGTGGTGGTTTGAGACCGGCCTGGAGTGGGGCGAAGGCATCGTCTACCCCCACGGCGTGCAGGCCCGCTTCCGGCGTTGGGGCCTAGACGCCGTCTTTGGCAGTTGGCGCGCCTTCATCACCGCCACCCAGTGGCACCAGTTCGCCGCGCTCAAATATCAGATCGAAGCCATGCGCCGCTACGCCGCCATCGTCGGCTATGTCATCACCGAGTTCACCGACGTGCATTGGGAGTGCAACGGCCTGCTCGACATGCAGCGCCGCCCCAAAGCCTACCACGACCGCCTCGCCGACCTGAACGCCGACCTCGTCATCGTGCCGGCCTGGACCCGCACCGCCTACTGGGCGGGCGAGGCCATTGAGCTGAACGTCAGCGTCTCACACGGCATGGGCGCGCCCCTGCGCGGGGCCGCGCTGGCCTGGCGCTGGCCCGCGGGCGACGGCCGCCGCCCCCTGCCAGACCTGGAAGCCGGGCAGGTAGCCGACGCCGGTGCGCTGGTGCTCCTCGCCCCCGAAGTGTCGAGCGCCACAGTCCAGCGCCTGGAACTGGAAGTGCTGGCCGCCGACGGCCGTGTGGCCGCCCGCAGCTACCTCGACCTCTCTCTCCTGCCGCGCCCCGCCACGCCCGACCCCGCCGTGACCCTCTGGGCCGACAGCCCCGCCCTGGCCGACCACCTGCGCGGCCTGGGCTACGCCGTCACCGAGTCTGCCGCCGCTGCCCGCGTGCTCGTCGCCCAAACCCTCACGCCCGAACTGCTCGCGGCCGTGCGCGCCGGCGCCCGCCTGCTGCTCCTGGCCGACGGCCCGGGTGTGCTGGCCGAAACGCTCGACGGCGTGCGGCTGGCCCCGCGCCAAGACACGCTCTGGTCCGGCGACTGGGCCTCGTCATTCTCCTGGGTGCGGCGGCAGGGGCCGTTCGCCGCCCTGCCCGGCGGCCCGCTGCTCGACCACAGCTTCGACCGCGTCATCCCCGACTACGTGATTGCCGGGCTAATGCCGCTAGACTTTGAGGCCAATGTCCATGCCGGGCTGCTGTTGGGCTGGGTGCACAAGGTCGTGGCCCTGGCCGCCACCATGCCCGCCGGCCGCGGCCAGATGGTCGTGACGACCTTTCGCCTGCTGCAAGACGCGCCTGGCGCCGACCCTGTAGCGACAACACTGCTGCACGGCCTCCTCGCCACCGCGCTGGCCTGAGGTCAGCCATGCGGCGCGCCGGGCGGTTGGCGTTGGCGCTGCTGTTGGCGGCCTGCCAATCGGCGGCCCCCTCGCCGCCCACTGTGCCCACGGCCACCCCGCCGCCTGTCTCCGTCCCAGCGGCTACTGCCACCGCGCCCCCCGCCACGCCCACCATCGAGCGCGCCTCTCCCACCGTCGCGCCTGCCCCCGCCACGCCCACCCCGCTTGCCGCCGCGTCCTCGCCCCTGTCGCGCCCCGCCTACGCGCTCACAGCCACGGTTGACACCGTTGCCCACACCATCGCGGTGACGGCCGTGGTCACGTTCGTGCCGCCTGATTCGGCGCAAGCCTTCTTCAACTTCAACCCGCTGCAAGCCGCCGCCCTCGCTCAGCCGCTGACCGTCCAGGTCAACGGCCGGCCCGCCACGCCCGCGCTCGACGGCGTGTGGGTCAGCGTCCCGTTCCCCGCCGGCCTGCCGCCGGATGCGCCCGTCCGCGTGGCCTTCACCTACGCCCTGCGGTTGGCGGCGGTGAACCCCAACGCCTGGGGCTGGCGCGGCACCCTCGGCTGGACCGACCGCCAGCTCAACCTCGGCGACTGGTATCCCGCGCTCGCTCCCTACACCGCCGCCGGCTGGCTTACGCCTCCGCCCACCGCCCTCGGCGAGTACGCCGCGACACCCTACTCCGACTTCACCGTCCGCATCGCCGCCGCGGGCTTAGACGCCGCGCCCTTCGTGCTGGGCAGCGGTTCACCTCAACCCTGCGCGCCCGACTGGTGCTTCATCCTCACCGGCGGGCGCTTCGTCGCCTACGTCGTCAGCAGCGTCATGCAGACCGCCACGGTCCAAACCACCACCGGCGTCACCGTCACCTCGGTCTACCTGCCGGAGCACGCCGCGGCCGCGCAGGCGGCTCTGCGCGCCGCCGCCGCCGCCCTCGAGACCTACACTGACCTGTTCGGCCCCTATCCCTTCTCCCAGTTCGTGCAGGTGGAGGGCGACTTCTACGACGGCATGGAGTACTCCGGCCTTAGCTACGTCGGCGCCGGCTATTACGCCGAGTACGACGGCACGCCCCGCAACCTGCTCACCCTCATCAGCGCCCACGAGGTCGCCCACCAATGGTGGTACAACCAGGTCGGCAACGACCAGGCCCACGCGCCCTGGCTGGACGAGGCCCTCTGCACCTACGCCGAACCGCTCTTCCTCGCCCGCCGCTACCCCGAAGCCGTGGACTGGTGGTGGCGCTTCCGCGTTGACGCCTACGCGCCGCGCGGCGCGGTGGACAGCACCATCTATGACCACGGCGACTTTCGCGGCTACGTAGACGCCGTGTACTTGCGCGGGGCGCAGATGCTGCGCGCCATGCACACCGCCCTCGGCGATGCCCGCTTCGTGGCCTTCCTGCGCGCCTACGCCGCCGCCCAAGCCGGCCAACTGGCGACCGCCGCCGACTTTTGGGCCGCCTATGCCGCGGCCGGCGGCGACCCGGCCGCCGTTCAGGCCGCGTACTTCGCCGCGCCCTGAGCGCGCCATCCAGCCGGCCAGGCCCCGCCTCAGTCGAACGGGCAGGCCGCTGCGCCGGGCCGGGGGCTATAATGCCTCCCAGCGAACCGGGTTTTAGAAAGGACGCGACGGATGATTGGTTTTGGCGGCGGTGGGCATTTCATGATCTTCGCGCAAGGCACCGATAAGCGGCCCAAGGTCACCTGGGCGCTGCTGCGGCGCGTGCTGGCCTATGGCCGCCCCTATCGCGGGCGCATCGCCGCCATGCTGGCCCTCATCCTGGCGACCACCGCCCTGGGCCTCGCCACCCCCCTCATCCTGCGCGACCTGATTGACCGCACCCTGCCGCAGGGCGACACGCGGCGGCTGATCGGGCTGGCCCTGCTGCTGCTCGCCATTCCCTTCGTCAGCGGCCTGCTCAACGTCGTGCAGCGCCGCCTCAACGCCGCCGTGGGCGAAGGCGTCATCTTCGATCTGCGCGTGGCGCTCTACCAGCACATGCAGGCCATGTCGCTGCGCTTCTTCACCAACACCAAGGCCGGCGAGTTGATGAGTCGCCTGAATGGCGACGTGGTCGGCGCGCAGAACGCCATCAGCAACACCATCGTCAACATCCTCACCAGCCTGGCCCAGACCATCGCGCTGCTGGTCGTCATGCTCAGCCTGGAGTGGCGGCTCACCCTGGCCGCCGTCGTCATCCTGCCGCTGTTCGCCCTGGCCGCGCGCCGCATGGGCGCGGTGCTGCGCCAGATCACCCGCGCGCAGATGGAAGCCAACGCCCACATGAACGCCATGATGAACGAGACCCTCAACGTGGGCGGCGCGCTGTTGGTCAAGCTCTTTGGGCGTGGGGCCACCGAGGTCAGTCGCTTCGAGTCGCGCGCCGCCGAGGTGCGCCGCCTGGGCGTTGAGCGCGCCGTCCGCGCCACGATCTTCTTCATGCTGGTGGGCCTGGTGGCCGCCGTGGGCATGGCCCTGGTCTATGGCTTCGGCGGCTGGCTCGTCATCCAAAAGGCCTTCACCATCGGCGCCATCGTCGCCTTCGGCACTTACCTGAGCAGCCTCTATGGCGCTATCCAGGGGCTTGCCAGCGCGCCGGTGGAGTTCGCCACCTCCATGGTCAGCTTCGAGCGCGTGTTCGAGGTGCTCGACCTGCCGGTGGAAATTCAAGACCGCCCCGACGCCGTGGCCCTCCAGGCCGCGCGCGGCGCGTTGACCTTCGACCACGTCACCTTCAAGTACGAAGTCCGGCCCGACCAGCTGCTCAGCGATGTCAAGCGCCCCGGCCAGCTCTCCGGCGTCACGCACGTCATGTCGCTTGGCGATCACCCCGGCGGCAACGGCGCGCCGCCCGCCCGGCCGGGTGAGAACGACGCTCCCGCCGGCGACCCGGCCGCTCGCCCGAGCCAGGCCCGCATCAATGCGCTCGACGACGTCAGCTTCTCCGTCCAGCCGGGGCAGTTGGTCGCGCTCGTCGGCCCCAGCGGCGCGGGCAAGACCACGCTCACTTACCTCATCCCGCGCCTCTACGAGCCGACCAGCGGCCGTATCCTCATTGACGGCCGCGACCTGCGCGCCGTGACCCAGACCTCGCTCGTGGAACAGATCGGCATGGTGACCCAGGAGACGCACCTGTTCCACGACACCATTCGCACCAACCTGCTCTATGCGCGCCTCGACGCCACCCAGCCGGAGATCGAGGCCGCCGCCCGCGCCGCCAACATCCACGCCTTCATCGTGGGCCTGCCGCAGGGCTACAACACCGTCGTCGGCGAGCGCGGCTACCGCCTCAGCGGCGGCGAGCGTCAGCGGCTGGCCCTGGCGCGCGTCATCCTCAAAGACCCGCGCCTGCTAGTGCTCGATGAGGCCACCAGCCACCTGGATAGCGAGTCCGAGGCCCTCATTCAAGACGCCCTCAAGCGCGTCATGGCCGGGCGCACCAGCATCGTCATCGCCCACCGCCTCAGCACCATCCTCGCCGCCGACCTGATCCTGGTCTTCGACCGCGGCCGCGTGGTCGAGCGCGGCACGCACGCCGAACTGCTGGCGCTCGACGGCCTGTACGCCCGTCTGTACGAGACCCAGTTCCGCCGCGAAACGCCGCCGCAGCCCGAGCCAGAACTGTCCGCCTAGGCCCGCTCGGCCGGCGGCGCGTAGCGCCGGTCGCGTGGGCCGATGTACTCTGACTGCGGCCGGATGATGCGGCCCGTGGCCTGGTGCTCGATGCAGTGCGCGATCCAGCCCGCCGCCCGGCTGACGGCGAAGGTGGGGCTGAACAGCCCACTGGGCAGTCCCAGCCCGTGCAGCAGCAGCGCCGTGTAATACTCCACGTTAGTCTGGTAGCGGTGCTGCGGGTAGCGTTCCGCCAGCAGCCGCACGGCGGTTTGCTCCACCGCCCGCGCCAGCGCGTACAGCGCCCGGTCGCCGTCCGTGTTGAAGAACTGCTCGGCCGCCGCCGCCAGCACGTCGGCCCGCGGGTCGCGCACCTTGTACACCCGGTGGCCGAACCCCATCAGCCGTTCGCGCCGGTCGAGCTTGGCCCGCAGGTATGTCTCCGCCCGGCCCGCCTCGCCAATCTCAAACACCATATCCAGCGCTGGGCCGGGCGCGCCGCCGTGCAGCGGCCCCTTCAGCGCCCCAATCGCGCCCACCACCGCCGATACCAAATCCGACCCGGTCGAGATGATCACCCGCGCCGTGAACGTGCTGGCGTTCAGCCCGTGATCCACCACCGTGTTCAGGTACGTCTCCATCCCCCGCGCGCGCTCGGCGCTCGGCGCTTCGCCGGTGAGCATATACAGGTAGTTGGCCGCGTGCCCCAGGTCGGCCCGCGGCGGCACCGGCGTTTGCCCCTGGCACAGCCGCCAGTAGGCCGCCACCAGCGTCGCCGTGCGCGCCAGCAGCCCCACGCCGGCTGCCCGCAGGTCGGCATCATCGCTCCCCGCTGCCAGGCCCAGCGTCCCGGCCGCCAGCCGCAGCGCGTCCATCACCGGTAGTTGTGCGCCCGCCGCGGCTTGCAGCAACGGCCGCGCCGCGGGCGGCAGGTCGCGCTGGGCGGCCAGGCTGGCGCGAAACTCGGCCAGTTGCGCGGCGGTCGGCAGCGCGCCGTGCCACAACAGATAAGCTACTTCCTCGAACGAAGCTTGCGGGGCCAGGTCTTCCACCGGGTACCCGGCGATCAACAGTTCCCCCGCCTCGCCGTCCACCTGGCTCAGGCGGGTCTGCGCAGCGACCACGCCCGCCAGTCCGGACACGAAGACGGGTGGGGCCGGGGGAGCAAGCACCTCAGTCGTCATGGCGTTATCCTTTCCACACACCGATGCGCGAGGATTATAGCCACGCGCCCGACAGAACGTCAATATTGATTGATAAATCAATATATAATCCGCCTCGGAGGTGACGATGCCCAAGACCCTGCCCGACTATGTCTCGGCCCCTGAAGCGGCCGCCGTGCTCAAAGTCAGCCTGCCCACGCTCTACGCCTACGTCAGCCGCGGTCTCATCCGCTCCGAAGCGGTGGGCGGCAGCCGCCGCGCCCGCCGCTACCGCCGCGACGACCTCGAGCGCTTGCAAGAGCGCCAGGCCCAGCGCCGCAACCCCGGCCGCGCCGTCCAGCAGGCCGCTGCGCGCGCCCTTCAGTGGGGCGCGCCCGTGCTCGAGTCTGGGCTGACCCTGATCGAGGACGGCCGCCTGTACTATCGCGGACAGGAAGCCGTGCACTTGGCCGAGACACACACCTTTGAGTCTGTGGCCGCGCTCCTCTGGGACACTGACGCCGCCGCCCTCGCCGCCGCCCGGCCGCCCAACCTGCGCCCCTGGGCCGCGGCGCTCGCGGCCCGCGCCGACCCCTCGCCCGCCGCCGCCCTTCAAGTCGTCCTGCCGCTCGCCGCGCAGTCCGACCTGTCTGCCTACGATCTGCGCCCCGCCGCCGTCCGGCAGACAGGCGCGCGCCTGCTCCAGACCCTGGCGGCGGCCGCCGCCTACCCCGCACAGTTGGCCGCCGGCCCGCTGGCCGAGGCCCTGGCCCAAGCCTGGGCGCCGCGCCTGCCCGCCGCGCCGCGCCTGCTCACCGCGGCCCTGATCCTGTGCGCCGACCATGAGCTGAACGTCTCGGCCTTCACAGCGCGCTGTGTGGCCTCGGCTGGGGCCACGCCCTACGACGTCGTCATCGCCGGGCTGGCGGCCCTGCGCGGCGCGCGCCACGGTGGCCACACCGCCCGAGTTGAGGCGCTCTTGGATGAGATCGGCGCGCCGGGGCGGGCCGGGCGCGTGCTGGCGGCGCGCCTCCAGCGCGGCGAGGCCCTGCCCGGCTTCGGCCATCGGCTGTACCCGCCCCCCGGCGGCGACCCGCGCGGCCGCCACCTGCTCGCCCTCGCCCAAGAGCGCCTCCCCCGCGCGCGAGCAGTGGCCCTCAACCGCGCCGTGTGCGCCGAAGCCGATCGCCTGCTGGGCGAGCGGCCCACCCTGGATTTTGCCCTGGTGGTGCTGGCCCGGGCGTTGCGCCTCCCGCCCGGCGCGCCGCTGGCCCTGTTTGCCCTTGGCCGCACTGCCGGGTGGGTCGCCCAAGCGCTGGAGCAATACGCCCTCGGCGACATGATCCGGCCGCGCGCGCGTTATGTAGGCGTAGCCCCGGCCGGGGCGGCCTGACCATCGCGCCGTTACCAAAATGGCGCTTTCGTTGCTACACTTGCGACCAGTGGGCCGCCGGCCCAGAAACGAGCATTGATGAACGTCCTAGACACCCTGCGGGTGGTGGAGTTGACCGAAGCGCTGGCCGGGCCGTACGCCGCCATGCTGCTGGGCGACCTCGGCGCGGAAGTCATCAAGATTGAGCGGCCCGGCCTGGGCGACCAGAGCCGTCGCTGGGGCGCGCGCCTGCCAGGGGGCGAGAGCGCCTACTTCTGCTCCACCAACCGCAACAAGCGCAGCCTGAGCCTCAACATCCAGACCGCCGACGGTCAGGCCGTGCTCCAGCGCTTGCTGGCCCACACCGACGTGCTCCTGTGCAATCTCCCTCGCGCCGACAGCCTGCGCCGCGCCGGCCTCCACCCCGACACCCTGCGCGAGCGTTTCCCCCGGCTCATCTTCGCCTCCATCTCCGGCTACGGGCACAGCGGCCCCAAGGCCGGACGCTCCGGCTACGACCTCGTGGCGCAGGGCGAAGCGGGCCTCATGTCCATCACCGGCACGGCCGAAACCGTGCCCATGCGTTACCCCATGCCGCTGGCCGATATGACCACCGGCTTGTACACCGTCATCGGTGTGCTGGCCGCCCTACGGGCGCGCGACCAGACCGGCCAGGGGCAGGTGCTCGACCAAAGCCTGCTCGAAGGCCAGGCCGCCTACCTCACCATCCTCGCCGGCGACTACTTCGCCACCGGCCAGGCGCCGCTCCCCGTCGGCAACGCCCACCCCGGCATCGTGCCCTACCAGGTCTTCCACACTGCCGACAAGGATGTCGTCATCGCCGTCGGCTCCGACAAGCAGTGGGCGCAGTTTTGCGCCGTGCTGGGCCTCAGGCCGGAGGTGCGCGACGACCCGCGCTTCGCCACCAACCCGGCGCGGCTGGCGAACCGGGCCGACCTCGTGCCGTTGTTGCAGGCCCGTCTGGCCGAGCGGCCCTCCGCCGCGCTGCTGGAGCAGCTCATGGCCGCCGAGATACCCTGTGGGCCTATCAACAGCCTTCCCGACAGCCTGCAAGACGAGCACTACCAGGCGCGCGGCAACCTCGTGGACCTGGCGCATCCCACCGCCGGGTCGGTGCGCATGTTGGCCAGCCCTCTGCGGCTGAGTGACACGCCCCCCAGCTACAGGCTGCCGCCCCCGCGCCTGGGTGAGCATACCGACGCCCTGCTTGCCGAGTTAGGCTACGGCGCGGACGAGATCGCGGCGCTGCACGCGGCGGGCCACGTGTAGCGGCGCTAGACCACAGCGGCCCGACCTGACCAGACGGGAGGCAAAACCATGCGACTGACCATGAAACTCAAGCGGGGGGCGGCCCTGCCGCTGTCGGTTGGCCTGGCCGGGCTGATGCTGGCGGCCCTCTTCAGCCTGCTCACGCCGCGCGCGGCCGAGGCCGGCGGCGTGGTCACCATTTGCGATCAGGCCCACCTGGCGACGGCGTTGGCGGGCGGCGGCAGTGTCACCTTTAATTGCGGCGCCCCGGCCACCATCATTTTTAGCAGCCAAATCGTCATCACCCAGCCGACCACCATTGACGGCGGCGCGCTGGGCCAGGTGACGCTCAGCGGTAACAACGTCACCCGGCTGTTCTCCACCACCCTCGGCACGCCGCTCACGCTGCTCAACCTGACGCTCCGCGACGCCGACTCAGGCCAGAGTGACGGCGGGGCGCTCTGGGCGGGCGGCCCCACTACCATCGCCAATTCGGCCTTCATCAGCAACGCCACGAGCGATGACGCCGGGGCTATCTACGCCGCCGGTGCGCCGCTGACCGTGACCGACAGCCTGTTTCATCACAACTTGACCCCAGACTACGGCGGCGCCCTCCTGAGCGTCGGGCCGGTGTGGGTGACCAACAGCGAGTTCTACAGCAACATCGCCGAAAGCGGCGGGGCGCTGGCGCTGGAGGCCGAGGCCTATATCACCGGCAGCCACTTCTACCAGAACACTGCGTTGGTCGGCGGCGGCGCGCTCTATGCCTACAACTCCGGCGCGGTGCAGGTCGCGGCCAGCCAGTTTTACAGCAACCAGGCCATTGTGGGCGGCGCGCTGGCCGCGGCCGGCCTCTCGCTCCAGATCACCGGCGGGGCGCTGCACCACAACACTGCCGGGGTTGAAGGCGGCGCCCTGTATAGCGATGGGCTGGCCGTGATTGACGGCACGGAGTTCTACAGCAACACCGCCGAGTACGGCGGGGCTATTTCGGCCTACGACCGCCTGACCCTCACTCACAGCAGCCTGCACCATAACGCGGCCACCGAGGCGGGCGGGGCGCTGGGCCTGTACTTCGGTTCATCCCTGCGCGCCGCCGGCTTGGAGCCGCAGGCCGGCACCCCGACCTCCGCCATCCTGCAAGACGTTGCGATCTACAACAACCAGGCGGTCAGCTACGGCGGCGGCATTGACTTTGAGGCCACCTGGCTCGACGTGGTGCGGACACGCATCTACGCCAACCGCGTTCTCACCGGCAACGTCAACTACGCGGGCGGCGGCCTGGCGCTGTTCTACGGCACCACAGTGCTCACCGACAGCGCCGTCTACGGCAACGTGGCGCAGGGCGGCCCCGGCGGCGGCATTCACGCCAGCTACGCCGCCACGCTCACCGTGGTGAGCAGCGCGGTTTACAGCAACACGGCGCCGGCCGGCCAGGGCGGCGGCATCAGCGCCCTGAGCGATCACGGCCTCTCGCCGCTGCGAATCGTCAACAGCACCGTGGCCGGCAATACCGCTCTCGTGGCCGGCGGCGTCTACCTAGACCCAGCCAACACCGCCGTCATCAGCTACACCACGCTCTATGGCAACCTGGCGCCCACCGCCAACCAAATCAGCGCCACGGCCGCGCTGCACGCCGTGCTCATCGCCGGCAGCGGCGGCCAAAACTGCCTGGGTTCCTACAAGAGCTATGGCTACAACCTGGAAGACGGCGACACCTGCGACCTGATGGTCTCCAGCGACCTGACTAACACCAACCCGCTGCTCGGGCCGCTGGCCTGGTACGGCGGGCCGACCCTCAGCCTCGCGCCGCTGGCGGGCAGCCCCGCCATTGACGCCGCCGACACCGCCAACTGCCCGGCCGCCGACCAGCGCGGCGCTGCCCGCCCGGTGGATGGCGATAACGCCGGCGGCGCGGCCTGCGACATCGGCGCCTACGAGTTCGGCGCGACGGTGGCCCGGCTCTTCCTGCCGTTGGCCACGCGCTAGCGCCTTGGCCACCCGTGGGCCGGCCGCCGCGTTGGGGCGACCGGCCCACGGGGGTGCTTGCCCGCCCTCTGGCGGCGTGCTACAATCCCCGCATCCTCAGGCACGCAGTCGCTGACCGGCTGGGCCGGTCACGGCGTTGGGTCTCCTCACCCACCGACAAGTGCTGCGGGCCGGCCCCTGTTGTTAGGCGCCGCGTCCGCCCGGCCGCTCGTCTTAACACAGCCTGGCCCCGACAAAGGCAGCCGCATGAGCGCGTGGGACCACTATCACCTTCCTGGCACAGTCGCAGAAGCGCTGACACACCTGGTCCGCTATGGCGGCGCGGCCAAGGTCGTCGCCGGCGGCACCGACTTGCTACTCGATTTGGAGCAGGGCCATCGGCCGCGCGTGGCCGCCCTGGTAGACGTGACCCGCATCCCCGAACTGACCAAAATTTCCGCCGCCGATGGCTGGGTCTACGTCGGCGCGGCCGTCACGCACACCGCCATAGTCGCCTCGCCACTCCTGGCCGAGCGCGCCACCTGCCTGGTGGAGTCGTGCGGCGTCATCGGCGGGCCGCAAGTGCGCAACGTGGCCACCTTGGGCGGCAACGTGGCCCATGCCCTGCCCGCCGGCGATGGCACCCTCTCGCTCGTGGCGCTCGAAGCCGAGGCCGAGGTCGCCGGGCCGCTGGGCCGCGAGTGGCGGCCGGTGCGCGCGCTGTATGGCGGGCCGGGCCAGAGCACGCTGGCCGCCGCCGAGATCATCGTTCAGTTCCGTTTCCGGGGCGGCGACTTAACCCAGCACGAGGCCTCCGCCTTTAGGCGCATCATGCGCCCGCAGGGCGTGGCGCTGCCCATCTTGGGCCTGGCCGTCTGGGTAGCCCTCGATGGCCCGGCCATCCGCGCCGCCCGCATCGCCCTGGGGCCGGCCGGGCCGACGCCCATGCGCGCTCTGGCCGCCGAGGCTGGGCTGGCCGGCCGCGCCCTGGATGAAGCGGCGCTGGAGCAAGCCATCGAACAGGTGTGGTCCGCGGCGCAGTTGCGCACCAGTGCCCACCGCGCCACGGCCGCCTACCGCCGCGAGATGGTGGCAGTGCTGCTGCGCCGCGCCCTAACGCTGGCCGTCGCGCGGGCGCGCACGGGCGTAGCGGTGCCCCAGGGCCTGGGGGAATGATGGAGACGACGCACATGGCGGTATTGAAATTGACTCTGAACGGTCAGCCGGTTGAGGTCGAAGTCCGCGAGAACGAGTACCTCGCCGAGGTGCTGCGCTACCGCCTGGGCCTGACCGGCACCAAGATCGGCTGCAACGAGGCTGAGTGCGGCAGTTGCTCCATTCTGGTCAACGGCACGCCCGTCAACTCGTGCCTCTACCCGGCGCTGCGCGCGCAGGGCGCCACGGTGCTCACCATTGAAGGCCTCGCCGGCAGTTGGCAGCAGCAGTGCCGCCAGGCTGGGCGCGAGCCGGCCGGCGACCTGCACCCGCTGCAAGCCGCCTTTGCCCAGGGCGGCGCGCCCCAGTGCGGCTTTTGCATCCCCGGCGTCATCCTGACCTCCAAGGCGCTCATTGACCAGCAGCCCGAGCCGAGCGACCACGACATCAAAGTGGCCCTCAAGGACACCTATTGCCGCTGCGCTGGGTTTTCCTTCATCACCAACGCCATCCAGGCGGCGGCCCGCAGCGTGCGCACCGGCGCGCCGCTGCCCGCGGAAATCACGGCGCTGCCCCCGACCAAGACCCCCCTCAGCGTCATCGGCCGGCCGCTCCCGCGCCCCGACGTGCTGGCCAAGGTCACTGGCGCGGCCAAGTACGCCGACGACTACAGCTTTCCCGGCATGCTTCACGCCCGCACCCTGCGCGCCAAATATCCACACGCGCTCATTCAGCGCCTGGATGTCAGCCGGGCCAGGGCGCTCCCCGGCGTCCACGCCGTGCTCACCTCGGCCGACGTGCCCGGTCGGCACAACCACGGCCTGGTCATCGCCGACTGGCCGGCGCTGTGCAGCGACAAAGTGCGCTACCTGGGTGATGCCGTCGCCATCGTCGCCGCCGACACGCGCGAGATCGCGTCCGCCGCGCTGGCCCTCATCGAGGTGGACTACGAGCCGCTTCCGGTTGTCGCCGACCCCATTCAGGCGCGCCAACCCGACGCGTCCCTGGTGCACGCCACCGGCAACCTGCTCAAGCACATCAAAGTCCGCAAGGGCGATGTCGAGCAGGGCTTCGCCGAGGCCGACGTCATCCTGGAACGTGAGTACCGCACGCCCTTCTACGAGCACGCCTTCCTCGAGCCGGAGTGCGCCATCGGCGTGCCCGAGCCAGACGGCCGCCTGACCATCTACGTCGGCAGCCAGATTCCCTACCAGGACCGCTCGCAGATCGCCGCCTGTCTGGGCGAACCCGAGAGCCAGATTCGCGTCCTGGGCACGCTCATCGGCGGCGGTTTCGGCGGCAAGGAAGACATCGCCGGGCAAATTCACGTCGCCCTGCTGGCGCGGGCCACCGCCCGGCCGGTGAAGATGCTCTACGACCGCCACGAGTCCCTCATCTTCCACCCCAAGCGCCATGCCACCGTCATTCGCATCAAAATGGGCGCCAAGCGCGACGGCACGCTCACTGCCGTTCAGACCGAGCTGTACGGCGACAGCGGCGCGTACGCCTCCCTCGGCGATAAGGTCATGACGCGCGCCACCACCCACTCGGCCGGGCCGTACAACGTGCCCCACGTCAAGGCCGACTGCTATGCCATGTATACCAACAACCCCCCCGCGGGCGCGTTCCGCGGCTTTGGCGTCACACAATCCGCGTTTGCCGTCGAGTCCACCATGGACTTGCTGGCCGAAACCCTCGGCCAAGACCCGCTCGCCCTCCGCCGCCACAACGCCCTCAAGGTTGGCCTGGTCACCAACACCGGCCAGCTCCTGCGCGAGAGCGTGGGCTTGCTGGAATGCCTCGACCGGGTCGAGGCCGTCGTGCGCCCCGCTGGCTACGGCCGGCCCACGCGCCACGTCAACGGCCGCCACGTAGCCCGCGCCTGGGGCGTGGCGACCGCCTACAAGAATACCGGCCTGGGCGGCGGCGCGCCCGACAAAAGCGCGGCCGAGGTCGAGCTATACCCCGACGGCACCGCCGAGGTGCGTACCAGCGCCGCCGAGATTGGGCAGGGCCTCGTCGGGGTCGTCGCCATGTGCACCGCCGAAGAGCTGGGTCTGCCCTACGACCGCGTGAAGGTGCTGCTCTCCGACACCGACCTCACGCCCGACGGCGGCCCGACCACCGCCTCGCGCCAAACGTTCGTCACCGGCAACGCCGCGCGTCTGGCGGCCCGCTCACTGCGCGAAGCCGTGGCCGCCACCCTGGCCGAGAAGTACGACCAGCCGCCGGACCAGATTCGCTTCGAGGAAGGGCTGGCGCGCGTCAACGGCCACAGCCTGCCGCTGGGCGAGGCCGCCCGGCTGATGAAGAGCGAAGGCCGCGAGCCGAAGGCGCTCTACACCTATTGGGCGCCGCAGACCCAGCCGCTCGGTTCCGGCGGCGACATGCACTTCGCCTTCTCCTACGCTGCCCAGGCCGCCCAAGTCGAAGTAGACCTGGACACCGGGCAGGTGGAAGTGCTGCAAATGGTCGCCGCGCACGACGTCGGCCGCGCCATCAACCCGCTGGCGCTCGAAGGCCAGATCGAGGGCGGCATGGTCATGGGGCTGGGCAATGCCCTCACCGAGGAATTCATCGTCGAGGACGGCTACATCTTCACCGACCGGCTGGCGCGCTACAAGATGCCCTCCATCAAGCACGCGCCCAGGCTCACCTCGTTCATCGTCGAAGATGAATCCGCCGACGGTCCCTATGGCGCCAAGGGCGTCGGCGAGATCGCCAGCATCCCCACCACGCCGGCCATCACCAACGCCATCTACAACGCCTGCGGCGTGCGCGTGCTGACCCTGCCCGTGGATCAGGACAAGCTCCTGCTCGCCCTCAAGCGCGGCGAGAAGGAAACGCACTAGGCGCGATGAACGCGCCGCGCCTGCCAGACTGGCTGACCTGGGCGCGCACGGTGCAGGCCGTGGCTCAAAACGGCCTGACCTATGCCCAGAATCCGTTTGACCGTGAGCGCTATACCAAGCTGGCGGCGCTGGCAGCCGAGATTTTTGCTGCTTATACCCGCCGCCCAGCCGCGGAAGTGGTGGCCTGGTTTGACGTGCAGCCCGGCTACGCCACCCCCAAAGTGGATGTGCGCGGCGCTTGCTTTCGCGACGGTAAAATACTGCTTGTCCGCGAGCGATCCGATGGCGGCTGGTGCCTGCCGGGCGGCTGGGCCGAAGTGGGCGACTCGCCGGCCAACGCGGCCGTGCGCGAAGTCCGCGAGGAGGCGGGCTACACCAGTGTGGCCCGCAAGTTGCTGGGCGTGTTTGACGCCAACCGGGGCGGGGGCCCGCTCGTGGCGTTTCATGCCTTCAAGTTGATCTTTGAGTGTGTCATCACCGGCGGCGACGCGCAGCCGGATCACGAAATCCTCGCAGTCGGTTGGTTTGGGCGCGCGGCGCTGCCGCCCCTGTCGGGCAAACGCACCACGACGGCGCAGTTGGCCGAGTGCTTCGCCCACCTGGACGATCCCGCCCGCCCAGCCGCCTTCGACTAACGCCGCTTGGGATTCACGCCATGCTCATTACCAACGCCACGCTCGTCACCTGGGGACCCACGCCGCAAATCCTGCCCAATCAGGCGCTGCGCCTGGCCGGAGACCGGATCGTCGAGTTTGGGCCGCTCGCTGCCCTGGCCGCGCCCGACCTCGACGAGGAAGTGCTCGACGCGCGCGGCCAGTTCGTCATGCCGGGCAACATTTGCGCCCATACCCACTTCTACGGCGCGTTCGCCCGCGGCCTTGCCATCCCCGGTGACCCGCCCAAAGACTTCCCCGAAATCCTGGCCCGGCTGTGGTGGCAGCTCGATCGGTCCCTCACCCTCGACGATGTGCGCTCCTCAGCCCTGGTCTGCCTCGCCGACGCTGTCAAACATGGCACCACCACGCTCATTGACCACCACGCCTCCCCCAACGCCATTGACGGCTCGCTCGACGTCATCGCCGCCGCCGTCCAAGCCGCCGGCCTGCGCGCCTGCCTGTGCTACGAAGTCACCGACCGCGACGGCCCCGAGCGGATGCGGGCCGGCCTTCGCGAAAACGTGCGCTTCGCCGAGCGCCTGGCTGCCCAGCCGATACCTGAGTTGGCCGCCACCTTCGGCCTGCACGCCGGGCTAACGCTCTCCGACGCCACGCTCGACGCCTGCCGCGCCGCCTACGCCGGCGGCTTTCACGTTCACGTCGCCGAGCACGAAGCCGATGAAGAAGACAGCCTGCGCAAGAGCGGCCTGCGCGCCGTCGCCCGCCTGGAGCGCCACGGCCTGCTTGGGCCGCAGACCATCGCCGCCCACTGCGTCCACATTGACCCTGCCGAAGCCGAGCGCCTGGCCGCCACCGGTGCCTGGGTCACTCACCAGCCGCGCTCCAACATGAACAACGCCGTCGGCGCGGCCGATGTTGAAGGGCTGCTGGCCCGCGGCGTGCGCGTGGCGCTGGGCAACGACGGCTTCTCCAACGCCATGTGGGACGAATGGAAGGCCGCCTACCTCTATCACAAGGCCGCCCACCGCGACCCGCGCCGCGCGGGCGGCGGCGTCATTGTGCAAATGGCCGTCACCAACAACGCCGCGCTGGCCGGCCTGTTCTTCCCCCAGGCCCCGCTGGGCGTCCTGGCCCCCGGCGCCTTTGCCGACTTAATCTTTGTGGATTATCATCCCACCACGCCGCTCACGGTCGGCAATTTGCCCTGGCATTTGCTGTTCGGCGCGGAATCGTCCATGGTCACCACCACCATCTGCGCCGGCCGCGTGCTCATGCGCGACCGCCGGCTGTTGTTCCTGGACGAAGCCGAAATCACCGCCCGCAGCCGCGAGTTGGCCGCCGGCGTGTGGCAGCGGTTTGCGCAAGCGAGCGCCTGAGCGGCGGAAGGCCGCTCCGGCTCACCCCTACTTGGAGATGAACGCAGTGTCTGAACCACTCGGAACGATTGCCATATTGGGCGGCACCGGCAAAGAGGGCACCGGCTTGGGGTTGCGCTGGGCGCGCGCCGGCTACCGCGTCATCATCGGCTCGCGCTCGGCCGAGCGCGCGGCGCAAGCCGCCGCCGACATGAACGCGCTGGCGGGTGTCACCACCGTGGAAGGGGCCGAGAATGGCGCGGCTGTGCAGGCCGCCTCCCTCGTCGTGCTAACCGTCCCGCCCGACGCCCAAATTGCCACGCTCGCAGGCGTCAAAGACCTCCTGCGCGGCAAAATTCTGGTGGATGCCACCGCGCGCGTGGACTACCGCGACCCCAAACCGCCGCAAGGCCAATCCAGCGGGCGGCTGGCGCAGGCGCTGCTCGGGCCGGAAGTGCGCGTCGTGGCCGCCTTCCAAAACGTGCCCGCCCACGCCCTGAAACAGCTCGACCACGAGCTGGCCAGTGATGTGCTCGTGTGCAGCGACGATGCCGAAGCGCGCGCGGTCGTGGCCGCGCTGGCCCAGGCCGCCGGCATGCAGGCCTACGAGGCCGGCGGCCTGGACAACGGCCTGGTGGTCGAGGGGCTGACCGCCCTCATCATCGCCATGAACAAACGCTACAAGAGCAAGACCGGCGGCCTTCGCATCAGCGGCATCGCGCGATGAGCGCCGCCCAAGCGAGCGCGCCGGCCGTCTCCGCGCCGGCCGCCACCCTCACCCTCACGGCGCTGCCCGGTTTGCCGCTGGTGCAGCCCGGCGACGACCTGGCCGCCCTCATCCTGGCCGCCCTCGGCCCCGCCGGCCTGACCCTGCGCGACGGCGACGTCATCGCCATTGCCCAGAAGATCGTCTCCAAGGCCGAAGGGCGCCTGGTGCGCCTGGCCGATGTCACTCCTTCGCCCCGCGCTCTGGAGCTGGCCGCCCTCACCGAGAAGGACGCGCGCTTTGTGGAAGTGGTATTATCCGAATCGAGCGAAGTGCTGCGGGCACGGCCTAACACCCTCATCGTGGAGCACCGTCTCGGCTTCGTCTGCGCCAACGCCGGGCTAGACCGCTCGAACGTCGCGCCGCACGGCGAGGGGCTGGATGAATGGGTGCTCATGCTGCCCGCCGACCCAGACAGGTCGTGCGCCGCCCTGCGCGCCCGCTGGAAAGCCGAAACCGGCGCGGACGTGGGCGTGGTCATCAACGACTCGCACGGGCGGGCCTGGCGCACCGGCACCGTGGGTGTCGCCCTCGGCGTGGCCGGCATGCCCGGCCTGCTGGATCTGCGCGGGCATCCCGACCTGTTTGACTACGCCCTGCAAATCACCCAGATCGGCCTGGGTGACGAACTGGCCGCCGCCGCCTCCCTGCTGATGGGCCAGGCCGATGAAGGCCGCCCGGTGATCCACCTGCGCGGCCTGCCCTACGCCCTGCGCGAAGGCAGCGCCCAGGAGCTTATTCGCCCCAAGTCCCAAGACTTGTTTCGAGATCGGAGTTGAGTGCCATGAGTAGTCAGCCGCCGGAACGGTTAGCCATCTTGTTGGAGCGCGAGACCAAAGCCTTTGCCCAACTGGCCCTGGTGCGCAAGGACGGAACGCCGCACGTCTCGCCCATCTGGTTTGATTACGTGGATGGCTTGATCATCCTCAACACCGCCCGCGGCCGTGTCAAAGACAAAGCCCTTGCCCGCCACCCAGTCGTCGCCCTGTCCATCGTTGATCCCAAGGACCCCTACCGCTACCTGCTCGTCAAGGGCCCGGTGGTAGCCGAGACGGAAGTCGGCGGTTTCGACCAGATTTGCGACCTCAACGTCAAGTATAGAGGCAACCCCAACTACCCGCAGGTTGCCGGGCAAGTACGCGTGACCTACAAGATTCGGCCCGACAGTTGGTATCCGGAAAAATAAGCGTGCTCGCTGCCGACGCGCTGCGCCTGATCCAGTCGCGCCGTTCCATCCGGCGCTACACCCCGGCCCCCCTGCCGGCTGACGCGCTCGAACGCTTGCTCACTGCCGCCAGTTGGGCGCCCTCGGCCCACAACCGACAACCCTGGCGCTTCGTCGTCCTCACCGCCCTGGCCGCCAAGGCTCGCCTGGCCGAGGCCATGGCCGCTCGTCTGCGCGCCGACCGCCTGGCCGATGGCGACCCGCCGGAAGCCGTCGAGGCCGACGCGGCCAAGAGCTACGCCCGCGTGGCCCAGGCCCCCGCCGTCATCGTGGCCGCCCTAACCCTGGCCGATATGGATCGCTACCCCGACCCCCGCCGCGCCCAGGCCGAATACCTCATGGCTGTGCAGAGCGTGGCCATGGCGGTGCAGAACCTGCTGCTGGCCGCGCACGCCGACGGCCTGGGCGCCTGCTGGATGTGCGCGCCGCTGTTCTGCCCCGACGCCGTCGCCCAGGCGCTCGATCTGCCGCCGGAGTGGCAGGCCCAGGCGCTAGTCACCCTCGGCTATCCGGCCAGTGCCGGCAAGCCGCCGCTGCGCCGGCCGCTGGCCGAAAGCGTGGTGACGGTACATGCCTGAGACAACCTCGTTCGGTCATGTGGTGGCGCTGGCGGGCGGGGTGGGGGGCGCCAAGCTGGCGCACGGCCTGGCTCAGGCGCTGCCCGCCGCGGCGCTCACCGTCATCGTCAACACCGGCGACGATTTTGAGCACCTTGGCCTGCCCATCTCGCCCGACCTCGACACCGTCATGTACACCCTGGCGGGCCTCGCCAACCCGGTCACCGGCTGGGGGCAGGTGGGCGAATCGTGGAACTTCCTGGCCGCGCTGCAGCGGTTAGGCGGCCCCGCCTGGTTTCAACTGGGCGATCGCGACCTCGCCACCCACCTGGAGCGCCGCCGCCGCCTGGCTGCAGGCGCAACGCTCACCCAGACCACGGCGGCGCTGTGCCGCGCATTGGGCGTCGGCCCCGCCGTGCTGCCCATGACGGACGACCCCCTGCGCACGCTGGTGCAGACCGACGCCGGCGAGTTGGAGTTTCAGGAGTACTTCGTTCACCGGCAATGCGCGCCGCGCGTCAACGGCTTCCGCTTTGCCGGGGCCGAGACCGCCCAACCCACGCCGAGCGTGCTGGCCGCCCTCGACGCCGCCGACCTGATCGTGCTGTGTCCTTCCAACCCGTTTGTCAGCCTCGGCCCCATCCTGCTCCTGCCCGGCGTGTCCACGCGGCTGGCGGCGCGGCCCACGCTGGCCGTCTCGCCCATTGTGGGCGGCAAGGCCCTCAAAGGCCCGGCCGCCAAGATGCTGGACGAGCTAGGCCTCGATGTCTCGGCGCTGGCCGTTGCCCGGCGCTACGCCGAGGCCGGCGTCCTCCGCGCCTTCGTGCTAGACCACGTGGACGCCGCGCTTGTGCCAGACGTGCGCGCCCTGGGCCTCCTCACGCTGGTAGCCGACACCGTCATGAGCACCGAGGCCGACCGCGCGCGCCTGGCGCATGAGGTGTTGGCGTTCGCGGCCCAGCCGCTCGTGGCCGGCTGACGCTATGGCGATTTGGGCGCTTGTGCCGGTTAAGCCGTTCCTACGCTCCAAGAGCCGCCTGGCGGGCGTGCTCTCGCCGCGGGCGCGCGCCGACCTGAGCCAGGGCTTTCTGCGCCGCACGCTCGCCGTGCTGGCGCAGGTGCCCGAGATCAGCCAGGTGCTCGTTGTCAGCCGCGACCCGGCGGCGCTGGCGCTGGCGCGCGAGCTGCGCGCCCAGACCCTCAGCGAGGCCGGCGCGCCCGACCTCAACCGTGCGCTCACCCGCGCCACCCAGGCCGCCTTGGCTGAGCACGCCGCTGCCGTGCTGATCTTGCCGACCGACCTGCCGCTGCTGACCGTGGCCGACGTGCAGACCCTGGTCGCCGCCGACGGCGCGGGCATGGCCGTGGCGCTGGCCCCCGACCGGCACGGCGCGGGCACCAACGCGCTCTTTGTGCGCCCGCCGGGCCTGCTCACCTACGCCTTTGGCCCGGGGAGCTTCCCGCGTCATCTGGCGCAGGCCCAGGCCGCCGGGGCGCAGGTGCGCGCCTGCCGGCTGGCAGGGCTGGCCCTCGACGTAGACCAACCCGCAGACCTGGCCGCTTACCAGGCCGCCTGTCTGGGGGCGCTCGATCCGGTGTGCGGTTTGTAACCCATTGGCGCTCCGGCGTGGGCCGTGTGCGTCGCCCCGCGACGCGCCGCGCTCCGCCGCGCCACAGGAGACTCACGATGCCTAACCGAGTGGCCCTCTATTTGCAGGATGCCCATACCTTGCAAGCCGGCATCCAATACGCCCAGTATGCCGAGGCCAAGGGGTTCGAGGCCGTCTGGCAGGCCGAGAGCCGCCTGGTGCGCGATGCCATTGTGCCCATGGCCGCCTTCGCTGCCACCACCTCGCGCCTCAAGGTCGGCTCCGGCGTCATCAACAACTGGACCCGCAACATCGGCCTGCTGGCCGCCACCTTCCTCACCCTCGACGACCTGGCCCCCAACCGCATCATCTGCGGCATCGGCGCCTGGTGGGACCCGCTGGCCCGCAACGTCGGCATCGAGCGCCGCAAGCCGCTGCTCGCCATGCGCGAGACAGTCGAACTGCTGCGCCGCCTGCTGCGCCTGGAAAACGTCACCTACCACGGCGAGTTCCACCACGTCACCGGCATCGAGCTAGATGTCGTCCACGGCCGCCGCGAGCCGCGCCGCGTGCCCATCTACATCGGCGCCACTGGTGACAACATGCTGGAGCTGACCGGCGAAATCGCCGACGGCGCCGTGCTCAACTACTGCGTCCCGCCGGAGTACAACGACAAGGCCCTCGAGCTGCTGGAGCAAGGCGCGCGCAAGGCCGGGCGCACCCTGGCCGAGATAGACCGCCCGCAGCTCGTCGTCTGTTCAGTAGACCACGACCGGCACAAGGCCATCGAGGCCGCCAAGCTGCTGCTCACGCAATACCTGGCCCAGCAGCCGCACATCGCCAAGGCCTCCGGCGTCAGCGCCGACATCGTCAAAAAAGTGCAGTCCATCCTCGGCTGGCCCGCCACCAAAGAGCAGGTGCGCGAGGCCATGCAGTACGTGCCCGACGACTTCGTGCTGAAAATTTCGGCCACCGGCACGCCCGCCGAAGCCCGCGCCAAGGTGCAGGAGTACATTGATCGCGGTTGCACCTGCCCCATCCTGTACCCCATGAGCGACCCGTACCTGATGATTGACACCTTCGCCGCCGCCTGAGGCCCACCGTTGATCAAGCAGCCCAACTCCGCCCACTGTTTCGTCTGCGGCCTCAACAACGCCCTCGGCCTCCGGCTGTCGTTCTACGAGCTGAGCGACACCGAAGTGACAGCCTGCTACACGCCGCCCGACGACTATGAAGGCTATCCCGGCGTGCTGCACGGCGGCATCGTCGCCGCCCTGCTCGACGAAGTCGGCAGCCGCGCCGGCATGATCGGCGCGCCCGGCCACTTCATGGTCACGGCCCACCTCGACGTAAAATACCGCCGTCCCACGCCCATCGGTCGGCCGCTCACGCTCTACGGCCGCCTGGTCAAGCGCAGCGGGCGGCGCGCCGTCGCCGCCGCCGAACTGCGCCTGCCCGACGGCGGCGTGTCGGCCTCCGCCGACCTGATGCTGGCCGACCTGCCGGCCGACACGCTGCCTCCCGGCGACCTGGAAACGCTGGGTTGGCGCGTCTATCCCGACGGTGACACCCCGGCATGACTGATCGCGGCGCCCTCGAGCCGGTGCACGTCATCGGCCACCTGAACCCCGATACCGACGCCATCGCCGCCGCCCTGGGCTACGCCTGGCTGCTGTGCGAGCGCGACGGCCTCAACGCCATCGCCGCCCGCGCCGGAGCGCTCAACGCCCAGACCGCCTGGGTGCTTAAAACCGTCGGCCTCGAGCCGCCGCGCCTGCTCACCGACGCCTCCCCGCGCTTCGAGCGCATCGCGCGCACGCTGCCGCCCATCCTGCCCGACCGCTCGCTGCGCGAAGCCTGGGCCGTCGCCTCCGGCGGCCACTCCGCCGCGCCGGTCGTCAATTCCGCTGGGCAGCCGCTGGGCCTCGTTTCCGGCGACAGCGTCTTTCGCTTCCTCTCGCGCCAGATGGATGACCGCATTGACCTGGACAACGTCTCGGTCGCGCGCATCCTCGCCGTGCCGTGCGCCTCGGCCATGGATGCCGACGTGCCGCGCTTCCCGCTCACCATGCGCGTCCGCGATGGCCGCGCGCGCGTCGTGCGCGAAGAGCGCGATGACTTCCTCGTCACCCGCGAAGACGGCACCTACTTCGGCATTTGCCGCTCGCCCGATGTGCTCAACCCGCCCCGTCTGCGCCTCATCCTGGTAGACCACAACGAGCCGGGGCAGGCGCTCGGCGCGCTGGAAGAAGCCGACCTGCTCGAGGTGCTCGACCATCATCGCCTGGGCAACTCGCCCACCACCCTGCCCATCCCCTTCACGGTAGACCCCGTTGGCAGCACTTCCACGCTGGTGTGCGAGCGCATGTGGCTGGCGGGCCGGCAGCCCCCCGCGCCCCTGGCCGCGCTGTTGTTGGCCGGCTTGCTGTCCGATACCCTCATCCTGCGCTCGCCTACCACCACCGCCCGCGACCACCTGGTCGCCGAACGGCTGGCCGGTTGGGGCCTCCAGCCGCCGCTCGACACCTTCGGCACCTTCCAGCGCTACGGCGAAGCCCTGTTGGCCGCCGGGGCCGGGCTGGCGGTGCGCCCGGTCGAGTCCATCCTCAATACCGACCTCAAGCTCTACGAGGGCGGCGGGGTGCACTTTGGCATCGCCCAGGTCGAAGTCGCCAACCTGCACGAACTTGATGACCGCCTGGCCGAAATCAACGCCGGGCTGGCCGCGCTGGCCGAAGCCCGCGGCTGGGGGCTGGCGGTCCTCATGGTCACTGATGTGGTGCGCGGCGCCAGCCGCCTGGTGCTGGCCGGCCGGCAGGCCGCCGCGCTCGAGGAGTTGCCCTACCGCCGCCTGCCCGACGGCACGCTGAACGCGCCGGACGTGGTCAGCCGCAAGAAACAACTCCTGCCGGCCATCTTGGGCCTGCTGTCCTGATCTGACTTCCCCGGCGCGCCGGCTACCCGGCCGCCGAGAACTGCGAGGCGTGTATGTGGCAGACCTATCTCAGCGCGGCCTCGGTGGACGAAGCGCTGCGCCACCTGGCCGAGTGGCGCGAGCGGGCGCGTATCGTCGCCGGCGCCACCGACCTGATCATTGAACTGGAGCGCGGCCTGCGGCCCGGGGTAGACGCGCTCATTGACATCACTCGCGTGCCGGGGCTGGCCCAAATCAGCCTGGACGAAGACGGCTGGATTCACCTCGGCCCGCTGGTCACACACAACGACTGCGTGGCCTCCAAGCTCATCACCGAGCGCGCCTTGCCGCTGGCGCAAGCCTGCTGGGAGGTCGGCGCTCCGCAAATTCGCAACCGCGGCACTGTGGCGGGCAACCTCATCACCGCCTCGCCCGCCAACGACACCATCACGCCCCTCCTGGCCCTCGACGCCCAGGTGTCCCTGGCCTCCGCTGTGCGCGGGCGGCGGCGCGTAGCCCTGCGCGCCTTCTATACCGGTGTCCGCCGCACGGCGCTGGCCGCCGATGAAATGCTCGTGGATATCACCTTCCCCGCGCTCAAGGCCGGCGAGCGCGGCCTGTTCGTCAAGCTAGCGCTGCGGCGCGCGCAGGCCATTTCGGTGGTGGATGTGGCCGTCATCGTAGACTTTGACCACACCAACGGCGCGCCGCTCCTCAGCCAGCCCGTGGCGCGCGCGCGGATTGCGCTCGGCTCAGTCGCCCCCACCATCGTGCGCGCCCCCGTGGCCGAGGCCGCCTTGGTCGGCCGCTGCCTCACGCCCGAAGTCATTGCGGAAGCCGCCGCCCTCGCCACCGAAGCCGCCCAGCCCATTGACGACGTGCGCGGCCCCGCCGGCTACCGGCGCGACATGGTCCGTGTGACCACCCGCCGCGCCCTGGCCGCCCTCCTGGCCGGCCAGGCCCGCGGCCGCCTCCCCACCGACCCAGTCATGCTCTGGGGGCCGCACGCCGGCCACCCCGGCGCGCCGCTGTCGGCTCCCGCCGTCCACGGCGCGCGCGAGCCAATTCGCACCCGCATCAACCATCAAGATTACGTCATCAGCGGCGCCAACGACAAAACCCTGCTGCGGATGCTGCGCGAGGACGCGCTCCTTATCGGCACCAAAGAGGGCTGCGCCGAGGGCGAGTGCGGGGCCTGCACCGTCTTTCTCGACGGCGCGGCGGTCATGGCCTGCCTGGTGCCCGCCCCGCGCGCGCACGCGGCCGAGATCATCACCGTCGAAGGCCTGGCCGGGCCGGACGCGCTTCATCCCTTGCAGCAGGCCTTCGTAGACGCGGGCGCGGTGCAGTGCGGCTACTGCACGCCCGGCTTCCTGATGTCGGGGGCCAAGCTGCTCGAGGAGCGGCCTGCCGCCGGCCCGAGCGAGGTGCAGCAGGCGCTCACCGGCAACCTATGCCGCTGCACCGGCTACTATAAAATACTATCGGCGTTCGAGCAGGTCAGGCAAGCGGCGCATTAGGCGCAGGAGGGCAGCATGGGGCGCAGTAACTATCAGTTCAAAGATGGGGTCAAGCAGCGCAAGAAGCGCGAGTTGAACGCCGTCTGGCGCGGCGTCGGCTTTATCATTCTGGTGGCCTTGGCCGTCGGCGGCTACTGGCTGGCCGGCAACCTGCTAGACCGCAACGTCGTCCAGCCGTTCCTGCCCTTCCGCGTTCCGGTCAACATGACCATCTTCCTGATCCACTGGCTGCCTGCCGACCAGGCGCCGCCCTTCTTCGAGTGGGTGCCCAAGGTCATCCCGGCCCGCCCGGTCATCCAGGTCGCCACGGCGCTGCTGCTCGACATCCTGGCCTTCTCCGTCATGGTGCTGCTCTATTCCATCGTCAACCCCATTCGCAAGGGGCCGACCGACGCCGACCAGCCGCGCGGGCGCGGCCGCCGCAGCCTGGTGCGCTAGGGCATGGATCGTAAGGTCCCCCAGGCCGCCTCCGAAGAGATCGAACTCTACGTCCGCACCTACTACTCGCTGCTGCGCTCCAGCGAAGAGGTGCAGATCAAGTCACTCGTCGAGGCGCACGCGGCCATGGAATCGCTGCTCCACGCCCAGGCCCGCGCCGACGCGCCGGATATGTCGGCCTTCATCTACAGCCTGCTGCGCCTGCCCGAAGCCGTCAGCGCGGCGCGCCTCATCATCCTCGGTCAGTCGCGCGAGGTCTTTGACCGCCACGGCGTGCTGACACGCGCTGAGTGGCAGCCCGCTGCCAGCCGCGCCCGCCGCCGCCGCGCCCTCTTCGACGGCCGTGAAACGCTCGCCGTCTTCATCGCCAGCCACTCCGACATAGACGACCTGATCCCCCTGCTGACGGCCTATCAGATCGAGTGGAACAAGTTTCACCAGCGCCTGGCGCGTGTGACCCTGCCTGCCGCGGAGGCCGACCTGGACCGCCCGGCGCTGGCCGAACACCTGGGCCTGACCCTTGACGACCTCGACCGGCTCTGGCGCGTATGGGGGGCCGCGCTGTTGCCCCACCTGCGCGCCATGCAGGCCGCCCCCAAGAAGTTCGCCGTGCGCCTGCTCGAAAGCAGCCTGACCGACTATCGCCGCGCCACCCTGGCCTGGTACGAGCATGTCGAGTGCGCCGCCGCCCCGCACATAGACCTGCGCCGCCGCCCGGTGTACTTCGTCTCCAGCAACACGCACAGCCTGATCAACCTGCTCTCCGGCTTTGCCCTGCGCCACCGCGCCGAGTTGCTCGCGTGGGTGGCCCAGAGCCGCCATGCCGATCTGCAAGCCGAGTGGCGCGACATCGAGAGCCGCCAGGTGCCTTCCAGCGCCGAGAACTTCCTGTACTACGTCCTCAAAAAGTACGCCGCCGCGCCGGAAGGCCAGGCGCTGGCCGCGGCTCGGCTGGCCCACGAGGTGGGCCTTGGTCTGCACCGCATCCCCAGCAGCCCCGCGACGTTTGAGGTAGATGCCCAGGTGGTGGCCCTCAACAAGCTGCGGCCCGCCGCGCTTGACCTGCGCCTGCGCCTGCCCGGCATCGAGGCGCTGGCCGCCAGCGACGCGGTCATTCTTAACATAGACTACCCCCTCGGCATGGCCGCCTACCTTATTGTCTCGCAGGTGGCCTCGCGCGTGGCCGAACTGCGCGGGCTGTACGTCATGGGCAAGGCCGCCACGCTCAACGGCGTCATCGGCGATGTCATGATCCCCACCGTCATCTATGACGAGCAGTCCCGCAACACCTACCTGTTCGACAACTGCTTCCGCGCCAAGGACGTCACCCCCCATCTCACCTACGGCACTGCCCTCGACAACCAAAAAGCCGTCACCGTGCGCGGCACCTTCCTGCAAAACGCCCGCTACGCGCACGTCTTCTACAAAGAGAATTACACCTCCATTGAGATGGAAGGCGGCCCGTACCTCTCCGCCGCCTTCGAGGTGGCGCGCCCCAAGCGTTACCCCAGTGACGAAATCGTCAACCTGTACAACGCGCCGTTTGATCTCGGCCTGCTGCACTACGCTTCCGACACCCCGCTGTCCAAGGGCCGCAATCTGGGGGCCGGCAACCTGTCCTACTTCGGTATGGACCCCACCTACGCGGCCAGCATCGCCATCCTGCGGCGCATATTCGCGCTCGAGCTTGGCCGGGCCGCCCGCCCCGGCCGCCAGGAGGACATGTGACCTCGGCCCTCGGACAATCGCAGCCGCGCCGCGACGCGCTTGGTAAAGTGCGCGGCGAAACCCTCTACCCCGGTGACATTAACCGGCCGGGTCAGCTTCACATGCAAATCCTGTTCGCCGGGCGGCCTCACGCCCGCCTGCGGCGGCTCGATGTGTCCAAAGCCGCGGCCGTGCCCGGCGTGGTGGCCGTCTTCACCGCCCACGACGTGCCCGTGAACGAATATGGCCTGGGCGCCTTCGATCAGCCCGTGCTGTGCGGCCCGGGCACCGGCAAACCCGGCGTGGATATCGTGCGCTTCGTCGGCGACCAGGTCGCCCTGGTGGTGGCCGAGACCGAAAAAATCGCCGCCCACGCCCGCACCCTGATCGAGGTGGACTACGAAGACCTGCCCGTCCTCACCGACCCGCGCGTCGCCATGCAACCCGGCGCTCCGCAGTTGCTGCCCGACCGCGCCAATGTGCTGGCCCATATGAAGATTCGCAAGGGCGATGTGGCTGCCGCCTGGGCCGAGTGCGCCGCGATTGTCGCCGCCGAATACCACACACCCATGCAGGAGCATGCCTACCTCCAGCCCGAGGCCGGTATCGCCTACCTGGACGAGGCCGGGCGCGTCACCGTGCAGGTCGCGGGCCAGTGGGCGCACGAAGACCAGGAGCAAGTCGCCCACGCCCTCGGCCTGCCGCGCGATCAGGTGCGCATCATCTACCCCGCCATCGGCGGCGCGTTCGGCGGCCGCGAAGATATGTCGGTGCAGATCGTCCTGGCCCTCGCCGCCTGGCGGCTGGCCCAGCGCGGTATCCACCGCCCGGTCAAGATCATCTGGAGTCGCGAGGAGTCCATCGTCGGCCACCACAAACGCCACGCCTTCTACATCCGGGCCAGGTGGGGGGCCAGGGCCGACGGCGCGCTCGTCGCCGCGCAGGTCGAGCTGATCTCCGACGCCGGAGCCTACACCTACACCTCGCCCAAAGTCCTCGGCAACGCGCTGCTCATGTGCACGGGGCCGTACCACTTCCCCCACGCGCACATAGACGCCTACACCGTGTTGACCAACAACGTCCCTGGCGGCGCCTTCCGCGGGTTTGGCGGGCCGCAGGGCGCGTTCGCAGCCGAGCTGCAGCTTGACAAGCTGGCCGAGCAGCTTGGGCTTGACCCCATCGCTATGCGCCTCCAGAACCTGCTGCGCGACGGCGTGCTCTCCACCACCGGCACGCCGTTCCCGGCCGGCGTGACCATTGACCGCGTGGTCGCCCGCTGCGCCCAGGAAGTCGGCTGGCAACCCGGCGTTGGCCTGCCGCCGCTCACCCAGCCGCCCCAGCCCTACTTGCGGCGCGGGCGCGGCTTCGGCTGCGCCTTCAAAAACATTGGCTTCTCCTTCGGCGCGCCCGAGTCGTGCGCTGCGCGGGTGGAGCTGCACGGCGACGGCCAGATTGAGCGCGTCGTCGTCTACCACGCCGGGGCCGACTGCGGCCAGGGCGCGCACACCGTCATGGCGCAAATGGCCGCCCAGGCCGTCGGTGTGCCCGTCAGCCGGGTGGAGCTAATTGCCTCGGACACGGCCAGCAGCGGCAGTTCCGGCAGCGCCTCGGCCTCCCGCCTGACCTACATGTCCGGCAACGCCATCAAGGGCGCGGCCGAGCGCGCCGCGCAAAAGTGGCAGGACGAAGAGCGCCCCGCCATCGCCAGTTTCGTCTATCATCCCCCGGCCACCACGGCCCTCGACCCCCAAACCGGTCATGGCGACCCCAACTTCGCCTATGGCTATGTGGCCGAAGCCGTCGAGGTCGAAGTTGATCTGGAAACCGGCCACGTGCGTCTGCTCGACGTGGTCTGCGCCGATGACGTGGGCCGGGCAGTGAACCCCCAGCAGGTGGAAGGCCAGATCGAGGGCGCGGTGGTCCAGGCAGCGGGCTACGCCATCCTGGAAAACTTCATCACCCAGGGCGGGCGCGTGCTCACGCCCTACCTCTCCAACTACCTCATCCCCACCGTGCTCGACGTGCCCGCGCGCGTCAAGTCCGTCATCCTCGAATACGCCGAGCCAAACGGCCCGTGGGGCGTGCGAGGCATGGCCGAGATGCCCTACCTGCCGCTCGCGCCCGCCATTGCCGCCGCCATTCACGCCGCCACCGGCGTGTGGATAGACGAATTTCCTTACACGCCCGACCGCGTCCTCGCGCACCTGCAAGCGGCCGGCAAGGCCTTCGCCTAGCGTGCTGCTCTCCGATTATCTGGCGGTGGTGCGCGGCGGGGGCGCGCTGGGCAGCGGCGTGGCCCTGCGCCTGCACTATGCCGGCTTCACGGTGCTCGTCACCGAACTGGCCCGGCCGCGCTGCCTGCGCCGCGCCGCCGCGCTGGCCCAGGCCGTCTACGCTGGTTCCATCACCGTGGAAGGCGTGCGCGCCCGCCTGGCCGAAGACGCGCTCGCCGGCATGGCCTTTGCCGTTCGCGATGACATTCCGGTGGTGGTTGACCCCGACGGCGAGGTTGTCACGCGCCTCCAGCCGCGCCTGGTCATAGACGCGCGCCGCCCACTGCCGCCTCCCGGCGCCTACCTGCCGCCCAACACCCTCGTCATCGGGCTGGGCGCCGGCTTCTCGGCCGGTGTCAACTGCCAGGCCGTCATTGAGACGACCCGCGGCCCACACCTCGGGCGCGTTTACTGGGACGGCGGCGTGGCGCAGCCGGACGCCCCCGCCGAAATGGGCGTCAGCCTCCTGCGCGCCCCGGCCACCGGTGAGTTCCTGACGCATGCCGGTCTGGGTGCGGTGCTGCCCGCCGGCGCCGCCGTGGGCGAGGTGGCCGGTTTGCCCGTCGTGGCCCCCGCCGATGGCTGGGTGCTCGGCCTGCTGGCCGATGGCCTGATCGTGCGCGCGGGCGACCCTGTGGCCGAGCTGAGCCTCACGCCCGGCCGGGGGGAGGCCGCCCTGGTCTCCGACCAGGCCCGCGCCGTCGGTGGCGGCGTGCTTGAAGCTGTGCTCGCCGGCCTGCCGCTCTGGCAGCCGCCCGCCGACCCCGATCTGGGCCTGCCCTGACCCATGCTGCTCTCAACTGCCCTGCGCCTCGCGCCGCCCCAAGTTGTTGCCCTGGTGGGCGGCGGCGGCAAGACCACCGCCATGTTCCGCCTCGCCGCCGAGCTAGTCGCGGCCGGCGGGCGCGTGGTTACCACCACCACCACCCGCATCTTCGCCGCGCAGATCGCGTTGGCCCCGCGCCACGTGGTCGTGCCCGCCGCGCCGGCCGCCTGGCCCGCCGCGCTGGCCCAACTGGCGGCGGCGCTTGCTGAATCACCGCACGTGCTCGCCATCGGCGCGGTCGAGCCAGAAAGCGGCAAGGCGCTCGGCGTGCCGCCTGAGTTCATCCCCCACCTGCGGGCGTTGCCCGGCGGCCCGACCGTCCTGCTTGAAGCCGACGGTTCACGCATGCGGCCTTTCAAGGCCCCCGGCCGTCACGAGCCTGTCATCCCGCCCGAAACCACCCTGGTCATCCCCATCGTCGGCGCGGATGTCCTCGGCGCGCCGCTCGACGATCGGCGCGTTCACCGGCCCGAGTTGGTGGCCCAGCTTGCGGGCGTGCGCCTCGGCGCGACCGTCACGCCCGAATTAGTCGCCGCCGTCCTCGCCCATCCCCAGGGCGGCCTAAAAGGTGTGCCGCCCGCCGCTCGCGTCGTGGTGTTAGTCAACAAGGTCGAACGCCTGGAAGACCTCTCCCCCGTGCGCGACCTGGCCGCGCGCCTGATCGCCGCGCCCGCCATCAGCGGCGTTGTCCTCGGCGCGGCCGCCACCGGCGCGCCTGTGCGTGAGGTCTGGGGCGGCGTGGCGGCCGTGGTGCTGGCGGCCGGGCGCTCCACCCGCATGGGCCGGCCCAAGCAACTCCTGCCCTGGCCCGGCGGCACGCTGCTCGGAGCCGTCGTCCGTCGTCTACAGGCCTGCCCCCTCAGCCGCGTGGTCGTCGTCACCGGCCACGAGCAGGCGGCCGTGACCGCGGCGGCCCAGGCCGCGGCCGACCCGGCCGGCCCGCCGCTCGTCTTTGCCCACAACTCCGACTACGCTGTCAGCGAGATGGCCCGTTCCCTCCAGGTGGGCCTGGCCGCGCTGCCCGCCACCGACCAGGCCGTGCTCGTCGCCCTGGCCGACCAGCCGCACCTGGAGGCGCGCATTGTCGCCCACATAGTCGCCCGTTGGCAGGCCGCTCGCCCACCCGCCGTCGCCCCGTTCTTCAACGGCCGCCGCGGCCACCCCATGCTCTTCGACCGCGCTGTGTTTCCGCGCTTAAACCAGTTGCCGCCGGACGCCAATCCGCGTCAGTTGTTCCAACAGATCGGCCCGCCGGAGGCCGTAGCCGTTGACACCGACGCCATCCTGCGCGACCTGGACACCCCCGAAGCCTACGCCGCCGCGTTGGCCGAGCAGACCCCCTGACGATCACTGGTATAATCTCGCTCGATGGAGCACCGCACGTTGCTGGTCAATGGCTTGCGCCTGCATTACACCGTGGCCGGCGCTGGGCCGGACATTGTGTTTGTGCATGGCTGGGCCTCCTCGCGCCGCATGTGGACCAGCCTGCTGCCGGACCTCTCGCGCCGGTATCGCTGCTGGACCCTCGACCTCCCCGGCTTCGGCGATTCGGAAAAACCTGCCCAAGGCTGGTATTCGATCCCTAACTTCACCGCCACCCTGCTCGAGTTCATGCGGCAGCTCGGCCTGGAGCGGCCCCGCCTCGTCGGCCACTCGATGGGCGGCATGATTGCGCTCAACCTCGCCGCGCGTCATCCCGAAACCATTGCCCGGCTCGTCGCCATCAACCCCGTCGTCACCGGGCGGGCCAGCCTCAAGCCTCTGGCGCGGCCCGACTACAGCCGCCGCGTGCTCAGTTGGGTGCTGCGCCTCTCGCCCGCGCTGCTCCAGCCGCTGCTCATCCACCCGCTCGGCCATCGCGTCAGCGGCCTCACCTACTTCCGCCGCCGCAATGAAGATTTCGTGAAGGCCACGCCCGACTCATTGCTCTCAGCCGGCCGCGCCATCGTGGATTATGATGTGGCCCCGCTGCTTGAGCGCGTCTCCGTCCCCGCGCTGGTGATCGTCGGCACTCTCGACCCGACCGTGCCGCCGGCCGAAGGCCGCCTGGCGGCCGCCCGCATTTCCGGCAGCCGGCTGCACCTGATGCGCGCCGGCCATTTGCTCACCGATGATCGGCCGGTCGAAACGCTGCGTGTGCTGCAGGAGTTCCTGGCATGAGATACCGCCTCTTCAGCGCCATCGAACTCACCCCCGAATTGCTCGCCCGCCTCGACGCGCACCGGGCTGAATACAAGGCCGCCGGCCCGCGCGGCAGCGTGCGCTGGGCCAGGTCGCAGGGCCTGCACGTTACCCTGCGCTTCTACGGCGCTGTGGATCAAGGGCAAATGCCCGAACTGCAAGCCGGGCTGCAGCGCGCCGCGGCCGCCGCCGCGCCCTTCACCCTGACCATTCAGGGACTCGGCGTTTTCCCCAACCCGCAACAGCCGCAAGTGCTCTGGGCCGGGTTGTCAGGCGACCTCCCCCCGCTGCAGCAATTGGCCGCGCAGTTGGAGGCCGCCGCGGTGGCGTTGGGCTTCGCGCCCGAGCGCCGCGCCTTCGCTCCTCACCTCACGCTCGGCCGCGTGCGCGATCATCTGCGCCCTGCCGATCTGACGGCGCTCATGCGCGTCGTCGAACAGGCCCAGGGCCAGGTGCTGGGCGAGCTGCGCGCCGACAGCCTTAGCCTCATGTCCAGTGAACTGCGGCCTATGGGCGCAGTGTACGAGCGTCTATTCCTCGCGCCGTTCGGGTTGGCCCCAGCCGGCGCCGCCTAACCGCCCCCGGACACCCCAAAGGAGAACTGCTCTGGAACCACTGGAACTGGCCCGCGCCCTGGTAGATACGTTAGAAGAGAAGAAGGCGGAAGACATTGTGCTGCTCGACTTGCGCGGGCAGTTGGTGTTCACAGACTACTTTGTGATCTGCACCGGCACGAGCGAGCGCCAACTGACGGCGCTGGCCGAGGCGGTGGACGAGGCCGCCCGCCACAAGTTCCGCCTCAAGCGCCCGCGCGTCGAGGGCCACGCCGCGGGCGGCTGGCTGCTCATGGACTTTGGCAGCGTCATCGTCCATGCCTTCTCGCAGGCGCAGCGTCACCGCTACAAGCTCGAAGAATTGTGGCAGGCCGGCAAAGTCGTCCTGCGCATTCAATAGCCGTCGCGCATTCCAGGCCGACAAACAACCGGGCGGGTCACGGCGCACTGCCATGACCCGCCCGGTTTGGCGTTAGAGCGTCTCCCCGCTTCGCGGCTTACGCCTCAAATACCCAGCGCTCGCCGTCGCGCGCCCAGTCCACGATCTCGCCCGGCTTGAACCACAGCCCCAGCTCAAACTCAGCCGTCGCCACGCTGTCCGAAGCGTGAATCAGGTTGCGGCCGATGTCAATGCCCAGGTCGGCGCGGATAGTGCCGGGGACGGCGGCGGTCGGGTTGGTCGCGCCCACCGTCTGGCGCACGGCCTCCACCACCTTCTTGCCCTCCCAGGCCATCACCACCACCGGCGCTGAAGTGATGTACCTGATCAGCCCCTCATAGAAGGGCTTGCCCTGGTGCACGGCGTAATGCTGCTCGGCCAGGCTGACTTCCACCGCCAGGAACTTCAGACCGACCAGCCGCAGCCCGCGCCGTTCCAGGCGGCCGATGATCTCCCCGACCAGGCCGCGCTGTACGCCGTCGGGCTTAATGATGACAAGGGAACGTTCCAAGTCAAACCTCCGCAAGGCTAAGTCAAATAGATGAACACGCGCATTTTACCAGACAATCCTGCGCTTAAACGCCGACCGCGCGCCCAGGGTCTCCGAGCGCGCGGTTGTGAGTGACGATTGGCTGCCCAGCGGCGTTACAGGCGGCTGAGCGCCTCGCGATAGGCCTCCAGCGCGCGCGGCAGCCGGTTCGCCTTCACATAGGCGTCGCCCAGCAGCCGCAGCACCGGGGCGGGGGCCTGCTCCGTGGTCGCCAGCCCCTCCAGTTCGTGGATCGTGCGGCCCAGATCGGCCTCCGTCTGCACTTGCGGAGTCAGGCGGGCCAGCGCCGCGGCGAAGTCGGGCAGTTCCACCGGCAGTTGCGGCGCGGCCGTGGGCGCCGTGTGCGGGCGCACATAGGGCGCGCTAGGCGCGGCCGGCTCCGGCGTAGCGGGTGGGGGCACAGCCGGCGCGGCTGGCGCGGGCGGCTCAGGCACGCGCAGGGGCGCGGTCTTAGCGGCTGGGGTCGGCATCCCGGCCCCTGGCGCCGATGAGCCTGGTTCGGCCTCCATCGCCTCGCGCCAGGCCGCCATGCGCTGTTCCACCTCGCGGCGTGCGCCTTCTTGTTGCGCGCGCTGCTCGGCAAACCGCGCCTCAATCTCGGTCTCGCGGGCGCGGCGCGCGCTTGCCAGCCGCTCCGATAGGCGCGAGAGCTTGTCTAGGTCGGGTACGCCTGCTGGCGGCGTGGCCTCGTCCGCTTCAGCCGGCTTCTCGTCGGCTGGGGTCGCGGCGGGCGTCTCCGCAGCCGCCTCGACCAGCCAGGTCGGCGGTGTAATCGCCTCCACCGGCTCCGGCTCAGCCACCGGCTCCGGCTCCAGGGCCGCTTCCGTTTCCACCGATGCCGTCGCGGCCTCTAGGCCGGTTGTGGCCACCTTGGCTGCTTCCGCCGCCGCCCAGGTCGGCGCCTCGCTCAAGCGCTCTTCGGGCTTGGTCAGCAGTTCTTCCGGGTTCGCGCCCTGCGCGGCGGCCAACCCTTCCAGCCAGCGCAGCGCCTCTTCGCCATCCAGCGCGGCAGGCTCAGCCGGTGTTTCTATCGTTGCTTCGGCCGGCGCCACGACCTCTGTCGCCGGCTCGGCCGGCAACCATTCCGGCCGTGCCGCTTCAAGGGCGGGCGGCTCGGCTTGGGCGTCTTCCGGCTCGCCCGCCGGCCCCGCTTCGGCCGAGGTCAGGTCCGCCTGCGCCGCGGCGATCCACGTCGGCGTCTCGGTCGGGCGTTCCTCGGGTGTGGTCAACAATTCGTCCGGGTTCGCGCCCTGCGCCGCGGCCAGCCCCTCCAGCCAGCCCAGCGCCTCGTCCCCTTCCAGTTCAACCGCCTCCGCCTCCGCCTGCGTCTCAGCGGTGATGGTGGGCGCGGCCGCCGGCACAATCGGCACTCGGCTTGGGCCGGTGTCTTCCAGTTCGTCCACCGGCGGCGCAGCCAACTCGGCCAGGCTCGGCTCAACCAACTCCGCCGCCGGCTCAGCCGTTGCCGCCTCTGCGGTCGCGATCTCGGCGGCCATGCGCTCGGCCGAGGTGATCTCAGCCGGCATGGACTCGCGCAGCCAGTCGGGCATCTCGTCCACCGGGGTCGGCTGCGCCACGGCCTCGGCCGCGTCTGTGGGCGCCTCCGCCACGATCCAGGCCGGCGCCTCGGCCGGCCGTTCGTCTGGTCGGGTCAGGAGTTCGTCAGGGTTCGCGCCCTGCGCCGCGGCCAGCCCTTCCAGCCAGCCCAGCGCCTCGTCGCCGTCCAGCGCTGTGGCTTCGGCTTCCACCGGGGCGGGCATTTCGGTCTGCCTCGCGTCCGGCGCGGCCGGCGTTTCCATGGCGAGCGCCGCCGTTTCGATCAGCGGCTCGGCGTACTGCGGCTCAGAGCGTCCGTGCTGTGCTGTGTCGGCAAACGGGTCCACCGGGTGCGCGGCTTCCACCCGGCTCAGCCACGCCTCCAGCGCAGCCGGTTCGGCGACTGGCGCCTCCGGCGAGGCGCTTGCCGCCGGGTATTCCGCTGCCGGCTCCAGCGCGGCGGTTGCCTCTGGCTCGACCCTCACGGCCTCCGCCGCTGCCAGAGCGCCCTCGCCGGTGCCGGCCTCGGTCAGCCACGCCGGCGCCTCGCCCTCTGGCTCAGTACTGCCCGGTGTTGGCCCCGCCGCCTCCGGCCTCAGCCAGTCGGGAATCTCATCAGCCGGCATATCCGGCGGCACGGCCGGCTCCACCTCAACCGCCGGAATGGCCGCCACCCCCGCCGCCGGTTCCAGCGCCTTCAGCCAGTCGGGGAGTTCGCTCGCCGGCGTCGGCTTCAGGCTGTCTTCCGGCTCGGCCGCCAGCGACTCAAACGCTTCCAGGCCCGCGGCCGGCTCCAGTGCCTTCAGCCAATCGGGCATCTCGGCTGGCGGCGTTGTCGCCGCTGGGCCGGCCGCCTCCCCTGCCGCTGTTTCAGCCGCCCACGCCTCCGGTGCGATAGTGTCCTCGGGCCGTTGCGCTTCTGCCGCGGTCAAATCGGCCGTCGCCCAGGCCGGCGCCTCAGCCGGGCGCTCCTCGGGCACAGTCAGCAATTCATCGGCGTTCGCGCCCTGGCGCGCCGCCAGGCCTTCTAGCCAGCGCAGCGCCTCGTCGCCCTCCAACGGCGCGCCTTCGGCCTCGGCCGTGGCCCCCACCGTGGCCCCCACCGTCGTCCCAGTCAAGGCCGCTTCCTCGGCGGCGCTCTCAGCCGTCATCGGTTCACCGCTGGGCAGTTCTGCCGCCATCGGCGGCTCGGTGCCAACCGCGGGTTCCAGCGCCTTCAGCCAGTCGGGTGGCTCGGCCGGTTCGGCCTCGAGCCTCGGCGTCTCCGCTTGTGCTTCAAGCCTCGCCTCGTCCGCCAGCCAGGCCGGTGGTTCGGCTGGGCGCTCCTCTGGTGCGGTCAACAGCTCGTCGGGATTGGCGCCTTGGCGTGCCGCCAGGCTTTCCAACCAACGCAGGGCCTCATCACCGTCCAGATCGGCCTCGGCCGAAGGCTGCTCCAGCGGCGTGGCCGGAGTCTCGGCGGCGGATGCTTCAGGCGGGGCCTCCGCCGCTTGCGCCTTCTGCTGAGCGGCCATCACGTCCTTGGCCGATAGCCAGCCGATGATGGTATCGGTCGGTCCGGGGGTTTCGGGTTCGGCCCACGGCGGCAGTTCGCCGGCTGGCGCTTCCGCGGCGCTCGCCTCGGGGGTGGGCGGCGTTTCCGGCGCGGCGGCGGCCGGCTCAGCGGGCAGCTCTGCCTGGCTGCTGCGTCCCGCTAGCCAGTTGGCAATCGTGTCACTGGGGCCGGGGGCCACAGGCTCGGCCCAGGACGGCACGTCCGGCGGGATATCGGCCAGCGGCTCGCCGGCCTGAGCCGGTTGGGCCGTCAGACTGGCCAGCCAATCAAGCGTCTGGTCACTCTCGGCTGCCGCTTGCTCGGGCACAGCCGACGGTTCCGCCGCGTTGACGCGGGCGGCGGCTGCGGCCCCAATTGATTCCGCCGGGTCAGCCTCCACCGGGGCCAGGCCCTTCAGCCACCCAGGTATCTCGGCGGGCAAAGCCAGCGGCGGCTCCTCGCCCTCCGGCTCGGCCGGGGTCTCATCCTCGCCTTGCAGCTCAAACGGCCGCTCGGCGCGGGCGATGGCCTCCGGCGAAGCCGGTTGCAGGAAATCGGGTAGTTCCACGGCGGGCTTAGCTCCCGGATCAGGCGCGGGTGCTGTCGCCGCCACGCCTGCCAGCCAATCGGGCACCTGGGGCGGGATAGGCGTGCCCGCCGCGGGCAAGGTGCGCAGCCACTCAGGCACGTTGTCCTCATCCGCTGGGCGTTCTACGGCGGCGGCGGGCGTTTCTGCCTCCGGCGGGGCCGTCTGGATCGCGTCGGCGGCAGCGGGCCGTAGCCATGCCGGCACATCGTCCGAGGGGTGAGCGGGCGTTTCCGCCTCCGCCGGAGCGGCCTCCTGCGCGGGTGGCTTCATCCAGTCGGGCATCTCGGCCGCGCCAGTCGCGGCGCTCGCCGTCTGGAGCCAGTCCGGCAGATCCTCGGCAGGTGCGGCCGCCGTCGCTGCCAGAGGCGCGGCCGGCTTCAGCCAGTCTGGGATCTCGGCGGCGGCCAGTGTGGGCGTCTCGGTTGCGCCCGCATCCTTCAGCGCGTCCAGCCAATCCGGCTCAGGCCCGCTGCTTTCGGCTGCCGCGCCGGGCCGCAGCCAATCAGGCACTTCGTCATCGCCCAGGCGCGCAGCCGGGGCCGGGCCAACCAAGGTCGCCTCACTGTCAGCCGGGGTGCTGGCCGGCAATCGGGGCGCCGGCGTATCCATCTGGTCTGGGGTAGTCGCTTCAGTCGTGGCGGCCGGTGTTGTTGCCTCAGTCGCCGCTTCCACGCTGGCAAGCGCTTCCATGGCGTCTGCCGGGGCGGCTTCGCCCGCGCTTGCCATCTCATCGGGTTGTTCACCAATCGGCGCTTCGGCTGGCGGCGTCTCAGGCGCAGCTTCGGCCACACCGGCGGGCGCCAGTTCGCCTGTGCCTGCCGCTGCGGTCAACCACTCCGGCAACTCGCCCGCCTCCGCGGCTGGCGCGGATGCTTCTGCTAAGCCGCTCTCAGTCGCGGGTTCCACCGCGGCCGGCGGCGTAGCGTCCATGACACTGCGCATCCACTCCGGCAGTTCCGTGTCGCCGGCCTCCGCCGGAGGCATCGTCTCGTCGCCCGGCATAACTGCCTTCGCTGCCACGGCCGCACCCAGCAGCCAGGCCGGGATGTCGTCACCCTTTGTAGCGGGCGCTTCCGGCGCGGCCGGCGGCGTGGTGGCGGCCATGCTCGCCGGCGTCGCCGTCTGGGTCTCATCGGCGCCCGCTGGCTCGCTTGGGGCCGGCGGCGTGGCGATGAGCGTCTCCTCCGCCGACTCGGCTGGCCGTTCATCCAGCGCGGGGCGCATCCAGTCTGGCACGGCCGCTTCCGCCAGCGGTCCGGTTGCCGTTTTCAGCCAGTCGGGCAGGTCAGCATCGGCGGCAGCCGGCGGCGGCGCGCCGGTCACCCCCAGTTCCTGCAGCCAATCGGGGGCCGCCATCGGTTCGGTCGCCGCGCCGGGCGCGGCGGGTTGCAGGTCGCGCAGCCAGTCAGGCAAGTCGGCCCCGCTTGCGGCGGGGGTGCTGTCGGCGGCCTGTGCCTCCGCCGCTGGCGCCGGTTCAGACGGCGTCATCCAGGCGGGTTGCGCCTCGGCCGGGCGGGCAGCCGGCTCCTCAAACTTCGCCCCGATCGAGGCCAGCCAGTCGGGCGAGGCGCTGTCCTCCATGCCGGGTGCGTACTCCAGCCGGTCGAGCACGATCTTGTTCGCGTCCACGCGGCGGGCCTGGCCGCCGTTGGGGTCCACAAACGCCTCGTAGGGGTCCAGCGCTTCCACGCGCTGGCGATAGGCCGCCGCGTCGTCGGGCCGGTCTTGTGCGCGGAAGATGCCGTACAAAATGCGGTTGGCTTCCAGGCTGTAAGGCAGCTTCTGCAAGATGCCCGAGCACGCCTGCGCAGCCAAAGCAGGCTGGTCGCTTTGCGCGTACACGCGCGCCAGCACGGTTTGCAGGTCAATTCGGTCAGGCTCGTCGGCCAGCGCGGCCTTCAGCTCGGCCTCGGCCTGCAAAAACAGGCCGCCCTGCGCATACATGCGCGCCAGCGCCCCGCGTGTCAGGCGGGCCTTGGCCGGCACCACGCCGTCGCGCCGGCCATATAAGCGGCACAGCTCCTGCTGAATGGCGCCGTTGGCCGGAGCCGCCTCAAAAGCGCGCTCCATGTGCCAGATGGCGGCGTCCAGGTTGGCCTCGTCCTCGCGCACAATCGACATGCCGACATGCGCGATGAAGTCATCCGGCGCCACCGACAGCACCCGCTGGAAGATGTCGGCCGCGTCGCCGTGCCGGCCTTTTTCCAGCAGCGCCTTGCCCAGCATCCGGTAAGTATCGAGATGCTTGGGGTAGAAGCTGAGCAGGTGCCGGCAGTGCGCCACGACCTCATCAACCTGCTTGCGCTCGATCAGGGTGTCTAGCTGCTCGATGTACGTGCGGAGAGCGATTTCGGGCATGGTCGTTTGCGTTAGTCGCCGGTTAGTAAGGCGAGTATGCAATGAAATGGATGATTTGGCAATTGCCGCCTGCTGCGCCGTGGCCTACGCCCCTGCCCGCCGCCGCCGCGCTACAGGCCGTGCGCGGCCCGCGCCCGCTCAATGGCCCCCGTCACCTCTGGCTCGGGGCGGGGGGCCGGCCCCAGGCTGTCCGCAATGCCGTGTTCGCCCAGCAGCGTCCGCAGCACGGTCGTCACCCCGCCGGTCAGCGCCGCCAGGTGATAACCGCCCTCCAGCACCCAGGCCATCCGGCCGCGAGCGTGCGCCTGCGCGATGGCCTGCAAGCCTTGCGTCAGTTTGGCATACCCCGCCAGCGTCAGTTGCAGGTTCGCCAGTGGGTCGAGCCAGTGCGCGTCGAATCCGGCCGACACCAGCACCAGGTCCGGCGCAAATCGTTCGGCCGCTGGTGCGATCACCTCGGCCAGCGCCCGCTCAAACGCCCGGTCGCCCGCATAGGCGGGCAGGGGGATGTTCAGCGTGTAGCCTTCCCCCGCGCCCGCGCCGGTCTCGCTCACCCGTCCGGTCTGCGGGTAGAGGTTCTCCTGATGGGTCGAGATGAACAGCACCGACGGGTCTTCGTAGAACACCGCCTGCGTGCCGTTGCCGTGGTGCACGTCGAAGTCCACGATCAGCACCCGCCCGATACCCAGGTAGCGCTGCGCATACCGCGCCGCGATAGCGATGTTATTGAACAGGCAGAAACCCATCGGCGCATCGGGCAGGGCGTGGTGGCCGGGGGGCCGCACCAGCGCCACGACCGTCTGGGCCTCACCGCCCACGACCGCTTCCACTGCGCGGATCGCGCCGCCTGCCGCCAGCAGCGCCACGTCGTACGACTGTGGCACCACATAGGTCGGCGCGCTGTCCACATAGCCGGGCGCCTGCCGCATCGCCTCGCGCAGCGCTGTGATGTAAGGCCGGTGGTGCGCCAGGGCGACCTCGTCCACCGTCGCCGGCCTGGGCGTCAGCGCGATCAGGTAGTCGCGCAGCGCCAGCGCCGGCGAGTCGAGCGCCGCCTCCAGCGCCCGCAGCCGCTCGGCGTTCTCGGGGTGATCGGGAAAGTCGTGCTGAACATAAGTGGGCGACGTGACCAGGGCGACCGGCATGGGGGCCAGTGTACCAAAAAAAACAAGCGCCCTGAGCCATGGCCCAGGGCGCTTGTTTGTCACTACCGTTGCGGCGTAAACCTTACTGCTTTAGTTCCGGCGCGGGCGCCTTCGAGCGCGCGATGGCCCAGGCCAGCACGCCGATCAGCGCCGCGATCACCACCCAGATCACCACCTGCTCAAGGCCGGTCGCGCGCGCGTACTGCACCACGATCGGGGCCACAATCACCGAGACCAGGTTCACCACCTTAATCATCGGGTTCAGCGCCGGCCCGGCCGTATCCTTCATCGGGTCGCCCACCGTGTCGCCCACCACGCCCGCCTTGTGCCGCTCCGAGCCTTTGCCCGTGTTCTTGGCCGGGTTGCGCGGCTCGTCCTCGATCAGCTTCTTGGCGTTATCCCACGCCCCGCCGGCGTTGTTCATGAACACCGCCAGCAGTTGGCCCGAGACGATGATGCCCGCCAGGAAACCACCCAGGGCTTCCACCTGCAGCAGCAGCCCAACCACAATCGGGGTCAAGATGCCCAGCAGCGCCAGCCCCACCAGTTCCTTCTGCGCCGCGCTGGTCGAGATAGACACGGCCTGCCGATAGTCCGGCTTTACCTTGTCCTCCAGCACGCCCAGGCGGAACTGCCGGCGCGCCTCCAGCACGATCAGCGCCGAAGCGCGGCTAACCGCCTGGATGGCGAACGACGAGAACAGCCACGGCAGCGCGCCGCCAATCAACATGCCGATAAAGACCTGCGGGATGTCCACGCGGATGCCGATGGCGCTGATCTGCTGCGCCGCCGCGATGCCCAGTCCCGCCTGCGCCCGGCTCACGTCTACCAGGAACGAGCCAAACAGCGCCACCGCCGCGATCACGGCCGAGCCAATCGCCACGCCCTTGGTAATGGCCTTGGTCGTGTTGCCCACCGCGTCCAGGTCCGCCATCGTCTGCTGGGCCTTCTTGGTCTCGGCGTCTTCCATGCCGCTCCAGGCCATCTCGCCGATGCCGTTGGCGTTGTCGGCGATCGGGCCGAAGCTGTCCATCGCCACGTTGTTGCCCGTCAGCGTCAGCATGCCGATGCCCGTCATCGCCACGCCGTACAGCACGAACGTCACGCGCTGGGCCTCGTCAATGCCGGGGATCGTGCCGAAGATGAAGATCGAGGCGCCGATGGTCAGCGCGATCACCACTACCGACCACACCGACGACTCGTACCCGGCCGACAGGCCTTGCAAGATCAGCGTCGCCGGCCCGGTGTCGGCGCCCTTCTTGATATCCTTGACCGGCGCGCCATGCGTGCCCGTGAAGTACTCGGTCAGGCGGTCAATCACGATCGCCAGCAACACGCCCACCCCCACCGCCAGCGGCGCGCGCCACCAGCCGCCCCATTGCTCCATCGCCGCGTTGTTCAGGTAGATAAAGCCCGCGATGAAGAACAGCACCGCCGAGATCACGGCCGACGACAGGAAACCGCGGAAGATGGCGCTCATGGCGTCGCCGCCCTCGTCGGGCGCGCGCACCACATACGTGCCGATGATGGACGAGATCACGCCGATGCCGCGCACGATCAGCGGGTAGATGATCCACTCCAGCCGCCCGGTGACGTGCCACAGCGCCAGGCCCAAGATCAGGCCCGACACAATCGTCACTTCGTAGCTCTCGAAGATATCGGCGGCCATGCCCGCGCAGTCGCCCACGTTGTCGCCCACCAGGTCCGCCACCACGGCCGGGTTGCGCGGGTCGTCTTCGTTTAGGCCCTGCTCCACCTTGCCCACCAGGTCGGCCCCCACGTCCGCCGCCTTGGTGAAGATGCCGCCGCCCACGCGCATAAACAGCGCCAGCAGCGTGCCGCCGAAACCGAAGCCCAGCAGCGCATCCGGCGCGGCGATGCCCAGGATGATGAAGATCAGCGTGCCGCCCAGCAGCCCCAGGCCGTCGGTCAACATGCCCGTGATCGTGCCGGCCCGGTAGGCGATGCGCAGCGCGTCGCCGAACGACTTGCGGCTGGCCGCCGCCACGCGCACGTTGCCTTCCACCGCCATGCGCATGCCGATCTGGCCCACCGCCAGTGAGAAGCCCGCGCCCATCACAAAGGCCAGCGCGCGCGCGATGCCGATGATTAGCCGCACCGTGTCGGGGCTGGTCCCCTCAAAACGTTCCAGCGCCTCGGGCGTCGGCGGCACGATGTACACCGAGAAAAACAGCGCAATCGTCAGCACCACGATCAGCGGCAGAATGGAGCGGAGTTGGCGCGCCAGGTAGGCGTCGGCCCCCTCCTTAATCCAGCCCCACACCTCCTGCATCTTGGCCGTGCCCTTGCTTTCGCGCAGGATTTGGGCGCGCAGGTAAATCGCATAGGCGAGGCCCAAGAGCGCCACGCCCAGGATCGCGTAGACCGCGATCTGTTCAAATGTGGTAAGACCTTGCATTCTCTTCTCCGTGACTTAGGCTGTAGCGGGCGCGGCTTAAGTGTGCCCGGCAGAGGCAAAAAAGTGCGCCAGAAACTTGCGTTCCAGCGCAACGCGGAATTTTACCCGCCGGTTTTAGAAGTGTCAACCATCTGGCCGACCAACCCGACCAACCATCGCCTCGATCCACCAGCCGTTCGCGGCGCTGGCCCAATTCGTGCTCATTCGTGGCAAATGCCTTTCCCGTCTGTGCCCAACCGCCCCCCCTGGCGTCAAGCCGGCCTCTACCCCCTCAGCTTCTTGTCCGGCTTTTCACCGGCCTTCACCCTCACGCTTGGCTTTTTTGGCGCGGAACTTAAGCTCACCAGCGCCGCCTCGATCTGCCGAATGTGTTCCTTGCGGTGCTCGGAGCGCAGCAGGCTCACCGCCAGGCCCTTCGCCTCCTCGAGCTTGTCCATCAAATCCATCTCCAATTCTAGTTCGGCCACCTTGCCGTCGGCGGCTTCGGCCGCTTCCACGGCCAGGTTGGCGGCCGCGCGCGGCGGCAGCGCCAGCGCCAACGGCAAGAGCGCGGCGTTCAAGATGTTGGCCTCCACAGGGAGCGCCGCCACCTCACCCGTCTGCTGCCAGCGCTCGAACAGTGCCACGATCCGCAGATCGTAAAAGGCGCAGTGCGCCAGCACCGCGGCGATGGTCCAGCCATCGCCCAGATCGCGCGTCAGGTCAATATCGCTCATGCGGCCCACCAACTCGCGCAGGCGCTCGCGGGTTACATTGTTCGCCCTAATAATCGAACTGAGGTCCATACGCGCCTCCCGGCCGGCAGCGGCCAACTCAACGCAGCCCAGCGTTCAGCCGACCCGCCCGGCGGGCACCGGCGTGGCCAGTTCGGCCACCAGGTCGGAAGTCGAGATCAGTCCCAGCGGCACACTCTCCGGGTCGGCCGGGTCTACCACCACCAGCCGGTGGACATGATTAGCCCGCATCTTCTCGGCCGCCACCCGCAGGCTGGCCTCCGGCCCGATCGTCAGCGCCGGATGCATCACCCGCGTCACCGGGTCGCTGGGGTTGCCGGCGTCGCAGTAATCCAGCATGTCGAATCCCGTCACCATCCCCAAGGGCCGCCCGTGCCCGCTCACCACCACAATCGCGCGCGAGCGCCGTTCGCTCATGGCGCGCGCCGCCGCGGCAATCGTCGTCTCGGCCCGGCACGCCACGAATCCGCGCGCCATCACATCCGCCACCACCGCCCGCTCCCGGCTGCGCGGCGCCAGCCCGTGGATCAGGTCCGACACCGCGATCACGCCGATAGCGCGTTCCATGTCCGTCACTACCAGCCGGTGGATGTGCAGTTGGCGCATCTTGGCGGCCGCTTCGCTGGCCGGCGCCGCGGCGTCAATCGTCACCGCCGGCGAAGACATCAGTTGGGCCGCGCTCTTCCCACGCAGCTCAGCCAACTTGGCCGGATCATCCCCCAGCCACTCGCCGCCGATCAGGTCAATGTCCGAGACCACCCCCAGTGGGGTGCCGGTGGCGTCGGCCACGATAATGGCGTGCACGCGCTGGCGGGTCAGGATGGCCGCCACGCCCCCCAGCGGCATGTTGGGCGGGCAAGTGATCAGGATGGGGCGCATTAAGTCGCGCACACGGGTGGCAATCATGCGGTCGTCCTGGGCCGCGGCCGGGTAGCCGCGCGCAGTGAGAATTGGATTATAGAAGCGGGCGCGCAACTTGCCAAACCGCCCCGCCGCTCGCATAATGCCGGTGCGGTTCGCACTCTGCAAGGAGCGCCCATGCGCCGTTTCTGGATCGGGTTCGACTTCGGCCTGGCCGCCTTTGTCGCGCTTAACCTGCTGGCCGCTCACCTGGCCTCCGATTGCGGCCTGCCGGGCCTCTTTGGCCTGGCCGGCTGCGCCGACGACCTCCGCCGCGCCGGTTTCCCCTTCCTGTTCCTGGAGCAGGGCGGTTTCGTCGCCCGCAACAGCTTTTCGCCTGCCGCCCTCCTGGCCGACCTCGGCCTCGCCCTGGTCGTCAGCGCCGCCCTCGGCTGGTGGCTGGCCGGGCGCAAGCCTAATGCGCGCTAGCTTGCGAGCGCGCTTGAAGTCACCGGCAATCCAGGATACTATTCTCTGTGTATTTTGAGATCGTTGGCGAGATTACCGATATTGAGCAAATCGCGGCCGGCCTCGCCATTCGTGATCTGCACTGGTTGCGCAAGAAGTACGGCAAAGGGCGGTGGCGCAAGCTGAAGGGGCGGGCTCAGGTCAAATTGCAGTCTGGCGCCCTGCGGTCGGCAGAAATTCATTGGTACGCAGCCAGCGGCATTGGTCGCCGGCTGCTTAAGATCAAGCGCTTCTTGGATTAACGATGAAGACTCAACAGACAACCCGGTTTGCTATTTGCCTCAAGAGTAAGTCGACCGATGACTTAGTCGTGCGCCGGATCTACCCGGTATTGCCGGACGAGCAGGCGGCGCGGGACAACTACTTGCGTGTGGTTGATGAGTCAGGCGAAGATTACCTCTACCCGGCGAGCTACTTTTTCTTGGTTGAGCTTCCAGCCAAGATTGAGAGAGTCTTGCGTCGCTCGTTACCTGCTTCCATCGCTCAGTAGTTCAAGCCTAACTCTTCGTCGCCTTACTCTGCCCAAGTATTCATTGTGGCTAGCCTCCTCGCCTCCGCCCTGGGCGTCGCCGTGCGGCTCCTCAACCGCCGCGCCCGCCCCGCCACCACCGGCGCGCTCGCCCTCCCCGGCCTGCACGCCGCCGTTGAAGTCCACCGCGATCGCTGGGGCATCCCGCACGTCTACGCCGCCGACGAGCACGACCTCTTCTTTGCCCAGGGTTTCCTGCATGCCCAGGAACGCCTCTGGCAGATGGAGCTGAACCGCCGCGTCGCCGCCGGCACGCTGGCCGAAGTGCTCGGCGAAGCCGCCCTGCCCACCGACCGCCTCACCCGCGCGCTTGGCTTCGCCGCCCTGGCCCAAACCGACCTCTCCCAGACCTCCCCCGAAGCCCTGGCCATGGTCGCCGCCTACGCCGCGGGCGTCAACGCCCACCTCGCCCGCCGCCGCCTGCCCGCCGAGTTTACCCTCCTCGGCCTCCAACCCGCGCCCTGGACGCCGCTCGACACCTTCGGCATCACCCGGCTGCTGATCTTCAACCTCTCCACCGGCTGGGCCGCCGAGCTGGTGCGCGCCCAACTCATCGAAACCGTCGGCCCCGAGCGCGCCGCCGACCTGGACATCCACTGGCCCGCGGGCGACACCCCTACGCTGCCCGACGGCATCGTCTTCAACCGTCTCACCGCCGATAACCTCCTCGCCGCCGAGCGCGGCCCCTTCCTCGGCCGCGCCCATGACGCCGCGCGCGGCAGCAACGCCTTCGCGTTGGCGGGCTGGCGCACCACCACCGGCCGCCCGCTGCTCGCCAACGACATGCACCTGCGCATTTCCACCCCCAGTATCTGGTACCTCAACCACCTGGAGGCGGGCCCTTACCGCGTCACCGGCGTCAGCCTGCCCGGCGCGCCGGGGGTCGAGGTCGGCCATAACGCCCACATCGCCTGGGGCGCCACGCTGGCTTTCACCGACAACCAAGACCTTTTCGTTGAGCGCCTCGACCCCGCCAACCCACAGCGCTACGAGTACCAGGGTGCCTGGCACGCCTGCCAGGTGCGCCGCGAGGAAATCAAGGTCAAGGGTAAAAACGGGCAGACCCGCACCCATATCGAAGAAGTGCGCCTCACCCGCCACGGCCCCCTCATCGGCGACCTCATCAAGGGCGGGCGTGCGGACCTGGCTCTCAGTTCTTACGCTTTACGCCCCAGCCGCGCCCTGGAAGGCTTCGCGCGCCTCAACCACGCCCGCGGCTGGGATGACTTCGTGGACGCCCTGGCGCTGGTCAGCGCGCCGCCCCTCAACCTTATGTACGCCGACGTGGCCGGCAACATCGGTTACTGGGTCGCCGGCACGCTGCCAGTGCGCGCCCAGGGCCAGGGCACTGTGCCTGCCCCCGGCTGGACCGGCACGCACGAGTGGGTGGGCGAAATCCCCTTCGCCGAAATGCCCCACGCCCTCAACCCCGCCTGCGGCTACCTCGTCAACTGCAACCACCAGATCACGCCCGCGCCCGATGCCGAAGGCCGGCCCTACCCGCACTTCCTCGGCCTGCACTGGATGAACGGCTACCGCGCCCAGCGCCTCACCGCCGAGATCGAGCGCCGCGGCACGCTCACGCTGGAAGACTGCCGCACGTTGCAGCTCGACCTGGACTCGCTGCCCGGCCGCGCCTTCACCGACCGGCTGCGGCGCTATGCCCTCCAGCCCGCCGACCCCGCCGCGGCGCTCGCCCTAGAGTTGCTGCTGGCCTGGGACGGCCGCCTCGGCCCCGACAGCGTGGGCGGCGCGGTCTATGAGGTCGCGCTGCGCCGCCTGGTGGAAAACCTCGTGTCGCCCGCCCTCGGTCCCGAGCTGTTCGTGCGTTTCGCGGGTGGGCGCGGGCCGCACTCGCTGTTGGCCGCCAACTCCGAGTTTCAGGGCCATGCCTCGGTCACCGTCTTCGCCATGCTCGATGATGAAGCCTCGCCCTGGGTCGCCCAGGCGGGCGGCCGCGCCGCCGTGCTCGAAAAGAGCCTGGCCGAGGCCGTGCATTGGTTGCAGCAAGAACTGGACTTAAACCCCAATAATTGGCAGTGGGGGCGGCTCCACGCGCTCACCGCCCCACATGCGCTGGCCGTGCGCCGGCCGTTCGATCAGGTCTTCAACGTCGGGCCGTTCCCCGTGGGTGGCGACACCGACACGGTCTGGCAGACGGCCTATGTGCAGGAGGCCCCCTATGCCGCCGCGGCCGCCGCGCCCACTTACCGCGAAGTCATTGACCTGGCGCGCTTTGACCGTTCCGTCCACCTCGCGCCCCCCGGCAACTCCGGCTTGCTGGGCGACTCGCACTACGCCGACCTCATGCCCCTCTGGCTGCGCGGCGAATATGTGCCGATGCTCTGGTCGCGCTCGGCCATCGAGCAGAGCGCCGCCGAGCGCCTTACGTTGACGCCCCGCTAGCTCGCGGGCGGCGCCTCGGCCGCCTCCGCCGCGGTCGGCTCGGCCGGCGTCGGCTCCACTAAGGCCGCGGCGGGCAACGGCTCCGGCTTGAAGAACACCACCGCCAGCGGCGGCAAGGTCAGCAGCAGCGAATACGGCTGGTCTTGCCAGGGGATCTCATCCGCCGGCAGCCCGCCCCGGTTGCCCATGTTGCTGCCCCCGTAGGCCTCCGCGTCGCTGTTCAGCACTTCGCTGTAGAACCCCGCGCGCGGCACGCCCACCCGGTAGCCCTCTCGCGGCACCGGCGTGAAGTTCGCCACCACCACCACGAACTCGGCCTCGCCGCCGGTGGTCGGAGACGCTGCCCGCCGCAAAAAACTCACCGCGCTCTGGTCTACGTCGCGCAGGTCAATCCACTGGAAGCCCTCCCAACTGAAATCCACCTGGTGCAGCGCCGCCTCGCGCCGATAGAGGTGGTTCAGGTCGCGCACGAAGTGCTGCAGCTTGCGGTGCGCCGGATGCTCCAGCAGCCCCCAGGCCAGCTCGCCGCCGAAATCCCATTCGCGCCATTGGCCGAACTCGCCGCCCATGAACAGCAGCTTCTTGCCGGGGTGCGCCGTCATGTAAGCCAGTAGCGCCCGCAGGTTGGCGAACCGCCGCCAGTCGTCGCCCGGCATCTTCGTCAGCAGCGACCCCTTCAGGTGTACCACCTCGTCGTGCGAGAACGGCAGCACAAAGTTTTCGCTGAAGGCGTACATCAGCGAGAACGTCAGGCTGTTGTGGTGGTAGCGCCGGTACACCGGGTCTTTGCGCATGTAATCCAGGATGTCGTGCATCCAGCCCATGTTCCACTTCAGGCTGAAGCCCAGCCCGCCCAGATAGGTCGGGCGGCTCACCAGCGGCCAGGCGGTCGATTCCTCCGCGATCGTCAGCACACCTGGATACTGCTCATGCACCCGGTCGTTGAACCGCTTCAGAAACTGCACCGCTTCGAGGTTCTCGCGCCCGCCGTATTCGTTGGGCACCCACTGCCCCGGTTGGCGCGAGTAGTCCAGGTACAGCATCGAGGCCACCGCGTCTACCCGCAGCCCGTCAATATGATACTTGTCCAGCCAGAAGAGCGCATTGGTCAGCAAGAAGGCCGCCACCTCGGTCCGTCCGAAGTTGAAGATCAGCGTGCCCCAATCCTGGTGCTCGCCCTTGCGCGGGTCGGCGTGCTCATACAGGTGCGTGCCGTCGAACTGCGCCAGCCCGGTCGCGTCCTTCGGGAAGTGCGCCGGCACCCAGTCCAAGATCACCCCCAGCCCGGCCTGGTGCGCCGCATCCACGAAGAAGCGAAAGTCGTCCGGCGTGCCGTAGCGGGCCGTCGGCGCGAAGTAGCCGATGACCTGATAGCCCCACGAACCGTCCAACGGGTGCTCGGCCACCGGCAGCAGCTCCAGGTGCGTGTAGCCCATGTCGCGGGCATACGGCACCAGCCGCTCAGCCAGCTCGCGGTAGCTGTACCAGCGCCCGCCTTCGCCCCGCTGCCACGAGCCTAAGTGCGCCTCATATATGTTCACCGCCGCGTCCAGCCCCTGCCGCGCAGCCCGCCCTGCTAGCCACTCGTCGTCGCCCCACTCGTACTGCTCCAGGTCCCACACCCGCGAGGCTGTCGCGGGCCGCAGTTCCATGGCGAAGCCGTACGGGTCGCTCTTGGTCAGCAGCCGCCCCCCTGCCTGCGATCTGATCTCGTACTTATACAACTCGCCCGGCGCCAGTCCCGGGATGAACAGCTCCCACAGCCCGCTCGCCCCGCGTGGCCGCATAGGGTGCCGCCGCCCGTCCCACTGGTTGAAGTCGCCGACCACGCTCACGCGCTGCGCGCTGGGCGCCCATACCGCGAACACCACGCCCGCCACCTCCTCGTGCCTCAGTGGGTGCGCGCCGAGCTTGTCATACAGTCGCTGGTGACTGCCCTCGCCGAACAGGTACAGGTCATATTCCGACAGCACCGGCTGAAAGCGATAGGCGTCGTCGGCGGTGTATGCGCGGCCGTCGGGCAGCCTGATCGCCAATTGGTAAGGGAAGGGGGCGGTCGCCCCGGCGAAGGTTAGCTCGAAAAACCCACCCGGGTCAGTGCGCGTCATGGCGAGCGCCTCGCCGCCGCGCACCACGGCCACGCTCGCCGCCTGCGGCTGGAAGGTGCGGATGACCAGGCCGGTCTCGGCCTCGCTGGCGTAGGGGTGCTGGCCGAGTAGGTCAAACGGAGCGCCGTGAGCGCCCGCCACAAGGGCGGCAACGGCGTCGGCGTCGGCGGTGGGCATGGCGGTTCCTCGTGGAAGCTGATGGGCGCGCAAGCGGCCCGCGCCGAGGCGTATTGTAGACCGAACGGCGGCGGGCCGCCCAGCGCGCCTGGGCGGCCAGGCCGTCACCCGTGTCTCCGCCCTCAGCGCCGAGCGCGGGCCTCCCAGCGTGGAGCGCCGGCGAACACGGCCGCCTGACTTTAGTGTGGCCAGTATTGCTCCTCTTGGCAAGCCCCAATCCGGCGCGGGGGACCGCCTGAGCCTTGCCTCCCCTTCCGTTTCGGCTTAACATGCCGCCTCCACTCATTAGCCCGCGCTTGCGCGGCGGAGACCTTCACCGTGACCCAGCCTCGGCCCGTCCACTTTGTCCTCAGCACCCATTGGGACCGTGAATGGATGCAGACCCAGCAAGACTACCGCTTCCGCCTTGTCCGCCTCTTCGATGACGTGCTCGCCGGCCTGCGCTCCGGCGCGTTGCGCGGCCCGTTCCAGACCGACGGCCAATCTATCCCGCTCGAAGACTACCTGGAGATTCGCCCCGACCGCCGCGCCGAGGTCGAGCAGTTGGTGCGCAGCGGCCGGCTTGTCGTCGGCCCCTGGTACGTCCTGCCCGACGAGTTCCTCGTCTCCGGCGAAGCGCTCGTGCGCAACCTCCAGCTTGGCCGCCAAATGGTGCGCGAGTGGGGCGGGGCGCCGTCCAACGCCGGCTTCGTCTGCGACCAGTTCGGCCACGTCAGCCAACTGCCGCAAATCTTCGCCGGGTTCGGCCTCCACGGTGGTTTTCTCTGGCGCGGCGTTAACCTCGCCGCCGAGCGTCACCTGCGCTGGGTCGGCGCCGATGGCACGGTGCTGCCCTGCTACCGTTTTGGCCCCGTGGGCTATTGCGACTACGCCGTCAAGGTGCGCCTCGGCCGCGACCCGCAGCACGTCTTCAGCGCCGAACAAACGGCCGTCAACCTCGACCAGTTCTTGGACTACGAGGCCGCCGCCACCAAGCTCGGCCCCGTGCTGCTCTTCGACGGCGGCGACCACCAGGAGTGGGACCAGCGCAGCTATGCCGTGCTGGCCCAGCGTTTCGATCAGCCCGGCGGCCGCTTCGCCATCCGCCACACCTCGCTCGACGCCTACCTGGCCGACCTGCTGCCGCTGGCCGGGCAGATCGGCCCGGAGTACTCCGGCGAACTGCGCGAGCCTGGCTGCCTGCCCGCCGACCAAGATGAGCAATGGGTCATCCCCGGCGTCGCCTCCAGCCGCGTGTGGATCAAGCAAGCCAACGCCGTCTGCCAGACGCTCCTCTGCCAGTGGGCCGAACCGTTCACCGCCCTGGCCCAGGTGGCGCTGGGCCGCCCCACCGCGCCCGGCTACCTGGCCACCGCCTGGCAGTGGCTCTTGCGCAACCACCCGCACGACTCCATCGGCGGGTGCAGTCTCGACGCCGTGCACGCCGACATGCCCTATCGCTTCCACCAGGCCGAGCGCATCGCCGACCGCCTGACCCTCGAGGCTACCCTCGACCTGGCCGCCAACATCGCCGGGCCGGTCGGTGACGATGACGTGCGCCTGGTGGTGTTCAACCCGCTGCCGCACCCCGTGCGTACCATGGCCGACCTCACCGTGCCCGTTCCGGCCGACTGGCCGCAGTTCAACGAGTTCTTCGGCTACGAGCCGAAACCCGCTTTTCGCCTGTACGCGCCGGACGGTGGCGAGTTGCCCTACCAGCGCCTGGGCCAGGCCATGCACCAGCCCGGCTACCGCCACTTCTCTGACCGCTTCCCGCAGAGTACGATCCATCACGCCGTCCAGGTCTGCGCCCCGCTCGACCTCCCGCCCCTGGGCTACACCACCCTGGTAGCGCGCCCCGACCGCCGCGGCCGCCCCACGCGCCACCCCAGCCACCCCGGCCTGGCGACCAGCGAGCGCTCGATGGCGAATGAGCACCTGGCCGTCACCATCGAGGCCAACGGCAGCCTCACCCTCACCGACCACCGCACCGGCCAGACCTATACCCGCCTGCTCACCTTTGAAGATGCCGCCGACATCGGCGATGGCTGGTTCCACGGGCCGGCCGTCAACGATCAGGTGTTCACCTCCACCGCCGCGCCCGCCGCCGTGGCCCTCATCCACGACGGACCCTATCGCTGCACCTTCCGCGTTCGCACCCGCCTCACCGTGCCGCTGGAGCTTGACCTCCGCGCCATGTGTCGCAGCGCGGCGCTCACCGATCTGGTGCTCGACACCTACGTCACCCTGCGCGCTGGGGCCGAGGTGATCGAGTGCGACGTGCGCCTGGACAACACCGCCCGCGACCACCGCCTGCGCTGCCTCTTCCCCAGCGGCGCGCCGGCCGCCACCTACCTGGCCGACACCGCCTTCGATGTGGTCGAGCGCCCCATCGCCCTCAGCCCGCGCAACCACACGTTTCGCGAATTGGAGGTCGAGACGCGCCCGCACCAGACCTGGAGCGCCGTCGCCGCCGCCGGGCGCGGCCTGGCCGTCATCACCGCGGGCCTGCTCGAAGCTACTGTGCGCGACCAGCCCGAGCGCCCGCTGGCCCTCACCCTCCTGCGCGCCACCCAGAACACCATCTTCAACAGCCGCGAGCCGGGCGGCCAAATCCCCGGCCCGCACCGCTTCCAATTCTGGATTGCGCCGCTTTCCGGCGACCCCGACCGCGCCGCGCTCTGCCGCCTGGGTCAGCAGTTGAACGCCGGCCTGCGCACCGCCGCGCTCACCCGCGCCGACGCCGAACTGCGCCCGATGACGGCCGCGCTGCCCGCCGTCACGAGCAGCCTCGCAGTGCGCGGCCCGGTCGTCGTCACCAGCCTGCGCTGGGCGGCCTTCGGCCCCGCCGCCGCCGGGCTGGAAGTGCGCCTGTTCAACCCCAACCTGGAAACAGTGACGGCCTCGCTAGACTTTGCGGAAGCCGTCTTGCACGCCTGGCGGCCCGTCGCCGCCGTCCCCCTAGATTTGGAAGGCAACCCGCGTGGCGCGCCGCAGCCGCTGGCCCGGCCGGGCCTCGACCTGCCCGTCGCCCCCAAGCAGATCGTTACCCTGCGCTTCGTCGCTTAAACGCGCCGGGCCGGCCTCTTCTCAGGAAGAAACCGGCCCGGCCGAGTTGTCCGGTCTCGGGTGGCTAGCGCCAGTCCTCGCAGCCGCGGAACGGCATGTGCTCGCCCGGCACGTACTTGGGCCACGGCTGATACACATTGCCGTTGTCCACGGCCTGCCCGCGCAGCAGCAGCGCGTAAGGCCACGGGTCGGGCCGCGGCAGCATGCGCGTGCTGGTCGGGATCACGCGGATCGTCAGCCCCGCCCGGCGCATGGGCGAGTTGTTGGCGTTCGAGCCGTGGATGATGGCCGGCTGGTGCACCGACACATCGCCCGGCCGGAGCACCAGATCCACGATCTTAGAGTCATCCACCAGCGCCGGGTCAATCTCCGAGTCGAGCACGTTGTCAACGTCGGTGCGGCGCTGCATCTTTTGCAGGTCCAGCTTGTGCGTGCCGGGGATCACGCGCATGCAGCCGTTCTCCGGCCCGCTGTAGTCCACCGCCAGCCACAGCGTAATCACCTGCATCGGCTCCAGCGGCCAATAGCTCCCGTCCTGGTGCATCAGCACCGGCAGCCCCTCGAACGGCGGTTTGGCGATGTAGTGCGAAGCGAACATCGCCAGGTTCGGCCCCAGGAACAACTCGCCCAGGTCCAGCAGGCGCGCGTCGCTCACCAGCCGCACCCAGAACGGGTCGGTGACCACCAGCGTGTGCCACAGCCGCTCCGGGCGCATGTCTGGGTGCTTGGCCATCAGCCAGTCAATGTGCCGGCTGGCCTCCCCGATCAGATCAGCGTCCACCACCTGCCGAAAGATCGCGTACCCCTCCGTCTCGTACTGCTCCTTTAGCTTGGGCCAGTCCTCGCGCGGCGTGCTCTGCTGATCCATCGGGTGCCTCGCTCTCCATGCTGACGAATGACTGTAAGGGTGCGCGCCGTATTTTAGCGCCAACGCGCCCCAGGGCCAAAACCCGGCAGGCCGGGCCTCTGCCACCCGGCCGATAATCCGACTAAGCCTATCCTTTTACATTCGGCCCAATTCCTCCTAGACTGAAGACGTTGCCGCCCGCCGCTGGGGCCGGGCCGCCTCCCTAGGAAAGGGTCGCCATTCATGCTTACCCAAGCTGACATCAATATCCTTCGTCCCCTGGCCGCCCAAGTGGCCGAGATCGCCGCGCTGCCGGTGCAGGCCGAGAAGCGCCGCCTGTGGGTCGAACTGAATGGCCTGCGCCGTACCCGCCCGCTCGTCATGATTGACCAACTCCCCTGGAACGAGCTAAACGTAGACGACGAACTCACCCTGCGCTGCGCCGACCCCGAGTGCCGCGGCTACGAAGAGACCCTGCGCCGCAGCCTCTTCCAGTGGCGCCACTTCCCCGTAGACCTGGTCGTCGAAGACTTCATCCGCATCCCCAAGGCCATCTTCAACACCGGCTTTGGCGTTGACGTGCAAGAAGCCGTCGTCGCCACCGACCCGCAGAACGACGTCGTCTCCCACGGCTACCGCCAGCAGTTCAAGAGCATGGCCGACCTCGATAAGCTCAAGGTTCCGCACATCCACCACGACACCGTTGAAACTGCCCGCCGTCTCGCCGTCGCCCACGAAATCTTCGACGGCCTGCTCACCGTGCGCCCCTGGGGCTACGAGTCCTACCTCTCCATCTGGGACCCGGTGACGACCTGGATGGGCATGGGGAACGTCCTGCTGGCCCTCAAGGACCAGCCCCAGCTGCTGCACGGCCTGGCCGAGCGCCTGCTCAAAGGCTACCTCTGCCAGCTCGACCAACTCGAAGCGGCCGGCCTGCTCTGCCAGCCGCAGAGCCTCATCCACTGCACCGGAGCCTTTACCGACGAACTGCCCAAGCCCGGCTACGACCCCGCCCACGTCCGCACCCAGGATATCTGGATGTTCGGCCTGGCCCAACTCTTCGCCGTCGTCTCACCCCGCATGTTCCAGGAGTTTGAGATTGACTACACCCGCCACATCTGCGACCGCTTTGGCCTGGTCTACTACGGCTGCTGCGACCCGCTAGACGGCAAGATGGAGCAGGTGCGCCGCCTGCCCAACGTGCGCAAAGTCTCCATGAGCCCCTCCGCTAACCAGGAGCGCGGCGCCGCCAACATCGGCCGCGACTACGTCTTCTCGCGCAAGCCCAACCCGGCCTTCCTGGCCTACGACGACTGGGATGCCGACGCCGTGCGCGCCGACCTGGAAGCCACGCGTGACACCTGCGCCCGCCACGACTGCCCGCTGGAGATCATCCTCAAAGATGTCAGCACTGTGCGCTACGAGCCGCAGCGCCTGTTCGAGTGGGCGCGCATCGCCATGCAGGTCGTCGGCGCGTAGCCGGCGCTACCGCGGCGGCGTAATCGGGCTGGTGTACGTGGGCGACTTGTGCACGTGCACCACCTTCCAGCCCTCAGCGAACTTGACGATCACGCGGCTCTCGTTGTATGCCTGCACTTTGATCCCTGTGCCGCTCCCGGTGGAAGTCAGCAAGGTGTAGCTGCACACCGCCGTGTCGCCATAGCGCTGCTCCCGATAATTCGCCAGGTCAAAGCGCACGCGCGGCGGCTCGGCCGCTCGTTGCCCGTCTTGCAGCGCATCGCCTACCAACGGCACCGCGCCCGCCCGCTTGGCCTCCGTCATCAAAAACTCGTGAAATGGCACGCCGTCAATGCGGTGCGGCGTAATGTACCACTCGAACAAGCCCAGGTCCTCGCTCACCGTCCGGCGGTAGTGCTCCACGTCGTAGGCGAAGATGCCCGCCAGGTGCTGCTCCAAAAACGCGCGAATCTCTGACATCATATTTCTCCCACTTAGGCGTCCAGCGGCCGCGGGCGCGCCAGCAGCGCCACCGCCGCGCGATAAGGTTCTTGCAGCGCCGTAAACAAGCGCAGGCTTTCCTCGAGAGTCAGCGCCTCCAGGCTCAGCCGCACCTCGCCCGTCAGCCCGCCGAACAGTTGGTCGCCCGCCAGCACCGGGTCGTCCCGCAGCGTCTCCAGCACGCGCGCCAGCACGGTTTGCTCATCCTCCGGCGTGGCCGCGAAGGGCGTCAGCAGATAATGCAACTCCAGCGCCAGGCCATCGCCGCGCTGGGCTGCCCCCGGCGCAGACATCACCGTCCGGCGGTCGCTGGCGGCTTCTACCCGGTACAGCCACACCGATAAACCCAGCCCGTCGCCGTCCAGCCGCACGGCGCGTGGCGAGCGCAATTCAATCGGCAGGCCGGCCAGCCCCTGCTCCGGTGCGTTAGTGATCGTGCCCTCGAACAGCGCTTGCAGCGTCGCGCTCGTGGCCGTTATGGTCGTGTGATCCATGTCGCCTGCCTCTCTGTCTGCCGCCTCTCCCAGTTCCACCCCCGCCGCGGTCAGGGTGTCCTATCGGCCGCCTCGCCCCGCCCACGCTGGTCCCCATCGGCGCGCTCAATGTAGCCTGGACCGTCGCCGCCGGGCATTACCTGGCCGATCACATTCCTGCCGCCCGCTCATTTGTCTTCCCCAACTGCGCCCACCTCCCCAACCTGGAACAGCCCGACCTGCTCAATGCCGTGGTCAAGCGCTTCCTGCTGGCCCTCTAGCCCCTCCGCACCCTATTTGACGCGCCGCCGAACGTAGCCAATGGCCGTCATCAACCCCAGCGACACCAACCCGAGCGCCAGCGCCGCGCCATACGCGCCCACGTACTGCCGTTCCTCCAGCGCATGATAAATATAGATCGTCGCCGTGTCGGTGCGGCCCTGGATACCGCCGCCGATGACCAGCACCGCGCCAAACTCGCCCAGCGCCCGCGCCAGCGTCAACCCCAGCCCGTAGACAAACCCCCAGCGCAGCGCCGGAAACGTCACCCACCAGAACGTCTGCCACTCACTGGCGCCCAGCGTGGCCGCCGCCTGGCCTTGCTCCGGCCCAAACGCCTCCATGACCGGCATGAGTTGGCGGATCATGAAGGGCAGGGTGACAAACAGGGTCGCCAACACCATGCCCGGCGTTGAAAAGGCCACCTTCAGGCCCCATTGCGCCAGCATGGGGCCGAGCAGCCCGGTGCGGCCGAAGATCAGCAGCAGCATGTAGCCGACTACCACCGCCGACACGGCGAAGGGCAGGTCAATCAGCGCATTCACCCAGGCCCGCCCCGTAAACCGGTGACGCACCAGCACCCAGGCCACCAGCGTGCCAAACACGCCGTGCACCACCACCACCAGCCCGGCGATCTGCGCCGTCAGCGCGAACGCCGCCGCCACCGCCGGCCTGCTCAGCGCGGCCAATAGCGCGCCCAGCCCGTCGCGCAACGCGCCCGCCAGCAACGCCGCCACCGGCGCGCCTACCAGCAGCCCGGCGTAGGCCCACACCATCCCAATCATCACCCAGCGCCGCCAGCGGCCGGCCGACGCCGCGCCCGCCACGCCCAGCGCCGTCATTCCGGGCGCTCCGGCCGGCGATGCTGCAGCCAATCTACAATGCGCACGAGCGTGTAAGCGATCGCCAGCATCACAATGGACACGGCGCTGGCCCCCAAGCGGTCCTCCGACTCCACCGCGCCCAGCACGTACACCGCGGCCGTCTGGCTCTGGAATGGGATGTTGCCCGCCACGATCACGATCGCCCCAAACTCGCCCATGGCGCGCGCGAAGCTCAATAACGTGCCGCTGGCAATGGGCACGGCCAGCGCGGGCAGCGTCACACGCCTGAAGACCGTCAGCGCGCCCGCGCCCAGCGTAGCCGCCGCTTCCTCCTCGTCGCGATCGAGCGCGGCCAGCACCGGCTGCACCGCGCGCACCACGAACGGATAGGTGACGAACAGCAGTGCCAGGATGATGCCCGGCGGCGCGAAGATCACCCGCACCCCCAATACCGCCTGCACCCAGCCCCCCACGGCGGTCTGCGGGCCGTAGAGCACCACCAGCATCACACCCGTCACCAGAGTCGGGATCGCCAGCGGCAGGTCAATCAGGGCCGCCAGCACGTTCTGCCCGGGGAAGCGGTGACGCTCCATGACCCAGGCCGTCAGCGTGCCCATGGCGGCGTTGATCATCGCCATGACCGCTGCCGTCCACAGCGTCCGCCTCCGCGACGACGCCCGCAATCCGCGCCACCTCGGCCACCAGCGCGGCCTGCGCGGCGGTCAGCGCTTCTTCTGGCGTCCGCGCCCGGTGCCACATCAGCTCGCTGGCATTCGCCACGATGTCCCACTGCGCATTGGCGTAGGCGTAGGTGGGTAGGGGCAGGCCGCGCGCCAGGGCGGCAACGTAGCCGGCCACGTCCGGCGACTGGGCGACTTCGGGGTCGGCCAGGACCGTCGGGTCCACGGGGATGATGGCCCCGGCTAGCGCCAGCGTCTTTTGCACTTCGGGGCTGGTCAGGCGCTGGATCAACTCGACCGCCAGGGCCG
>JADZEK010000132.1 GCA_020850595.1 Anaerolineales bacterium
AGTGACATGGCTCACCTCCTGAATAGGTCCGCCCAGGGTACCGCATCTTACTCCCGTTGCCTGACGGCCGCTGCCGCCCATTTTCGGCGGGTTTTTGCCCCATCCCCCAATTCGCCAGCAGTATCTTAGCAAGAGGGCATTTGGAGGCGAGCTTGGTGTGTTCCCCCCATTCCCTATTGACGCTAGAGGGTGTAGGGTGAGGGCATGGTACAGTCAATAGATTGCAGACTGGTTGGGCTTAGCTATACTTGCTTCAACAGCAAACATGGTAAGACATAGGTCCGTGCCCTAAGGAGATCAGCCATGCGCTTTGGCATGAACGGGTGCTTTCTGCCCGATGATATGCGCGACCTCACGCCGGCGCTGTGCCGCCGCGTGCGCGAGCTAGGCTTCAGCGGCATCTTCACGCGCTTCAAGGCCAACGACCCGCACACGACCCCGCGCGCGACAGCCGACGACGTAAAGCACATCCTGGCGGGCGAAGGCGTTCGGCTGTTCCAGTGCACCGGCTACTGGCAGAATTTGGTGACCGGCGACGAGTACGTGCGGCATGAGGCGGTGCGCACGCTGCAAGCCGCCCTGCGGCTGGCGGGCTGGCTGGGCGCGCGCGCCATTGACACCGGCCCGGGTTCGCACAGCCCCACCGGCCCGTGGTTCCCCCACCCGGCCAACTGGACCGCCGACAGCCGCCGCCAACTGGTGCGCAGCCTGCGCGAGTGCGCGGCGGCGGCTGAAGACGCGGGCGTGCTGCTCTGTATGGAAGGCCACCAACTGGTGGTGCTGGAGTCGGCGGCGGTGATGAAGGACGTGCTCGATCAGGTCGGGTCGCCGTGGGTGCGCTGCGACTACGACTCGGCCAACTGGGTGACACGCGAGACGGTGTATGACTCGGAGCGCGCGCTGCACCACGACTTCGACACGCTGGGCGGCCACATTGTGAGCTGCCACGCCAAGGACGTGTGGCTGGAAGACAAGCTGGCGCTGCACCTGCAAGACGGCTGCCCCGGCCAGGGCCACGTGGATTTCCGCACGCTCTTCCGCCGGATGGAGGCGCTCTCGCCAGAGTACCCCATCATCGCCGAGGGCAACACCACCGAGGAGCTGCCGGCGGTCAGCGCGCTGTTCCATCAAGTGGCCCGCGAGATCGGCGCGCCGGTCTTGGGCGAATAGAGGCCAATAACCATGCCAAATCTGCGGTTCGCCGCGCCGGTCGAGGCGCGGGTGGCAGTAGTGACGGGCGGGGCGCTGGGCATTGGGCGGGCGGCCGCGGTGCGGCTGGCCGAGGCCGGGCGCGATGTGGTGGTGGCCGACCTGGCCCCCGAAGCCGCCGAGACGGTCAAGCTGGTGGAAGCCCAGGGCCGCCGCGCCGCGTGGCACCAGGTGGACGTGACCGACGCGGCGGCGGTGCAGGCGCTGGTAGACGCGACGGTGGCGGACTTCGGGCGGCTCGACATCCTCGTCTGCTGCGCGGGGGTGCTCGGCAGCGAGGTGGGCTTCCTCGACCTGCCGTTCGAGCAGTTCGAGCGCATATTGAGCATCAACCTGTATGGCGTGTTCCACGCGCACCAGGCGGCCATCCCGGCCATGCTGCGGCAGGGCTGGGGGCGGTGCGTCACCATTGGCTCAGGGGCGCGGCACGGCGTGGCGCAGCGCATCCCCTACAGCGTGTCGAAGGGCGCGGTGCGGTCGCTCATCGCGTCGCTCGGCGCGGCTTACGTCAAGCAGGGCGTGTTTGTCAACGGCATCGAGCCGGGCCGGGTGCTCACGCAGATGATCATTCCGCGCTTCTCGGCCGCGCACCTGGCGAACCCCGGCGTGCCCATCGGCCGCTACTCCGACCCGGAGGAGGTGGCCGAGGTGATTGAGTTTCTGGCCTCAGAGCGGAATACGTATACGTCGGGCGTGTTTTGGGAAGTGCAGAACACCACGCGGTGAGGCAGGGACAAGGGGACTTTCGCCACGAATTATCACGAATGAAGACCACGAATGCGCGCGAATGAAGAGCGAAGCGGCCGCAGCCGGTAGGGCCACTTTCCGGCCGAAATCTGGGCGAGAATCTCGCCCTTGCTGGAACGGCTAGCGGTACGGTATAATCACGCGCTGTCTAAAACCTAGTGAGTGATGGAACTAAGGCATGTCAAAGCGAACCTACCAACCCCGCATCCGGCATCGCGCCCGCACGCACGGCTTCCGCGCCCGCATGGCCACGCCCGGGGGCCGCGATGTGCTCAAGTCGCGCCGCCTGAAGGGCCGCCTGCGCCTGGCCCCCACGGCCAGCAAGCACATCAAGAAGGTGAATTGGAACGCCGCTAAGTCACCGGCGGGGCGTCCGTCCAAGCAGAAATAGGGGCGGTGCGCGCTGGGTAGCACCCCGGCGCTGAGGCCTTGCTTCACCTCAAGAGCGCAACTGATTTCGAGCGGGTGCGGCGCGATGGACGATCTCACGCCCACCCGCTTGTCGTTCTTATCGCCCGGCCGCGCGGCCCGGCCGAGTTGCCCACGCGGGCGCCGGGGCGAGCCAGCCTGCCCGAGCCGCGCCCGCGCTTCGGCATCGTGGCCGGGCGGGCGGTGGGCACGGCCGTGGCGCGCAACCGGGCCAAGCGCCTGCTGCGCGAAGCGGCCCGCGCCGCCGCCCCGAGCATTGCCCCCGGCTGGGATGTGCTGCTGATCGCGCGCCGGCCGCTGGCGCAGGCCAAGCTGCCCGAGGCGCAGGCGGCGTTGAGCCAACTACTGCGGCGCGCGCGCCTGCTGGCCGGGCCGGCCCCGGCCGCTGGAGAACGGGTAGTGGAACCATGCTAGACGACGCCGCTGGGCACGATCACCAACCGGGTGACTCGCACCGGGAGCCGTTGGCCCCGTGGCAGCCGGACTTCCGGCTGACCCATCTGCCGCGGACGGCGCTGCTGGGCCTCATCCGGCTCTACCAGGTGACGCTTTCGCGCGCTATGCCGGTGAACACCTGCCGCTTTTATCCCTCCTGCTCGCGTTATGGTTTCGAGGCCGTGCGGCGCTACGGCGTGCTCAAGGGCGGCCTGATGGCGGCTTGGCGCGTGCTGCGCTGCAACCCATTCAACCCCGGGGGCTATGACCCCGTGCCTTAGGAGTATTGGCTGTGCGTGCTAAGTCTTTTGCTTTTCTGGCCGCGCTGACGGCTTTTATCCTGGCCGCTTGCGGCGCCGCCCCCTCACAAACCTGGCCCGGATTGACGACCAACGGCGAGGTGGCTTATGTGGCCTCAGGCCAGCAGGTACACGCCGTGCGCGTGGCCGACGGCGTCCAGGTCTGGGCCTTCCCCGCCGAGGTGAACAACAACACCGGCGTGTTCGTGGCCGACCCCGGCGTCAGCGCCGACCTGATCCTGGTCGGCTCGGAAGGGCCGACTAACTCTTATAGCGGCGTGCTCTACGGGCTTGACCCGGCCACCGGCGCGCAAAAGTGGTGCCTGGCTTTCGACCAAAAGGGCGCCGACCGCGCCACCTGCCCGCTGGCGCAGGGCGCACCGTCCGCCGGGCTGTTTGGCATCGCCCCCGCGGTGGATAACCGTGTCATCGGCGGGCTGGCCCTGGTAGACGGCGTGGCCTATGTGGGCCTGTCCAACGGCAAGTTCTACGCCGTGGACGCTGCGACCGGTCGCGACCAGTGGATGTTCGAGACCAAGCGCGATGTGTGGGCCGTGCCGCTAGTGCTGGGCGACACGGTCTACGTCTCGTCGCTCGATCACCACCTGTACGCCCTCAACACCGCGAATGGCGCCCTGCGCTGGCAGAAAGACCTGGGCGCGGCCCTGGCCGGCACGCCGACCCCCAGCGAGGACGGCCGCACGCTCTACGTGGGCACGTTCGGCAACCTGCTCTACGCGCTCGACGCGCAGACCGGCGAGCCGGTGTGGGCGCAGCCGTACACGGCGCAGAACTGGGTCTGGGCCGGGCCGACCCGGCATGCGGGGGTGTTATACTTGACGGACGTCGGCGGGTACATCCACGCGATTGATGAGGCCACCGGGCAGGCGGTGTGGGCCGCGCCGGTCAAGCCGGGCGGGCTGATGCGCGCCCGGCCGGCCATCGCGGATGGTGTGCTGTACGTGGGCGACCGCGACGGGAAGCTGTTCGGGCTAGACCCGGCCACCGGCGCGGTGCTGCACACGGCCACGCTCAAGGGCCAAATTCTGGCCCCGATCTTGGTGGTGCAGGATAAAGTTCTGGTAGCGCCTTTCAGCGGCGACAACCTGCTGGCCGGTTTCAGCCTCGACCTGCAAAGCCAACCGCTGGCCTTTGCCCCGACCAAATAGGTACACACGGCGATGTGGGACACCTTCATTCTCAACCCGATGCTGAACGCCCTGTTATTTCTGTATCAGGTGCTGTTCCATAACTTCACCCTGACCATCCTGGTCTTCACCGTGGCCATCCGGCTGATCACGTTCCCGCTCACGTGGCAGACGCAGAAGTCACAGAAGAAGCTGCAAGAGTTGCAGCAGACGGAGAACTGGAAGTCCATCCAGGCCAAGCACGCCAAGGATCGCGAGAAGCTGGCGCAGGAGCAGATGAAGCTCTACCAGGAGGCGGGCGTCAACCCGTTTGGGAGCTGCCTGCCCATGGTCATCCAGTTCCCCGTGCTCATCGGCCTGTACCAGGCCATTAACCTGGCGATGGCGGCCTCGCCCGTGCAGCTGCTCGACCTGTCGAAGCACATCTACCCGTTCCTGCAGAACTCGGCCGGGTTGATCCCGCTGCAAAATACCTTCCTGTGGCTCAACCTGGGGCTGCCCGACCCGCTGTTTGTCATGACGGCCCTGGTGGTCATTACCACCTTCGTGCAGTCGAAGGTGATGACGCCGCCCACTGCCACCGGCGACCAACAGGCCGCCGCCATGTCCGGGCAGATGACGCTGATGATGCCGATCATGATCGGCTGGATGTCGCTGCAATTCCCGTCGGGGCTGTCTATCTACTGGATCATCGGCAACATCGTCAGCATCGCGCAATATGCCCTGACCACGCCGGTGAATTGGAAGAACGTGTTCAGCCTGAAGCCGCCGACCAGCGCGCCGCCCGCGCCCGAGAAAGGCCGCGGCGGAAGCCCGGCCCGCGGCGACAAGGCCAAGGCCGAAAAGGCCGGCCGCGCCCGCTAACGCCCGCGGCGGCGCCTGTGGGGCCGGCCGCAAGGAAAATGACTTATGCCGGAGCCTGTGTCGCAACTTGAGCTGACCGTACCCGCCGATGATCTGGACGAGGCCGTGGAGCGCGTCTGCGCTCAGTGGGGCGTGGCCCGCGACGCCGTCGAAGTGGAAGTGCTGCCCGAACAGCCGGACCCCGACATGCTGCGCATTCGCGTGACGCGAACAACCGATAGCGCCGCCGCGCCCGGAAACCTGGCCGCCCCCGACGACAACGACGCCCAACTGGCGCGCCAGGTGCTGCTCGACCTGCTGGAGCGCATGGACATCGCCGCCGACGTGCAGGCGGGGCGCGGCGAGCCGGACGGCGACCTGGTCCCGATCATTCTCGACGTGCAAGGCGACGACCTGGGCTTGCTGATCGGCCGCAAGGGCGAGACCCTGGCCGCGCTGCAATACATCGCGCGCCTCATCGTCGCCAAGCAGGTCGGCCACAGCATAGACCTGGTGGTGGACGTGCAGGGCCACAAGCAGCGCCGCGAGGAGCAGTTGCGCCGCATGGCGCTGCGCATGGCCGAGCAGGCGGTGCAGCGCCAGCGCACCATGACGCTGGAGCCGATGGCCCCCAACGAGCGCCGCCTCATCCACCTGGCGCTGCGCGACCACCCCGGCGTTACCACCGAGAGCGTGGGCGACGGCAGCCAGCGCAAAGTCACCATCATTCCCCGCTCGGCGGCGGCTTAGGGGCGCTCGGCCCGGGGCGGCTCGCTGCACGGCGGGCCGGCGGGCTATTCGGCCGCGCATGGCTGACCGCCCCGTTCACTACCTCGTCATTGGGCACGTGGCCAAAGATTTGACCCCGGGCCGCAACCTGCCGCGGGAGCACACGCTGGGCGGCACGGTGTCGTTCTCAGCGCTGACGGCCATGAACCTGGACTATACCCCCGGCATCGTCACCGCCCACGCGGGCGAGGTGGACCTGACGCCGTTGGCCGGGCTGCCGATGGCGGCGCTGGAGTCGCCCGCGACCACCACGTTTGAGAACATCTACACCGGCGGCGGACGCTTGCAGTATCTGCGGGCGCAGGCGCGGCCGCTGACGGCCGAGGCCGTGCCGACCAACTGGCTGCGCGCGCCGATCGTGCACCTGGGGCCGCTCGACCGCGAGGTAGACTCCGCGCTGGCCGCCGCCTTCAGCGGGGCCTTTCTGGGCCTCACGCCGCAGGGCTGGCTGCGCCAGTGGGACGCCGATGGCCGCGTGCAGCCCGCCGTGGTGGACTGGCCCGAAGCGCCCGAGGTGCTGGGCCACGCCGGTGCCGCCGTGCTGAGCATTGACGACCTGGGCGGCGACTGGGCCGTGGCCGAGCAGTGGGCCAAGCTGGCGCGCGTGCTGGTGATCACGCAGGGGGCCGAGGGCTGCACGGTGTTCGTGCGCGGGCAGGGAGCGCGCACCTTCCGCGGCGCGCCGCAGGTGGAGGTAGACCCCACCGGCGCGGGCGACATCTTCGCCACGGCCTACTTCATCAACTTGTATGAAACCGGCGACCCGTGGGGTTCGGCGCGCTTCGCCAACCAGATGGCGGGCATTTCGGTCACGCGGCCGGGGCTGAGCGGCGTGCCCAGCCGCGACGAAGCCGGCTATTGCCGGGCGCGCGCGGCGCGTGGATAATACGAACGTTATGGCCCGCATCTATACCCTGGTGAACCAGAAGGGCGGGGTGGGCAAGACCACCACCGCCATCAACCTGGCGGCCTTCCTGGCGCAGCAGGGCCAGCGCGTGCTGCTGGTAGACCTGGACCCGCAAGCCAACGCCACCTCGTCCATCGGCATGGACAAGAACAAGGTGGCGGGCGGCGTGTACGACGCGCTGGTGGACGGCGCCTCGCCACGTGAGCACGTGCTGCACAGCCCGCAGCTCAAGCTGGCGCTGCTGCCGGCTTCGCCCGCGCTGGCCGGGGCCGAGGTGGAGCTGGTGCCGCTGCTGGCGCGCGAGAACCAACTGCGCACGGCGCTGCTGGAGGTCGAGAGCAGCTATGACTATATCCTGGTGGACTGCCCGCCCTCGCTGGGCCTGCTGACCATCAACGGCCTGGTGGCCGCCCGCGACGGCGTCATCATCCCGGTGCAGTGCGAGTACCTGGCGCTGGAGGGGTTAGGGCAGTTGACCAACACCATCACCCGCGTGCGGGCGGCGCTCTTCCCCGGCCTGAGCATCCGCGGGGTGGTGATGACGATGTACGACGGGCGCATCAGCCTGGCGCAGCAGGTGGTCAACGAGGTGCGGGCGCATTTCCCAGGACAGGTGTTTCAGACTATCATTCCGCGCAGCGTGCGGCTGGCCGAGGCGCCGTCGCACGGCGTGCCCATTTCGGTCTACGCGCCCAACTCACCGGGCGCGCTGGCCTACCAGGCGCTGGCCGAAGAGCTTTTGGCCGGCGATCAGCCGCAAGCGCAACCGCCACAGGCGCAACTCTGATGCCCTCTGCCAAGCGTGGTCTCGGACGCGGCCTGGATGCCCTCATCCCAGGCAATGAGCCGCCGGCGCCCGCCCCGGCGCCCTCGCACGCCGGGGTGACGCACGTGCCGGTGACGGCCATTGGCCGCAACCCGCGCCAGCCGCGCGCCCGCCTCGACCCCACCGAACTGGAAGAACTGGCGAACTCAATCCGCGAGCACGGCGTCATTCAGCCGCTGATCGTGGCGCAGACGAGCTTCCCCGGCCAGTACACGCTGATTGCGGGCGAGCGCCGCCTAGAGGCCAGCAAGCTGGCCGGGCTGGCGGCCGTGCCGGTGCTGGTGCGCGAGGCCACCGAGCAGCAGTTGCTGGAGGTGGCGCTGGTCGAGAACATTCAGCGCTCCGACCTCGGGCCGCTGGAGACCGCCCTGTCTTACAAGCACCTGGTGGATGACTTTGGCCTGTCGCACGAGGCGATTGCGGCCAAGGTCGGCAAGAAGCGCGTCACCGTCACCAACACCATGCGGCTGCTCAAGCTGCCGCAGCGGCTGCTGGAAGCGCTGGCGGCGGGGGAGATCAGCGAGGGGCACGCGCGCGCGCTGCTGACGCTGCCGACGCCGCAGGGGCAACTGGCGGCGTTTGGGCGCATTCAGTTCGCGGGCCTGAACGTGCGCCAAACCGAAGAGTTGGTGCGCCGGATGCAGGGCGTGCCCGACGCGCGCCCGCCGCGCCCGCCGCGCAGCGCCGAGAGCGATGCGCTGACCGACCGGCTGCGCGACCGGCTGGGCACGAAGGTGACGCTGAAGCGCGGCCGCAAGGGCGGCAGTCTGACGCTGTACTTCGGCAACGACGAAGACCTCAACGCGCTGGCGACCGCCATCCTCGGCGAGTAGTAGCGGCTGATACGGCTGGGCGCTGGAAAGACGCCGGCCACGAATAACCACGAATTATCACGAATTTGGGTTGCGTGACGGGCCACGGCCGAAGGCGAGGCGGGGGTGAGCCGCGGTTTGGGCCGAACGGCTTTATAATCGCGCTAACTTTAGGGAGCGAGGCGAAGAGCGCATGACGACGAAGAAAGGCCGGGTCTTTTCCGGCGCGCGGCCGACCGGCCGGCAGCATTTGGGCAACTACCTGGGCGCGATCAAGAACTATGTGGCGCTGCAAGCCGACTACGAGTGCGTCTACTGCATCGTGGACCTGCACGCCCTGACCACGCTGGACGAGTTTGAGAACCTGCGCCAGAACTCGGCCGAGATGGCCCTCGACTGGCTGGCGGCCGGCATCCGCCCGGACGAGACGATCATGTTCGTGCAGAGCCACGTGCCGCAGGTGACCGAGCTGCACACGATCCTCTCCATGTTCACGCCGCTGGGCAAGCTGACTGACTTGCCGACCTTTAAGGAGAAGGTGGCGCAGCACCCGCACAACGTGAACTACGGGCTGGTGGGCTACCCGGTGCTCATGACCGCCGACATCACGCTCTATAGGGCGGGCATTGTGCCGGTGGGCGTGGATCAGGCCAGCCACCTGGAGTTCGCGCGCGAGATCGTGCGGACCTTCAACTTCCGCACCAAGAGCCAGGCGCTGGTCGAGCCGCAGATGAAGAACACCGAGTATCCCAAGGTGATCGGCACCGACGGCGTGGCCAAGATGAGCAAGAGTCTGAACAACGACATTGAGCTCGCCGCCACGCCCGACGAGACGCAGAAGAAGGTCATGACGATGGTGACCGACCCGCAGCGGGCGCGGCGCAGCGACCCCGGCCGGCCGGAGGTGTGCAACGTCTTCACGCTGCACAAGACCTTCTCGCCCAACCAGGTGGGGCAGATCGAGGTGGACTGCCGCAGCGCGGCCATCGGCTGCGTGGACTGCAAGAAGCTGCTGGCTAAGAACATCAACCTGGATTTGGAGCCATTCCGGGCGCGGCGCGCCGAGTTGGCCCAGGACGAAGACACGGTGTGGGACATCCTGCACGACGGGGCGGCGCGCGCCCGCCAGCTGGCGGACGTGACGCTGAATGATGTCAAGGCGGCGGTCGGCCTGCCGCAGTAGGACAAGGGGACTTTTGCCACGAATGAGCACGAATTATGACGAATTGACACGAACACGATACGTGTCATTGCGAAGTACCCATGACGCCCTGCGCCAGCCCCCCCAGTGGCGAAACACTCGGCGGACCATGTCATTCCGAAGCCCCCCTCCGGTTGCCGGCCATCCTTCGGCATTGTGGGGGGTGAGGAATCTCAACCCAGGATCAGGCTGACCCTTTGATCGTAC
>JADZEK010000133.1 GCA_020850595.1 Anaerolineales bacterium
CGCTGGCGGCCATGAAGCCCACGGCGGTGCTGGTGAACGTGGCCCGGGGCGACCTGGTGGACGAGGCCGCCTTGATCGAAGCGCTGCAAGCGGGTCGCTTGGGGGGCGCGGCGCTGGATGTGTTTGCCCGCGAGCCGCTGCCGGCCGACAGCCCGCTGTGGGGGCTGCCGAATGTGATCCTCACGCCGCACATCGCCGGGCACACGCCCGCCTACGCCGAGCGCGCGATGACGCTCTTCGCCGAGAACGGGCGGCGCTACCTGGCGGGTGAGGCGCTGCTGAACACGGTGGACACCGGCGCGGGCTATTAGGGCCGGCCGTCCCCATGACCGCCGCCGCTGCCTTCCACGCTTATCTGACCGACCGCGCCGCGCGCGACGCCTTCTCCGGCGTGGCGCTGCTCACGCGTGGCGACGAAACGCTCTTCGCCGAGGCCTACGGTTACGCCAGCCGCGCCTGGCAAGTGCCGGCCGGCCTGCACACGCGCTTCGATATCGCCTCGGTCACCAAGCTGTTTACGGCGGTGGCGACGCTCCAGCTGATTGATCAAGGGGCGTTGGCGTTCGAGACGCGCGCGGTCGAGTACCTGCAGCTGACCGACACCACCATTGACCCGGCGGCCAACGTCTACCACCTGCTCACGCACACTTCCGGCATCGGCGACGACGCGGACGAGGAGGCCGGCGAGAGCTACGCAGCGCTGTTTGTCGCCCGGCCCAACTATTCGGTGACTACGACCGCCGACTTCCTGCCGGGCTTTCGCCACAAGCCGGCCAACTTCGCGCCGGGGCAGGGCTGCCGCTACTGCAACGTGGGCTATGTGCTGCTCGGCCTGATGATCGAGCGGGCGACCGGGCTGACCTACCGCGACTACGTGCGCCGCCACGTGTTCGCGCCGGCCGGGATGGCGCACTCTGGTTTTTTTCGCATGGATCGGGTCGAGCCGGACGTGGCGGAGGGCGCCGACCCGCTGCGCGACGCGGCCGGGGCCGTGACCGCCTGGAAGCGCAACATCTACTCCTACCCGCCCATCGGCTCGCCCGACGGCGGCGCGCATGTGACGTCCGAGGACATCAACCGCTTTCTGCGGGCGGTGCAGGGCGGGGCGCTCCTGTCGCCCGCGCTGACGGCGGCCTTCTTCACCCCACAGGTGCTGTACCAGGAGCGCCCCGGCGGGCAGACCGAATACAACGGCTACGGGCTATGGTTTCGGCGCGACGCGGCCGGGCGCGTGCTGAGCTACGCCAAGGAAGGCATCAACGCCGGAGCCAGCGCCTTCCTGAGGCACTGGCCGGCGGCGGGGGTCACGGTGGTGCTTCTGTCGAACCTGGAAGACGGCGTTTGGCGGCCGATGGATTTTGTGGCCGCGCAGATCGAGGCGGGCGAGTGGGGAACGGGCTGATCGTAGAGGCCCCGCGCACAGAGGCGCCTCTGTGCGCGGACGACAGCGGCCGCTTAGTCCTTCGCCTTCTCTTCAAACAGCGTCACCTGCAGCCCGTCCGGGTCTTGCACGCGGGCGTTGCGGTCGCCCCAGGGCGTGACCACCGGGCCGGCCACCAGCGTCGCGCCGTGGGCGGCGAGGCGCGCCAGGGCCGCGTCGAGGTCGGGCACTTGCAGCGCGAGGCGCACATGGCCGCTGACGCGGCGGCCGACCTCCAGGCCGTCCACCGTCTCGGCCTGCTGCTCATCAAACAGCTCCAGCGTGCCGCGGCCGAGCGGCAGCAGCACTGCCTTGCCCTGGTCGCTGGTCCAGATCGCCTCCGGCTCGATCCCTAAACCCACGCAATAGAACTGCATCAGCCGGTCGTGGTCGGCGCCGGTGAGCGCGACGCGCAGTTGCAGCACGGGGGCAGGGGGCATGGTGGTCTCCGTGGTGGGGGCAAACGGCCGCGCTGCCTATGCTATCATGGGCCGCGTTGTCTCGCCCAGGAGCCGCCGTGACTGCCTCCCCCGTGCCCGAACCACTTCCTGCCGACCTCGCCCCGCTGGTGGGCGTCATCATGGGCAGCCAATCCGATTGGGAGACCATGCAGGCCGCCGCGCAGACGCTCAAGCGCTTCGGCGTGCCGCACGAGTGCCGCATCGTCTCGGCCCACCGCACGCCCGCCTGGCTGGCCGAGTACGCCGCCGCCGCCGAGGGGCGCGGGCTGGCCGTCATCATCGCCGGGGCGGGCGGCGCGGCCCACCTGCCGGGCATGGTGGCGGCGCAAACGCTGCTGCCGGTGCTGGGCGTGCCGGTGGAGAGCCACGCCCTCAAGGGGCTAGACTCGCTGCTCTCGATGGTGCAGATGCCGGGCGGCATCCCCGTGGGCACACTCGCCATCGGTAAGGCGGGCGCGACCAACGCCGCGCTGCTGGCCGTGGCGATCCTTTCACTCACGCGGCCGGACTTGCGCGAGCAACTGCGCGCCTTCCGCGAGGCGCAGACGGCCGCGGTGCGCGCCACCGAGCTGCCCGCGAGCGACTGACCCCGTGCTGCTCCCCGGCGCGACCCTCGGCATCCTGGGCAGCGGCCAACTGGGGCGCATGTTGGCGCTTGAAGCGCGCCGCCTCGGCTACCGCGTGCAGGTCTTCTCCCCCGAAAGCGACTCGCCCACCGGGCAGGTGGCCGACCGCGAGGTCGTAGCCGCCTACGACGACCTGGACGCCGTGGCCGGCTTCGCGCGGGGCGTGGACGTGGTGACGTTCGAGTTCGAGAACGTGCCCGCCGCTACGGCTGCCGCCGCCGCCGCGCACACGCTGGTGCGGCCGAACGGCGCGGTGCTGCACACCACCCAGCACCGGCGGCGCGAGAAAGACTTCCTGGCCGGGGCGGGCCTGCCGGTGACGCCCTATGCCGCCGTGGACAGCCTGCCCGAACTCGAAGCCGCGCTGAAGCGGATCGGCCTGCCGGCGGTGCTCAAGACGGCGGGCTTCGGCTACGACGGCAAGGGGCAGGCGCGGATCAACGCCGCGAGCGAGGCGGCCGCCGCGTGGCAGGCCATTGGAGCGCAGGCGGCCATCCTGGAGGCCTGGGTGCCGTTCGAGCGCGAGCTGTCGGTGGTGGCGGCGCGCGGGGCGGACGGCGACTACCGGCACTTCGGCGTGGTGGAGAACACCCACGCGCAGCACATCCTCGACCTGACGGTCGCGCCCGCCGCCGTGCCGCCGGAGGTCGCGGCCGAGGCGGTGGCGATCAGCCGCGTCGTGCTTGAAGCGCTGGAGGTGGTGGGCGTGCTGTGCGTGGAGTTCTTCCTCGCGCCCGGCGGCAAGCTGCTGGTGAACGAGCTGGCCCCGCGCCCGCACAACTCCGGGCACTTCACGCTCGAGGCCTGCGCCACCAGCCAGTTCGAGCAGCAGCTGCGCGCGGTGTGCGGCCTGCCGCTGGGCGCGACCGACCAGCGCGCCCCCGCCGCCATGGCGCAACTGCTGGGCGACCTGTGGGCGGGCGGCGAGCCGAACTGGGCCGCCGCGCTGGCGCTGCCGGGCGTGGCGCTGCACCTCTACGGCAAGCGCGTGGCGCGCCGCGGCCGCAAAATGGGCCACCTGACCGTGCCGGCCCCCACCGTGGAAGAGGCCCGCGCCCGCGCGCTGGCGGCCCGCGCCGCGCTGACGCGAGAAACGATCAGACCCCATGCCTGAGCTTACCATCACGGCCCTGACCCACGCGGGTGAGGGCGTCGGCCGCCACGAGGGGCGGGTGGTGTTCGTGCCCTGCGCGCTCCCCGGCGAGACCGTGCAGGTGGAGCTGGTGGAAGTGAAGAAGCACTTCGCGCGCGGCAAGCTGCGCCAGGTGCTGGTCGCCGCGCCTGAGCGCGTGGCCCCGCGCTGCCCGCACCACTTCCAGCTTGACCCGCCCGCCGGCCCCGGCGCGGCCCAGCGCGGCCCGGCGTGCGGCGGCTGCCAGTTGCAGCACCTGGACTACGCCGCGCAACTGGCGTTCAAGCAGCAGCTCGTGCGCGAGCAGTTGCAGCGCATCGGCGGCTTTGCCGAGGGCAGTGTTGACGTGCGGCCGACGCGGCCCGCGCCCGACCCTTATCACTATCGCAACCACAGCCAGTTTGCGCTCACGCCCGAGGGCCAGTTGGGGCTGATGGCCGCCAACTCGCACCGGGTGCTGCCGATCCGCGAGTGCCATCAGTTGGAGCCGGCGCTCGGCGCGCTGTATCCGCGCATCGCCGTGGACGCGCAGGCGCTGCCGGAGTTTGAGCGGCTGGGGCTGCGGGCCGGGGCCGGCGGCGAGGCGCTGATCGTGTTCGAGGGCGCGCCCGAAGCGCCGGAGATTGAGCTAGACCTGCCCATCTCGGTCGCGGCTCTGCGCGAGGACGGTTCGGCGCTGACGCTGGCCGGGCACAACCACCTGGTCATGGAAGTGCGCGGGCGCGCCTTGCGCGTGTCGCCGGGGTCGTTCTTCCAGGTGAACACCGCGCAGGCGGGGGCGCTGGTGGAGCTAGTGCTCGAAGGGCTTGGCCCCGCGCTCGGCCCGCGGGCCGCCGTGCTCGACCTGTACTGCGGCGTGGGGCTGTTCTCGGCCTTCCTTGCGCCGCGCGTGGGCCGCCTGGTGGGCGTGGAAGCCTACCCGCCCGCCGTGGCCGACGCCGCCGCCAACCTGGACGAGTTCGATCACGTGGAGCTGTACGAGGCCCCGGTGGAAGACGCGCTGCCCGCGCTGGCCGGGCCGTTCGCCGCGGCGGTGCTCGACCCGCCGCGCGCCGGGTGCGCGCCCGCCGCGCTGGAGGCGCTGTTAGCCACTCAGGTGGCACGCATTGTGTACGTCTCGTGTGACACGGCCACACTGGCCCGCGACCTCAAGCGGCTCGTGGCCGGGGGGTATCGCCTGGAATGGGCGCAGCCGGTGGACATGTTCCCGCAGACGCACCACGTGGAGACGGTCGTCTTGCTCACGCGCAGTGCTGTGAGTTGACCAAACCAATTTCTAACACTACAATTCCGCGCACTTGGCAGGGCGTTAGCAGACATTTCTGAGAACCGCGTGTCTATTCAAGTCGGGCCGATCCTGGTCGTGGAAGACATCGCCGCCGTGCGCGAACTGCTGGAAGTGCAGCTGCGGCTGCGCGGCTACAGCGTGGTGGCGGTGCGCGATGGGCAGGAAGCGCTGGACCAACTGGCGACGCTGCGCCCGGCCGTCATCGTCACCGACATCCTCATGCCGCGCGTAGACGGCTTCGCGCTGGCGCACCGCGTGCGCGCCCAGGCGGCCACCGCCGGCATCCCTATTGTCTTCCTGTCGGCCACCTACGTCTCGGCCGAGGACGAGGCCTTTGCCCAGCGCCTGGGCGCGCTGCGCTTTCTGCCCAAGCCGGTAGAGACCGACGAGCTGTTCATCGCCGTGGCCGATGCGCTCACCGGCCAGCCGCGCGCCGGCACGGCGCTGAGCGACCGCGAGTTCTACACCAGTTATCGCCAGCGGTTGGAGGCCAAGCTGCGGCAGAAGTCGGCGCAGATCGCCCGCAACCGCCAGCAGCTAGACAGCGTGCTGCCCGACCAGCGCGACACGCTGGCCCACCTGCTGGCCGAAATGGAAGCGCAGCACGAAGAAATTCGGCGCGAGCTAGACGTGCTCAACGCAGCCCTGGCCGACCTGGAATGACGTCCTTCATCCCCGGCCCGCGCGGCCGGCGGCTGAACCGCCGCGCTTTCCTCAAACTGGGCGCGCTGGCGGGCGTGGCTGCCGCGGTGGGCCTGCCGGACCTCGGCCTGCGCATCGGCTCGGCGCTGCCGCTGGCGGGCTACGCCGTCACGCGCTTCGACGCCTTCCCCCAGCGCCCGCCGCCCGGCTTCGATCTGCTGCGGGTGCCCGCTTACCTGGCGGCCGCCTACATCCGCAACGACGCCCTGCTGCCGCTGGACGGCCAGCGCGGCCGCGCTCACGATCCGGAGGGCGCGTTCACCCAGCCCGCCCGCTACCTGGCGGGGGCGCTGCTCGGGGCCGGGCCGGGGGCGGCGCGGCGCTGGCAGCAGTTGTGGACGCAGCCGCCGGGCGCGGCCTGGCCCAACAATGCGCGGCTGGTGCTGGCGGCGGCGCTGCTGCGGCGCGGCTACTCGCCCAATGACACGCACGCCGGTCACCTGGCTCAGGCCGAGACCGACCTGCTGCTGGCGGGCCGCCCGGAGCGCCTGCCGGATGCTGACCGGGACCTGCTCGCCCACCTCCCCGCCGGCCCGTTGATCTACGCGCTCGAAGCGCTGGATGGCCTGGACCCCGCCGCGCTGCCGCTGGAAGGCGCGCCGCTGATCGAGTACGACTGGGTCATCCCGGCCGACTCGCTCCGGCCGGCCGAGGCGCGCGCCTACGTGGCGGCGCAGGCGCTGCCCGCAGGGGTCGTACTCGACTCACCCCCGCACGGGCCGTTCCCCGCCCGCCTGATCCCGCTCATGCCACTGCCCGAACGCGCCCAGGCGCAGGTCGCCGCTATCTGGGCGCGGCTGCGCTGGCTGGCGGCGGCTTAGTCGGCTCCGGCTCGGCCGGAAAGAAGGCAAGATGCCCGCCAGGATCTTAGACGGCCTCGCCAGCGCGGCCCGGGTGCAGGCCCAGGTGGCCGCGGCAGTAGACGCCCGCCGCGCCGCCGGGCGGCCCCAGCCCGGCCTGGCCATGGTTGTGCTCGGTGACGAGGCCGGCTCGCAGGCCTACTTGCGCTCTAAGCGCGCGGCCTGCGCCGCGGCCGGCATCGCCTCCTTTGATGTCGAACTGCCCGCCGCCACGCCGCAGCGCGCCCTAGAGGAACTGGTCGCGCAGCTGAACGCCGACCCGCGCGTCCACGGCATCATCGTGCAGCTGCCGCTGCCCGCCGGGCTGGACGAGGAGCGGGTGCTGGCCGCCATCAGCCTGGAGAAGGACGTGGACGGCTTTCACCCCGTCAACATCGGGCGGCTGGCGATGAAGGGCCGCCAGCCCTTGTTCGTGCCCTGCACGCCGGCGGGCTGCCTGGCGCTGCTGGAAGACGCCGGGGCTACGTTCAGAGGCGCGCGGGCGGTGGTGCTGGGGCGATCGAACATCGTGGGCCTGCCGGCCGCGCTGCTGCTGCTCCAGCGCGACGCCACGGTCACGGTCTGCCACTCGCGCTCGGCCGATCTGCCGGCCATCTGCCGCACCGCCGATATCCTCATCGCCGCCGTGGGCCGGCCGGAGATGGTCAAGGCCGATTGGGTCAAGCCCGGCGCCTATGTGATTGACGTGGGCGTCAATTTGGCCCCGGGCGGCGGCGAACGCCTGGTGGGCGATGTGGCCTTCGACGAGGTTAAGGAAGTCGCGGGGGCCATCACGCCCGTCCCCGGCGGCGTCGGCTCCCTGACGGTGGCCATGCTCCTGCGGAACACCCTGCGCGCCGCCGAACTGGCTGATGCGGCGGCGCAAGGGGCGTGAGGCGCGCCTGGAAACGGCGCTCGCCCCCGCCGCACAGCCGGCGCCGGCTCGCCGCGCCGGCGGAGGTGGGTGCTTAGGCGTTGGGTGAGATAACGGTACCCCCCCAGGCCCTGCCGGAGGCGCCGGGGCAATTGCAGCTTAATTCCGTTCACTGAGAGAGTGCCGAAAGTGGCTCAGAAATTGGCTGCCAGCGATCATTACCCGAGACGCTGCGCGTCACCGGCCACAAGGCTACGCCAGGATGACCGACCTGAGGCCGGGTTGCTCAGAAACTTAACCCGGTACGATCAAAGGGTCAGCCTGATCCTGGGTTGAGATTCCTCACCCCCCACAATGCCGAAGGATGGCCGGCAACTGGAGGGGGGCTTCGGAATGACATAGTCCGCCGAGTGTTTCGCCACTGGGGGGCTGGCGGCCTGCCGCCATGCGCTCTTCGAAATGACAATACACAGAGGAGATCGAGTCAGTGCGGCCGTTTCTGCCGTGGGGGGGCTGGCGCAGGGCGCCATGGGTACTTCGGAATGACAGGCAAAATGGGGCCGATCGGTCCCAAGCGCAGTTTGGATGCAATTGTCCTGGGAGGCGCTTGCCGCTCTGCCGGGATTGTGTTATATAGCTTAGGTTAAAGACCCCCTTTGTCTTTATTGTGCCTGGCCCCGCGTTCGCGGCTGAGCTGGTCAACGCCGCGGTCTATATGGCTGCGCGTGACCGCCGGGGCTGAGCGAGCGCAGGCGCTGGGCGTTATGTTTAGGAATAGGAGACAGGTCATGTGGCGTAAGAACGTTCAATGCGCGGGGCGCCCGCGCCGTATTCTTGGGTGGCTGTGCACCGGCCTGCTGTTGGCGGGCTGTGCTGCGCCGGCTTCGGTGACGCCCGTCCCGCTGCCCACGTTGGCTGCGTCGCCCGCGCCGGGCACGGCCACCGCCGCGCCCGACGTCCCCCTGGACGCGCCCAACGTGGCGAAGGACCCGGCCGACGTGCCGCCGCCCCTGAACCGCACCACCCCCAGCACGGTCAACGTCACCCTCACGGCCGAAGAGGTGACGGCCGAACTGGCCGACGGCACCAGCTACGACTTTTGGACGTTTGACGGCACCGTGCCCGGCCCGCTGCTGCGCGTGATGGAGGGCGACACGGTCAACCTGACCCTGGTCAACGCTACCGACAGCGTCATGGGCCACAACATTGACCTGCACGCCGTCACCGGCCCGGGCGGCGGCGCCGAGGTGACCTCGGTGGCCCCGGGGCAATCTAAGACGCTGACCTTCAAGGCGCTGCAGGCGGGTGCGTACATCTACCACTGCGCCTTCCCGCCGCCGATGCACCACATCGCGCAGGGCATGTACGGCGTCATTGTGGTGGAACCGCCGGGCGGCCTGCCGCCGGTGGACCGGGAGTTCTACGTGGTGCAGGGCGAGTGGTACACGGCCGGGGCGTTTGGCGCGCCCGGCCACCAGGCCTTCGACAACACCAAGGCGCTGGCGGAAGCTCCGGAGTATTTCACCTTTAACGGCAACACGGCGGCGCTCACCAGCCTGCACCCGCTGGAAGCCAAAGTCGGCGAGAAGATTCGCGTCTTCTTCGGCGTCGGCGGGCCGAACGTGGCGTCCAACTTCCACATCATCGGCGAGATTTTCGACCGGGTGTATACCGGGTCGCCCGACACGTATGTCGCCAATGAAGAAACGGTGATCATCCCGCCGGGGTCAGCGGCCATTTTCGACCTGACCCTCGAGGAGCCGGGCCAATACCTGTTGGTGGATCACGCCCTGTTCCGGGTGAACAAGGGGGCCGCCGGGCTGTTGAATGTGACCGGCGAGCACGACCCGACGATCTACGCGCCCGACCCCGCCGCCACGCCTTAAAGCCGCTCCCCGGCCGGGCAGGCGGGCCGCCTGCCGCGCTACAAACAAACAACGGGCCTGAGCCAAGCGGCTCAGGCCCGTTGTGGTTTCGGCCCGCCGGGTTAGAGCGCCGCGAAGGCCCGGATGAACTCGCCGATGAACTTCTGGCCGCGCCAATACTCGTCCAAAATAATGTGCTCGTTGGGCGCGTGGGCGCGCGCCCCGTGGTGGGTGATGCCCGCCAGCACCGCCGGGATGCCGAGCATGTCCGACAGCGGGTACATGGGCCCCGAGCCGGGCATGCGCGGGTAGATGACCGGGTCGGCCCCGTAGACGGCGCGCCCGGCCTGGATGGCGGCCTGCACCACGCCCGCGTCGGCGGGCGAGCTGGCGCTGTGCTCGCCGGCGTAGCGAATGATTTCGATGTCGCCGAAGCCGCGCGCGTCCAGGTGCTTGCGCAGCAAGTCGTGCACTCGGTCGGGCGTCAGGTCGGGCACCAGGCGGAAGTCGAGCTTCACGCGCGCTTCCTTGGGCAGCACGGTCTTGGTGCCCTCGCCGGTGTAGCCGCTCTCCAGGCCGCAGATGGTCAGCGTCGGGTTGAAGTACATGGCCCGCTTGGCGGCGCGCGCATCCATGTCGTTGATGAAGCGCGGCGTGCCGTACAAGCTCTTGACCTTCTCCGCGTCGTAGGGCAGCGCGTCCACCAGGGCGATCTCGGCCGGCGTGGGCCGCGCCACGTGCTCCGCGTAGCCGTCAATCAGAATCTGATCGTCGGGGCCTTTGAGCGTGTTCAGCGCCCAGACCAGTTGCCAGGCGGCGTTGGGCAGCACTGGGCCGTTGGCCGAGTGGGCATCGGTGTCGAGCAGCTTCAGGCGCAGCTCGAAGTAGGCGATGCCCTTTAGCCCCAGCCACAGGCTGAACTGGCCCAGCTCGTTGCGCCCGCCGGTCTCCCACAGGCAGCCGTCGGCCTTCAGGCGGTCGGCGTGGGCGCGGGCGAAGGCTTCCAGGTTGGGGCTGCCGATCTCTTCTTCGCCCTCGATGACCCACTTGATTTTGAGCGGCAGCGGGCCTTGCGTGGCCAGCCAAGCTTCGATGGCCTGCATGCGGCACATCTGGTCGCCCTTGTTGTCGGCCGCGCCGCGGGCGAAGAGCTTGCCATCGCGCACGGTCGGCTCGAAGGCGGGTGAGTCCCACAGCGCCAGCGGCTCGGGCGGCTGCACGTCGTAGTGGTCGTAGATCAGCAGGGTCTTGGGGCCGTCGCCCAACTCGCCGTAGACGACGGGCTGGCCGCCGGTGGGCAGAAGCTCGACCTTGAAGCCGCGCGCCTCCAGCCGCTGCTGGGCCAGGGCGGCCATCTCGCGCATGCCCTTGTTTTGCGCGGCGATGCTGGGCTGGGCCAGATAGTGCTTTAGCTCGGCCAGGAATTGGTCGTGGTGGGTGTCGAGGTAATCATAGAAGGCTTGCATGGGTCACCCTGGGGGCCGTGCCGGAAGATGCTTGGCCATGAATTATCACGAATTGCAGGCAGGTGTGTGCTCAGGGCCGGGGGGTGCGGGCGTTCAGGCGGCGCGGCCCGCCCGGAGTTGGTCGGCCAGGCGGCTCAAGTCCACGCGCGAGGTCAGGTCGAGGCTGAGGGGCGTGACGGAGACCACGCGATCCACCAGCGCGCCGACGTCCGAGTCCGGCTCCAACAGTTCTGGCTCGACCTGCAGCCGGTAACCGAGGTGGGCGGCGTCGGTCAGGCTGGCGCGGTTGGGCTTGTTGGGCAGGTAGTAGCGGGTGCGCGAGAGGCGCGTGACGCGCCAGGGCGTCTGCGGAGTGGCGTCGCCCGGCACTTCCACCTTCAGCACATCCAGGTCGGCCACGCGCTCGAGGCCGAGCAGCCGCGCGGCGAACTGGCGCGTGAAGAAAGCGGCGGTGCTGAAATCAACCGCGTGCGAATGGCTCAGGTGGTATTCAGGCATGGTCTGGAGCGAGACGGCCAGCCCGGGCACGCCGAAGCTGGCGCCTTCCAGGGCGGCGCCCACCGTGCCGGAGATGGTGACGCCGCTGCCGACGTTCTCGCCGTAGTTGATGCCCGCCACGACCAGGTCGGGATAGGGGTCTAGCAGTTCGACCAGGGCGTGCTGCACGGCCTGGGCGGGCGTGCCGTCCACGGCGTAGGCGGTGACGGCGTGGCCGTTGAGCGTGGCCGCCTCGGAATGGATGCGGCCTTCGGAGGTGGCGGGCATGCTGCGGCCCGCGCCGCTGGACTGGAGGCGCGGGGCGACGACGGTGACGTCGCCCAGTTGCGCCAGCGCTTCGGCCGCGGCCCACAGGCCCGGCGAGCGGATGCCGTCGTCGTTGGTGAGCAGGATGCGTTTGGGGGGGAGGGGGGTGGTGTTCACGGGGCGATGATACCAGAAATGGAGGTCAGCGGTGAGAGGTCGGAGGTCGAGGTCGGTGGGGGATTTTTGCCACGAATGAGCACGAATGACGGCGACGAATGGGCACGAAGATGGAGAAGTGGAAAAGGAGAGGCGGGAGGCCTGGGTTAGGGTCGCTGAGTACGGCGGGCCGGCGGGGAAGGCTGAGGCTGGGCGGTCAAAACAGAACCGCCCCGGCGGTGAGGCCGAGGCGGCTTGGGGAAAGCGGAAACGAACCGGCGGTTAGTTGAGTTGGCGCAGCACCAACATCACCTTGCCCTGCACCTGGACGCGGGCCGGGTCTACGTAGATGGGCTGCATGGTGGGGTTGGCGGGCTGGAGGCGCACGCGGCCGTTCTCCAGGTAGAAGTGCTTGAGGGTGGTCTCGCCGCGGTCGTTGAGCCACACGGCTACCATCTCGCCGTTGCGGGCGCGGTCTACCTTCTTCATCACCACGATGTCGCCGTCGCTGACCATGGCGTCAATCATCGAGTTGCCTTTGACCTTCAGGGCGAACAGGTCGCCTTCGTCGCTGATCAGGTCGCGAGTCAGCTCAATGACTTCGTCGCCGGCGGTCTGGGCGGTATCGCCGACCAGCACCGGCTCGCTGGCGAAGATGTAGCCGGAGAGCGGGATGCTGATGCGCTCGGCGCCCTTGACGGGGCGCTTGGAGCTGTGCAGCGCGCCCTCGGCCAGGCGCACGCCGCGCGAGACTTTCAGGTCGCGCAGGATGAAGCCCTCGCGCTCGAGCTTGTTGAGGTTGTAGTTGACGACGGAGGTAGACGAAATTTTCACCGCCTCGCCGATCTGCCGGATGGTGGGGGGGTACCCCTTATCATCGGTGAAGCGGCCGATGAAGCGGATCATTTCTGTCTGGCGGTCTGAGAGCTTGCCTTTGGCCATGGCTACCTCCAACTTTCCCGAATAGTGCCATCATCTTATACCGAACGTCCGTTCCAGTCAAGCACATATTTTCTAGCCAATAACCAGGGGTTTCTGCGCCGCTCTGGTTGGAGTCGCGTTAGTTTGGGGGGGCAATCCGAGGCGCTATAGCACGCGGGCGATGGCGGTGAAGCCCAGCACCAGCACGCCGCACAGCAGGTTGAGGCGCGTGAGGGTCAGTTCGCGCCGGCGCAGCGGGGCGGCGTCGGGGGCGGCGTGGCCGCGCGCTTCTAATAGCGCCAGGCGGGCCAGCGCGGGCTGGAGGCTGAACTGCATGTACAGGCCGATGAGCACCATGCCGCCGATGGCGAGGTGCTTGACCAGGATGGCGACGGCCCACGGGTTGCCGATTTGCAGCACGCCGGTGTAGTTTTTGTTGGCCGCCATCTGCGTCAGGCCGGTGGCGGTCAGCACCGCCAGGCTGGCCCAGGCCATCCCGCTAAACTGCTGCTGCAAGCGGCGGATGAGGGCGGCCAGCTCCGGCCCGGGGCCGAGCACCGCGCGCGCGCCGGGCCAGACCACCAGCGCCATGAGCGCCAGCCCGCCCACCCACACGATGGTCGCCAGCATGTGCAGCCAATAGGAAAGCGCCAAAATCCAGGGGGTAGTCAGGGTCATGGAGGGGCCGCCGGAGATGAAATTAGGCTGACAATGCGTCGTCCGGCCGAAACCGGGCCGGCCGCTCGCAAAGTATAATGCCAATTACCCGGTGGTTTGACAGGCTTTCCTATTCGATGTCGGCTGTTTGTCCGGCAGTTAACGCGGAAAATACGCGATTGGCCCTACAATGATCATAGCCGCGGCGGCCGCGTAGCGCCGTCTGACTGGCGGCGCGCCGGCGGGGGCCAAAGCCGCCGCTGACGCGCTGCTGAAAGGGTGAGGCCATGGGATTCAGTGAGCTTGCCACAGGGGTGTATCAACTGCTGACGAACCCGAACGTCGCGTTTATGCTGCTGGTGCTGGGGCTGTGGTCGGCGGTCTTCGCTATCTTTGTGCCCGGCACCGGGCTGCCGGAGGCCAGCGCCGTCCTGTGCCTGGCGCTGGCGGCGGTGGGGCTGGTGGCGCTGCCGGTGAATTTGCTGGGGCTGCTGCTGATTGCCCTGGCGATGGCGCTGGCGGTGGTGGAGTTGAAGGTTCAAACGCACGGCGCGCTGCTGCTGACGAGCGCGTTTGTCATGGGCCTGGGCGCGCTGCTGCTGTTCCGCGTGGGGGGGCCGTCTACCGCGCGCATCTCCTGGCTCACCGTCATCGGCGTGCCGCTGGTCACCTCGGCCCTGTTCGGCCTGCTGATTACCAAGGCGCTGGCCGCCCAGCGCGCGCCCGCCCTGCAAGACTTGCGGCGGCTGATCGGGGCGCGCGGGGTCACGCGCACGCCGGTGCAGCGCGAGGGGACGGTCTACGTCAGCGGCGAGGAGTGGAGCGCCACGGCCGAGGCCCCCATCCCGCCTAACACCGATGTGGTGGTGACCGAGCGCGACGGCCTGACGCTCAAGGTGACTCCGACCCCCAAGTAAGTTTTGGCGAGTGGGCTTACAATAAGCGCGGCGGTGAGGCGCGGGTGTCACGCCGCCCACTATTAAGGAGAACTGCTTATGCCTGTCTACGGAATCTTCCAAGATGGCGGCACCCTGTTCGGCGGCGGCGTGCTGCTGTGCATCGTGGGCATCGTCGTCCTGGGCATCCTGGTGCTGCTGGCGACTTCGGTGCGCGTGGTGCCGGAGTATCAGCGCCTGGTGGTGCTGCGCCTGGGCCGCGTCATCGGTCAGAAAGGCCCCGGGCTGGTGCTGCTGCTGCCGGTGCTCGACAGCGCCCGCGGGGTAGATTTGCGCGAGCAGGTGCGCGAAATTCCGCACCAGACTTCGATCACCAAGGACAACGCGCCGATCTCGATTGACTTTTTGTGGTACTACAAAGTGATTGACCCGACGCTGACGGTGGTGGGCGTGGGCAACTTTGAGCTGGCCGCGCAAGGCATGGCGACCACCACGCTGCGCTCGGTCATCGGCGGCATCGCCCTGGACGACGTGCTCTCGCAGCGTGAGCACATTAACCAGACGCTGCGCGTGAAGCTGGACGAGGTGACCGAGCGCTGGGGCGTCAAGGTGACCAACGTGGAAATCCGCGAGATCATCCCGCCGCGCGATGTGCAAGACGCGATGAACCGGCAGATGTCGGCGGAACGGACGCGGCGCGCCCTGGTGACTGAATCTACGGGCGACAAGGAGGCGGCCATCAACCGGGCCGAAGGCCAGCGGCAGTCGGCCATCCTGGCGGCGGAGGGCGAGCGGCAGTCGAACATCTTGCGGGCCGAGGGCGACAAGCAGAGCCAGTTGCTGCGGGCCGAGGGCTTCGCCAGCGCCTTGCAGCAGATTTACGCGGCGGCGCAGGGCATTGACCAGAAGACTATGACGCTGCAGTACTTCGACACGCTTAAGGCGCTGGGCGCGACCCCGGCCACCAAGTACATCTTCCCGCTGGAGTTCACGAACCTGATCAGCGGCTTCGTGAGCAGCCGGCAGGAGGACGGGAAGTAGCCGGCGTTTGGTCAAGGGCTTAAACGAAGGGCAACGGGCGGCCACACGGCCGCCCGTTGTCTTGTGTGGTGTGGAGTTTGGTCGGCGTTTCTACGCCGCCGCGCGCAGTTCTTCTTCCAGCTTCTCCGCAACGTACGTTTTTAGCAGCGATTGATACGGCACATCCCGCTTGTTTGCCAGGAGCTTGAGCCGTTCGAGCATGGTCTCAGGCAGGCGAATCGAAATCACCCGGGTCGTTGGCCGCAGACTGGTCAACTGCACCTGTCGGGCCTGGCCCCAGTTCACATACTCGGTCGAGTCGGCCTTCGCCCAAAACTCACGCTCCTGGTCTTCGGTTTCAAACTTCGGAATCTTTCGCGCTACCTTCTTCGGTTTCGGCACCTTTGTACTCCTTCTCTTCGCGTCGGCTCATAGCGCGCGCCGAGATAACCCGGATGAGCTGATCTCGAATAGTCACCACCACAAACAGCCGCCGGCCTGCATCGGTTTGGCCGAGCACGTAGTACCGGAGCTCGCCTTCAGAGTGCTTTTCGTCCAGCGCAGCAACTGATGGTTCGTTGAAGAAGAGTTCCTCGCACTCTGCGCGGCTGACCTGGTGCTTGATCCAGTTCTTCTCGGAATTACCCTCGTCCCACTCAAAACCCGTACATTCGAGCAAGGAGGCAAGCGGGTCAGCCATCGCACAATGTATATATCGGATATGTACAGCTGTCAAGACACTGGCTCAACGGGTTATGGTCAACCTGTGCATATCCGATACCTTTGAGCTTGATCGGCGGCTGCGCGGGCAACCTGGTGAACAACAGCACCAGCGCCCCGCCCAGCGCAGCGCCCAAAGCCTAGCGGCGGCGGGTAAGCGGTCAGCGCGACAAAAGCAAGCGGGCGGCCTCATTGAGGCCGCCCGCTAATCTTCTGTGCTACACTGACGGCCATATGTGAACACCTGGCGTTTGCACGCAGCTTGCGAAGGGGCTTCAGCATGTTGGGTTTTGACCGCATCACGTTTGACCTCCAGGTCATGGGCGGCCGAGCATGCCTGCGAGGCACCCGCGTGACCGTATCCCTGGTCGTCAACCTGACGGCCAATGGCATGACGGCGCAGGACATCGTCGCGGCCTATCCTTATCTTGAGCCGGAAGATGTTCAAGAAGCTCTCCGCTATGCTGCCTGGTTAGGCCGCTGACCTATTGCTTAAGTCGAGGTGTGAGCAAATGTCCACGATCGCCGAGCCGCAGGCTAAGCCCGCCCAGGAAGACACCGAGCACCCGCATGTCGTGCGCGTGGACAGCGTGCCCATGTTGCGCGGGACGCGCATCAGGGTCCGCCTGATTGCCCAATTGCACCGCGCCGGGGACAGCGTGGAGGACATCCTGGAATCCTATCCGCATCTTCAGCCGGCGGCGGTCCACGACGCGATTAGCTACTTCCTCGACCACCGTGCAGAGATTGAACAGGAGATTGCTGCCCATCGCATCGAAGCTGTAGTAGCCAGGTTGGGCGGCAAGATGGATGAGCGCGGCTTCATCTCGTTTGATGATGCGCCGTCCAATGGCTGACGAGCCTCGGCTTTTCATTGCGATTTATACCGACGAAGACATTTCTAGCTAGCTGGCACCGGCGCTGCGTGAACGGGGTTTCGACGCACAAAGCGCCGTCGAAGCCGACATGCTGAACGCCTCTGACGAGGCCCAATTGGCAGCATATGCCAATCATGGAATGACCTTGCTGACTTACAACGCGGCCGATCTGGCTCGCCTGGCGAAGCAATATGCCGAAACCGGGCAAGCCCACTCTGGCATCATTGTGTCTGCCGAGCAGTATGGCCGCAGGCACTTTGGCGAATTGCTGCGGACGGTCTTGCGCTTGCTGAATGGCGTGACGGCCGACGACCTGCGCGATTGTCTTGTCTACCTGGAGCAGTACAAGGAGGCCGGCACCGGGGAGCCTCGCTCATAACACGAGTGTCAACCTGTGCATATCCGATACCTTTGAGCTTGATCGGCGGCTTCGCGGGCAACCTGGTGAACAACAGCACCAGCACCCCGCCCAGCGAGAGCAGCCAGGGCTAGCCGCGGCGGGCGCGTTGCGCCGGCGTAAGTTGCAAGATTTGGCCTGCTGACCTGCCGGATGGATGAACGGGTGTCCATCCGGCAGTTTTTCTTAGTGTTCACATGCTACTGGATTTAGCAACGCACACCGACCACGGCCGACTGCCGATTGGATAAACAGACCGTGACGCTACGAGCCTGGAGATCGAGTTGGTTAGCTCTCGGACTTATGCTGGTTGGTTTCGGGCTAGGCCTGTTTGGGCAGCATTACAACGATTTCACGGTGGATGAGCCGGCGCACATCGCCGCGGGCTATGCCGCCCTGGCGCGCGGCAGTCAGGCTCGCTGGCTGCTCCCTGAACACCTGACACCACCGCTCCTGAATGCGTTGGAGGCGCTACCGGTCTATCTGGCGCAACCCCGCGTGGCCCTGGAAGCCTTGCCAGGGTGGGGCGTTTCTTTCCCACCCTATGTGCGGGCGTTGTTGGCTGTGCTCGAACAAACCTGGCCGCCGCCCCAACTGCAACTGCTTACGCGCTTGCCGGTGATCTGGCTGGCGGCGCTTCTGGCGGCGGTGATTTTTCGCTGGGGCAAAGATATGTGGGGCGAGTGGGGGGGACGGCTGGCATTGTTCAGCCTGGTCTCTGACCCCAATCTGATCGCCCATGGTCAACTGGCAACGACCGATGCGGGGCTGGCGGCTTTGGGTACGGCCACGCTTTTTTGCGTGTGGCGGTGGCGCCGACGGCCGCGCTGGCGGCTGGGACTTTTGAGCGGGGGCCTGCTGGGCTTGACGCTGCTCAGCAAATACTCTGGGGGGCTGTGGCTGTTAGCCGCCGGCTTGGTGGTACTGACCACCCTGGGACAGCGCCGGTCGAGCTTGAGGCCGGGATGGGTGGCTAGTTCTGGATTAGGCCTGCTGTTGATCGGACTGTTGGCACCCGTGGCGGTTTACGGCATCGGCGTGTGGACTTATCGCGGCCTCAACCTGCCGCTCCCAGCCGCTGAATATTGGGCCGGGGTGCTGGCGCAAGCCGGCAGTTCCGGTGCGCGCTGGGCTTATGCTTTTGGGTTTCGCGGCTACACCCACTGGTGGTGGTATTTTCCAGCCGCTTTCTTGATTAAGAACCCACTGCCCTGGCTGCTGTTATTGGGCGTTGCGCTCGCGGCGCTAGTGCGGCATGACGGTCGCCGACTGGTGGCCTTGGCGCTCTTTCCAGCCGGTTATGGCCTGGTGGCGATGGAGTCGGGCCTGAACATTGGCTACCGGCACTTATTGCCGGTTCACCCCTTCCTGCATTTGCTGGTTGGCGGCGGTCTCTGGGTTTGGCTTCAAGCGCGTCCGCGCTCGGTGGGGCGACTGACCCTGTGCGCCGGCCTGGCATTATGGTCACTGTTGAGCGTGCTGCTGGTCTGGCCCTATGAACTGACCTATTTCAATGAGGTGAGTGGTGGGCCGGCTGCCGCCTACCAATACCTGACTGACTCAAATCTGGATTGGGGGCAGACGCCGCCCGAGGTGTTGGATCAATACGCTCAGGCTCACCCTGGGCTGCGCCGGTCCGCGCCGGCCGCCCGCTGGCGTCCTGAGGCCGGTCTCTATCTGGTGGGCGCATCGGCCTTGCAGGGCTTAAGCCCTGGTGATCCGTTCGCCTATGAGTGGTTTCGGCATCAGGCGCCGACGGCTCACGTGAACGCCGCCTGGCTGGTATATGCCGTGCCTGAGCTGGAGTTGGGCTGGGTGGCGCAGTGCTCGCGGCCAGTTGCCCCGCTGGATGAGCCTACGATTGTGCATAACAGCGGCCTGACCGACCTGCGCCAGTTGAGCTTTGATTGCAGCCAGGCCTGGGTGTACCCTACGGGCGGCGCCGCCGGGGGATATTACGCTTTTGATCACAGCCTCTATCAACCCCTCCGGCTGCAATGGCCGAGTTTGCTCGCCGGGCCGCCCAGCCCGACGGATGCCTTCTTGCAGAGGCATCTGTCGGCCACCCAAGTAATTTTCGATAAATCTCACGTTGACACCCGGCCGGCTTACGTGTTGCACTCACTGGCGCGCGGTGCGGTTATGCCTCCCTTGCCGGCCGGCGTCTATCCGGCGCCCGCCGACACGGCCCCCTTGGCCCTGGTCGCGACGGATACCCTGGTCACGCCGGCGGGTTTTGAATCTGGCCTGAGCTTGATCGGGACGCAGGTTCGCTGGCAGGCCGACGAGTTGGAAGTTGAGACCTGGTGGCGGGTGGAGGCCGATCTCTCCGGGCGCGGTTTTTCAATCATGGCTCATCTGCTCGACGCGGATGGGGCGGTACTCGCGGTGGCCGATGGCTTGGGGGTTGCGCCCCTCGACTTGGCGCGTGGCGATGTATGGTTGCAGCGTCATCGCTTCGCGCTGCCGCTCACCTCAGGGCCATTTTGGCTGAGGACCGGGGGCTACTGGCTCGATGATCTCTCGCGCTGGACAGTCACTGGCTGGGCCAATACAGATGCCTTGTTCCTACCGCTAATGCCCTGAGAACCTTCTTCGGCCTGGGCATTTTGGGACTCCTTTTGCCTGCCGGCTCATGGCGCGGGCTGAGATGACCCGCGGGAGTTGGTTGCGAGTTGAGGGGATGCCGGCCCCTATTCCTGGCGGAATGGCCTGCCACTCAAACTCTACACAGCTCAGCAACGCGCCAAGCGGGTCAACTGGGTCAGCCATGCTATAGTCGGTATCACATCTGGACACCATTCAAGCGAGCGTCGGGCAGCGGCTAAGCGCCTAACGCTTCTGCGGCCAGTCGGGCGCCATCCACCAGATCGGTAGTCAGGCTCAGCCGGTTATTGTTGACCCGTGCATCTTCGGAAACCTTGATGCCTGATCAGCGGTTTCGTGGGCAATCTGGGCAACAGTGGCGGCAACAGCGCCCCGCCCGGCGAGAGCAGCCAGGGCTAGCCGCGGCGGGTAAGCGATAAGCCGGCAAACGAAGCGAGCGGCCTCCGTGAGGCCGCTCGCTTCGTTTTTGGGCCGAGCCGGACGCCTGCCGGCTGGTTAAGCGGGCGAGCGCAGTTCTTCGGCTAGCTTTTCGGCCACATACATCTTCAGTAGCGATTGGTAGGGCACATCGCGCTTGTTGGCTTGCACCTTGAGCTGCTCGATCATCATTTCCGGCAGGCGGATCGAGATCACACGCGTGGAGGGGTGCAGGTTCGGCAGCCTCACGCGCCGGGCTTTGCGCCAATCAATGTAGTCCGTGGAGTCGGCCGCGGCCCAGAAGCGGCGCTCTGCGGCCTCTGACTTGAACTTTGGGATTCGACGCGGTAGCTTCTTCGTCTTTGGCATGGTCACGCGCTCCTCGGGACTCCCGGTGAATAGGCCCAGAGCTGCAATCAGCAGACTTCATCGAACGAGGCAAGCGTACCACGATTTTGGCCCTGGCCGCCCGCTGCGTTTGCCAGCCCCCCAACGCCATCTTGACTTTTGCGCTAAACTTGGTCAGCTTGGGCAGGAGGCGCCGCGGAGGTAGAGATGCCTAGACAACGTGGGTTAGGACTGCTGCTGCTCAGTGTGCTCAGCGCCGGGCTGCTGGCGGGCTGCGTGAAGGGCCTGGCTCCCACGCAAATGCTGCCGCGCCTGGCCTATGCCGCCGTGACCGAGGTGGCCGTGGCCGTTGGGACGGACGGTATTAAGCACTACGCCTGGACGGAGTGCTCGGGCCAAGACGCCAGCCTGACTTGCGTGCTGGCTTATGCCCGCGTGGCGGCCGGCGCGGTGCTGTACAGCTACGGCTTTGTCCAGTCCATCGGCGATTTCGCCCGTTACCCCGATGTGGCCGTTAACAGCGCCGGCGACGCCTTCGTGGTCTGGTCGGAATGCACCGACGTTTCCAACTGCTATGACTACTGGACGGTGTTCCCCGCCACTAATCCGGGGAGTGTGGAGCCGGTGAGCAACCTGCTGCACAATCCCCAGACCTTGAGCGAAGACCGGCCGGTGGTCGAGGCGCGCGGCCTGGATGTCTACGCCGCGTATTACCTTCTCCACTCCGGCCACGTGGCCCTGCGCTACCGGCAGCTCAACGGCGGCAGCAGCACGGGCTACATTGACGATACCACGCTCGACCCCGCGGCCGTGAGCCTGGCGGTGGACTCCAATGGCGACCTGCACGCGGCCTGGGTGCGCGACCCGATCACCACTACCTACGTGGCCTACGCTAACAACATCGCCAGCGGCGGCAATTTCAACGCCGCCACCACCGTCAACCTGGGCGTCGCCACCCTGGTGACCCATCCTGACCTGGCGCTGGATTACGACGACCGCGCGTATTTTGCCTATGGCATTAACAACGGCGATGCCGACTCGGTCTGGGTGCGGTGCATGGATGCGGCGGCCGACTGCTACCGCGATGTGACGACCCTGGCTGTGCCGGAGGCCGACGGCGACTGGAAAGTCTATGGCAACGCGCACCTGGAAATGATCAGCGGCCAGCCGCAAGTGGTCTTCTCCGCCGCCAACGACGCCGAGCTCTACAACGAGGTGTGGTGGTATCGCCCGCCGTCCACGGGCGGCAACACCGCGCCGACACAGGTGACCGATACCGACCCGGTGAATGAGGGCGAGCCGCTGATCGTGAAGGAGAACAGCACCGCCGGCGACGTGCCGGTGGTGGGCTGGCGGCAGTATCAAAACTTCATCCTCGACGCGCACGGCCCGGCCGGCAACGGCGGCCACTGCGAAGGCGATGTGTTCGTCACGTATTCCACCGCGGCCAACCTGCGCCAGGTGTTCGCCGACCGCGGCACGTGCGGCAACTCTGGGCTAGACCTGGCCGCGAACGGGGCCTGGGTGGCGGGCGTGTGGGTGGACGAAGACCCGGCTGTGGAGGACAGCCTCGCCGCCTGGACGAGCTTTAACGCCTACGTCAACGCTATGGCGCTGGCGCTCAAGTAAGCGCCGCCGAGACGCTCAGGCCGGGCAACAGCAGCGGGCGGCCTCACTCAGGCTGCCCGCTGCGCTTTAACGAAGGGCTTACGGGGCGGGCCGAAAGCCGAACTCATACACCTTCTGCGCGTCGGTATAAGTCTGCGCCAGCTCAGTCGTCGGTGTGTAACCCTCCGGCGCGACCGCCACCACCTGGTTGGCTAGGCTCGCGTCGCACGCGCTGGGATACATGCCGGTCAGGGTGGCCTGGCCGTCTGCGCCGGTGATCGCCCCGCTGTAGAACGTGAGCGTGAAGTTCACCGCCACTCCTTCCAGGGGCGCCTCAGCTGCCTCCCGCGTGCCGCTGCCGTCCGCGTCTACCCAGGCCACGACCTCGGCCGACCAGAAGCAGTCGGCGATCACTTCCGGGGTGGGCGTGGCGGCGGGCGCGGCGGTCCGGCAGGCGGCGGCCAGGAGCAAGACGGCAAACGGCAAGCAGGCACGGAAGCTCATGGTTAGGGCACCAAGTGGGCTGGCGGGTGGTTGACCCCGGCTGACATTCTTCAGCCTCCCCGTCAGTTTAGCATAGTCCGGGCGGCCGCCGCCCGAGCCGCACGGCGTTGCCTCTCGGCCCCGGCCGCTTATAATCAGCCTGTCCGACGGTAACGCCCAGGTGAGCCATGCTTGTCGCTCATGACCGCCCGCTCAACCGCGCCGCGCGCAGCCTGACCCAACCGGTGGCCGTGGCTGCCGCCGCCGCTCTACTGCTGAACGCCCTCGTCTTCCAGCAGCTGTGGCCCGCCTGGTGGACGGGCAAGCTCGGCGACCTGGCCTGGCTGGCGCTGGCGCTCATCGGCCTGGGCTTCGTCCTGGTCAAGGCCGTCCCGGCCGCCAACGCGCTGGTGGTCCGCGCCCTAGCGGGCCTGGGCTACGGCCTCAAACTGACCCTCGACCCCACGGACCTGCCGGCCCTGCCTGGGCTGGCGCTGGCCGCGCTGGTTTGGCGGCAAAGCGACCGGCCGCGCCGTCTGGCACCCCGCCCGCTGCGGCTGGCCGGGCTGGGGCTGGCCGGGCTGGGGCTCGTGGCCGACAGCGCCGGAGCCATCAACCAGGGCGTGACGTGCGTGGGCCAGGCCGGCACGGATTTGATCGCCGTCACCGAGACCACACCTTCCGGCTACTTTGCCGGCTTCACCGTGCAGAGCCTGCGCAGCGCCGACGGCGGCCTGACCTGGGCGGTAGATACCGTGGCCGACGTGGCCCCCAACAAACTGGACGAGGGGCCGCGCAGCGCCTGCGCGGTCGTGGAATGGCCGCTGCTCGACCCCACCGACCCGCAGCGCTTTTACACCTGGGTGGACGGCCAGGGGTTGTATGTGACGGAGGACGGCGGCCAGACGCTGACGCTCGACCTGCCGCGCGCGTAGCCCCGGCACGCCGCCTCGGCCGTGATTGACGCGGCCACGGGCAACCTGGTGCTGCCCGCCGGGCTCCAGGGCGTGGAAGTGCGCGTCTCCGATGGCGCGTGGCAGGTGGTCGCCGTGCCGCTGGGGCCGGGTCGTTAACGCGCGCGCCGCTGGGGCCGGAGCGCTAGCGCACAATCGGCCGCCTTCCCGTATAATCTAGCGCATGGACGCCATCCTCTCGACCTCCGGGCTGACCATCGTCTACGCCGCGCTGCTGGGCGTGGGTATTCTCTACGCCATCCTCATCCTGATCGGCGGCGGGCTGCATGATCTCCACCTGCCCGGCGTGGACCTACACCTGGGCAGCCACGTAGACGTGCACCTGCCCGCCGGGGTAGACCACCCCGAAGTCGGCGTGCCGTCGCTCTCGCCCATCACCATCGCCAGCTTTGTCACCGCTTTTGGCGGCTTTGGGCTGATCGCCCTGGGGCTGTTCGAGGCCACGGCCCGCTGGAGCCTGCTGTGGGCGGCGGGCGGCGGCTTGTTGGTGGCCGTCATCGCCCACTTCGCCTTCGGCTACTTCCTCATCGCGCCGCAAGGCTCGTCGGAAGTGCGCTTTAAGGACATCGTCGGCGCGGTGGGCGAGGTGACCACTTCCATCCCGGCCGACGGGTTGGGCGAGGTCGCCTTCGTGGCCCAGGGCGGGCGCGTCAGCTACCCGGCCAAGACCGCCACCGGGCAGCCTATCGCCCGCGGCACCACCGTCGTCATCGAACAGCTCAGCAGCGGCATTGTCATCGTGCGCCCGCGCGCCTGAGCGCGCCGCGCCTGACCCCTACGGAGGCCCCCATGCCTGATGGGACCCTGATCGTCGTCATTGCTATCTTCGGTATCTTCTTCGTCCTGATCGCGCTGGCCATCGTCTACGCCAGCCGCTACAAAAAGGTCGGCCCGAACGAGGTGCTCATCATCTCCGGCCGCACCACCACCGTCACCGACCCGGCCAGCGGCCAGCGCGTCAAGCGCAGCTTTCGCATCGTGCGCGGCGGCAGCGCCTTCATCTGGCCGGTGCTCGAGCGGGTAGACGCCATCTCGCTGGAACTGATGACGATTGAGGTGGTGACCACCAGCGTTTACACCTCGCAGGGCGTGCCCGTCACCGTGGACGGCGTGGCCCAGGTCAAGGTCGGCTCGGACGAGGTTTCGATGATCACCGCCGCCGAGCAGTTCCTGAGCAAGAACGAGGAAGAGATTCAGAACGTGGCGCTGCAAACCCTGGAAGGCCACCTGCGCGCCATCCTGGGCACGCTCTCGGTCGAGGAGATTTACCGCGACCGCGACAAGTTCGCCCAGCGCGTGCAGGAGGTTTCGGCCCTCGACATGCGCAACATGGGCCTGATCATCGTCTCCTTCACCATCAAGAACATCCACGACACGCAGGGCTATCTGGACGCGCTCGGCCAGGCCCGCATCGCCGAGGTCAAGCGCGACGCCGCTATCGGCCAGGCCAACGCCCAGCGCGACGCCAACATCCAGGCCGCCCGCGCCCGTCAGGAAGGCGAGACGGCCAAGTTCATCGCTGAAACCAAGATCGCCGAGTCCGAAAAAGACTACTCGGTGCAGAAGGCCGCCTACGACGCCGAAGTGAACCGCAAGCGGGCCGAGGCCGAGCTGGCCTACACCCTGCAGCAGAACATCAGCAATCAGAAGGTCAAGGAAGAGGAAGTTCAGATTTCGGTGGTCGAGAAGCGCAAGCAGATCGAGGTGCAGGAGCAGGAAGTGGCCCGCCGCGAGCGCGAGCTGGAAGCCACCGTGCGCAAGCCGGCCGAGGCCGAGCAGTTCCGCCAGCGCACCCTGGCCGAGGCGCGCAAATACACCCTGGAGACCGAGGCCTCCGGCCAGGCCAGCGCCACCCGCAACCTGGGCACCGGCGAGGCCGACGCCAACAAGGCGCGGGGTTTGGCCGAGGCCGACGTGAACAAGGCCAAGGGCCTGACCGAAGCCGACGTGATCCGCGCCAAGGGCCTGACCCAGGCCGAGGTGATCCAGGCCCAGGGCCTGGCCGAAGCCCAGGCCACCAGCAAAAAAGCCGACGCCTGGCAGCAGTACACCCAGGCCGCCATTTTGCAGCAGCTGCTCGACAAGCTGCCCGAGCTGGCTCAGGCGGTGGCGGCCCCGCTGGCCCGCACCGACAAGATCGTGGTCATCAACAACGGCGGCGACGGCGCGGGCGGCACCGGCGCCTCGCGCGTGACCCGCGATGTGACTGACACCGTGGCGCAGCTGCCCGCCGTCATCGAGGCGCTGACCGGCCTCGATCTGCTGGAGCTGCTGCGCAACCTGCCGGCGGTGCAAAACCGCCAGCCCCCGGCCGCGCCGGGCGATAGCGAGCCGCCCGCCGCCTGACAGCCAGGCCGGCCCGCTGGAAAATCAAAACAGGCCTAACGGCGAACCGTTAGGCCTGGGCCAGACCGACTAACCTGGCGGGTAAGGCTTAGTAGCGGCGCGAACCGCCGCTGCCGCCCCGGCTGGGGCCTTTGCCCCCCGGGCCGTCGCGGCGCGGGCCGCCGTAGCCGCCGCCGCCGTCGCGCCGGCCGCCGCCGTAGCCGCCCCCGCCGCCAAAGCCGCCGTCGCGCGGGCGTTCTTCGCGCGGGCGCGCCATGTTCACCGTCAACTCGCGGTCGGCGATGCGCTGGCCGTGGAACTGCTTGATGGCGGCTTCGGCCTCGGCCTGGGTGCCCATCTCCACGAACGCAAAGCCTTTCGACCGCCCGGTGTCGCGGTCTTTAATCAAGGCCACGGAGGTCACGGTGCCCGCTTGAGCAAACAAGCTCTTGAGGTCTTCTTCCGTCGTGGCGTAGGCAAGATTGCCGACGTACAACCTGCTTGGCATACAATTCTCCTCTCACCGGGCCGTGGGCCGGTGAAGAACGCCGCCCGCCCGGCGAGGGGCTGGCGGCAGCGGGCACACATTGCCTGCATGGCAATGCGCGCTTAGTGTACCACCGATTTCATTGCGGCCCCAATAGAAAACCGGCAAAACACGCAAATTGGTACGCCTGACCCATGCGCCGGGCCGCCGCCGGCGCTCCGGCGTTATAATCTCCGCCCATGACTGCCGCCCGCTCCGCCCCCTCCCGCGCTTCCGGCCTGGCCGTGCTGATCTTCCTCGTCCTGGTCTGCTCGCCCTGCTTGGGGCTGGGCGGCGCGCTGGCCTATCAGGCCAACGACGGCCCGGCGCGCTTCACCCGCTGGCGCTCGCTCGGCGCGCCGCCTGAGGCGGCCGTGGCCTTCGTGGCCGCCGACCCGATGGTGGTCTACGTGGAGACTGAGACGGGCACGGTCTACGCCTGCCGGCCCAAGCGCGCCTCGTCCGACGGCGCCTGCTGGCAGCCCGCCGCCGCGCCCTACGACATTGACCCCGAGGCCGATTTTGAGCACTCTGTTTACAGCGGCGACGTGCCGCCCCCGCCCGGCGAAACGCGCGACGTGGTGTTCGTCTCCATTTTCTACGCCGACGCCGCCTTCGAGGCGCGCTATGCCCTGCTGGCCGACGGCACGATCTGGGTGTGGGAGTACAGCGCCAGCTCGAACCTGGCCCTGCTGGTGCTGCTGGCCGGGCCGGTGGTGGGGCTGGCGCTTGGCCTGGTCGTCATCGTCATCCTGCTTATCGCCAACGCCCGCGCTCAGCGCGGGGCTTCGGCCGGATGACGCCGCGCGCGTTGCGGGCCTGGGCGGCGCTCGCGCTGCTACCGGCGCTGCTCTGGCTCAGCGCCGCCGCCCCCCGCGCCGCCGCCGCTCCGCCAGGGCAGGGCGGGGCGGCCTACTTTGAAACCGCCGCCTGCCCGTTCGATCCGCCCGCTAACGACACAGTGGACTGCGGCTATCTGATCGTGCCGGAAGACCGGGCCAACCCGGTGCGCAGCCTCCGGCTGGCCGTGGCCATCCTGCGCAGCCGCAACCCCAACCCGCAGCCCGACCCGCTGCTCTACCTCAGCGGCGGCCCCGGCGACAGCGCCCTGGCCGCGCTCGACTTCTGGCTCCACGCTGCGCCCGACCTGCGCGCCGACCGCGACGTCATCCTGCTCGATCAGCGCGGCACGGGCAGTTCGCTGCCCAGCCTCAAGTGCTGGGAGTTTCAGGCCGTGGACGCCGCCCTGCGCGCCCAGGCCCCCACGCCCCAAGAAAGCGTGAGCCTGGAAGTGCAGGCCGCCCAGCAGTGCCGCGACCGCCTGACCGCCGACGGCGTGAACCTGGCCGCCTACAACACCGCCGCCACCGCCGCCGATGTGAAAGACCTGCGCCTGGCGCTCGGCCTCCCCTCCTGGAACCTGTTCGGCCACAGCTACGGCGCGCGCGTGGCGCTGACCGTCATGCGCGACTACCCGGCGGGCGTGCGCAGCGTGGTGCTCAACGCGGCCCTGCCCCTGCAAGCCAACTGGTTCGAGGAGGCCGCCGCCAACGCCGACCGGGGCTTCAATCAGCTTTTCACCGGCTGCGCGCTCGACCGCGCCTGCGCCACGGCCTTCCCTGAGCTGGCGCGCCGCCTGGATGAGGTCGTGGCCCGCCTTGACGCCGCGCCGCTGGTGCTGAGCGCGCCCGACCCGGCTACGCGCGAGACGGTGGTGCAATGGATCACCGGGCAAGACCTGCTGCGCGGCGGCTTCGACGCGCTCTACGACACCGAACTGATCCCCTACTTGCCGCTGGCGGTGGCGCAGATCAGCGCCGGCAACGCGGCGGTGGTGGAGGGCTTTGCCACGGCGCTGAACAGCGGCGACGACGGCGCGCGCGAGGGGGTGTGGTTCTCGGTGATGTGTCACGATGAGGCCCCCTTCAACGACCCGGCGGTGGTGGCGGCCAACGCCGCGCGCTACCCGCGCCTGCGCGACTTTGTGCTCAGCGACAGCACGCTGGCCGTCTGCGCGGTGTGGGGCGCGGGCCAGGCCGGGGCGCTGGAAACCACGCCCGTCCGCAGTGACATTCCCACCCTCGTCATCGCGGGCGAGTACGACCCGATTCACCCGCCGGCCTGGAGCCAACTGGCGGCCAGCACGCTGCGCAACAATGTGTACTTCGAGCTGCGCGGCGCGAGCCACGACGCGGGCTTCACCCCCTGCGGCCAGGCGTTGACGGCGCAGTTTGTGAGCAACCCCGGCGTGGCGCCCAACGCCGAGTGCGCGCGCGCGCTGGGCGGGCCGGCCTTCGTGACCCAGGCCACGATCAACCCGGGTGTCTACCGGCTGGCGAGCCGCCTGCTGCTGCAAGGCGACTATGTGCGCGCCGTGCCGTTCGCGGTGTGCGCGCTGCTGTTCGCCTCGGCGCTGCTGTATTGGCCGATTGACATGCTCCGGGCGCTGCGTAAACACGCGCCGCGGGCGGCCTGGGCGGCGCGCTGGCTGGCGGCGCTCGTCGCCACGCTGCACCTGGCCTTCCTGGCGCTGCTGCTGATCTTCATCATTAACACCAGCACCAGCCAGCCCTACCTGCTGCTGTTCGGCCTGCCGCCGGAGGCCGCGCCGCTGTTCGCCGTGCCGTGGGTGGCGCTGGCGCTGAGCGTGGGGCTGGCGCTGCTGGCCTGGCCCGTGTGGCGCGAGGGCTACTGGTCGCCGGCGGGCCGCGTGCACTACACGCTGGTCACGCTGGCGTCGTTTGGCTTCGTCTGGCTGCTGCTGGATTGGGGCCTGCTGCCAAGTTGATTTTTGATTGCTGATTTCTGATTGCTGATTGAGGCGGCGCCCGACCACCGGCTTTGCAGTAGAATCCCTCTGCGACCCACTCACCCGTACTGTACCGCATGGCCCTCGACTACGCCATCTTACCCGCCCGCCTGGGCGACCTGTTGGCCGTGCACGCCCTGGAGCACCGCTGTTTCGACCGCGACGCCTGGGGCTGGTTCGATCTGTTCTCGGTGCTGGTCGCGAACGTGGTGCGCCTCAAGGCCGTCACCCCAACAAAACTAGGGCAGGGTGGCGCTCGGCTGGTGGGCTTCGTCGTCGGCGACCCGCGCCCCAGCCAGGGCTTCGCCTGGATCGCCACCATCGGCGTCCACCCCGACTTTCAACGGCGCGGCCTGGGCGCGGCCCTGCTGGCCGCCGCCGAGGCGCAGCTGACCGAGCCGCGCCTGCGCCTGACCGTGCGGCGCTCCAACGCCGCCGCTATTGCTCTCTACGAAAAATTCGGCTATCGCACCGTGACGGTCTGGGAGCGTTACTACGCGGGCGGCGAGGCCGGCCTCGTCATGGAGAAGCCGCACGGCGCGGGGTGAAAACAGCAGCGGAAAAGGCTTTTGCCACGAATTATCACGAATCGCTTCGCGCGAAGGGGGTGATCCCGTGTCTCGGCGCCCGCTTCCCTCAATCAGCAATCAAAAATCAGAAATCCACAATCGCCTCTCTTGGCCGTTTTCTCTGTTATAATCCTCCCCCTACCGACAACCTGGGCGTTGTACCCTTCGCCCGACCTGGACTCCAAGCAAGAAAGGGCTTGACCTCCAATGCGCGTATTGCTGCTTAAAGACGTATACAAGCTGGGCCACGCCGGCGACATCAAGAAGGTCGCCGACGGCTATGGCCGCAATTTCCTCATCCCCCAGCGGCTGGCCACCCTGGCCACCGCCGCGGCGGTGAGGCAGGCCGAGACCCTGCGCGAGAACGCCGCCATCTCCCGCGCCAAGCTCAACGCCCAGTTGGCCGGCGTGGCTGAAAAGCTCACCGCCCTGGTGCTCACCTTCGCCGTTAAGGCCGGCGACACCGGCAAGCTGTATGGCTCCGTCACCACCGCCCAGATCGCCGACGAGATCAAGAAAGTCTCCGGCCTGGACATCGAGCGCCGCAACGTCGGTCACCAGCCCCTGCGCGAGATCGGCGAATTCAAGGTGCCCGTGCGCCTGACCACCGACCTGATCCCCAGCGTCACGGTCATCCTGCACCGGGAGGGGGAGGCGCGCAAGACGGTTGAAGCCGCGCCGGCCTCCGTGGCCGAAGCCGCCGCCGAAACCGAAGCGCCCGCTGCTGAAGCGCCCGCTGCCGACGCGGCCGCCTAACGGCGCCCGGGGTCGGGTGGGCTTTCGCCCCGCCTGAGAAGCATCTGACCTTCGCCCAGGCCGGCGGAGCCGCCCGCGCGGCAATGCCGGCCTGGTTGCTATCTACCGCGAGAACATGACCGAGACCGTCGGGCCGTTGCTGCGCGCCGCGCGCGAGAGTCAGGGGCGGAGCCTTGAAGACGCCGAGGCTGTGCTGCACATTCGCGCCCGCCACCTAGCCGCGCTGGAGGCCGACGACTACGCCGCCCTGCCGTCGCTCGCCCAGGCGCGCGGCTTCCTGAAGAACTACGCCCAGTACCTCGGGCTAGACCTGCAAGACACGCTGGCGCTCTACGCGGCCACGGCCCTACGCCCAACGCCGCGCAAGCCCGCCGCGCCCGCCGCCGACCTGCCCGCGGGGGCCGCCACCGAGCCGGGCCGGAAGCGCGCCGAGGCCAGCCCCAACCAGGTAGGCGTGCGCGCCGCCAACCGCCCGCGCCCCGCGCCCGGCCCGGCCCGCCCGGCGCAGTCTACCCTGGTGCGCCCGCGCCGCCGCTGGCTCTCCGCCGACCTCTTGGTGGCGGCCGTGTTCTTGCTGGGGCTGGGCGCGCTGCTGGTCTGGGGCGCGCGCGAGTTGGCCGCCAGCCTCGTCCCTGCGCCCACCCCAACCGGGCTGGGGCAGGCCGCCACGCTGCCCGCCGTGGGGCCGACCGGCACGCCGCCCACGGCCACCCCCACGGCGACCGTCACACCCGAGGCCACGCCTACGGTGGACCTGCCCACGCCCGCCGGACCGCTCACCGGTGTGAACGTGACCGTGCGGGCCGAGCAGCGCATCTGGGTCAGCGTGAGCGTGGACGGCCAGGTGGCCTACGCCGGGCTGATGCCGCCGGGCGAGGCGCGTGAGTTCACCGGCCAGAGCGTCATTGAGGTGACGACCGGCAACGGGCTGGGCACGCGCGTGATTTGGAACGGGACCGACCAGGGTGTGCTGGGTCAGCTCGGTGAGGTGGTCACGCGGCTGTGGACGCTGGAAGGGGAGGTGATCCCTACGCCCACCGCCACGCCCACCGCCACGCTTGCGTCAGACCCGGCGCTTTGAGTGGTCTAGAGAAGGATTGGTATGGCTAAGGTCAAGTCAAAACGCTTTCATCTGGTGAGCCTGGGCTGCTCGAAGAACACCGTGGACTCGGAGGGCATGGCGCAGCTGCTGGGCGGCGCGGGCTTCGCGGCCACCGCCGACCCGCGCCAGGCCGAGGTGCTCATCGTCAACACCTGCGGCTTCATCGGCCCGGCCAAAAAAGAGTCGGTGGATGTGCTCAACGAACTGGCCGCCCACAAAAAACGTGGGCAGTTGCTCATTGCCGCGGGCTGCCTCACCCAGCGCTACGGCGCCGAAGTGGCCCGGCAGGTGCCGGGGCTGGATGGCATCCTCGGCACGCGCCGCTGGATGGACATTGTGGACCTGGTGCAGCGCCTGCGCGCCCAGCCGCACCCCGCGCCGGTGTACCACCTGCCGGACGAAGCGGCCGTCGTCGGCCCCGACCCGCTGACGGGGGCCGGCGCGCCCGCCACCCTGCGCGCCGCCGTGCAGGGCCGGAGCGCCTACCTTAAAATCGCCGACGGCTGCCGCCGCCCGTGCGCTTTCTGCGCCATTCCCGTCATCAAGGGCACGGCCGTCTCGCGCCCGCTCCCGCTGATCTTGGACGAGGCGCGCCGCCTGGAAGCGCTGGGCGTGCGCGAGTTGATCCTGATCGCGCAAGACACGACCGATTACGGCCACGACCTGGGCGTGAAAGAAGGGCTTTCGGAGCTGCTGGCCGCGCTGCCCGCCGCCGCCCCGCGCATAGATTGGTTCCGCGTGATGTACGCCTTCCCCGGCTACGTGACCGACCGCCAGATCGAGACCATGGCCGCGCACCCGCAAATCCTGCACTACCTGGATATGCCCCTGCAGCACGGCCACCCGGCCACGCTGCGCCGCATGCGGCGTCCCGCCAACGTTGATTGGGTGCACCGCACGATCGGCAAGATGCGCGCCGCCATGCCCGACCTGGCGATTCGCTCCACTTTCATTGTGGGCTACCCCGGCGAGACCGAAGAAGAGTTTCAGGCGCTGCTCGACTTCGTGGCTGAGCTGCGCCTCGACCGGTTGGGCGTGTTCACCTTCTCGTTCGAGCCGGGCACCGAGTCGGCCGCGTTGGGCGACCCTGTGCCCGAAGAAGTGAAAGCCGAGCGCCGCGACCGGCTGATGGCCCTGCAGCAGCCTATCTCGCTCGCCAAGAACCAGGCCCTGATCGGCCGCACGCTGCCGGTGCTGGTGGAAGGCCGCGGCGACGGCCTGAGCGTGGGCCGCAGCTACCGCGACGCGCCCGAGATTGACGGGCTGGTCATCATTGACGGCGACGTGCCCGTCGGCGAAATGGCGCCCGTGCGCATCTCCGGCGCGCTGGCCTACGACCTCTCCGGCACGGTAGACACCGCCCCGGCCCAGGTCGTCGGCCTGCCGCTGGAGTTGACCAGCCGGTAGCCGGGCCGCGACCGGCGGCGTGGGGCGGCGGCCCGGCAGGTCCGCTCCACCGCACAGAGAGGAGTAGCACCTTTGTTCCCGTCGGGCGCGTTGTAGTCATGTTAGAACGTAGGGATTCCGTAGGGTGCGCGTAGGTCAGTGGGCAAGAACGGTATCCTTACCTGTGCTATCTTAATCCGCAGAAGGGCATAAAACTCTTCTTCTCCTCCTTGAGAGAGCCGGGGTCGGCGTCCCCGGCTCTCGCTATTAACCCCACTGAGGCGCGGCCCGCCCTCGCCCGCATCCCCATTCTCGGCCCAGCCGCTATAATCTGCCGCACATGATCGCGACAGCCCAACGCCAAATCGCGCGCGCCGCCGGCACGGTGATGGCCGCCTTCGTGCTCAGCAACCTGGTGGGCTTGCTGCGCCAGGTGCTGGTGGCGCAGGCTTTCGGCACCAGCCCCGCCCTCGACGCCTTCAACGTCGCCCAGCGCTTGCCCGACCTGCTCTTCAACCTGGTGGCGGGCGGCGCGCTGGCCTCGGCCTTCATCCCCACCTTCACCGGCCTACTCACGCGAGACGAGCGCCCCGCGGCCTGGCGGCTGGCCAGCGGCGTCCTCAGCCTGGTGAGCGCCGTGCTCGCGGCGGCCAGCCTGCTCGCGGCGCTGGCCGCGCCCTGGCTCGTGCGCACCGTGCTGGCCCCGGCCTACGACCCGGCGCAGTTAGCGCTGGCCGCTCACCTGCTGCGCCTGCAGCTCCTCGCGCCGACCCTCTTCGGCCTGAGCGGGCTGGTCATGGGTATCCTCAACGCCCATCAGCATTTTTTGCTGCCCGCCCTGGCCCCGACCATGCTGTGGGTTGGCATGATCTTCGGCCTGGTGGCGCTCGTGCCCAGCCTGGGCATTGACGGACTGGCCTGGGGCTACGTGCTGGGCGCGGCGCTGCACCTGGCCGTGCAGTTGCCCGGGCTGGCCGGGTTGGCGCGCACCGCCGGCGCGCGCTACAACCCCGGCGTGGGCCTGGGCGACCCGCTCGTGCGGCAGGTGGCGCGCCTCATGGGTCCGCGGCTGGTCGGCGTGGCCGCGGTGCAGATCAACTTTGTGGTCACCACCCGGCTGGCGACCTACATGCTGCTCGGCTCGGTCTCGGCCCTGACCTACGCCTGGCAAATCTTCACCATGCCGCAGGTCATCATCGCTCAGGCGGTTGCCATCGCGGCGTTGCCGGCCTTCTCGGCCATGACCGCCCGCGGCGATCTGCCTGCCATGCGCGCCAGCCTGGCCGATACGCTGCGCGGCATCCTCTTCCTGGCGCTGCCTGCCACGGTCGGCCTGTTCGTCTTACGCGGCCCGATCGTCGCCATGCTGTTCGAGCGCGGCGACTTCACCGCCGCGAGCACGCGCCTGGTGGCCGTGGCGTTGGCCTGGTACACCCTCGGCCTGGCCGGCCACTCGGTGGTCGAGATCGTCTCGCGCGCCTACTACGCCCTGCATGATACGCGCACACCCGTCGTCATCGGCACGCTGGCTATGGCCCTCAATATCGTCTTCAGCCTGCTGCTTGCGCCGCTGTTCACGCGGTTGAGCCTGCCGCCGCACGGCGGGTTGGCGCTGGCCAACACCCTGGCCACCACGCTGGAGATGCTGGCGCTCATGGCCTACATGCGCCGCCGCCTGGGCGGGCTAGACCTGGCCCGCCTGTGGCCGGGGTTGGCGCGCGCGGCCCTGGGCGCGGCCCTCATGGGCGGCGCGCTGGCGCTGTGGCTCGCGTTCGCCGCGCCCTATGGCGCGTGGGTGCGGGGCGTGGGCGGCGTCGTTATCGGCGGGGCGGTGTACGCCGCCGCGGCCGCGGCCCTGCGCGCGCCGGAGGTGATGCTGGCGCTGGGCCTGCTGCGGAAACCATGAGCGCGCCGGCGTAGGAAGAGGCGGCGCGCGCGGCGCAGATGGCTCCGGGGGAGGTGGAGCGATGGCGCAGCCGGAGTTCGACTGGACGTTTGAGGAAGCGCCCGCTGCCAGCGAGGCGCCGCCCGCCGCGGGCCGGCCGGAGCCGCCGCGCCCCGGCGCGGGGCCGCCTGAGCGCCGCCCCCCGCGCCTGTGGCGCGCCTTGCGGTCGTGGCCGCGCTGGGCCAGGTGGGCGCTGCTGGGCGGGCTGGCCGCGCTGCTGCTCGGCGGCTACGGCTTCGTGCAGTTGGGCTGGCTGCGCCTGCAGCGCCAGATCGCGGCCGAGGTCGCCTACGACGACGCCCGTTCGCGCGCCCGCGCCGTGGACGCGGTGCTGGCCGCGCAGGTATCCAACGACCCGTACTGGCGCGCGCAGCGCCGCGCCGAGGTCGAGTTGGGCCTGCCCGCGCCACTGCCCGCCGGCAGCCTGGCGCTCACCAGCGACCCGGCCTGGGTGGTCGCGCTGCGACTGGAAGAGCCGAACATTTTTGCCGCCACCGTGCGCCGCCGCTACGCCGACTCGGCCGGGCGCGTGTACGATTTCGATCTCCAGCAGCGCTACCAGAACCTGGCCCCCGGCGCGTGGACGCGCCTGGGCGCCGACTTGCGCGGCCTGGTGGCGGCCACCAGCGTGCAGGGCGCGTGGCTGAGCGCCACCGTGCCCACCAACGACCTGCCCTGGGTGCGGCCCGCGCTGCTCGCCGCCGACGAAGCCCTGCTGGCCGCCTGCGCAGCCTGGGAAAGCTGCCCGGCGGGCTACCGGCTGTCGCTGGCCTTCAACGTCGGGCCGGAAATCCTCAACCCCAGCCTGCCGCTGCGCGCTACCGAACCGTTCTCGGCCGCCTATCCACTGATCTTCGACCTGGCGGCGAGCGCCCCGGCCTACCCAGAGCGCATCGTGTTCAGCGCGCCGCAGATCACCGGCCGCCCCGCCGATGCCGCCGCTCAGGCCGCCTACAACCGCGCCCTGAGCGCCCAGCTCCTCGGCTACATGGCCGCCGTCATCAGCCAGTCGCCGCGCAGCCGCAGCGACTTCCTGCTCGACGCGCTCGTGGCTCGCATGGAAACCCGCCTGGGCCTTTCGGTGACGGCCGACCCGCCCCTCGACCCGCTGAACTTCGTGCCCGCCGAGGCGGTGTGGACCCACTATCAGCAGGCGCTGGCGGGCGGCGGCCGCGCCGGGCTGGCCGACCGGCAGCGCGCCCTGGCCCTGCTCAACGTGGTTCTGGTTAATCAGCCGCCCAGCGTGGACGGCGGCCTGCTGCGCACCGTGCACCGCCCCTACGTGGCGCAGCTCGCCGATTGGTTGGCCGGCAGCCTGTGGCCGGGCGACGTGGCCCACGCCGCCGCGCGCTGGGAGGCGGCCAACCGCGCCGCCCTCGGCCCGCCCGCCGCCGATTGGTCGTCCGCCGAGGGCCTGGCGCTGAGCTGCGCGCCGGGCCTGGCGTTGGTGGAGCGCGGCCGGCCCCGGCCCATTGCGCCGAGTTTCCTCCCGCCCGAGTATTCTGCCGCGAGCGTCATTCGCGCCGCGGGCGGGCGCTACCTGGCGCTGACCTACACCGTGCTCGACCCAGGCAGCGCGGGCGGCCGCCAGCCGCAAGTGTGGCTGATTGACCAGACGGGCGAACTCCCGCCGCGTTCGCTGGGCGTGAACAGCTTGGCCGTTGGGTGGGACGCCGCGGGCGCTTTCTACTATCTGGCCTTTAGCCCGGACGACCCCGGCCTCACCTCAACGCTCTTGCGTCTCGACCTGCCCAGCGGCCAGGCGACGGCCATCGCTCAGAACGTCTTTGCCTGGGCCGACTCCTGGAGCGCCGACCGGCGCGCCTTGGTGGTGATCCGCTTTGACTCACAGGCGGGGGCCGCCGCCGCGCCTTACCTGCTGACCCTCACACCCGAGGTGTCGCTTGAGCCGTTGGTTGCGCTTGAACCGCAGCGCGTGGTCGGTCGCGATCCGGTCTTTGGGCCGGGCAGCACCTCCACCGCCGGGCAGGTGGCCTATATCGTTAGCGCCGCGGCCACAACGCCGGCGTATACCGTGCGGGTGCTCGACCTCGCCAGCGGCGGGGAGCAGGTGGTCTTCGACAGCGCCGCGGGCCTCACCCGCGGGCTGAACGCCGCGGGCTTGCTCTGGTCGCCGGGCGGGGCCTGGCTGGCGTGGGGCGACTTTGGAACGGACGTGTTTAGTATCCTCGCCGCGCCCGCCGCCGGCGGCCCCGCGCGCGAATGGCGCCTGCCCGGCCCGAGCGATGGCGACTACCCGCTGGCTTTTTCGGCCGATGACGCCTTCCTGGCGGTGCAGCGCAGCAATGGGTCGGCGGTCGGCCCCGTCGCGCTGCTCGACCTGAACGCCCCGGCCGGCGGGCCCGCGCGCCCGCTCAGCGGCCGCAGCCTGGCCTGGGCGCCCACCGGCCACACCTTCGCCTTCAGCAACGCCCTCGGCGTCTTCCTCGTGGACGCCGCCACCGGCGACTACCAGTGGCTGCAAGCCGAACCGTGCGATCTGGGCTGGGCGCCATAAAGCCGAAGCCGCTGCCCGCCGCCGCTATAATGCTGCGCATGGCCCGGCCTGAGATTGACTGGACCTTCGCCACGGCCCCGGAGCCGCAGGAGCCGCCCGCGCCCGCGCCGCCTCGCCGGGGGCCGGGCCGTTTCCGCTGGCCGCGCGGCCGCTGGCTGGCCGGGCTGGGCCTGCTGCTGGCGCTGGCGGCGGGCGGCGCCTGGGTTGTAGTGCGCGTCGGCGAGCAGCGCGTGCGCGCCCAGCTCACCGCCGAGGTGGTCTACGAGGACGAGCAGTCGCTGGCGGGCGCGGCCGACCTGGCCCTGAGTGTCTGGGGTGAACCGCCGTTCACCTCGCCTGTGAACGATCCCCTGGTGCTGTGGCGCAAGCGCCGCGCCGCCGAGGTGGCCCTGGGCCTGGCCGCGCCGCTGCCGGTGGCGGCCCTCACGCCCGCCGGCGGCCCGCCCAGCGTGACCGCCGTGAAGCCCGACCCCAACAACCCGAACTTCTGGATCGTGACGGTCGTGCGCGGCTACCACGACTCGGCGGGCGGCCTGATGCAGTTCGCGCTCGACCAGCGCTATCAATCTGCCGGCCCCGGCCTGTGGCAGCGCGTGCCGCCCAACACCGCCGCGCCGGCGGCCACCACCATCTTCGCCGGTGAGCGCATCTCGATCACCCTGCCGGTAGACGCTCTGCCCGATCTGAGCGATAGCCTGTTCGCGCTAGATGCCGCGCTGGTGCAAGCCTGCGCCGACTGGGGCACTACGGCCTGCGGGGACGACCAGTTGGTGGCGGTGTTCACCGCCCAGCCCAACCTGCTCCCGGCGGCCAGCGCGATCCCCCCCGGCGCCGAAGCCGGGCGCGGGCCGTACCCGTGGGCGTTCGACCTGGCGGCGGCGGTGCCCCCAGCGCCCACGCGCCTCTACCTGCCCTCGCCGCAAGTGGCCGGGCGGCCGCACGATGACGCCGCCCGCGCCGCGCTGACCCATGCCCTCACCGTCTACGGCCTGACCGCGCTCGCCAATGCCCAGACCGGCAAGGGCGAGCTGCGCTCCGACTTCTTCCGCGACGCCCTGGTGGCCCGCGCCGAGCTGCGCCTGGGCCTGACCGCGCCGCCCACCTACACGCTGCAAGCCGCCGACTACCTGTCAGTGGCGGGCCTGTGGGCGGCCGGCCCTGACACCCTGGCGCTGGAACCGAGCGCTGCCCTGCCGCTGAGCTTGCAGGCACTGCAATTCCTCGACCTGGCCCTGGGCGAGCGGCCGCCCACCGCCGACGCCGCCCTGCTGCGCGCGCTGACCCGCCGGCCCGACCTGCGCGCCTGGCTGACCGGCGCGCTGGGCCAAACCGACACGGCCGCGGCGCTGGCCGCCTGGGAGCAGCAAGCCGCCGCCCAACTCAACGCCGCGGGCGCGCCGCCCGCCGCTAGCCTGGACGGCCTGCTCTACACCTGCGCGGGCGAGACCTTTTTGCAGCGCGGCGGCGCGGCCCTGGCCCTGCCCGACCCCGCCCCCTGGCCCGGCCAGAGCCTGAGCAACATGGCCCTCTCCGCCGCCGGCCGCTACCTGGCGCGCGTGACGTCGAGCGAGCCGGGCGTGGCCCGGCTGGAAGTGCTCGACCTGGCCGAGCCGCAGCCTGCCGTGCCGGTCGCCGTAGCCGACGCGCCGGAGATTTACCTGATCGGTTGGGCGAACGATCAAACGCTGGTATACGCGCAGCGCCTGGCGGGCAGCTCCGATAGCGCGATCCTTGAGCTGCGCGGCTACGACCGGGCCGCCGGCCAGAGCCGCGAGCTGGCCAGCGAGGCGCTGGCGCCGTGGTTCCTCGGCCTGGGCGATTGGCTGCCCGACCGCACCGGGTTGGTGGTTAACCTCGCCCTGACAGACACCACCAGCCCGCTCGGCTTTGCCCCGGCGCTCATCTCGCTGGAGCCGGGCGTGCCCCCGCGCCAACTGGTTGAGCAGGGCTTCCCCGCGCGGCTTTCGCCCGACGGCCGCCTGCTGGTCTATGGATTGCTGGAGCCGATGGGGGTGGATAACTTTCAGTTGTTAACGCTGATGCTGCTCGACCGGGCGACCGGCGCGCAGCGCTTGCTGGCGCGGGCGGCCGACCTCAATCTGCCGGATGGCCCGGCCGTCGCCCTGTTCAACCTCCTCCCCCTGGCCTGGACCGGTGACAGCGCCTGGGTGGTGGCCCTCGCGGCGGGCAACACGAGCACCCACCTGTATCTGCTGCCTGCCTCCCCTGGCGGCCCGCCCATCGCCTTGCCGCCCATCGGCGGCGAGGCGGCCTTCTTCATGGCGGTCGCCGCCTCGCCCGACGGCCGCTACCTCAGCTACTGGCCCTATGGTCAGGCCGGGGTCGCGCCGCTCACGCTGCTCGATCTCGCCTCGCTCCAGCCCGGCGCCACCACGGCCGCGGTCCAAACGCTGGCCCAGCAGGCCGCCGCCGCGGCCTGGGCGCCCACCGGCCACCGCCTGGCCGTGGCGGGCCGCGGCGGCCTGCGCCTGATTGACCTGGACACCGGCGCGACCCGCTGGCTCGACTTTCGCGATTGCGGTATCGTGGAGTGGTACGCGCCGCCCCTCCGCTAGGGCGCGGCGCCGGCCCCGCCTCCCGCTGCCGCGCCCTTCGCCCGCGCGCCGTTTTTGAGTTATAAACAGGCCAGTCTATTCGCCGCCCTCAGGAGCCTCTATGTCCGCCTACATCGTTGTTGACATTCGCGTGCGCGATGCCGAAGGCTACGCCCGCTACCGCGCCGAAGTGCCGCCGCTGGTCGCCCAATACGGCGGGCGCTACCTGGCGCGCGGCGGCGCGCTGGAGGTCATGGAAGGCGACTGGCAGCCGGAGCGCCTCGTCATCATCGAATTCCCCAGCGTCGAGCAGGCCAAAGCCTTCCTGCACTCGCCCGAATATGTCAGCCTGCGCGCCACGCGCCGCGCCACCACCGACTCTAACCTGGTCATCGTGCCGGGGGTCTAGCGCGCCATGCTGCTGCTGGCGCTCGACCAGGGCACCACCTCCACCCGCGCCATGGTCTTCGACCAGGCCGGGCGCGCGCTGGCCCGCGCCCAGCGCGAGCACCGCCAGATTTACCCCCAGCCCGGCTGGGTGGAGCACGACCCGCTCGAAATCTGGGCGGCGGCTCAGGCCGTTTTGAGCGACGCCCTGGCCCAGGGCATTGATCGCCGGCAGATCGGCGCGCTCGGCCTGACCAACCAGCGCGAGACCGTGGTGGTTTGGGAGCGCGCCACCGGCCGCCCTATCCACAATGCCCTGGTCTGGCAAGACACGCGCACCGCCGCCGACATCGCCGCGCTGGTCGCCCACGGCGGGCAAGACCGTTTCCGCGCCCAGACCGGCCTGCCGCTCGCCACCTACTTCTCTGGAACCAAGCTGGCCTGGCTGCTCGACCATGTGCCGGGCGCGCGCCAACAGGCCGCCGCCGGCGACCTGCTCTTTGGCACCATGGACAGTTGGCTCATCTGGAACCTGACCGGCGGGCCGCGCGGCGGGCGGCACCTGACCGACGTGACCAACGCCGGCCGCACGCAGCTTCTGAATATTCACACCCTGGCCTGGGACGCTGAGCTTTTGCGCCTCCTGGCCGTGCCGCGCCTGGGCCTGCCGGAGGTGCGCGCCTCCAGCGAAGTCTACGGCGAGGTGGCCGCGAGTGTGGCGGGCGGCGCGCTGGCCGGGCTGCCCGTGGCGGGCGCGCTGGGCGACCAGCAGGCCGCGCTCTTCGGCCAGACCTGCTTCGCCCCCGGCGAGGCCAAGAACACCTATGGCACCGGCTGCTTCCTGCTGCTCAACACCGGCCCCGCGCCCGTGCCCTCGGCCAACGGCCTGCTCACCACGCTTGGCTATCAGCTCGTCGGGCAGCAGCCGGTCTACGCGCTAGAGGGCAGCCTCGCCATCACCGGCGCACTGGTGCAGTGGCTGCGCGACAACCTCGGCCTCATCGCCAACGCCGCCGAGATCGAGCCGCTGGCGCGCAGCGTGAGCGACAACGGCGGCGTGTATTTCGTGCCCGCCTTCTCCGGCCTCTACGCGCCCTACTGGAAGGACGCCGCCCGCGGCGTGATCGCCGGGCTGACGCGCTACGCCACCAAGGCCCACCTGGCCCGCGCCGCGCTGGAGGCCACCGCCTACCAGACGCGCGATGTGCTCGAGGCCATGCGGCGCGATGCCGCCGCCTCGGGCGGCGCGCTTGACTTGAGCGCCCTCAAGGTGGACGGCGGCATGGTTTTCAACGAACTGCTGATGCAGTTTCAGGCCGACCAGTTGGGCGTGCCCGTTATCCGCCCGCGCGTGGCCGAGACCACCGCGCTGGGGGCCGCCTACGCCGCCGGCCTGGCCGTGGGCGCGTGGCGCGGCCTGGACGACCTGCGCGCCAATTGGGGCGAAGACCGCCGCTGGACCCCGGCCCTGCCCGCGGCCGAGCGCGACCGCCTTTACGCCCAGTGGCAAAAGGCTGTGACGCGCACGTTCGATTGGGTGGAGTGAAGCGGAGAGGCGGGGCGCAGGCTGAGGCGCTTGAGCTGCCGGCCTCTCTGAGCGCACATGCGCGCCAAAGTCCCAACTTGCGGTACGATATACGCCGTCAACCTGTGGCATCACTGCCCACCGCGCGCCGCTCGCCGCCGCGCCCAATGAAGGACACCCATATGGCTACGACTCGTTCGCGCGCCGTCCGCCTCGCCCTCGCCGCCCTGCTGCTGGCCGCCCTGGCCTGCGCCTTCCCCGGCGCGGCCGCCCCCACGCCCACCCCCACCGCGCTCGTCACCACCTCCCTGGGCGCGTTCGACTGCACCGGCTCGGAGAACGGCCTCCTGGCGTATGCCGGGCGCCTCACCTTCGCGCCCGCGCCCGACGCCAGTTGGCAAGCCCAAGGCGAGACACCCGTCACCGGCCAGTACGACTACGACCCCGCCAGCAGCCTGTTCACCTTCGGCGGCGGCTTCGTCTTCGACAGCGCCATCTACGACGCCAACACCGACACCCTGGTCGCCACCGTCACCCCCGGCACCACGCTGGCCCACGCCGAGGGCGGCAGCGTCACCTGCGTGCGCGCCCAGCCCGGCATCACCGGCCCCGGCTAGGCCATGCCCAAATCCACGCCGGAACAAATCCGCGCGCGCTTCGACGCAGACGTGGAACGCTTTTCCAACTTAGAGACCGGCCAGAGCGCGACCATGGACGCGCCGCTGGTGCTGGAGCTGGTGGTGCAGGCCGCCGCCGCCGCCACCCCGCGCGCCCGCGCCGCGCTCGACCTGGGCTGCGGCGCGGGCAACTACAGCCTCAAGCTCCTGCAAGCGCTGCCCAACCTGGACGTGACCCTGCTCGACCTGAGCCGCCCCATGCTCGAGCGCGCCGCCCAGCGCGTGCAGCCGCAGACCACCGGCCGCGTGACCACCGTGCAGGCCGACCTGCGCGCCTACGCCCCCGGCCCCGCGCAGTTCGATGTGATCCTGGCGGCGGCCGTGCTCCATCATTTGCGCGCCGACGCCGAGTGGCAGGCGGCCTTCGCCATGCTCTACGCCGCGCTGCGCCCTGGCGGCAGCGTGTGGATCGCCGACCTGGTGGCCCACGAGCACCCCGGCCCGCAAGCCGTCATCTGGCAGCGCTACGGCGAGTACCTGACCAGCCTGCGCGACACCGCCTACCGCGACACCGTCTTCGCCTACATCGAGGCCGAGGACTCGCCGCGCCCGCTCACCTACCAGCTCGACCGGCTGCGCGCCGCCGGCTTCGCCCAGGTGGACGTGCTCCACAAGCGCGGGCCGTTCGCGGCCTTTGGCGCGGTGAAAGGCGGCGCGGCCTGATGGCGCGGATGGGCCAGAACCCTGTGCCGCCCTTCGAGGTGCGCGCCTCGCCCATCCAGGGGCAGGGCGTGTTCGCCACCCGCCGCATCCGCCGCGGCGCGCGCCTGCTCGAGTACACGGGCGAGCGCATCAGCCACGCCGAGGCCAACCAGCGCTACGACGACGACGCCGTGGACCACCCGCACACCTTCCTCTTCACCGTCAGCGCCCAGGTGGTGATAGACGCCGCCGTGGACGGCAACGCGGCGCGCTTCATCAACCACTCCTGCGCCCCCAACTGCCAGGCCGTGGACGATGAGGGCCGCATCTTCATCGAAGCCGCCCGCGCCATCCGGCCCGGCGAAGAGCTGGCCTACGACTACCAGCTCGAACGCGCCGGGCGCTGGCGCAAGGACTTCGCCCAGCGCTACGCCTGCCGCTGCGGCGCGCCCAACTGCCGCGGCGTGCTGCTGCTCAAGCCGAAGCGCCCCCGCCGCCCCGCGCGCGCCCTAGCCGCCTAACGGCGCGAACAGGTCTATCAGGTTCCCATCGGGGTCGAGCACCCCGGCGTAGCGCTGGCCCCAAAAAGCGTCCCACGGCGCGCGCTTGCCGACATAGCCCGCCGCCGTCAGTTGGGCGTACAGCGCATCCACCGCGGCGGGTGTGTCGCACTTAAACGCCAGGCCAATGGCGTGCCCCGCCGGCTCAACCCACTCTGGGTCGAAGCCCTTGATCAGCGCCACCGTGTCCCACGCCAAGCGGTAGCCGTTGGGCGTGATGACTTCGACGTGGTCTTCTTGCTCGGCCCCTTCCGCGATGGCCAGCCCCAGTTGCCGGTAGAACGCCAGCGCCTTGGCCATATCGCGCACCGCAATGCCGATCATGTCAAGCTGAATGTTCATCGTTCGCTCCCTGAGTCCGGTTGTTGCCCCAGTCTAGCACGGCCGCGCCGGCGCCCGCCGGTCTGCGTTGGGCGGACGGCCCCGCGGGTCTTGGCCCCAGCCCCGCGCGCTGGCCCGCCTCTTGCACTAACCCTGCATGCGCGGAGCGCCTAACCCCCGCGCTGGAGGCAGCATGTCATCCGATCCCCGCCTAATGTCGTCGCTGGCCGCCCCGGCCGCCCCGCGCCCGGCTCCGCCCGCCGCGCCGACGGCCGCGTCGAGCGCCCAATCCACCTCGGCCCCGGCCGCTGCTGCTCCGCGCGCGGCCCCGGCCGCCCAACCCGCGCCCGCCGCCGCGCGCGTGCGCTCGCTGCGGGCCGCCGCCATCCGCGCCCGCGCCTGGCAAACCGTCTGGTCGCTGGCCCTGCGCTACCCCGGCCTGGAAGTCTTCGAGGGCCTCGCCGCCAACCCCAGCGGCAGCCTGGAGCGCGCCCTGCGCTGGTGCCTGGCCGGGGCCGCCCTGGGCTTTGGCCCGCCCGCCCTGTTCAGCTTCGTGCGCGGCCTCGTCCCCCTGCCCACCATCCTGTTTTCATATGGCGCGCTCGTCGTGCTGCTCGTGGCCGCCTTCGCCCTGGCGGTCGCCGCCGCCTGCGCCGCCGCCGCGCACCTCGCTGCTCACGGCTTCCGGCTGCGCCCGCACCTGTTGGAGCGCCAACCGGCCCCGGCGGGCGGCGCGGGCCTCTTTCAGCGCGAAGTCTACGCCCGGCTGCTGTTCGCCTGCGCCGCCTTCGCCGCGCCGCTCAGCCTGGCCCTGGGCGGAGCGCTGCTCCTGCCCGGCCTGGCGCGCGTCGTGGCCGTCCTGGGCCTTGCCGCCGCGTCCGTCGCCCTGGGCGGCCTGGCCGTGCGCGCCGCCTGCCGGGTTAGCGCGCGCTGGGCCGCCGTGGCCGCGCTGGCCGGGTTCGCCGCCGCGCTGCTGCCGCTGGCCGTCATCGCCGGCGCGTGGTGGGGCCTGACCAGCTAGGGTCCCATCACCGCGCCAAAACAATAACGGGCCGGGCGCTGATTGCAGCCGCCTGGCCCGTTGGCGTGAGAGCCGACTGAGCTTCCACGAGTCACCGACGCCGGAACGAAGGAACCAATCTCATTCGCGCCCGTCTCTTTGGCTTTCCCGGGGCAAACACAGGGCGACGCGCATCTGTCGGGCCGGCTGGCTCACGGTCGCGGACGCGTGAGCGGGTACGGGTAAGTCGCCGGCACCTGGTTGGCTGGCTTACGTTCGCGCCTATGGGGGCCGGGGGTTAGGGCTTTACCCAGCGCGCCCCGCCGCTTGTCAACCGCCTCTATAATGAGCGGCGCGTATCCCTGAGACCCTTGAGGCCCCGCCCCCCCCATGCCCACCCTCCAATCCGCCCTCACCCCCACCGAAGCCGAGCGCCTCGCCCGCCTCGACACCCCGCTCAAAATCCAGGCCTTCCTCGACACCTTCGCCTACAGCACCGAAGACCGCTACCGCGCCCCGCTCACCGCCCTGCGCGACCGCACCGCCCACTGCTACGACGGGGCCATCCTGGCCGCCGCGCTGTTGCAGCGCCTGGGCCACCCCGCCCAGGTGCTCGATATGCTCCCCAACGACCGCGACGACGACCACCTGCTCGCCCTCTTCCAGGTAGACCGTCACTGGGGCGCACTCGCCAAAAGCAACTTCAGCGGCCTGCGCTACCGCGAACCGATCCACCGCACCTTGCGCGAACTCGTCCTCTCCTACTTCGAAGACTACTTCAACGCCGCCGGCGAAAAGACCCTGCGCGCCTACACCCTGCCTCTGCGCCTGGCCCGCTTCAACCGCCTGAACTGGGAGACCGACGACGCCGCCCTCGACGCCATCGCCGACGCCATCGACACCGTCCGCAAAGTCACCTTGCTCACCCCGGCCATGGTGGCCCGCCTCTGCCGCGTGGACGAGCGCGCCCGGCAAGCGGGCCTACTCGGGGCCGACCCGGCCGGCCTGTTCCACCTCGACCCCGGCCCCGAATAAGCTCGGCCCATTGCGCCTCTGCTACAATAGCGCCCGGCCTCCACCCGGCTCATCATCCATCAGTCCCTAGCGAAGCCTCCCCCGCGTCTCGACACGGGGAGCGGCTCCCAACCACACCCGACAGCCACTATCCGCATGGAACTCTACTTTCTTCGTCACGCCCAATCTGAGAACAACGCCCTGGCCGCCCGCAACGCCGCTAACGAAGTCCGCACCCACGACCCTGAGCTGACCTCCCTCGGCCAACAGCAAGCCGCCCACCTGGCCGACTTCCTGGCCCAGACCAACCTCGCCGCCCAGACCACCCCCTACGACCCGCAGAACCGGCGCGGCGTCGGCCTGACCCACCTCTACGCCAGCCTGATGGTGCGCGCCGTCCACACCGGCACGGTCATCGCCCGCCGCCTGGGCCTGCCCCTGACCGCCTGGCCCGACTGGCACGAAGAAGGCGGCCTGTTCCTGGAAGAGCAGCCGGGCGTCTTCGTCGGGCGCCCCGGCCACGGCCGCGCCTACTTCACCCAAGCATATCCCGACTTCATCCTGCCCGAGAGCCTCACCGAGGCCGGTTGGTGGACGGCCGGCCTGGAGCCATACGAGGACCGCCCGCGCCGCGCCCGCCGCGCCGTGGCCGCCCTGCTCGAGCGCCACGGCCCCACCGACGACCGCGTCGGCATCGTCAGCCACGGCGGCTTCTACAACCACATCCTGGCCGCCCTCATGGACTTGCCCGCCCCCTACCGGCTCGGGCACATGCTCAACAACGCCTCGATCACCCGCATCGTCCTGGCCCCGGACGCCCACTACGTCGTCTACCAGAACCGCTGCGAGTACCTGCCCACCGAGCTGATCACCGCCTGAGGCCGCCGCCTGCCGCGCCGGGCCGCCGCAGACCGAGCGTATGCCAGCCGTAGGGCGGCGGTTGGGCGCGGCGGCCGTGGAGGTAGTATCCTAAGCATAGAAGAGCATAGTCTTCTTCTCCTCCTTGTGAGAGAGCCGGGGATCGGCGTCCCCGGCTCTCGCTCATTTCAGCCCCGGCACTGCCCGCTCCAACCTGGCCGCAAATAGGTTAGAAACCGCCCGCCCTGTCCGGCTTAAACGCAAACGAGCCGGCTAACTGCCGGCCCGTTGGGCATGGCCGCCGGCTAGCGCCGGCGGTAAGCGTTGGCGTACTGGCAGGTCAGGTTGAGGTACAGGTCGCCCTCGCCCCGGCTCGGCTCGATGGCCGTGCCCTCGACCCACTCGTTGAACGACTTCACCAGCAGGAAGTCGCCGCCCGTTTCGGCCGTGGCCGCGAACGTGGCCGCATAGTACGCGCCCGCGCCCCGGTCGCGGACGAAGGGCGGCTGCGGCGCGCGAAAGTCCATCTGCGTGTTGGCGGCGCGGGTGTCGTCGTAGCCGGGGGCAATGGTGTCGCCCCAATACAGCCCGCCAATCGGCAGCCCGCCTTGCGCCTCCACCCCGCGCAGCAGCGCCGCGAAGCGCGCCTGCTTTAGGTAGGCTTGCGGGTAGTCGCGATGGTCAATGCGGTAGACGTACAGGCCGTCGAACAGCGGGTTGAAGGTGGTGTACAGCCCCTCGGCCATCCACAGCGTGGCGTGGTTGGGGTCGGTGGCGGCGCGGATGCGGCTCCACGCGGCCCACGCCTCGGCCTCGTTGCCCCACGGCCGCGACATGTCGGTGAAGAGCAGCAGCGGCCGCCCACCCACCCGCCGATAGTTGGGGTGGTTGACCCAGTTCGCCAGCACATAGTTGATCGCGTCAATGAGCGCCTGCTCGCCCTGGCCCGGCCAGGTGTTGGTCAGCAGCAGCACGGCATGCTGCAAGTTGGCGCCGCGCGAGGCCGCCAGCAGTTGCTCAAAGTTGCCCGTGGTCACCGGGTCGAAGGGGCCGTACCAGTGCGCGGCGAAGCCATCCAGGCAGGCTTGCTGCGCCTGCGCCACCTGCCGCTGGATGGCGCCGTAATCCGAGGAGGAATACGGCCCGGCGGCGGGAATGTCGAAGGTCTGCGTGCCGTCGAACACATCTGGGCTGTACCACAGCATATAGTCGGCCAGCACGAAGCGCGGCGTGCCCAGGTGGTTGAGTTGGGCCGGATAGGGGGTCGGGATTACGACCGGCGCCGCCGCCTCGTCGGGGTGGTGCGGGCCGCGCCCGGCGAGGCGCACGATGGTGGGCAGTTGCAGGGTCTGCCCGGCGGGCAGCGCCGCCTGAAGATAGGCGGTCAGGCCGGCGGCGGGCAGCGGGCCGTTGGCGGCGGCCAGCGTGAGCGGGCGCAGGTGAAAGCGCAGCGCCAGCCGGGCCAGCGTGTCACCGGGCTGGGTCACATAGGTGGTAGGCGGGGTCTCTTGGGCGGGGGGGCGGCCCGCGGCGGCTTGCAGCCGGGTTTCGCCGCGCAGCAGCAGCATGGCCGCCAGGCACGCGCCGGAGAGCGCCGCGCGCCAGGCCCACTCCCACAGCGCGGGGGGCAGCGGCCAGAACCGGCCACCAGGAGGCATCAGCGTCATGCGTCAAGCTGAGAGCAAGGTTCGTGCCGGGCCGCTTAGCTCTCCACCAGCAGGCCCAGGTGCGCCAGCGTGTGCAGGCAGGTTTCCACCTGCTCGCGCACCAGCGCGGGCTTCTGGGCTGGGTCGGTCAACTCCTGGCCGTCTTTCTCCACGGCCAGCGAGGGGTTGGCCAGCACCAGCGCCGCCAGCGCCGCGGCGTCGCGTGTGCCGTCGAGGAACGGCGTCAGGTACCAGCTCAGCGTGTCGAGGTGGATATGGTGGTGATAGGGGTTGGTCACGCTGCGGCCGAAGATCGCCTGAAAGCGCGCGCTGGGCAGGGCGCTGGGCCGCTCGGCGGGTGTGAGGGCCAGCGGCGGCGCGAACGCATGCAGGTCAATCAGGGCGCTGTCGGCGGTGTAGCCTTGCAGCAGGTTCTGGCCGAGGGCGTCGGCCTCGCGCGTGAGGGTCACGCGGCTGAGGGCCATGCTTGGGTCGGGGTAGGTGCGGGCGCAGGCTTCGGCCACCAGGTCATTGAACGGCACCGAGCGCGGGTGGGCGTTCGCCAGGACTTGCAGCGCGGCCTTCGTCACGGGGTGCGCCGTGGAGTAGGTGTTGGCGCTGCCCTCGGTGGCGAAGGTCTCATAGTCGGCGCTGGTCAGGTCGGCCGCGGGGTTGGTCGGCCGCAGCGCGGCGCGCACGAAGAGGTTCTTGAGGCGGTAGCTCGGCACGCTGCGGTCCACCGGCGCGTCGCCCAGCGCCAGCAGCGACGAACGAAAGGTGCGGTTGGAGAGGAAGTCGAAGAACTGCTCCAGCGCCGTCAGGCTGTGACTGTAGGGCTGCGCCAGAGGTTGGGCAGTGGCCGGCAGCACGCTCTCCAGCGCCTTCAGGCCGCGGTCGGCGTCGCCCAGGTATTGCAGGCCATGCGCCTCCACCCGCTCGGCGAACTCGTGAAAGTAAATGGGCAGGTTGCTGTCTTCGAGATACTCGTGATAGATGTAGTCGTCGTCTTGCTGGGCCACGATCTCGGCTTCGGCGCGCAGCGTGGCCCCATAGGCGCTCAGTTCGGTGGCCTCGGGCGGCGCGACGATCTCGGCCAACCCGCGAATGAACTCACGGCTCTGGCGGATGCGCTCGCGGGCGTCGGGGATGTGACGCACGTGGTGGAGCAGCATCTCGCGCACGCGCAGCTTGTCGTGCCAGCCCGGCAGGCAGTTATAGCTGACATAGGCCACGCCGTGCGGGGCCAGGTGCGCGCGGCAGACATCCAAAATCTTGGCCTGCACCTCGGTCGACACCCACGAATACACGCCGTGGCAGAGAATGTAGTCAAAGCGGCCGTAATCGGCGTCAATATCCAAAATCGAGGCATGGCGCAGGGTGAGGTTGGTCAGCCCCAGCTCGGCGAGGGCGGCCCGGCCGTCGGCGATCTGCCGCGCCGACAGGTCTACGCCCACGAACCGGCTGCCGGGCAGGTTGAGGGCCATGGGCAGCAGGTTGTGGCCGTTGGCGCAGCCCAGCTCCAGCACGCGGCAGGCCTCCAGCCGCGGCGGCTCCAGGCCGAGCAGGGTCGCCATGGTGGCCATCCGGTCGGGATGTGTGCGCACGTGCGTGCGGTTGAGATAGGGAATTTGGTCGTAGCTGTAGGGGGCGCTGGGCATGGGCCGTATTGTACTCCCAGGCGGCGGGCGTGTTTGCTTTTGACGACCGCACAAATATCGTCCGGCGCTGGACAGTTGGGCCGGGTCGGCGTTATTAATGAAACATTCACGCAGCCGGCCCCGTTTGAGCCTTGCTTTCTGCGTGAACCTTGTTACAATGTAAGCGATGGTCCGGTTCGCCGGACTGTCACCCCAACTGCCCCCCCTCAGTTGGGGTTTTTTTATCCCCGCGCCCCGGCGGCAGAAACGCCTCGGCCCAGGTGACGGTGTGAATGCCGCAGCGCCGAAACCAGCGCTGCACCGTGGCCTGCGGCAGCCCCAGCGCGGCGGCCACCCCCGCCTGATTACCACGCTGGTTGTACAACTCGATGAGGACCTCGCGCACATCGCGCCCGCCGTGCGCGGCTTCTACGCGGCGCATCAGGGCGGTTTTGGGCAGGCGCGCCGGCGGCGGGCCGGGCAGGGTCGAACGCGGCATGGGGCACCTCGCAGTGGAACCGGTTGCCCTCAGCCTAGCGCTAAATTGAGAGGTTAACCAGCGGCGCGCCGGACTTAGCCGGCCGGCTCGAGGCTGGGGAGCGAGAGCGTGAAGGTGCTGCCGTGGCCCGGCACGCTCTGGGCGCTGAGCGCGCCGCCGTGCATTTGGGCGATGCTCTGGGCAATCGCCAGGCCCGAGCCGGAGCCTTGCTGTTCCAGCTTGGCCCGGTCAATCTGGTAAAACACGTCGAAGATCTTGTCCAATTCGGAGGCCGGCATGCCGATGCCGTGGTCAATGACGTGGATGAGCACCCCGCGCCCGCCCGGCTCGGCCCGCAGCGTCACCTGGCCGCCGGTCTTGCGCGAGAACTTGATGGCGTTATCGAGCAGGCGCAGCACGGCGTCGAGCAGGTATTCGCGGTCGGCGCGCACGCCGGGCAGCGCCTCGGCCACCTCGGCCCGCAGCGTCACCTGGCGCGCTTCGGCCTTGGCGCGGCTGCGCTCCAGCGCCAGTTGCAGCAGCAGCGGCAGGTTGGGCAGCGGGGCGCAGCGCCGCTCGAACAACTCTTGCGCCTCGCCCGTTTGCAGCTCCACCAGAAAGATGAAGTCTTCCACCAGGCGGCGCAGGCGCTCGCTGCCGACTTGAATGCCGCGCATGAAGTCGCGGAACTCTTCGGCGCTCAGGTTGTTCTCGCGCAGCATGTCGGCATAGGTGCTGATGTAGGTGAGCGGCGTGCGAAACTCGTGGTTGAGGGTGGTGAGGATGGTGCGCTTGAGGTCGCTGATCTGGCGCGTTTGGGCCGAGAGCAGTTGCGCGCGCCGGTTGAGCTTGGCCTGCACGGCCACGATCAGGTCGGCTTCGTCGAACGGCTTGGTGAGGTAGTCGTCGGCCCCCAGCATCTTGCCGCGGCGCACGTCGGCCTTTTCGCCCTTGGCGGTCAGGAAGATGAAGGGCAGGCTCACCCAATCGGGGTGGGCGCGCACCTGGTGGTAGAACTGGTAGCCGTCCATGCGCGGCATGTTGATGTCCGAAACGATCAGGTCGGGCACCTGCCGGCTGAGCAGGGTGAGGGCGTCTAGGCCGTTGCGAGCGGTGAGCACCTGGTACCCGGCCAGCTCGAGCATGTCGCGCAGGCCCTCCAGCAGGGCAGCATCATCTTCGACCACCAGGATGACGTCGGGCATGGGGACGGGGCGGCGACAGCCGCCGCAAGGCTAGAGGTCGTCTTTCGATGGTTCGACGGGCTGGCTGGAGAGCTTGTAGCCGCGGCCGCGCTGGGTGAGCAGGTAGCGCGGCCGGGCCGGGTCAGGCTCGATCTTGGCGCGCAGGCGGCTGACGAGCTTCTCGATGCGCGCATCGTCCACGCGGTCGAGATACTCGCCGCCCCACACGGCCTCGACGATCATGTCTTTGGTGGTCAGGCGGTCGCGGCGTTCATACAGCAGGCGCATGAGCTTGTATTCCAGGTCGGTGAGGATGGTGACCTTGGCGCCGTCCACCCACACTTCGCCGGCGTCTTCGTCCACCACCACGCCCTGGGCCGAGAGGTTGGGCAGGGCGCTCTGGCGGCGCACAAAGGCGGCAAACAATTCGCTGAAGAGCTGCCGGCCCTCCGGGTCATCCACGATCAGGCCCAGCGTGCGCAGGCGCTCGCCGTCCGGCCCGGCCAGCCCTTCATCGGGCGCGGTGACGAGGTGGATCAGCGCGGCCTGCTCGTCGGGGCGCAGTTGGTTCCACACCTTCAGGCACTCGGCGCGGGCGGCCAGGTCGCCGGTGAGGCGGCGGGTGTCGGTGGCGCCCTGGGCGAAGCGCAGCGCGGCCTGGGTCAGCGCGCTCAGCAGGCCGAAATGCCCGCCCGCCAGCCGCAAGATCACGTCTACGGTGGCTTCGTCGAGCGCGTCGCTGCCGGGGTAGTTGAGGATCACCCGGCGCGCGTCGGTCGCGGCCAGCAGCCCGAGCGGCAGCAGGTAGCCCACGAACAGTTCGGCGAACTCGTTGTCGTTCGGGGCGCGAATGTCGCTCAGCAGGCGCGAGGTGGCGGTGACGTAGACCAGCCGCGAGTGGGTGTGGTCTTTGAGGGCGCGCAGGTTGAGCAGCGTGCGATCTTCCAGCACCGAATAGATCTCGTCAAACTCGTCGAAGAGCAGCACCAGGGTCAGGTCGAGCCGGCTGCAGGTTTCGGCCAGCGCGTTGTTGAAGGCCAGCGAGGCCTGGAAGGCCGGCCCGGTGGTGATGCGGTTGTGATACTCGCGCACGCTCTGGAGCAGCTCGACCGGCGGGTTGGGCGAGGTGGCCGGGTCTTCGATCACCTCCAGCAGGCTGCGCACCACGATCTCGTAAAAGCCGGTGGCGCTCAGCTCGACCAGCCGGTTGCAGTCAATGTACACCACGGCGGTGGGGCGGCCGGCGATCGCATCAAAGCGGCGCTGGCTTTCGGGGGCGGCCAGCGCGCGCATGAACGGGCTTTTGCCGGTGTTGCTCAGGCCGAAGATGGCGACACAATGGCCGTCGGCCAGGGTGCGCTGCAAGTCGTGGAGTTGGTCTTCGCGCAAGGCGGGGAGGTTAACAGCCATGGGCCGCTATTATGCACGAAAACCTGTCGGCGCGGAAATGCCGCCCGCGCACCTCGGCGCAGCGGGGCCGCCGCGCTCAGCCGCCGAACAGCCGCGCCAACAGTTCCTGGCCGGGCGGCGTCAGCAGGAAGGCGAAGACCAGGCACAAGCAGAGCAGCGCCAGCGCCAGGCAGCCCACGGCCGCCACCAGCGGCCACCTCAGGCCGCGTGGGCGCGCCGCCGGCGGCGCCTCGGCCAAACCAGCCGGGAGCGGCGCGGCCTGGGTGGGCGCCGGCACCAGCTCGGGCGCCCGGATGGTGGGCGGCGCATCCGGCGCGGTGGGCGGCTCGGCGGCGGGCGGCTCCACCAGCGTTTCCAGGTCGGCGGCGGAGGTGGCCGCGCCGTCGAGCGTGAACAGGCTGTCGCCGACTTGCAGTTGGTCGCCCGCGCGCAGGCTGCGCGTTTGGCCGGCGGCCAGGCGCGTGCCGTTCACGAAGGTGCCGTTGGAGGCGTGCTCGTCGCGCACCTGCACCACGCCGCGATCTACCCACACGGCGGCGTGCACGCGCGAGACGAGCGAATCCGGCGGACGGATTTGGCAGGTCTCGTCGCGGCCAATGTACAGCAGACGGTCAATGGGGTAATTGCGGCCGTAGGACGAGCGCAGTCGGAAGGGCATTAGACCACCCGCAGCAGGACGTAAGCTGTGACCATTCCCAGCAGCAGGCCGCCGATGACCTCGCGGGGCGTATGGCCCAGCACCTCTTTGAGTTCTTTTTCGGCCAGCGGATGGCCGGTGAGCAGTTCGTCAATCATTAAGTTCAGCACGCGCGCGTGGTCGCCCGCGTGGCGGCGCACGCCGGTGGCGTCGTAGATGACCACGGCCGCCAGCACGGCCGCGACCGCGAAGGTGGTGGATTGAAAGCCGTCTTGCAGGCCGACGCCGATGGCGATGCCCGTGACCAGCGCCGTGTGCGACGAGGGCATGCCGCCCGCGGCGAACAAGAGCGACCAATCCCACTCGCGGTGCAGCAGGTAGTTCAGCGGCACCTTAATGATCTGCGCGATGGTCCAGGCCAGCACGGCGGCCAGCAGCACCCGGTTGGCGAGCAGGCCCAGGACCACGCTCATGGCTAGCCTTCGTCGGGGGCGAAGGGTTGCAACTGATAGCCGCCGCCCGGGCGCGGCGTTAGCTGCTGGACCTTCAGGTCGGCGGCGTCGAGCAGTTGCTGGCAGCGGGCCGAGAGCGCCTGGCCGCGCTCGTGCAGCGCGACCGAGTCGTCCAGCGTCAGGCTGCCCGCTTCCAGCCGGCTGACGATGTCTTCCAGCTCGGCGAAGGCGTCTTCAAAGCTCAGGGTCTCAAGCGGGGCGGCGGGTTTGGGCTTGGCCTTGGCAGGCATGGTTATCCTTCAGCGAGAACGCGGGCGGCAAATTCGCCCGCGTGCACTTGCACGCGCAGGGTCTGGCCGGGCTGCACGGCGGCGGCCGCGCGCACCAGGTCGCCCGCCTCGGTGGTCACCACGGCATAGCCGCGCGCGAGCACGGCGCGCGGGTTCACGGTGTTCAGCGCTTGCTCCAGGCCGCGCCAGCGCGCCCGGTCGAGCGCCAGCCGGTGGTCGAGCGCGGCGGCGGCGCGGGCGGTCAGGTCATCCAGGCGTTGGCGGGCGCTGCGCAGTTGGTTGACGGGCGAGAAGCCGCGCAGTTGCGCTTGTTGGTTTGAGAGCGCCCAGGCTAGATCGCGCAGTTGGGCTTGCAGCGCTTCCGTCAGGCGCAGCGTCAGGGCGGCGCGATCTAGCTCCCACTGTTCGCGGTCGGGCGTCACCAGTTCGGCGGCGGCGGAGGGCGTGGGCGCGCGCAGGTCGGCGGCGAAGTCGGTCAGGGTGAAGTCGGTCTCGTGGCCGACGCCGCTCACCACGGGCACGGGGCAGGCCGCCACGGCCCGCACCACGCGCTCGTCGTTGAAGCCCCACAGGTCTTCCAGCGCGCCGCCGCCGCGCGCCACGATGAGCACGTCGGGCGCGGTCGCGGCGCAGGCGGCGAGGGCCGCCACGATCTGCGGCGGGGCGTCCAGGCCCTGCACGGCGGTGGGGGCCAAAACCACCTCGGCCAGCGGCCAGCGGCGGCGCAGGATGTTCAGGATGTCGCGCAGGGCGGCCCCGGCGGGCGAGGTGACCACGCCGATGCGGCGCGGCACGCTGGGCAGCGGGCGCTTGCGTTCGGGCGCGAACAGCCCTTCGCCTTCGAGTTGGGCCTTGAGGCGCAAGAATTCGCGGTAGAGCGCGCCTTCGCCCGCGGCCTGCAAGTGCAGCACGTCGAGCTGGTATTGGCCGCGCGCCTCGTACAGGGTGACGTTGCCCAGCGCCACGACCGCGTCGCCGTCGCGCGGCACGAACGGTTGGCGCTCGGCGCGGCTGCGCCACAGCACGCAGTTGACCTGCGCCCCGCCGTCCTTCAGCGAGAAGTACCAGTGGCCCGAAGGGTAGGCCTTGAAGCCGGAGATTTCGCCGCTGACGCGCAGGTCTTGCAGGCGGTAATCGGTTTCGAGCGCTTGTTTGACGTAGCGGTTGAGACTGCTGACCGTCCATAGGTCGGGCATAGGCGGATGGTAGACCAGAGGCGGCTTTTGGTCAATCGGAATCGGGCGAGGGGCGCGCCGGCCCGGCTCGGAATTCTGGACGAAATCAGCCAGATTGGCGAGCGCCACTGCCGCCACTGCTGCCACGTGATCTTTGAGAACTGGCATTACTGGCAGGGCGACCACGCGATGGCGGGGAACTGGCATTACTGGCAGGGCGACCACGCGATGGCGGGGAACTGGCATTACTGGCAGGGCGACCACGCGATGGCGGGGAACTGGCATTACTGGCAGAACGACCACGCGATGGTGGGGAACTGGCATTACTGGCAGAACGACCACGCGATGGCGGGGAACTGGTATTACTGGCAGGGCGACCACTTGAGGGCTGAGAACTGTCACTACTGGCAGGAGCGGCCGGTCGTGGTTTGGCGGGGACGGATGCGGTTGGTAAAGGGCGTGGCGCGGCGTTGTGCTAAGGTATACTGTGGCAAACAAATGTTCGACTAGCAAGAGGTTGGGGAAATTTTAAGGTTAGCACTTTTTTCCAGCCGTTATGCTAGAACGACGCGATTATGGCCGATAAACGAGCGAGTGAGCGACGATGCCTTCTTTGAACTGGATTGGGCGCGAGGCAGTGGAGCGCCACCACACGACGGTGCCGTTTCATTTGCTGCGGGCGGAGCCGGCGCTTTCGGTGGGGCCGGCGGACAGCGGGAACTTGCTGGTGGAGGGCGACAACCTGGTGGCGCTGAAGGCGCTGCTGCCGTTTTACGCGGGGCAGGTGAAGTGCATTTACATTGACCCGCCTTACAACACGGGCAATGAGGGCTGGGTTTACAACGACAACGTAAACAGCCCACAGATGCAAGAGTGGTTAGGAAAGGTAGTCGGCACGCAAGGTGAGGACCTGAGCCGCCACGACAAGTGGTTGTGCATGATGTATCCTCGCCTCCTACTTCTGCGAGAGCTACTTAGCAGCGACGGGGCGATTTTTATTAGCATTGACGACAATGAGGCGGCTCGCCTTAGACTAGTAGCGGACGAGATATTTGGCGAGCAAAACTTTATTGCGAATATCGTCTGGCAAAAGAAACAGTCGCCCCAGAATGATGCCATCAACATATCAGATATGCACGACCACATATTAGTTTATGCCAAAAGGGCGAAGCAAAATCGGAATGATCCCAAAGGTTGGCAACGGAATCTACTATCAGCAGGGGAAACTCAAAGTCAACGATATGCCAACCCCGACAATGATCCACTCGGACCTTGGGCTTCCGCCGACCTAACGGTCAATAAAACGGCAGATGAACGCCCCAACCTATACTACGCAATAAAGAACCCTAACACGGGTAAGGATGTCTGGCCTCCATCACGCCGTCGCACATGGATATTTGAGAAGACTGTGCTTGAACGTTTGGTCGCGGAGGGTCGTGTTTGGTGGGGTATTAGTGGTACAAATGTTCCCCGCTTGAAGAAGTATTACAAAAAGGATGGTGGCCTAGTTCCCTCAACTTGGTGGCCGCGAGAGATAGCGGGTGACAATCAAGAGGCGCGGCGTGAAATTCGTCGCATATTTGGAGACACTGAGGATGACGTATTCCCGACCCCAAAACCTGTCCGCTTGGTGCAACGCATTCTCGAGCTTGCGTCGCAACCTGGTGACATCATCCTTGATTCTTTCGCGGGCAGCGGCACAACGGGCCATGCTGTCTTGCAGCTAAATAAGGCAGGCGGTAATCGTCGGTTCATCCTTACAGAAATGGAGCCGACTGTAGCGCGCACTGCTACCGCAGAGAGATTGCGGCGTGTAATCGAAGGCTATGCAAACATAGAGGGGTTGGCTGGCGGCTTCCAATACTGTACCCTCGGCCCCACGCTGTTCGACGCGGAGGGGCATATACGCGCTGAGGTGGGTTACGGAGAGCTAGCGCGGTTGGTCTTTTTTAGCGAAACGGGGGCGGCGCTGCCGAAGCCCAAGAACGGCCAGACGCCACTGCTGGGGGTGCACAACGGCACAGCGGTCTATTTGCTGTATAACGGCATCCTGAAAGACAAGTCGGCGGCGGGGGGCAACGCGCTGACGCGGGCGGTGCTGGCGGGGCTGCCGGCGCACGCCGGGCCGAGGGTGATCTATGGCACGCGCTGCCTGCTAAGCGCGGAAAGGCTGCGCCAAGTGGGCGTGACGTTCAAGCAGATTCCGACGGCGCTGAGGGTGGAGTAGACCATGCCGGAACTCAAGGGGTACCAACGCGACGCGCTAGACGCGCTGCGCGAGTATTTTCAGGAGTGCACGCGCACGAATAACCCCGGCACGGCGTTCTATACCATCACCGATAAACGGCTGGGACAGGGGCTGGCTTACCGGCCGGTGGAGGGGCTGCGCGGCCTGCCGTATGTGTGCGTGCGCATCCCCACGGGCGGCGGCAAGACGGTGGTGGCGTGCCACGCGGTGGGGCTGGCGACGCAAGAACTGCTGCACGCCCTGCGGTCGGTGGTGGTGTGGCTGGCGCCGTCAAACACGATTGTGCGGCAAACGCTGGTGGCGCTGCGCGACCGGCGGCACTTCTACCGGCAGGCGCTGGAAGCGGCGTTGGGGCCGATCACGGTCTTGGAGGTGGGCGAGGCGCTGGAGGCGCCGAAAGCCACGCTGGACACCGAGACGGTGATTATCGTGGCGACGCTGCAAGCCTTTCGGGTGGAAGAAACGCTGGGGCGCAAGGTGTACGAGCAAAACGGGGCGCTGATGCACCACTTTGAAGGCTGGCCGGATAACCTGCTGCGCCCGCTGCGGGACGCCGCCACGGGGCAAGTAACGTACTCGCTGGCAAACGTGCTGCGGTTGCGGTCGCCGATTGTGATTGTGGATGAGGCGCACAACGCGCGCACGCCGCTGTCGTTCGAGACGCTGACGCGGCTAAACCCGGCGTGCATCTTGGAGTTCACGGCCACGCCGGACACGCAGCGCAGCCCAAGCAACGTGTTGTACACAGTGTCGGCGGCGGAGTTGAAGGCCGAGCACATGATTAAGCTGCCGGTGCAGTTTCACCGGCGGGAGAACTGGCAAGACCTGCTGGCGGACGCGATGCACGCCTACGAGGAGTTGGACGCGGAAGCGCGGCTGGAGCAACAGGCGACGGGGGAATATATTCGGCCGATCATGCTCATTCAGGCCCAACCGCGGCGGGGGGCAGCGCCGGTAACAGTAGAAGTGGTGCGGCAGGAGTTGATCGAAAACCATCGTATCCGCGCCGAGGAGATCAAGGAGGCCACTGGGGAGAACAACGAGCTGTACGACATCCCCGACCTGAAAGACCCGAAGTGCCCGGTGCGCTACATCATCACGGTGCAGGCCTTGCGCGAGGGGTGGGACTGCCCGTTCGCCTATGTGCTGTGCAGCGTGGCGGAATTGCGCGCCTCGACGGCGGTGGAGCAGATCTTGGGGCGAGTGCTGCGGATGCCGAACGCGACGAAGAAGCAGCGGCCGGCGCTAAACCGGGCGTATGCTTTCGCGACCTCGGCCAGTTTCAAGGAAACGGCGGAGGCGCTGGCCGACGCGCTGATTGAAAACGGGTTCAACCGCCAGGAAGCGGCAGACTTGATCGCGGCGACGCCGGAAGTGGAACGGCCCCCGATGTTGGACACCTTGAAACCAACGGCGCGGGCAACTTTTGGCGCGGCGTTGGATGTGACGGCGCTACCGCCCGAAACAGCGGCCAAGCTGACCATAGAAGCGGCCAGCGGGCAGGTAGTCTTCGCGGGCGCAATGACGGCCCGCGACCACGAAGCCATTGCGCAACAACTCAGCGATCCGCGCGACCAGGCCGCATTGGACGATTTGCGCCGGGAGACGCAAGGATTCTCGATCTTCCAACCCACCACGGGGCTGACCAACCGACCACTTAGCCCAGCCGAGCGCGGCGAAACGCTGGCGGTGCCGGTGCTGGCATACCGGCAAGGCGAATTACTCGAACCATTTGAGCAATCGCATTTCACAGAGGTGGACTGGAACCTGGCGAATGCCGACGCGGCATTGACCGAGGCCGAATTTGCCTCCACCGAGAGCGGCGCACAAACCGCCGAGATTGACGTGACCGAGAGCGGCAAGGTCAAAGTCGAAGTGGTTGCGCTGCAAGAGCTGCGCGAGCGACAGATGACGCTGGACCTGGGACGCTGGGACACCGGCCAGTTGATCTTGTGGCTAGAGCGGCACATCGCGCATATTGACCTGGACTCAAGTGAGGTAGGCCGCTTTCTGGAGCGGATGCTGCGGGCGCTGATGATGGAGCGCGGCCTGAGCCTGGACTATCTGGTACACCACAAACTGAGACTACGGCAGGCAGCCGAGCAGAAGATCAATGGGTATCGGCAGACCGTGTATCGGACGGAGTACAACCAAATCCGGCTATTGAAGGATGAACAACCGCTGCTAGAGGTGTCCCCGGAGTTGGTGTTTACGTTCGACCCGCAAGCGTATGGGTGGACCACGCTCTACCAGGGCAGCTATCAGTTTCAGAAACACTACTACCCCCAGGTGGGCAATTTGCGCGGCACGGGCGAGGAATACGAATGCGCGCTGCGGCTGGACCAGACGCCGGAGGTGGCCTATTGGGTGCGAAACGTGGAACGCAAAAACTCGTTCTGGCTGCAAACCAGCACGGATAAGTTCTACCCAGATTTCGTATGCCAACTGACGGACGGGCGGTATCTGGTGGTGGAATACAAGGGTGAGGACAGGGCGGATAACAAAGACAGCACGGAAAAAGAGACGCTCGGGTTGTATTGGGCGGCCCGGAGCAAGGGGCGCTGCGTGTTCGTGATGGTCAAGGACCAGGATTGGGGCGCGATTCGGCAGGCGATAGCGGTCTGAGCTTTCAACGTTGGCCGCGTTGCTGTCCAAATCAAACCGGCCGGGCGCGCGCACGAGGCGGCCCGGCCGGTTTCCATTCTCTGGCTGGTGAGCCCCCACCACGCGCCCGCGTCGCCGCTGGGGCAGGGCGCGGCCGGGGTCTCGCTCGCCCCCTGACTCCGGCGAGTGCTTTATACTAGGCGCATGCCTCGCTGGCCCGTTCGCCTGATCTGCCTGCTCGCGCTGGTCGCCGCCGCGTGTGGCTCTGGGCCGACCGCTACGGCGCCCGCCGTCACGGTCACCAGCGCCGCCGGCACCCCGGCGGTCACCACGCCCGCCCAGACGGCCGCGCCCGGCACCGCCGAGCCAACCAGCAGCGCGCCGGGGCGGCTGCGCCTGTGGCTGCCGCCCGAGCTGACGCCGGACGTGAACACCCCCGGCGGGCGCGTGCTGGCCGCGCAGTTCCAGGCTTTCGAGCAGGCGCACCCCGGCAGCGTGGTCGAGATTCGCACCAAGGCGGCCACCGGCGTAGGCGGCCTGCTCAATGCGCTGGTCACCGCCGCCAACGTGGCCCCCAGCATCTTGCCCGACATCGTGGCGCTGCGGCGCGATGACCTGGCCCTGGCCGCGGAGGCCGGGCTGGTCGAGCCGCTGGAGGGTTTTGTGCCCGCCGCGACCCTGGCCGATCTGTACCCCTTCGCGCAGGGGCTGGGGCGGGTGAACGGCGTTTGGGTGGGCCTGCCGTTCGCGGCGGATGCGCGCGTGCTGGCGTATGCCACCACCTTCTACCCCACGCCGCCCACGCTCTGGAGCGACGTGGATGTGGGCGTGTATGTGCTCCCCGGCGGTGAGCCGACCGCGCTGACGCTGCTCAGCGGCTACCTGGCGCGCGGCGGCACGCTGGCCGATGACGCCGGCGCGCCGCACCTGGATACCAGCGTCTTGGCCGCTACGCTCCAGGAGTATCAGGGGCTGGAAAGCATCGGCCGCCTGCCGCTCACCACGCTCGACTATGTGGACGCGGCCGGCACCTGGCAGGCGCTGCGCCAGCGGCAGGCCGCGCTGGTGGCGACCTCGGCGCAGCAGTTCCTCGGCGAGCAAGGCGCCTCCGGCGGCGTGGCGATGACGCTGCTGCCCACCGCGGGCCAGCCCAGCCTGGCGCTGGCCGATGGCTGGAGTTGGGCGCTGGTGAACCTCGGATCTGACCAACACACGCTGGCGGCCGAGCTGCTCAACGACTTGCTGGCCCCCGCCCAGCACGCCGTGTGGACCGAGGCGGCCGGGGTGCTGCCCACGCGCGCGGCCACGCTGGCCGCCTGGAAAAACGCGCACCTGGCTGAGCAGGCCGGCGTGGTGCTGGCTCGGGCGCAGCTTCAGCCCGCCGGCGCGGTGCTGGGCGTCGTCGGCCCCGCGCTGCGCCAGGCGCTGGCCGAGGTGGTCAGCGGGCGGGCCACGCCGTTCGCGGCCGCTACCGTGGCGGCCGAAGCGGTGGCGGGCGGAGGCTAAGACGGCATGACCGGCTGGGGGCCGAAGTTTGACCAGCATCGCGCGCACCTCAGCGCCATCCGCGCGGCGGCGCTGGCCGCGGTAGACCCGGCCGCGGCCGTGCGCGCGCATCTCGCGCCCGCCGATTGGGAGGGCGCGGCCAACGTCTACCTGGTGGGCGCGGGCAAGGCGGGCGTGCCCATGGCGCTGGCGGCGGCCGCGCTGCTGGGGCCGCGCCTGACGGCGGGCGTGGTGGTCGCGCCCCGCGCGCCGGGGCCGGACATCGCCGTGCCGCCCACGCTCAGCTTTGTGGAGGGCGGCCACCCACAACCCACCACCGGCAGCCTGGCCGGCGGGCGGGCCGTGGCGGCGCTGCTCACGCGCGCCGCGCCGGGCGACCTGGTGGTGGTCGTCATCAGCGGCGGCGGGTCGGCCCTGCTGGAACTGCCGCGCCCCGGCGTGTCGCTCGACGATCTGCGCCAGACCAACCGCGCGCTACTGCGCTCCGGCGCGGCCATCCACGAGATCAATCTGATCCGCGCGCAGCTCTCGCAGCTCAAGGGCGGGGGGCTGGCGCGGCTGGCGCACCCGGCGCGCACGCTGGCGCTGATCCTCTCGGATGTGGTCGGCAACCCGCTCGCCAGCATCGCCAGCGGCCCGACCGTGGTGGACGCGCCGCCCGAAGCGACCGCAGCGCTGGCGGTGGTGGAGCGCTACGGGCTGCGCGACCAACTGCCCGCGGGCGCGCTCTACTACCTCACCCACGGCACCGGCCCGCTGCCCGGCGAAGCGCCGCGGGTGGAGAACCGCCTGGTCGGCTCCAACCGCCAGGCGGGGGAGGCGGCGGCCGCCGCCGCGCGCGAGTTGGGCTTCGCGGCCGAGTGGCTGGGCGATGACTGGCAGGGCGAGGCGCGCGACCTGGGCCGGCGCCTGGCCGAGCTGGCCTGCCGCGCGCCGGGGCCTAGCCCGCTGCGGCGGCGCGCCGCGCCGCTCGCGGCGGATCAGCGGCCGCGCTGCCTGGTGGCGGGCGGTGAGAGCACCGTGACGGTGCGCGGCGCGGGCCGGGGCGGGCGCAACCAGGAGGCGGCGCTCGGCGCGGCGCGGGTAATTGACAGCCTGCCGAACATCGCCATCGCCGCCATCGCCACCGACGGCGTGGACGGCCCGACCGACGCGGCCGGCGCGCTGGTGACGGGCGACACGCTGCGCCGCGCCCGCGCCCTCGGCCTGGACGTGGCGCGCGCCCTGGCCGAGAACGACAGCTACCCGTGCCTGGAGGCGCTCGGCGCGCTGCTGTTCACCGGCCCCACCGGCACCAACGTGGGCGATTTGCTGGTCGGGCTGGTGTATTAGGAACCAGGGGATTTTTGCCACGAATTACCACGAATTTAGGGCGAATGGGCACGAATGGGGGCGGCGGGCAGGTGACCGGCGGACGTAAGAGCCTCTCAGTTATAATCGCCGGGCAGAGCGCGTTGCGCGTTTATCAATTCATAGGCTTGTCACGACATAAGCGATGACCATTCACTTTGGCACCGACGGCTGGCGCGCCGTCATGGCGGATACGTTCACGTTCAACAACCTGCGGCTGGTGGCCCAGGCCGTCGCCGATGCCGTTTCGGCCGGCGATTGGGGCGGCGGCCCCGGCGTCGTGGACGGCGGCTTCGATCCGCGCCTGGTGGTCGTCGGCTTCGACACGCGCTTCCTCTCCGACCGCTTCGCGGCCGAGGTGGCGCGGGTGCTGGCCGCCAACGGCCTGCGCGTGCGGCTCACCCACAGCGACACCGCCACCCCGGTGGTCTCGCTGGCGGTGCGCCACGCCCACGCCGCGGCCGGGGTGATGATCACGGCCAGTCACAACGCGCCGCGCTACAACGGCCTGAAGCTCAAGGCCGCCTACGCCGGGAGCGCGCTGCCCGAACAGTGCCGCCGCGTGGAAGTCTACCTGGCCGACAACGAGGCCCGCGCCCGCGGCCCGAACCTGATGGACTATGACCGCGCCGTGAACGAGGGCCTGATTACGCGCTTCAACCCCACGCCCGCCTACGCCGAACATATTCGCAAGCTGATAGACTTCGACGTCATCGCCCGCCGCCCGCAGCGCCTGGTGGTGGACTCGATGTACGGCTCCGGCCGCGGCGTCATCAAGGGCCTGCTCACCGGCGGCGGCGTGGAAGTGACCGAAATCCGCGGCGAGATGAACCCCGGCTTCGGCGGCATCCACCCGGAGCCTATCGCCCGCTACCTGGGCGCGACAGTCGGAGCCATCGCCGCCGGGCACGGCGACCTGGCCGTCGTCACCGACGGCGACGCCGACCGCATCGGCGCGGTGGATGGGCGCGGCCAGTTCGTAGACCCGCACAAGATCATGGCGCTGGCCCTGCAATACCTGGTGGAGCGGCGCGGCTGGCGCGGCGCGGTGGTCAAGACCGTCTCGACCACGCGCATGGTCAACCGGCTGGCGGCCAAGTACGGCCTGCCGTGCTACGAGACGCCCGTCGGCTTCAACCACATCGCCGATCACATGCTCAACGAGCCGGTGCTCATCGGCGGCGAGGAGTCGGGCGGTATCAGCATCCTCAACCACATCCCCGAAGGCGACGGCCTGCTCATGGGCCTGCTGCTCTTGGAGATCGTGGCGGCCGCGGGCGCGCCGCTGGCCGAGCTGACGGCCCAACTGCTGCGCGACTTCGGCCCGGCGCAGTACGCGCGCAAAGACCTGCGCCTGGCGCAGCCGGTGGCCAAGAGCGAGATGACGCGCCGCCTGACGGAAGGCGCGCCGGCCAGCATCAGCGGGCGGCGCGTGGCGGCCGTGGAGCAGCTAGACGGCGTGAAGTACGTGCTCGACGACGACGGCTGGCTGCTCATCCGCCCCAGCGGCACCGAGCCGGTGCTGCGCGTGTATGCCGAGGCCCGCGACGACGAGACGGTGGCGGCGCTGCTGGCCTACGGCGAGGGCGTGGCCGCCCAGGGCCGGGCCGGCGACTGAGACCCCCGCGCGCGCTTTCTCCCAATCTGCCTATAATCCGGCGTCTTCTGGCAGTTCGATGACTGGCATTGGCGCGCTGAAGCGCCGAGGATGGCGCCCAGGCGGCGGAACGGCCGCCGGTGCTGGTGCGCTGATCGCAGGAGGACGCCATGGCTGACACCGCCGCCTCTGCCGCCGCGAGGCCCGAGACCCCCGCGCGCCACCGCCTCGCGGTCGGCACCAAGCTCGCCTTCGGCGCGGGCGACACCGGGCCGGCCATCCTGGGGGCGATCAACGGCTTCTTCCTGCTCGACTTTCTGGTCAACGTGGCCCGCCTGCCGCCCAGCGGGCTGTTCAGCGCCGCCACCGTCTTCCTGCTGGTCAAGCTGTGGGACGGCGTCAACGACCCGATCATGGGCTGGCTGTCGGATAAGACCCGCAGCCGCATGGGGCGGCGGCGGCCGTGGCTGCTGTTCGGCGCGCTACCGCTCGGCCTGGCCTTCTTCCTCGACTGGATCGTGCCGCCGCTGGGGGAGACCGGGCGCTTCTTCTATTACCTGGTCATCGCGCTGATCCTCGACACGGCCCTGACCGCGGTGCTGGTGCCCTACACCGCCCTCACCGCCGAGCTGACATCCGACTATCACGAGCGCACCAGCGTCAACTCGTTCCGCTTCAGCTTCTCGATCCTGGGCAGCGTGGTGGCGCTGTTCGTCCATACGCAGATCATCGCGGCCCTGGCCGACAACCCCTACCTGGGCTACGCCGTGAGCGCCGGCATCTGGACGGTCGCCATCATCGTGCCGTGCTTCATCGTCTTCTTCGGCACCAAGGACCACGATCACCCGCTGACGGCCGCCGACACCGGCGGCCCCGGCTTCATCGAGGGCTTCCAGATCGCCTTCCGCAACCGCGCCTTTCTGCTCGTCGCGCTGATCTACATGTGCTCGTGGCTCACCATCCAACTGGTGCAAAGCAACCTGATCTTCTTCGTGCGCGACTGGGTGCACATGGACGTGGGCCTGTTCGGCTACGTCCTCATCGCGCTCCAGCTTTCGGCGTTTGTGTGCCTGCTGGTCTGGACGCGCATCAGCGCGCGCATCGGCAAGAAGGCCGTCTATTACCTGGGCGGCACGATCTTCGTGCTGGTGGAGCTGGGGCTGTTCCTGGTGCGGCCGGGGCAGGGGGCGCTGGTGTTCGCGCTGGCCCTCATCGCCGGGGCCGGGCTGTCAGTGGCCTACCTGATCCCCTGGAGCATGCTGCCGGATGTGATCGAGCTGGATGAGCTGGAGACCGGCCGGCGGCGCGAGGGCATCTTCTACGGCGTGTTTGTGTTCCTGCAAAAGCTGGGCCTGGCGGTGGGCATGTTCCTCTCCGGGCAGGTACTGGGCCTCAACGGCTACATCCGCGCCGTGCCGGGCCAGCCGCCGCCCATCCAGCCGGAAAGCGCGCTGACGGCCATCCGCGTGCTGGTCGGGCCGGTGGGCGCGGCCATCCTGCTGTTCAGCTTCGTGGCGGTCTATCTTTATCCCATCACGCAGGCACGGCACCAGGCGATTCAAGCGCAGTTGGCGGCGCGGCGCGCGACGGGCTGAGGCCGGCCAACGGGTCGGGCGCGGCACGGCGGCGGGTCAACACGACTCGCCGCCGTTTTTTGTTGTGTAGACAAAGCTCGGCCCCCCCGGCGTCAGTCGCCGTCGTCCTGGCTGTCGGCGAGGCGGCGCAGGTAGAGCTTGGGGCCGCGCAGGTCGAGCAGGAAGCCGTTGATCGGGTCGCAGTAGTGGCGCAGCGAGCGCGTGGAGATGAGCCAGCGCCGCCGGCCGCCCACGCTGGCTTTGTAGCCAAACAGCACGCCCTGCACCAGCAGCCGGCGCACCGTATGGATGTGCAGCCCGCTGCGGCGGGCCGCTTCTTCAATCGTCACGTATTCGTCGCTCACCCGACACCACCCCGTGCTATCACCACGCCTGGCGCGGCGCTGCACACGCCGCTGAACTCTCTGGTGTATAGATCAAATGTTCGTTTGTCAAGCCCTGGTTTAACCGCCAGGGCTGGGGGTGTTCTGGGCGGCGACACCTGCCCATTGCCCTTCGGCTAAGCGCAGCCCAGTTTTGGGCGGGGGGTACTAGAAATGGGTCGCCTGACCCATCGAGTTGCTTGCCAATAGAACATTTGTTTCCTATGGTTGGGGCATGACGAAACGTCACCGCAAGCAGAGCAACGCGCCGCGCTGGAAACCCAAATCGGCGCGCGCGCGCCAACCCGCCGCCGCCCCGCCGCCCAAGGCGGTGAAGTTCTATGGCGGCGTGTTCGCAGCCGACGAGCTGGCGCTGATCGCGGCCTGCCTGCAAGACCCGCAGCTTGACGATGAGCTGTGGCTCCAGCGCGTGAGCAACCTGCGGCTGCTGCGCGTGGCTGCCGGGCTGGAGCAGGCGGCCCTGTCGGAGGCCGAAGCGCTGGGTAGCGGCGGGGCCGGCGATGCGCCGCCCGCCGACATCGCCCTGAAGCACCTGGTGCGCGTGACCCAGGCGCTGACGGCCGGCGCGGGCCGCGTGGCCCGGCTGCTGCGCGACCGGCGCGTGCTGAGCGGCGAGGGGCTAGACGACGTGGCGCAGTCGCTGAGCAAAGCGCTGGACGAGTTCGCGCAATTGATGGGCGTGAACCTGACTGGCTGAGTTCGCGCCAGGGAGGGGAGTGGACCAATGAACCCGCAACCGACCAAAACTCAAAAGACTGCCAGCGGCCTCCAGGCGCTGGCGGCGGCGCTGGCCCGGCTGCGCGCCGCCGCCGCCCACGAGCCGCCCGAGGCCGACCCGCCGCCCGGCACCGCCTGGGAGCGCGCGGCGGAGCGGCGGCTGGGCGCGATCGAGAAGGCGCTGAGCAGCCAGAACCGGCTGCTGCTGCTCACGCTGGTCAGCGTCGCGGCGGATGTCGTCCTGGGGCTGAGCCAGTGACCGCCCCCATGCCCGAGCGCCCCGCCGCGCAGCGCTGGGCCGCGGCCATGCTCAGCGACATCGCGGCGTTCAGCTACCTGGCGGTGGGCCGGCCGCTGTATGGCTACCAGCTCGCCCCGGCGCGCGCCATCCTCGACTCGGTGCTGCACCGGCGCGGGCGCGAGTTCGCGGTGCTTTTTCCGCGCCAGGCGGGCAAGAACGAGACCCAGGCACAGGTGGAGGCCTACCTGCTCACGCTGTTCCAGCGGGTGCCGGGGGCCAGCATTGTGCGCGCCCAGCCCACCTTTCGGCCGCAGGCTCTCAATGCGCGGCTGCGGCTGGAGCGCACGCTCAACGCGCCCCGGCTGCGGCAGGCGCTGGCCGGCGCGCCGCCCCGCCGCCGCTTCGATTACCTGCTGCAAGTGCGCGAGGCCCAGGTGTTCTTCTACTCGGCCGCGCCCAGCGCCAACGTAGTGGGGGCCACGGCCACGCTGCTGCTGCACTGCGACGAGGCGCAGGACGTGCGCGCCGCCGAGTGGGCGCGCAAGTTCGTGCCGATGGGCGCCAGCACCAACGTGACCGTGGCTTATTGGGGCACGGCCTGGACGGCGCGCACGCTGCTGGCCGAGACCATCCGGCGGCTGCAGGCGCAGGAGGCCGCCGACGGTTTACGGCGCGTGTTCCTGGTCAGCCCGGAGCAGGTGGCGGCCGAGAACCCGGCCTATGGCGCGTTCGTGGCGCGGCAGGTGGCGCAGTTGGGCCGCGACCATCCGCTGGTGCGCACGCAGTTTTTCAACGAAGCGCTGGAGGCCGAGGCCGGGCTGTTCCCGCCTGCGCGCCGCGCGCTGATGCAGGGCGCGCACGCGCCGCAGCCTGCGCCACAGCCGGGGGCCGACTACGCCTTCCTGCTCGACGTGGCGGGCGAAGACGGCGAAGCACCGCCAGGGGCTGCGCTTGGGACCGGGGGGGCGCTTGGCGGTGCTTCGCTTAAGCGCGACGCGACGGCGCTGACGATTGTGCAGGTGGAGCCGGACGCGGCCGCCGCCGGGCCGGTCTACCTGGCCGTGCAGCGCCGCGTGTGGGTGGGCGTGGGCCAGCCGGAGCTGCTGGCGGCGCTGCGGGCGCTGGCGGCCGAGTGGCAGCCGCGCCGCCTGGTGGTGGACGCGACCGGGCTGGGCGCGGGGCTGGCCGGGTTCCTGGCGCGGGCGCTGCCGCCGGGGGTGGTCGTGCCGGTGGACTTCAATAGCGCGACCAAGAGCCGCCTGGGCTGGCAGTTCCTGGCCGTGTGCGATACCGGTCGCTGGCAGGAGTGGCGGCCCGGTGACGACGCGGCGCAAGACGCTTTGCAGACGACCTTTTGGCGGCAGGCCGAGGCGTGCGCCTATACGGTGCGGCCGGGGCCGGGGCGCGTGCTGGCCTGGGGCGTGCCCGACAACACGCGCGACGCAGCGACGGGCGAACTGATCCACGACGACCTGCTGCTCTCGGCGGCGCTGGGCGCGGTGCTGGATGAGCAGCCGTGGCCGGCGGCGACCGGGCCGGGGGTGATCTTGCGCGCGGCCGATCCGCTGGCGGCGATGAGCCGAGGGTTTTAGGGAGGAGAGGACGCTTGCCACGAATGGGCACGAATGGAGAGCACGAATGAGCACGAATCGGAATGGGGTGAGGGAGGAAGGTAAAGCGAGATGAGTGCGCAGAGGCAGAGGTGGAACTGGCGGGCGTCGGTGCGCGCGGCGACCGGGCCGGGGGTGATCTTGCGCGCGGCCGATCCGCTGGAGGCGATGAGCCGAGGGTTTTAGGGAGGAGAGGACGCTTGCCACGAATGGGCACGAATGGAGAGCACGAATGAGCACGAATGGAGCGGGTGTGGGTGAAGGTGGGCCAGTGGGAGGTGGATGATGATGAGTGCGCAGAGGCAGCGGTGGAACTGGCGGGCGTCGGTGCGCGCGGCGGCGGCCTGGCTGCTGAACGGTGAGGTGGAGCGGCGCGTGCGGCTGGCGGTGCGCGCCCTGGACGATGCGCGTGATGTGCTGGTGGCCGGGCAGGGCGCGCCCGACCGCGACCGCTACAGCGCGGACCGCGACGAGGTGCTGCGCGAGGCGCTGGAGGCCTGGCGCGCCAATCCCTTGGCGCGGCGCATCGTGGCGCTGACCACGCAGTACGTCGTCGGCGCGGGCGTGACGCTCACCAGCCCGCACGCCGCCGCGCAGGCGTTCCTCGAACAGTGGTGGAACCACCGCCTCAACCGCCTGCCGGTGCGCGTGTTCGAGTGGAGCGACGAGCTGGCCCGCGCCGGCAACCTGATCGTGCTGGTCTCGACCGACGCGGCGGGCATGAGCTATGTGCGCGGCCTACCCGCCGGGCGGGTGCAGGAGATCGTCACGCGCCCCAACGACATCGAGCAGGCGACCGCGATTGTGGAGAAGCCGCAGTGGAGCACCGGTCTTCAATCCGAAATCAGCCATCAAAAATCAGCCATGACCGACGGCCGCGTGTGGCCGGTGTATGACCCGGCGACCGATCACCCGGATGAAAGCGGCGCGTGGCCCACGGTGGCGCTGGTCTACGCCGTCAACCGCCCGGTCGGCGCGGCCTGGGGCGAGAGCGACCTGGCGCCCTTGCTGCGCTGGCTGGCGCGCTACAGCCACTGGCTGGAGAACCGCGCGCGGCTCAACCACTTCCGGCAGTCGTTCATGTACGTGGTGCGCGGCGTGTTCAAGAGCGCGGCCGAGCGCCTGGCGCGCCAGGCCGAGCTGAACGCCAACCCGCCCACGCCGGGGTCCATCCTGGTGACCGACGCCAACAGCGAGGCCTGGGGCGTGCTGCACCCGCAGCTCGACAGCTTTGAGGCCGGCGAAGACGGCCTGGCGCTGAAGAAAATGCTGGCGGCGGGCAGTGGCAACCCGCTGCACTTTCTGGCCGAGCCGGAGAGCGCCACGCGCACCACCGCCGAGGCCGCGGGTGGGCCGACCTTTCGGCACTACGAACAGCGCCAGATCTTCTTCTTGTGGCTGCTGGCTGACGTGGCGCGCGTGGCCGTGGCCCGCCGCAGCCAGGTAGACGCGGCCGTGCCCGCTGCTGCGCCCATCAAGGCGCTGGGCAGCGACATCAGCGCGCGCGACAACGCGGTGCTGGCCCAGGCCGCGGCGCAGACGGCGGCGGCCTTTGGCGGGCTGCGCGAGCGCGGGCTGATTGACGACGCCGAGCTGGTGCGGCTGGTCTACAAGTTCGCGGGCGAGCTGGTGGATGTGCCCGAGGTGCTGCGCCGCGCCGAGGCGGGGCGGGCATGAGCGCCTCGCGGCTGGCGCGGCTGGCGCGCAGACTGGCGGGCCGGCCCTGGTGGCACAAGGGCCGCTGGGGGCGGCCCCGGCGGCTGGTGGGGGCGGGCGTGCGCCTGAGTGCTAGCGCAAGCGCGGGCTGGCACGGGCCGCAGGCGGCGCAGGGGCCGCGCGCGCCCGGCGAGGTGCAAGCGCCGCGCTGGGCGCTGGACGAAGAGGCGGTGGTTACGTTGAAGCTAGCGGCCAAGGCGCTCCCACACGTCGCAACGGTAACGAACACGATGACGAACACGCTGCCGGAACTGAAAGGACTGGACGGATGACGATGATAGCCGAAACACAGACGACGACGAGTGATACGGAAGCCCAGCGCGTGCGGCTGGCGCTGGCCGCGGCCGAGGCCGCGCCCGAAGGTGGCTTTGCCATCCTCGCCATCACAGCGGGTGAGGCCAACGGCTGGCGCTTCGCGCCGGAGGTACTGCGCGCCAGCCTGCCGCTGTGGGAGTGCGTGGAGACGTTCGTGGATCACGGGGCGCTGGCGACGTCGGGCCGCAGCGTGCGCGACCTGGGCGGCGTGTGTTCTGACCCGGCCTGGGACGAAGCGCGCCAGGGTATCACGCTGGCGCTGCGCCCGGCCGGGCCGAGCGGGCCGCTGGTGGCGGCGCTGGGCCGCGAGCTTTTGGCGGCGGGCCAGGCGCGGCCGCGCGTGGGCTTCAGCGCCGACCTGCTCTTCACGCCGGGGCCGGGGCGCACAGTGGCGCGCCTGCTGCGCGTGCTCTCGCTCGATTTGGTGTTCGACCCCGCGCGCGGCGGGGCTTTCCTCCGCGCCCTCAACAGCGTTGGCGCAGGTGTAGATCAAAAAGGAGACGGTATGACCACAGAGACGGCAGTGACGCAAGCGCCGGGGCCAGACGTGGCCGCGCCGCAGACGGCGGCGGCGGAGCAGTTGGCGGGCTACTTGCTGGAGAGCGCGCTGAGCGCCAGCCGCCTGCCTGGCCCGGCGCAGGCCGTGGTGCGGCGGCGCTTCGGCGGGCGGGCCTTCGCGCCCGGCGAGTTGACCGCCGCCATTGACGAGCAGCGCGCGCTGGTGGCGGCGCTGACGGCGGGCGCGGTGGTGCAGGGGCCGGGGCGCGTGACCGGCCTGCTCGACAGCGCCGACCGCCTGCAAGCGGCCGTGGACGACCTGTTCCAGGTGCCGCGCGAGGCGGCGGCGCAGACGGCGCACGTGGCGCGCCTGAGCGGGGTGCGCGAGCTGTATCACCTGCTGACCGGCGACTACGACTTCCACGGCGGCGTGTACCCGGAGCGCCTCGCTTTGCAGCACACCACCGCCAACTTCACCGGGCTGGTGAAGAACGCCATGAACAAGGCCATCGTGGAGCGCTGGAACCAGCTTGGCCGCGCGGGCTACGGCTGGTGGGAGAAGCTCGTCCACGTGGAGCACTTTGAGACCCTCAACCAGGTGACGTGGGTGATCACCGGCTCGGTCGGCGCGCTGCCGGCCATCGCCGAGGGGGCCGAGTACCCCGAGTTGAAGGTCGGCGACAGCCCGGAGACGGCCAGCTTCACCAAGTACGGCGGCTACATCGGCCTGACGCTGGAGACGCTCGACCGCGACGACGTGCGCCAACTGCGCGCCATCCCGCGCGAACTGGCCAGCGCCGCGCTGCGCCGCCTGAGCGGGCTGGTGGCGGCCATCTTCACCGACAACAGCGGCGCGGGGCCGAGCCTGGCCGACGGCGGCGCGCTGTTCAACAGCACCGCCACGACCACGGCGGGCGGCCACAAGAACCTGCTGACGACGGCCCTGAGCGCCGCCGAGTGGGAGGTGGTGCGCACGGCGGTCTACAACCAGCCGCTGCTGGTGGCCAACGAAAGCGGCTATTACGGCACGGGCGCGAAGCTGGCGCTGAACCCGCGCTATGTGCTGGTGCCGCGCGCGCTAGAACTGACGGCCAAGCAGATCATCTACCCCACGCTGGAGCGCGCCGCGACGATCTACAGCGAGAACCAGCAGCGCGGCGAACCGGGCGACGTGCTGGTCGTGCCGGAATGGTCCGACGCCAACGACTGGGCCGCGGTGGTGGACCCGGCGCTGGCCCCGGCCATCTGCGTGGGCGAGCGCTTCGGGCTGCGGCCGGAGGTCTTCGTGGCGGGCGACGAGCTCAGCCCGGCGGTGTTCATGAACGACGAGAGCCGCATCAAGGTGCGGCACCTGGTGGCCGTGGGCGTGGCCGATTACCGCCCGCTGCACAAGAGCAATGTGTAGCGGGGTGGAGGTCGGAGGTTGGAGGGGGCGTTTAGGTTCGGTGGATTGGATTGGTAACGAAAGGACATAGACGATGGACGTGATGCTGATGCAGGTGGGCTGGGCGGCGGTGGTGATGGTGGCGGGGGCGGGGCTGGTGGCGCTGCCGTATGTGAGTCGGGGGCGGGCGGCGCGTGGGGCGCGCTCGCTTTCGGCAAGCGACAAGGTGCTGCGCGGCTGGCGGCGCTTCATGCGCTATTGGCGCGTGCGTTTCCGCGCGCCGGAGCAGGGCGGCTACGTGCACGACACGAGCATGAGCCTGGCCATTCATCCCAACCAGGTGATGAAGAGCGCCGGCACGTGGACCGAGGTGGAGACGAGCGTGGCGGACGTGTGGGCGCTGAGGCGCTCGGCGGCGGATGCGACCTGCAACGTGCGCATTCCGGTGCTGCTGCCGTCTAACAGCGCGGCGCAGAAGGGCGCGTATCTCAAGAGCGTGGACGTGTACTACACCGTCGCCACGGCGGCGCTGGATTCACTCGCGGCGGCGATCTACGAGACCAACCTGCCCGCCGACGGCGCGGCGGCCGTCGCGGCGACCGCGCACGCCTTCAGCTACGACAGCGGCCATGACACGGCCCCCGAGCGCATTGACGTGGACGAGCACGCCATGACGCTAACGCTGACCACGCCGGTGTGGCTCGACGCGGGCGACCTGTTCCACGTGGAAGTGGCGCTGGACGCGGCGGCGACGAGCGTGTTTGACTTCCTGGGCGCGCGGGTGAACTACACGTTGCGCCTCTAGGCAGTTGCGCGGAGGCCTGCCCCGGCCGGTCACGGTGGCCGGCCGGGGCCGGGTAGTGGCAGTGACCGTAACGGTGGAGAAAGGATGGAGGTGGAGCGATGACGACGACGTTGGCGACGCTGCGCGCGCGAGTGGCGGCGCGGCTGGTGGATGCGGGCAGCGCGGTGTTCAGCACCGCCACCCTGGATGAAGCGCTGCGCTCGGCGCTGGCCGAATACAGCGCGGCCCGGCCTGCCACGGCCGAGGTGGTGCTCACGCTCCCCGGCGCGGGCCGCGAGGTCGCGCTCGACGCGCTAGACGACCTGGGCGCGGTGCTGGAGGTGTGGTGGCCGTATGACAGCCTCGCGCCCGAAGCCTGGCCGCCCCCGCGCGCGACCGGCTGGCGCCTGGCCTGGGATGACGCGCGGCCGGTGCTGGTGCTGAGCGCGCTGGGCGGCGCGCAGCCGCAGGCCGGCGACGAACTGCGCCTGTGGTACACGCGCCCGCACACGCTGCAAGACCTGGACGGCGCGGCGGTGACGAGCGTGCCTGCCGCCCACACCAGCGGGCTGGTGACGGGCGCGGCGGGCTATGCGGCGGCCAGCCAACATATCAATCAGGCGGGCAGTGTGCGCCTCGACGCGCACGAGAGCGGCGACCTGAGCGCCTGGGCCGCGGCCCGGCTGACGGCCTTTCGCGCCTGGCTGGGCACGCTGGCCGGCGGCTCGGCCCCGGCCGGTGAGCCTTTCGGCGCAGGCTGGCCGCTGGACAAGTGGGAGGGGCGCTAAGATGACCGCCAGCATCCGGCGCGGGGTGATCTATAGCTTCGACGCGGCGGCCTGGACGGCCGTGGTGCAGCTCGACGGCTCGGTGGGCGAGGTGGTCATGCCCGTCGGTGAGTGGGTGCCCAGCGGCATGTTGGCCCTGGACGACGGCGTGGCGGTGCTGCTGTTCGACGACAGCAACCCCGACGACGGCCTGATCGTCGGCCCCTACGGCGGCGTGAGCGGCTGGAACTACCCGGCCCTGAGCGGCCTGACCACCGGGCAGCCGCTGAGGGCCACGGGGGCCGCGGCCGCCGCCTTCGGCGCGCTCGACCTGGCGAACGCCAACGCCGTCACCGGCGCGCTGCCCCACGGCAAGGGCGGCACCGGCCTATCCGCCACGCCCAGCAACGGCCAACTCCCCATCGGCAATGGCTCCGGCTACACCCTGGCCGCGCTGACCGGCACCGCCAACCGCGTCAGCGTCTCTAACGGCGCGGGCACGGTCACGCTCAGCGGCCCACAAGACCTGCATACGGGGGCCAGCCCGACCTTCGCGGGCGCGACCCTCAACGGCGACCTGAGCCTGAGCGGCAACCTCAGCGGCGCTAACTGGGTGCGCGCTACCACCTACTCGCCCACCTGGAGCGGCACCGGCAGCAACCCCAGCCTGGGCAACGGCACGCTGCAAGCGCGCTATGCCCGCCTGGGCGACCTGGTGATCGTGTGGCTCCTGGTGACGATGGGTTCCACCACCACCTATGGCACGGGCGTGTGGGAGTTCACCCTGCCGGTGAGCATGGGCGGCGCGGGCCGCTTTGTCATCGGCATGGCCCAGGCGCTCGACGCGGGCGTGGCCGATTATGTGGGCGTGTGCCGCGGCGACGACACGACCGACCGGCTGCGCGCCATCTTCAGCTCCGGCGCGACCGCCGGCCCCACCACGCCCCACGCCTGGGGCAGCGGCGACAGCCTGGCGCTGACGTTCGCGTATCAGGCGTAAGGAGCAGCGGCCATGAAAACTCTCGCGGCGGCGCTCGCGGCGGCGCAGCGCACCGGGGCGGGGCGGCCCTTCGCGCGCGCCTCGCTGGCCGACAACGGCCGGCTGCACCCGGCGCTGCTCTTCACGCACACCTACTCCGGCGCAGGCGTGCGCGCGGTCAACTGCGGCAGTTTCTTCTTTCGCACGCGGCAGACCAGCGGCCCCAACACTGTAGACATTCAAAAAGTCACCGACCCGACGGTCAGCAGCCAGTGGACCACCTGGACCAACCTGCTGGCCGGCGGTGTGCCGCAGGCAGTGATGCACGCCGTTTTGTGGACAGGCACGTACGTGGTGCTCGTCTACCAGAGCAGCGCCGACGGCAAAATCTACTCCCGGCGCTCGACCGACGGCGTCACCTTCAGCGCGGCCGCCGTGTCCTACGCCGACCCCGCCCCGGCTCACCTGGCCAGCCTGGGCGGCGTCTCCGGCGGCGCGAGCAATTCCGGCCTGGCCGTGTACTACAACGGCCACATCTACTTTGGCGCGTACAACGCCGCCGCCGATACCTGGAGCGCCCTGGAAGACACCGGCCTGGCCACCAGCGCCGCCACCGCGCCCACCCTGGCCGGTTTTTACGATGCGGCGCGCGCCCGGCATGTGCTGCTGGCGGCCACGGTGCAAGCGGTGGCCTGGGCGCGCTATGCGGTCTTCGCCCTCGCGCGCACCGCGCCGGGCGTGTTCGGCGCGCCGGTGCCCTACCTGCACGCCAACCGTGGCGTCTACGCCTACCTGGCCGTCAGCGCCGAGGCGCTCAACGGCTACTGGTGGCTGGTGGTGGGGCGGGCGCGCCCCGGCACGAGCAGCAGCACCTACTACCTGGCCGCCTCCGACGACGGCCTGCACTGGGAAGACGGCTACCCGCTCGGCGGCCCAATCGCGGGCTGGCTGGAGCCGCTGGGCGCGCTGACCGGCGACCCGGCGCAGCTCTACCTGGCGAATGAGGCGCAGGTGTTGCGCTCGACCGCGCCCGCCTACTGGAGCGGCCTGACGGTGGCCCGCGCCGCGCTCACGGCCGGCGCAGGCGACGGAACCGGGATCACGGCGCTGGTGGACAACCGCGCCGGGGCCGCGACGGAGCCGGCGCTCAACAGCGTCTTCACGCTGGAGCGCGGCTACACCGTGGACGGCGTGGATTACGCGGTCGCGGCCGGCACGTTCTGGGTCACGGGCTATCGCTACCTCGGCCGGGGCGCGCTGCTGGAGGTGACGGCCGTGGACGCAGCGGGCCGGCTGGCGGGGTGGACGGCCGACCAGAGTTTCGCGCTGCGCGGCGCGCGCGTGGACACGCTGGTGGAGCACCTCTGCGCGCTGGCCGGCGCGCACGCCGTCAGCTTCGACGCCTCGCCGCTGTGGGCGGTGACGGTTGCCAACTTCACGCTGGCGGGCGGCGGCAGCGCGCTGGCGGCCCTGCGCGCCCTGCAAGCGCGCGTGCCCTTCGAGTGGACGGCGCAGGCCGACGGCAGCCTCTATTGCTGGCTGCCGGCGGCAAGCCCCACGGCGGCGGCGACCTTCGGCGCGGCGGACGGCGAGCATGCGCTGTGGCCGGGCGAGTTCGGCGCGAGCGCGGCCGTCAACTTCGTCAGCGTGGCTGGCGCGCCGCCCGCCACGGTCGGCAGCGACGCCTATGCCGCGGCCGAGGTGCTGGCGGCCGGGCGGCGCTGGGTGGCCCTGAGCGCCCAGCCGCGCCTGACCCTCAACGCCGACGCCGATGCGCTGGCCGCCGCCCTGCTCATCGGGGCGCGCGAACAGGCGCGGGCCGGGGCGTTCGATTGCCCGCCACACCTGGGCCTGGAGCCGGGGGATGTGATTGAAGTGAACGATGGGACCTACGCGGCCGAGGCCGGGCCGTGGCGGGTAGCGCGGGTGGAGGAGCACTACGGCGCGCGCGGGACGCGGCCGTTCTACCAGCGGGTGACGCTGCGCGGCACGACGTGATTTCTGATTTCTGATTTTGGATGGCTGATTGAAAAACAGCCAGCCCGGCCGGCAGGCGTGAACCCGCGGCCGAGCTGGTGGGCGGCTTATGCGCTGTCGGCGGCTTTCCAGCGCGCCAGCCATTGCACCTGGCCGACCCATGCCTCCGCTGTGGTTTCCTTGAGCATGCGGTCGAGGGCGGCGATCAGGGCGCTGAGGGTCCACTGCCGCTGGGCCGCCAACACAGTGCCGCCGTGGCGCGGATGGCGCTCTGCCAGCACGACAAAGTCGCGCACGTTAAAGGTGAAGATGATGCGCCCCTGGGCCGTGGCGCCCAAGAGTTGAGCTTCGTCGCCGGCCCCCTCTGCCAGCCATGCATTCGGCGTGCGGGTGACATCGTGCCCGCGCTCTAGCAGCGCCCGTTGGAGCTGCCGGATGGACGTATCCGCATCCAGGTGCAGGCGCGGCCTAGCCACGCGCTGACTCGAGTTGGCTGTCGGCCTGAATGGCGGCCTCGATCTCGGTGCGGTGCGCTTGATAGAACGCTAACGCTTCCTTGACCTGCGCCTCAGACACGCCGTACGCCTCGGCCAACTGCTGGGGGTTCATCCCCCAGTCGTGATGCCCAACCACCAGGGTTTGCACTCGAAGGCCATAGCCCTGCAGCACAGGGATAGGCTGGCCGGTTGGCCCGCGCCGGTAGCCGATGCCGGGGTAGTTCGGGTCAGCCAGGCCCTCCCCCAGCGCGCCGACTTTTTCGGCCACCGCCCACAGGATGAACTGATTGAGCGACACCCCCTGCCGGCGGGCGAGGTCTTCGGCCTTCTGTTTGAGTTGTTGGGGCAAACTCAGCGGGTAGCGTGACATAAGCACCTTCTTTAGATGATATCTTATATCACATCACAGGCGATGTCAAAATCCAGCCTGGCTGGCCCCAGCCAGCCCGATTGATGGGCGCTTAAACGCAGCCAGCTCGGCCGCGGGCTTGCGCCGGTGGGCCGAGCTGGTTGCTTTTCAGTCCCAAATCAGCACTCAGCCAGCTTCAATCAGAAATCCGACCTCCGATCTCTGACCTCCGACCTCTAGAACAGGCCCTTGACGATCAGCAGCAGGCCGAACAGCGCCAGCGGCAGGCCGAGGGGCGCGGTGAGGATCAGCGCGGTCAGGATCGCGCCCACGATGAGCAGCGCCAGGCCGAGCACCACGGCCAACAGGCGGCCGGTGAGCGCCACGACGGCGATGACCAGGTTCCACAGGGCCACGAAGGGCCACAGATACCACGCAGGCCCCCCGCGGCGGGCAGGCACGACAACAGACATGGCTCCACTCCTTCCTTAAAACAACTCCGGTCCGGCTGCTGATTAATACGCAGCCGGACCGGAAAAGTATCGGGCGCTGGGGCCGGGCCGCGCCGGGCGTCAGCGGCCCACCAGCGGGATAAAGATCGGCAGCGCCACCCTTTCCACCGCGCCGATGTCGCAGCCCAGCACGCCGTTGTTGTCGGCGTCGCGCGGGCGGGCGGCGTTGACCTGGTCGTAGGCGGGCGTGGTGCAGTAAGCGCCGAGCGGGATGGCGTCGAGCGCCGGGCTGGTCGCCACGGGCGGGTAGAAGGCCAGGCCAGTGGAGCCGAAGGTCGGGAACGCATCCACCAGCACGGTGGCGAGGCCGCCCGCCGGCACGCTGTCGCCGGCGCCGTTCGCCGGGCAGCCATCGGCGTTGCCGTTCTGGCCGACCAGGTTGTAGCCGTTGCTCACCACCTGCCCGCCATCCGTCGCCATGCATTCGTAGAGCCCGAGGTTGGTGTTGCCCATGACGATGCTGCGGCTCAAGTAGACCCACGCGCCCTCGTAGACCAGCACCCCGCGGCCAATGATGAGGGCTGCGTTGCGCACGAGGGTCACCTGGTCGAGCGCGGCGGTTGAGCCGTTGCCGCTAAAGACCCCGCCGCCGCCGCTGGCCCCATTCTCTCCGATGGTCGTGTCGTACAGGGTGACGGTCGAAAAATTGTCCACAAACACCCCGCCGCCGGCGTTGGTGACGATGTTAAACAAGATGGTGCTTTGATGAACTTCAGCCGCCGCCGAGTTATCCACCGCCAGGCCGCCGCCGTCAGTGGCCTCGTTGGAGTCTAGGGCGACGTTGTTCAAGATCAAGTCGCTGCCGCTGCCGCTGACCAGAATGCCGCCGCCTCGCAGCGCCGAGCCGTTCGAGACTATGAGGTTTTGCATGAGCACCGTCGCGCCGTTGCTGACGTGAAACACCCGGTCTTGCTCGTTGCCGATGATGTCGGTGTAGTTGAGGCCGTGGCCCAGGATGGTCATGTCGGTTCGGAGGTCCAGGTCGCCGGTCGCGTTGAGGTCTTCGTTCGCGCCGAAGAGGCTCAGCGAGACGGTAATGTCATCGAAGACGATCACCGAGTGGTCGGCGTTGGCGTTGGCGGCGTTGACGGCCTCGCGCAGGGTGCAGCCGTTGGTCGTGGCCGCCGGGGTGCAGCCGTCGGGCGTGGAGTCGCCCGTGTTAGTCACCACAAAGGTGCGGGTGCCGGCGAAGCGCAGCGCCAGGAGGGTCGGGGCCGGGCTGGTCCAGAAGCGGTGGCTGGTCAGTTCGGCGTGCGGCATGTCGCGGTCCACGAACACCGCGTTGAAGGCCGAGTCGAGCTGGCTGGGCGTCTCCAGGTCGTAACCCTGGGCCATGTGGCAGCCGCGGCAGTAGGGTTTGACCACCTCGCTATACATCTGCTGGTCGGCGGCGTTGCCGTTGTAGGCGGCCGGGATGAAGTCGTCGTTGAACACAGCGTTCGGGTTGTAGACCGCGGCCACGCCGCCATACCAGCCGTCGAGCAAGTTGGCGATCTTGGCGTCGGGCAGCGCGTTGCGCACCATGGCATTGAGCACCCGGAACTGCTCGGTCTGCGCGGCGCGGGTCCACCCGGCCGTGGGGCTGTAGGCGAATGATTCCAGGTCGAACGGCAAGAATTGCGCGTCCGACACGGTGTTGTTCGTGCTGTTATAGGTCCCGCCGTGACAGGGCAGGCACAGGTGCGGCAGGTATTTGTCGCCTTCGCCATCCAGGGCGACGTGCGTGAGCAGGTTGCCGTTGACATCGTAGGCGTAAAACGTCACGTCGTTGGGTTGGCCGTTATTGAGGTAGTCGTAGACCATCGCCACGGTGGGCAGTTGGTGGGTGTTGGCGATGGTGGCTTGCACCGAGATCTCCGCCGGGGCCGCCGCCCCCAACCCGTGGTTGGCCACATAGCAGGCGGTGAAATTGGCTTCCTCATAGCAGTGCATCGCGCGCCCGAAGCCCAGGTCGCCGGCGTTGTAGTAGTTGGCGCTAGCCCGGTTGGAGCCGCCGCTGGGCGGGAAGTAGGCGTTCTTCCAATCGGCCAGCGTGAGCGGGGCGTTGATCACACTGTAATACTGCCCGGCTTCTGTGGCATCGCCGATGCCTTTGCGGCTGAGGAACGGGTTGAGGTTGCGCGGGAACAGCCCGCCGCCCGCCAGCGTCACCGTGGCCGCCGCCAGCACGACCCCCAGCGCCAGGCACAGCACTCCCAATCCGCGATAGGCCCACCGGCGATGACGCATGCTTCACCTTTTTATAAGGAGGTTGTGGATGATGTTTAGGAGAATAGCAGAATCTGTAGAATTGCGCTACCGTGGCGCGGGCCGGCTCGGGCGCGCGAATTTCCCAACCGCGCGGGGGCGCGCCCTCTAGCCGCCTGGGAAGGGGCGCGGGTAAGCTGTGCCCATGACCCATCGGCGTAAATCTCTGCTCGCGGGCTGGCTGGCCGTCACCCTGGCGCTGGCGGCCTGTGCGCCCGCCGCCCCGCCGCCGGCTACCCCCACGCCCTTCACCGGCGCGCCGCGCGCCGTGATCGTGGACACCGACTTGAGCAGCGACGGCCTGATGGCGCTGCTCTACTTGTTCCAGCGGCCCGACCTGTTGATCGAGGCGGTGACGGTCAGCGGTACGGGCATGGTGCACTGCGCCGCGGGCGTCACGCAGGTGCGCGGGCTGGCGGCGCTGGTGGGGCTGCCCAAGGTTCCGGTGGCCTGCGGGCCCGAAGAACCGCTGGGCGGCGGCCATCCGTTCCCGGCCGAGTGGCGTGTGGCGGTTGACGCGGGCTATGGCCTCGACCTGCCAGAAAACCCCGAGCCGGTGGGGCCATCGGCCATCAACCTGATCACCGAAACACTGACGGCCGCGCCCGAGCCGCTGCTGGTGCTGACGCTCGGCCCGCTGACCAACCTGGCCGCGGCGCTCCAGGCGCAGCCAGAGCTGGCGGCCAAAATCAGCATGGTCTACGTGATGGGCGGCGCGCTGACGGTGGACGGGAACGCCGGCCCTGACAGCCCGCTGGCCGAATGGAACTTCTACGCCGACCCCATGGCGGCGGAAGTGGTGCTGGCCTCTGGCGCGCCCCTCACGCTGGTGGCGCTCGACGCCACCAACACGCTGCCGGTCACGGCCGCCTACGCGCGCCGGATCGCGCAGCAGGCGGTCACGCCGGAAGCCCGCGCCGTGGCGCAGATCCTGGCGGCCGAGGCCGCGCTGATTGACGGCGGCGACTACTACTTCTGGGACGTGGCGGCGGCCATGCTGCTGAGCGAACCGGGCCTGGCGCCCGCGCGCGCCGCCACCGTGCGGGTGGAAACGAGCGGCGCCGAGGCCGGCCGGACCCTGGAGGCCCCCGAGGGCGCGCCGGTGCTGGTGGCCGGCGAGCCAGAACCGGCGCGCTTTGCCGAGCTGTTCCTGGCGACGTTGAACGCCCCCTGACCCCATGCCGGCCCCCGCGGGAGTGCGCCCGGTGCTCTACAAGCTGGCCCTGGCCGGGTGGGGGTTCTGGACGCTCGTCACCATCGGGATATTAGCGGCGCTGGCCCCGATCCACCTGGTCACCGTGGTGGAAGACGAACAGGTCATGCGGAGCTACCTGGCGGTCTGGCCCAATCTGACGCTGCGGGAGTTTGGCAACCTGGTCGTGGTGCTGCGCTACGCCGGGCTGTTCGTCTTTCTGATGGTGGCCGCGCTCATTGTCTGGCGGCGGCCCAACCACCCGCTGACGCTCATCACTGCGATGATGCTCGTGACCCTGCCGCTGATTGGCCAGCTCGGCGGCTCTACCGACACCTGGTTGCTTTACCCGAAGGCGGTGCGGCCGCTGCTGAGCCTGGCCCACACCGCGGTGGTGGTGTTCGTGGGCGTGCCGGCTGGGTTGGCCTTCATCTACTTCTTTCCGACCGGCCGCCTCGCGCCGCGCTGGCTGGGTTGGGCGGGCGCGGTGCTGACCGCTCTCTTCTATCTCTTCGCGCTGCTGGTCTGGCTCTTCCCAGACGTAGACCCGAGTGGGCAGGTCTGGTTCGTCTATTTGGGGATCATGCTGGTACTGCTGGCGCTGGGCGTGGGCGGCCAAGTCTATCGCTACGTCCGCGTCTCCTCGCCCGTTGAGCGCCGACAGACCGGGCTGGTGGTGACCGCGCTCTGCGCTTTCGCGCTGACCTTGTTTACCCAGGGGTTGGGCATTTTCGGCGGCGCGCCGCGCGCGGCGCTGGTGGGCCTGGCGCTGCAATGGCTGGGGCTGGTCGCGCTGCCGGCCAGTATGGGCGTGGCGATCTTGCGCTACGGCCTGTGGGAAATTGACGTGATCGTCCGGCGCACGCTGATCTATAGTGTGCTGACCGGTGTGCTGGCGCTGGCTTACTTCAGTTCGGTGGTGCTGCTGCAAAGCGTGGTGCGCGCCCTCACCGGGCAAAGCCAGAGCGCCCTGGTCACCGTGGCCTCGACGCTGCTGATCGCCACGTTGTTCGGGCCGCTGCGGCGGCGGGTACAGTCCGCGGTAGACCGCCGCTTCTACCGCCGCAAGTACGATGCGACCCAGATCGTGGCGGCTTTTGGCGAAGCGCTGCGGCACGAGCACGCGCTGGACCAGGTGGCGGCCAAGCTCGAATATGTGGCCGCCGCCACGGTGCAGCCCAGCCAGGTGCAGGTGTGGCTGCCGCGCCAGCCGCTGCGGCCGGGGCCGCGCCCCGAGTGAGCGCAGGGCAAGCGCAGCTTAATTCCGGTCGTAAAGACAGTGCGAAAGTGGCTTGGAATCTGGCCGCCAGCGATCATTGGCCGAGACGCTACGCGTCACCCCCCACAAGGCCGAAAGACGTCCGGCGACCTGAGGGGGGCTTCGGAACCCAAACAAAGGGCGTTTGGACAAGTGTGACAGGCAAAGAGCGCTGATTAACTTGACAATGTTAGATTAGCCTGAATCCTCATGAAACTGCTGAGTTCTCAGACGACTGGCGGTCGAGCGTGCACGGTTCACCAGGTGGGCCGCCACCACCTCGCGGGCTCGCTCCGGCGTAAGTTGC
>JADZEK010000134.1 GCA_020850595.1 Anaerolineales bacterium
GGTTTAGTTTCTGAGCAAGCCCCCCTCCGGTTGCTGGCCATCCTTCGGCATTGTGGGGGGTGAGGAATCTCAACCCAGGATCAGGCTGACCCTTTGATCGTACCGGGTTTAGTTTCTGAGCAAGCCCCCCTCCGGTTGCCGGCCATCCTTCGGCATTGTGGGGGGTGAGGAATCTCAACCCAGGATCAGGCTGACCCTTTAATCGTACCGGGCTTAGTTTCTGAGCAACCCGGCCTCAGGCCGGTCGTATTCGCGCTGCCTTGTGGCCGGTGACGCGCAGCGGCTTGGGTAATGATAGCTGGCGGCCAATTTCCGGGCCACTTTCGGCACTCTCTCAGCAAACGGAAATAAGATGCAATTGCCCTGGGAGGTCGGGTGATGCCCATTTCTCAAGCCGAACTTGAAGCCCTGGCTGCCTTTCGCTACACGCTGCGCCAGTTCCTCGCCTTCAGCGACCAGGCCGCGCGCGCCGTCGGCCTCACGCCCCGCCAGCACCAGGCGCTCCTCAGCCTCCAGGGCATCCCCGGCCGCCACGCGCTGACCATCAGCGAGTTCGCCGAGCGCCTGCAAATCCGCCCTCACAGCGCCGTCGGCCTGGTCAATCGCCTCGTCGCCCTCCGGCTCCTGCGCCGGGTCGCCGGCCGCGCCGACCGCCGCCAGGTCTTCGTGCGCCTCACCCCTGCCGGGGCGCGCCTCCTCGAGAGTCTCAGCGAAGCCCACCGCGCCGAGTTGCGCCGCCTCGGCCCGCAGCTCCTCCGCCTCTTCAGCGACCTCGGCCTCTAGCCCCGCCGCCTCCGCCCCCCCGTCAGCCGGGCGTCCTTGGCTCGGGCGCGCATTACAGCGCCTTGTCCCCATTGACGAATGCCGCCTCTCCGCCTCGCCTCATCTCGTCTGGCGTTCCCCCGCATTTGCGCTATGCTTCCCCCATGCCCGCCTCAGCCGACCTCCCCGACTACCTCCGCCTCCCAGAGCGCCTCACCGACCCACAGCGCCCGCGGGTTCACTACCAGCCGCCCGCCCGCTGGATGAACGACCCGAATGGCCTGATCGAGTGGCACGGCCAATATCACCTCTTCTATCAATACAACCCGCACGGCGCCTTCCATGCCACCATGCACTGGGGCCATGCCGTCAGCCCCGACCTTGTCCACTGGCGCGACCTGCCCGTCGCCCTCGTGCCCACCCCCGGCGGGCCTGATGCGGGCGGCTGCTGGTCAGGCTGCGCCGTGGACGACAACGGCACGCCGACGCTGGTCTACACCGGCGTCGAGCCGCAAACGGTCTGCCTCGCCACCGGCTCGCCCGACCTTGTGGCGTGGGCCAAGCACCCCGCCAACCCCGTCATCGCCGCCCCGCCGCCCGATCTCGCCCCCCACATGGGCGGCGACTTCCGCGATCCCTTCGTCTGGCGCGAAGGCGGCCTGTGGCACTTGGTCATTGCCGGAAAAATCGCCGGGCAGGGCGGGGTCGTCCTGCGCTACACCTCGCCCGACCTCGTCCAGTGGGCCTATCAGGGCGTCTTCCTCGCCGGCGACTCCCGCCAACCGACGCCGGTCTGGCCGGGCAACCTGTGGGAATGCCCGAACTTCCTGCCTATCAACGGTCAGCCCATCCTCATCGTTTCGGTCCCCGCGCCGGTCAGCGGCCTGCTCAACGTCATCTACTACCCCGGCCAATGGGATGGCGTCACCTTCACCCCGGCCGCGCCCGAAGCGCTCGTGCACGGCTACTGCTTCTACGCCCCGCAGGTCATGCGCCTCAGCCGCGGCCGTGCCGTCCTGTTTGGCTGGCTTATCGAAGATCGCTCGGCCGACGTATCACGCGCTTCCGGCTGGCAGGGGGCGATGACTGTGCCCATTGAGTTGACCTGGAGTTCGCCGGGCCGCCTGCACCTGGCGCCCGTCCCCGAGCTTAGCCGTCAGCGCCGCGCCCACTGGCGCTTCGACGCCGTCACCCTCACCCCCCACGCGCTCGCCGCGGTGCGCGCCGACAGCCTCGACCTGGAGGTTGACCTGGAGCTTGGCCCCGCCTCCGCCTGGGGCCTCGCCTTCAGCCACGCCGGCGCGGGGGCCGAGCCAACCACCGTGGTGCTCGACGCCGCCTCCGGGAAGTTGGTAGTGGCCCCGTTTGGCGCGGAGCACGCCTGCCAGGAAGCGCCCCTGGCCCTGGGGGCCGACGGCCGCGTGCGTCTGCGCCTCCTGCTCGATCGTTCGGTGCTGGAAGTCTACGCCAACGACAGCATCCTCCTCATCAGCCGCCTCTACCCCAGCCAACCGGCCGGCCAGGGCGTGGCGCTCTATGGCCTGCGCGCTTCGGCCGCTGTGCGCTCGCTTGACGTATGGGCGTTGGCTTCAATCTGGTGAGCCGCGCCCCTACAGCTCGATCAGCCCGCGCTGCACCGCGAAGCGCGCCGCCTCGGTGCGGTTGCCCGCCCCCAGCCGCGTGAAGATCGCGCTTACGTGGAACTTCACGGTCCGCTCGCTGATGTGCAGCGCCGCCGCGATTTCTTTGTTGGCCTTGCCCTGCGCCAGCAGCCGCAGCACCTCCAGCTCGCGCTCCGTCAGCGGGTCAGCCGCCGGTTCCGCCGGCGGCTGGGCCATGCGCCGGATCAGCTTCGACGCGACCACCGGCTGGAGCAGCGAGCCGCCCCGGCCCACCACCCGGATCGCGTTAAACAACTCCTCGCGCGGCGCGCCCTTTAGCAGATAGCCGTGTGCCCCGGCCTGCACCGCCCCCACAATCCGCTCATCGGTGTCAAACGCGGTGAACACCAGCGCCCTCACCTCCGGGCAGCGCACTGCTAGTTGTCGCAGCGCCTCCACCCCGTCCATGTCCGGCATCTCCAGGTCCAACAGCACCATGTCCGGCCGCAGCGCCGTCGCCTGGGCCACTACCTCGCGCCCCGTCGCCGCCATGCCCACCACCTCAAAGTCCGGCTGCGTGCCTAGCATCGCCGCCAGGCCGTCCCGCACCACCGGGTGATCGTCCGCGATCAACAAGCGCATCATGCCCACCTCATCCCACTCCCTTGCGCGCCTCTCCGGCGTGGGCCACAACCCAGCCCAGGGCAATTGCATCTAAACTGCGCGTGAGACTGATCAGCCCGATTTTGCCTGTCACTCCGAAGTACCCATGGCGCCCTGCGCCAACCCTCCAGGCCCGAAACACCCGTCGGCCGCGGCCCTGTCTCGGGTAGGGGCGTAGCGTGCTACGCCCCGGGCCGGCTATCAAATGAGTTTAGTTTCTGAGCAACCCGGCCTCAGGTCGGTCGTCCTGGCGCAGCACTATGGCCCGTGACGCGCAGCGTCTCGCCCGGCAGTACCGCGTAGCCTGTTTCTGAGCCACTTTCGACACTCTCTCAGCGAATGGAATTTAGCTGCGATTGCCCTCTAACCCAGTCGCCCTAAGGCATGTCGTCCCCTGCGTGCAATTCGTGCTAATCCGCGGCCCAGCTTTTTCTTCCGCCTCTACCGAACGCTCACCCCAGCCTCACCGTCACCACCACGCGCGTCCCCTCGCCGGGGCTGCTCTGCAAATCCAGCCTCCCGCCCAGCAAGTGCGTCCGCTCGTTCAGCCCAATCAGCCCATAGCGGTCCTTCGGGATCTGCCCCGCGTCAAACCCGCGCCCGTCGTCCTCCACCGTCAACTGCACCTCGCTCGGCTGCGTCACCAGCGCCAGCCGAATATGCCGGGCCTGCGCGTGTCGCACCGCGTTGGTCAGCGCCTCCTGCGCGATGCGGTACAGCCCCGCCTCCAGCCGCAGCGGCAGCGGTTGGCTTGCGCCCGTCGCGGCATAGGCCACCGCCACGTGGTCTTTCTTGCCCGCCTCCTCCGCCAGCGCCGCCAGCGCCTGGGCCAGCGTGCGCCCCTCCAGCGGCGCGGCCCGCAAGTCCAGCACTGACCGGCGCGCCTCCTCCAGGTTGGCGCGCGCCAGCGCCAGCGCCTGGGCCACCGCCTGCCGCGCCCGCTCCCGCGCCTGGCTGTCCAGCAGCGCCTCGGCCGTCTCCAATTGCAGCGTGATCGCCGTCAGCCCCTGGGCCAGCGTGTCGTGGATTTCCCGCGCCAGCCGGTTGCGCTCCTCCGCCGCGCCGAACTCGGCCTGCCGCTCGAACAGCCGCGCCCGCTCCACGGCGATGCTCACCAGGTCGCCCACGGTGTACAGCAGCCGCAGCTCCCCCGGCGCAAGCTCCCGCCAGCCCGGGCTGGCCACGTTCAACACGCCCAGCGGCTTGCCGTGCGCATACAGCGGAATGCTGGCGTGTGAGCGCAGCCCCTCCGTGCCCGTCAGCAGCCAGCGCAGCCGGCTGCACGTCACCACGTTCACGTTGGCTGCGCCCGCCAGGTCGCCCGCGCGGTAGGTGTCCAGGCAGTAGCAAGTGCCTTCCATGCGGTGCGGCGCGTTGGCCAGGGCCGGGGGCAGGTTCAGCGTCGCGGCCAGGTAGGCCTCCCCGCTGTCTTCGCGCAGCAGCCAGATCCAGCCCGTGCGCAGGTTCAGCAGCTCCGCCACCTTGCCCAGCGCGGTTTGCAGCGACCGCGTTAGGTCTACCTCCTGGTTCAGCGCCTCCGCGATCGCGTTCAGGATGGACAATTCGCGGTTGCGGCGCTGCAATTCGTCGGCCTCGGCGCTCATGCCTCGATTGTAACCACCGCCGGGTGATTAAACAATACGGGCCGCCCGTCTGGGCAGCCCGTATCAAACGGACAGGTGCGCTCCGCGGCTAACGGATGGCCTGCTCGGTGTCCTTGTTGAACACGTGCATGTTGTCCATGTTCAGAGCCACCTGTACGTCATTGCCAATGCGCGCCTGGCTGCGCGGATCAACCCGCGCCACGTAGTTGCGGTCGCCCGACTTCAAATACAGGATCACCTCGTTGCCCATCAACTCCGTCACTTCCACCTTGGCCGGCACCAGCGCCTGGTGAATGCCGGGCGGCGCAAAACTCGGGTCGTGAATGTCCTCCGGCCGGACGCCGAACACCACGTTCTGGCCCACGTGCGCGGCGTAGGCGCCGGCCTTATCCTCCGGCACCACCACCTGGAATGCGCCGCCGTCCACAACCAGTTGGCCGTCGGCGCGCACCAGCTTCGCGTCGAAGAAGTTCATCGCCGGCGAGCCAATGAAACCCGCCACGAAGATGTTGTTCGGGCGGTCATACAGGTTCTGCGGGCTGTCCAGTTGCTGCAGCACGCCGTCCTTCATCACGGCGATGCGCGTCGCCATGGTCATGGCTTCCACCTGGTCGTGCGTCACGTAAATGAAGGTCGTCTGCAGGCGCTGGTGCAGCTTGCTGATCTCGGCCCGCGTCTGCACACGCAGCTTGGCGTCCAGATTCGAGAGCGGCTCGTCAAAGAGGAACACCGCCGGCTCGCGCACAATGGCGCGGCCCACCGCCACGCGCTGGCGCTGGCCGCCCGAAAGCTGCTTGGGCTTGCGGCCCAGCAAGTGGTCAATGCCCAAGATTTCAGCCGCCTCCTTCACGCGCTTGTTAATCTCGGCTTTGGGCGTCTTGCGCAGCTTCAGGCCGAACGCCATGTTGTCGTACACGCTCATGTGCGGGTAGAGCGCATAGCTCTGAAACACCATGGCGATGTCGCGGTCCTTGGGGGCCACGTTGCTCACGTCGCGCTGGCCGATCAGGATGCGCCCGCCGGTGATCTCTTCCAGGCCGGCCAAACAGCGCAGCGCGGTTGACTTGCCGCACCCGGAGGGACCCACGAGGACCAGGAATTCTTTGTCCTCAATCGCGATATTCAAGTCGTTGATCGCGGTGGTCTCGCCGAACTTCTTGGTTACATGATCGTAGGTCACACTGGCCATCGTGGGTTCTCCTTTTTTCCTTATATGGTGATTGCATTATAGCCGCTTGATCGGGCGAGTCAAACGGGCGCCATTGCACCCCGCCCTGCGGCGCTTGACCACTCGCGCTCGCCGGGCTAAGCTTCCCAACACAGGAACCTGCCCCAACCATGCCAACGAACCCAAAAGCGCTGAGCGACCTCCCGCAACTGGCCGCCCCGGCCCGTCGTGCCCTCGCCGCCGCCGGCTACACCCGCCTAGCCCAGCTAGCCCGCCTCTCCGAGGCCGACCTGCTGGCCCTGCACGGCCTGGGCGCCAACGCCCTGACCACTCTGCGCGTCGCCCTCGGGGCGCGCGGCCTGTCCTTCCGGCCTGCGCCCAAACCCAAAGGCTAGGCCCGTCCCTCGCCGCCCCTCACTCAGGACCCCACCCATGACCCAGGCTCTCATCTTCGACACCGACCCCGGCATTGACGACGCGATGGCGTTGTTCCTAATTCTCGCCTCGCCCGAACTTGATCTGCTTGGCGTCACCACCGTTTTCGGCAACAACGGCGTCGGCCAAACCACCGCCAACGCCCTGCACCTCCTCACCGTCGCCGAACGCGCGGATGTCCCCGTCATCGCCGGGGCCGGCGCGCCGCTGGCCCGCGTCTACAAGCCCAGCGCCGCCCGCGTGCACGGCGAAGACGGCCTGGGCAATATCCACCTGCCGCCGCCCGCCCGCGCCGCCACCCCCTGGCCCGGCGACGCCGCTGGCTTTATCGTGGATACCGTCATGCAGCGCCCCGGCGAGGTGACCCTGCTGGCCGTCGGCGCGCTCACCAACCTCGCCCTCGCCCTCCAGCGCGAGCCGCGCATTGCCGAGGCCGCCCGCCGCGTCGTTATCATGGGCGGCGCCGTCTTCTCGCGCGGCAACATCACCCCCGTGGCCGAAGCCAACATCTACCACGACCCCGAGGCCGCCCGCGCCGTCTTTGGCGCGCGCTGGCCGGTCGTCCTGGTCGGCCTCGATGTCACCATGCGCAGCACCCTCACCGAAGCCGACTTGGCCCAGTTAGCCGCCGCGGGCCGCCCCGCCACTGACTTCATCGCCCGCATTGCGCCCGTCTACTTCGCCGCTTACCAGGTCTTCGGCATCGAGGCCATCCCCCTCCACGACCCCTCCGCCGTAGCCTACCTGCTCGACCCCACGCTCTTCGAGACGCGCACCGTCAGCCTCTACGTGGAGTGTGAGGGCCGCTGCGCCGGGCAAACCATCGCCGACCTCTACGGCGTCTGGGCGCCCTTGCCCGATGTGGAAGTTTGCACCGGCGTAGACTCCTCTCGGCTGGTCTCGCTCCTCAAACACCGCCTCTCCGCATGACCGATTTCGTCACCTTTGGCCTGATCCTCGACGACCTGTGCCTGGCCGATGGCCGCCGCTTCGCCGGGGTGCTCGGCGGCGGCGGCGTGCAAACCGCGTTCGGCATGGCGCTCTGGTCCGGCAGCGTCGGCCTCGCCGCCCGCGTCGGCGCCGACCTCGACCCTGCGGCCTGGGCCTGGCTGCGCGCCTCCGGCCTTGACCTTACCGGCCTCGTCACCACCGAGTGGCCCACGCTGCGCGCCCTCCAGCGCCTCGATGCCGCCGGCCGCCGCGCGCACGAGTGGCGCGTCCCCGGCCCGGCCATCGGCGCGCAGTTGGCGCGCTCGGTCGCCGCCCTGCCGCCCGGCTACCGCCAAGCGCGCGGCGTCCACCTCGGCCTGCACCCTGAAGAGCCTGACCTGGCGCTGCTGGCTGACCTGCGCGCGCTGGGCGCGGCCCTCAGCGTCGAGCCGTTCCGCCGCGCCGAGTGCCCGCTCTCGCCGGCCGAACTGCGCGCCCTCGTCAGCGCCGCCGACATCTTCTCGCCCAACATCGCGGGCGCAGTCTCATTAGTGGGGGAGGGGGAGCCGCTGGCGCTGGCCCGTCGCCTGGGCGAGGCCGGCGCGCCGGTCGTCGCGCTCCGCATGGGCGCGCAGGGGTCGTTGGTCTATCAGGCGTCTACTGGCGTGGCCTGGCGCCTCCCGGCCGTGCCCGTGGAGGTCGCCCAACCTGTTGGCGCGGGCAACGCCTACTGCGGCGGCTTCCTCACCGGCTGGGTCGCCACCGGCGACCTGCGCGCGGCCGGCCTGCGCGGGGCCGTCTCGGCTTCGTTCGTGCTGGAGCAGGTCGGCCTGCCCTTGCCCAGCGCCGAACTGCGCGCCGCGGCCCAGGCGCGTTACGCCGCGTTGTCTGCCCGCGCCCGGCTCGCCTGAGACTCGCCGCCGCCCGGCAGCACGAACGCCAGCCGCAGCCCGCCCTCGGCCCGGTTCTCGGCGGCGATCTGGCCGCCCTGCGCCTCGATCAGTTGCCGCGCAATCGCCAGCCCCAAACCTGCCCCGCCCATTGCCCGGTTGCGGCTCTTCTCGCCTCGCCAAAACCGGTCGAACAGGTGTGGCAGGTCTTCCGCCGCCACCCCGGGGCCGGTGTCGCTCACGGCCACCTCTACGCCCTCGTCCGTCCGCCGCGTGCTGATCGTCACCTGGCCCTGCGCGGGCGCGTAACGCAGTGCGTTGCTCAGCAAGTTGCCAATCACCTGCCCCACCCGCTGCGCGTCGGCCTGCACCTCGGGCAGCCCCGCCGCCAACGCCGTCGTCAGGCCGATGCCGCGCTCCGCGGCCTCCGCCTCGAACAGCCCGGCGGCCCGCTCCGCCAGTTCGTTCAGGCTCACCGGCTGTGGGTCAAAGTGGAGTTGGCGCGTTTCGGCCAGTGTCAGCGTGCGCAAATCCTCGACCAGCCGCTCCAGCACATAGCTCTCTTCCAGCACCGGGGCCACGTGCGCTTCGTCGGCCGGGTACACGCCGTCCAGCATCCCCTCCAGCTTGCCGCGGATGATCGTCAGCGGCGTGCGCAACTCGTGGGCGATGTCGGCCAGCAGGGCGCGCCGTTGTTGGTCGCTGCTTTCCAGCGCGCCCGCCATCCGGTTGAAGCTGTCACTCAAGCTGCGCAGGTCGCCCGGGCCGCGCACCTGCACCCGGGCCGTCAGGTCGCCCGCCGCCACGCGCTGGGCGGCGGCTGCCACGTCGGCCAGCGGCGTCACCACCCGCCGCGCCAGCAGAAAACCGATCAGCAGCGTCAGCAGGCCCGTGAAGAAGGAGATGACCAGCACCGGGATCAGCAGGCCCGAGAACACGCCCACCCGCCCGGCCCAGTTGCCGCCGTGCAGCACCAGCGTCCCAATCGCTGTACCCTTTGCGCTCAATGGAAAGCGGATGCCATGGCCGTCTGGCGCAAACGGCCTGCCCACCTCGTCCGCCGTCGCGCTGCCCTGGTAGAGCAGCACCCGCCCGCCCGCGTCCAGCAGCGTCAGGCTGCTCCAGTCATTGGGGTTGTTGAAATTTGGACGCTCGGGGTCGGGGGCCGTGACGGCCTTCACCCCCTCCCAGCTCCCTCGGCCCAGGTAATAGGCCTCCAACTGGCGCGCCACCGGCGGGCGCGGGCCGAAGCTGCCATTGGCGACCGCGCCCAGCAGCGCCGCCAGCAGCCCCAGCAGCACCACCACCGTCACCGCCACCACGATGCCAAAGGCCTGCATCAGCAGCCCAAACAACCGGCGGCGGATCTGGTCGGCGGAGCGCTGGGGGTCAAGCTCGGTGGTCATGGGCGGGTCACTCGGCGAACTTGTAGCCCACGCCGTGCACCGTCAAGATGTACTGCGGCTCGTCCTCGGGCGGCTCGATCTTGCGACGCAGGTTGCGAATGTGCGAGTCAATCGCCCGTTCGTAGCTCTCAAACGCCACACCACGCGCCACGGTCAGCAGTTGCGCCCGCGAGAACACGCGCCCCGGCTGCCCGGCCAGCGCCGCCAGAATCTCAAACTCGGTCGGCGTCAACGTCACCTCGCCGCTGGGCAGGCTCACCTTGTAGCGCGCCCGGTCAAGCGTCAGCGTGCCCGCGCGAATCACTTCACTCGGCCCGCCGCCGCTCGCCCGCCGGAGCACCGTGCGCGCGCGTGCCACCAGTTCGCGCGGGCTGAAAGGCTTAGTCAGGTAGTCGTCGGCCCCCAACTCCAGGCCGATCAGTTTGTCGGTCTCCTCCACCCGCGCCGTCAGCATGATGATCGGCACATTGCCGTCGCGCCGCAGCTCCCGGCACACATCCAGCCCGTCCATGCCCGGCAGCATCAGGTCGAGCACCACCAGGTCGGGCCGCTCCCGGCGCGCCAGCGCCAGCCCCTGCGGCCCGTCGCGGGCTGTCAGCACGCCGTAGCCCGCCGCCGCCAGGTAGTCGCGGCACAGCTCGGCGATCTTCGGCTCGTCGTCAATCACCAGGACGGTCTTGGGCATATTCGTCTGGTCACTCGTAGCGCAAGGCCTCAATCGGCCGCAGCCGCGAGGCGCGGAAAGCCGGGTAGATGCCGAAGAACAGCCCCACCGCCGCCGAGAACGTAAAGGCCAGCCCGATGGCGTCGAGCGTCACCTGCGCCGTAATCAGGCCCAGCGCCGTCACCATCGCCGCGATGCCCCAGCCTAGCGCAATGCCCAGCCCGCCGCCCACCAGGCTCAGCACCAGCGTCTCCACCAGGAACTGCGTCAGGATCACACTCTGGCGCGCCCCCACCGCCTTGCGCAGGCCGATCTCCTTGGTGCGCTCGGTCACCGACACCAGCATGATGTTCATGATGCCGATGCCGCCCACCAGCAGCGAGATGCCCGCAATCGCGCCCAGAAAGGCCGTCAGCGTGGCCGTGATCGTGGTCAGCGTGTCGAGGATAAAGGCCTGGCTCACCACCGAGAAGTCGGCGTCTTCGCCGGGCTTCAGGCCGTGGGCGCGCCGCAAGATCTGGCTGGTTTGCGCTACCACGGCGTCCACCTGGTCAGCGCTGGCCGCCGAGATGAAAATGCTGTTCACCCGCCGCTTGCCGTTCACCGTGGCCGTCGCGCCGAAGAGCTTGTCGTAGCCCGTCTCCAGCGGGATGAGGATCAGGTTGTCCTCGCTGCCGAAGCCCGTCGAGCCTTTTGACTTGAGCAGCCCGACCACCTTGAAGGTGATGCCGTTGATCTTGATCGAGCGGCCCACCGGGTTCAGCGGGCCGAACAGGTCGGTGGCCGCCTCCGCGCCGATCACCGCCACCCGCCCGCCGCTCTGGCTCTCGCCCGCGCTGAACATGCGGCCGATGTTGAGCTCATAGGCGCGCACCTCGGCGTACTCCGGCAAGGTCGCCACGATGCTGACGCTGGCCGTCTCCTTCTCCTGCGTCACCGTGGCCGTGCCCTGAAACGCGGGCACGATGGCCGCCGCGCCGTCCAGTTGGCGCGCCAGCGCCTCGTAATCGTCGTAATACAGGTAGGCCAGCGCGTTCGTCTGCGGTCCTTGCCCGCCCTGCATCCGCCCCGGCTGCACCGCCACCAGGTTGGCCCCAATGCCCTGCACCTGGCTGGTGATGCTCGCTGTGGCGCCGTTGCCCAGCGCCATCAGCGCCACCACCGCGCCCACGCCGATAATCATGCCCAGCATGGTCAGCCCCGACCGCAGCTTGTTGGCGGCCAGCGCCCGCAGCGCCAGCCGGAAGTTCTCGGTAAAGTTCATGGCGGCCTCACTCAGTCGCCCGCGTTGGCCGGGCCGCTGGTCAGCGGTTCAGCCACCGGCTCGTCGCCCACCACTTTGCCGTCGGCCATGCGCACGATCCGGTTGGTGTGCCGGGCGATCACCGGGTCATGCGTCACGTAGATCACGGTCTGCCCCAGGTCATTGTGCAGCCGCTGAAACAGGGCGATGATCTCTGCGCCCGTCTTGCTGTCCAGCGCGCCCGTCGGCTCGTCGGCCAGCAAGATGGCGGGCTTATTCGCCAGCGCGCGCGCGATCGCCACCCGCTGCTGCTGCCCGCCCGAAAGCTCGTTGGGCCGGTGATGCATCCGGTCGCTCAGGCCCACCTGCTCCAGGGCGGCCTCGGCCCGCTTGCGGCGCTCGCGCCCATTCACCCCCGCGTAGATCAGTGGCAGCATCACGTTCTCCAGCGCCGAAGTGCGCGCCAGCAGGTTGAACTGCTGGAACACAAAGCCGATCTTGCGGCTGCGCACTCCGGCCAACTGGTCGTCGCTCATCTTCTCCACGCTGATGCCGTCCAGGCGGTACCCGCCGCTGGTCGGCACGTCCAGGCAGCCCAAGATCGCCAGCAGCGTGCTCTTGCCCGAGCCGGAGGGGCCCATGATGGCCGTCATCTCGCCCGCGCCGATGTGTAAGTCCACCCCATCCAGGGCGCGCACTTCCGTGTCGCCCATCTGGTAGACCTTGGTGACGTTGCTGATGTCAATCATGGCCCCTTACCGCCCACCCCCGCCGAACAGCCCGCCCGGCCCGGCCGGCGTGTCAACCGGCGCGATCACTTCCACCCGATCGCCCGCCCGCAGGTCGCCGGTCACGAAGACGTAATCGTCCTCCGTCTCGCCGCTCACTATGTCAACCCGCTCGAACGCGCCGTCGGTGCGCTGCCGGTTGACGAACTCTCCCGCATCGTCAAACTGCACGGCGTCCAGCGGCACGGCCAGCGCCTCTGCCTGCACGTTGGTCACGATGGTGGCATTGGCCGTCATGTTCAGGTAGAGCGTCGGGTTGCTGCCCGCCACGTCCACGCGCACGGTGTAGCGCACCAACCCCTGCACCGTCTGCCCAAATGTGTCAATCGCGCCCACGCTGCCGGTCAGCGTCAGATTGGGCAGGGCGTCCACCGTCAGCGTCACCGGGTCGCCGACCGTGATCGTGCTCACGTCGCTTTCGTCCACCGCCACGTCCACGTGTAGTTGGCTGCGGTTGGCCAGCATCAGCGCGGCCTGCCCGGCGCTGGCCGGGTCGCCCACCTGCACGTTCACGGCCAGCACCTCGCCCGCGAACGGCGCCGTCAACTCCTGGGCCTCCAGGGCGTCGAGCTTGCTCTGGGCAATCTCCACTCGCCGCTGGGCGTCGGCCACATCCTTGGCCTCCGGCCCGGCCTGCAAGTCGGCCAGTTTCTCCTGCGCGTCGGCCAGCGTCGCTTGCGCCACGGTCAGCGCCGCCTGGCGCTGCGCCAGCTCCAAGGCATCGGGGTTCTGGTTGCGCGCCTGTGCGTCAGCTAGGTTGGCTTGCGCATCGGCCAGGTTGTCCTCGGCGGTCTTCACCGCGTCGCTGCTGTTGGTCAAGGCCTGCTCATAGTTCAGTTGCGCAATTCGCATCGCCGTCACCGCCGCGTCATACTGGTCTTGCACGTCGCTCAGCTTCATCCTGCGGCCGAGCGCGTTCACGAACACCGTCGTGCAGTCCGGGCACTGCGCCTGGGCCGTTTGCGCGTCGTTCAGGGCGTTGGTCTTGGTCTCCAGTTCGGCCGTGGCCCGCTCCACCGCCGCCTTCAGGTCGCCGATGTTGGTCTTCTCGGCATTCTGCTGCGCCGTCACCAGCGCCGCCTGCGCCGCGTCTACCTGATCCTGGTAGTAGCCCAGGTCAATGCTCGTCAGCGCCTCCAGCGCGTCTTGAGCCTTGTCCAGGCCCGCTTGGGCATCTACGATGGCCTTCTCAGCGTTGGCAATTTGCAGCGCCGTGGCCGGGGTTAGCAGGTCGTCCAGCGCGGTCTGGGCGCTCAGCCGGTCCGCCTGGGCCTGCGCCAGCGTGGCCGCCGCCGTGCCGGGGTCTACCACCACCAGCACCTGTCCGGCCGTCACCCCCTGGCCCACCTGCACGTTCACGGCTGTCACCGTGCCGCCGCTCTTGAGCGCCAGCGTGGCCTGCTGCTGTGGCTCAACCGGCCCGGATGACTCGACGGTGGTGATGGCTGTGCGCGTCGTCACCAGCGCGGTGGTCGTGGCCGCGCCAACTTCCCCCGGCTGCCCTTGTCGCCATTGTCGCCAGCCGAAATACCCCGCCGCCGCCAGCGCCAACACGCCGGCGATGATGATAACGTTCCGCACCTTCATGAGTCCCTCTCCTCCATCGTGGATCAGGCCCCACTGTAGTCGCAAATTGTGAAGAAATTGTCGAGTTGGGCGGGAGGCGCTTGGCCGCGCAGATGTGAAGTTGATGAGAACCGGGGGATCAGGCGCGGGCCAGCAGCGCTTCCAGCCGCGCCACGATCATCTCCAGCGCCACCTCGTTGCGCCCGCCCTCCGGCACGATGATGTCGGCGTAGCGCTTCGACGGCTCTACGAACTCCAGGTGCATCGGCCGCACCGTGGCGAGGTATTGGTGGATGACCGACTCGGCCGTGCGCCCGCGCTCGGCGATGTCGCGCTGCAAGCGGCGGATAAAGCGCAGATCGGCGTCCGTGTCGACGAAGATCTTCATGTCGAACAGGGCGCGCAGGGCCGGGTCGGTGAAGATCAGGATGCCCTCCACCAGGATGAGCGGCTGCGGCTCGACGCGCAGTGTGGCGCTCGTGCGGGTATAGGTGATGAAGTCGTACACCGGCAGCTCTATCGGCTGCCGGCGCTTCAGCGCCTGGATGTGCGCCGCCATCAGCTCGGTTTCGAGCGAGTTGGGGTGGTCCCAGTTGATAGTCTGGCGCTGTGCGTCGGGCAGTTCGTGAAAGCTGCGGTAGTAGGCGTCGTGGGGGACGTAGGCCAGGTGTTCCGCGCCCAACCGCCGCAGGATGACGTTGGCGACCGTGGTCTTGCCAGACCCGCTGCCGCCGGCCAGGCCGATGACGAGGGGGGTGGGGGGCATAAAAGAGCCACCTTCGGGAGTTGAACCCGAAACCTACCACTTACGAAGCGGGTGCTCTGCCGATTGAGCTAAGGTGGCGATACAGGCGGCGCGCACCTCGTCTCGCCTGTGCGCGGCGGTCATTATACCAAGAGATGGCCGCTTGCGGCAATAGCCGCCGGCCCGAATCGGTCTGGCAGTCCGGCGGCATCTTTTGGCGCTTGCTCCTTGCTAGGCTGACGTTCATTCCCGCCCTGGAGCACACCCATGCCGCCCCTCCCCAGTTCCACCCCCTCGGCGGCGACGGCCTTCTGGTCAGCCGCCGGCCTATCGTTCCTCGTTCACTGGACGCTGTTGGTAGCGCGTCTGCCAGACAGCGGCATCGGCCTGGCGGCGTGGGCCGTAGGCGATGTGGCCGTGCTGGCGTTCAGCCTGAACGACCGCCGCTGGGCGCAATCCGCCGGCTTCTTGCTGGGGCTGGCGGCCTGCGGGGCGCTCTGGGCGCTCTGGCTGGCCTATGCCGCCAGCCGGCCGGGCCGGCCCTGAGCGCGGCCGGCGGCTTGACGCCTAGCGGGCGCGGCGCTGCTGCCAGCCGACACGCCCCGCCAGGCACGACTCCGCTCCGGACTTTGGAGGGGACCGGGCCGCTCCCGTCTAGCGCGCCGGCAGCGCGTAGACCTTGAAAACCTCCGCGCCCCAGGCCGGCACGCGCCGGTTAAGGTTGAACGTCCCCTGGCCGGCATCGAAGTAGCCCTCCGGGTGCGTGAAGGGCGCCACGTACCAGCGGTCGCGCGGCAGGCCCATCAACTCAAAGGCGATGCTGCCCGTCACGTTGCGCGGCTGGTCGCTCAGATTGAAGATATTGACCACGAACGCTTCTTCGTCGCGCAAGACGTGGACGTGGAAGGTCTCGCTCACGCCGAAGAACTCACCCTCCTTAAAGAAGCGCTGTAGCTCGTGATAGCGCGCCATGTAGGCCCGGTGCAGCGCGGCGATCTGCGGGTTGGGGTGTGTGCCGCCAATGCCCAGGTGCCGGCAGGTGGAGGCGTACCACCACAGCAGCAGGGCGCGGGCGTTGTCGGTGCGCAAGTCCACGTGCAGGTAGACGGGCACGTTGCAGGCCAGGTTGTAGTAGTAAAGCGCGCGCGCCCGGCCGCTCTCGATTTCCTCCATCGGCTGCCACATCAGCTCGAAGCCCCAGTTCTCGTCCCACGTGCCTGGGCGGTCGGGGGCCGGTGGCTCGTAGCCGTAATACACTGGCGTGTAGCGCGTGCGCATGCCGGCCACGATGGCGTCGTGCATCTCGATGAGCACGTCCGGGTATTCGGCGTGGATGCGACGAGCCAGCTCGCTGTTGGCGGCGCAGTGCTCGTTGTAGGTCAGCGGCACGCTGTGGCCGTGCTCTGGGTCCCAGCACTCGCCCGGCCAGGCGTTGCCGTCGAACATCAGGAACTTGACGCCCGCGGCGCACAGGGCCTGCAGGCGGCGGGTCACCTCATCCATATACTGCCGCGAGGCCTGGCACATGCGCCGCGGCAAGCGCTCGCCGGCTTCGGTCAGGCGGTTGGCCTCGGCGGGCCACAGATGGCTGTCGAAGCTCCAGACCGAGGCCCAGGCCGCCAGCGGGCAGTGGAGCGACACGCTCAGCCCGAAGCGTTCGCGCACCTCGGCCACGAAGGACGGCAGGTCGCCCAGCCACTCGTCGGCCCACAGCAGCGAGCCAAACTCCACGTCCCAGCCCGGATCGAGATAGAGCGCCTGGCAGCCATAGGCTTTGGCCTTGGCGGCCTCCTCGAAGAGCAGGGCGCGGGTGTAGGTGTGCGCCCGCGTGCGGCGCGGCCCGGGCGGGTTGCCGGGCGTGCCCGTAGACCACTCCGGGTTGTCGTAGAGCTCGTTCCAGTGCACGGGCGGGTTGAAGCCGGCCGGGAAGCGGCAGCCGTGCTCATCGAGCAGGGCGCGGAAGGCGTACGCGGCGGTGGTGTAATCGGCGACGCTGGCGTAGCGCGTGACGCCCAGCGTCACGCGCTGGCCAGGCGCCAGAGCGCTCAGGCTGTCGGGCTCGCCTTCGAGCTGGCCCGCGCCGCCGAAGCGCAGCCAGATCTCACGGCGCGGCTCGGTCTCGACCTCGGCGATGCTCCACTCCAGCGCGGCCGGGTTGTGCTTGGCGACGAGCAGCGTGCGCCCGCCGCTGGTGAGCGCCCAGCCCTCCGAGGCCCAGGCGGGAGTGGGGGCGTAGCCGGTGATGAGGTGCTCGAAGTTGACGCGCGGGGCGCGGTTGAGCTGGCTCAGCAGGTCGGCCGGGGAGAAGTCCATGTCCTGCGCGCCGGGGTCGGTGGCGCGGTGGCGGAAGGGCACGGCGGCCAGCCGGTCGGCGGCGCGATCGGCCGGCACGTGGCCGGTGACGTTAGCGATGACGCGCCGAAAGCCGAAGGCGAAGCTGGTGACGCGGACGGCTTCGCGGCCGGGGTTGGTGAGCGTCAGTTGCTCCTCCAGCCAGGCGTGAGCGGCGGGCAGGCGCAGCGTGTGCGTGACGCGCAGGCCGTTGAGGGTGCCGCTGACGGTGAGCGCCTCGCCGTCCACGGCTACCTGTGGGTTCGTGAGGCCGGCGGCGTGCAGGTCGCCCTCCGGCACAGCGCGGGCGAGGCGGTAGGTGTAAGCGCCCTCGGCCCAGGTGGTGCCGGCGGCCACGTCGCGCAAGGTGAGGTGGACTTCGTTCTTGGCGGTGACGGCGGCGGTCAGCTCAAAGGCGGCGTTGCGCAAGGTGGCGGAAGCGGTTGGGTGCATGGCGTTTGGGCAGACGGGCGTGAGTGGGGTGAGGCCTGCATTCTACGCCGAATGCGGGGGCGGGGCGAGGCGGCGCTGGCGCGTCTGCCACATGATCGCCGCAAGGTGTCAGGCCGCGAATACGCGGCACTGTCACCTTTGCCATCTGATCGCCGAAAAATGTCACCATTGTCACGTTTGCCAGTGGCGCTGCTGGCGGCGTGCCGGGCAACGGTGTGCCTGACCCCTCGCCCCACGCCCCGTTGGCCCTGGGGCGTCGCTGGACGCTGGCCGGATCGTCAGCGCGGCGCGTCGCGCGGCGGCATGGGGTCGTCGCCGTACGAGTCGCGCTCGCGGATGGCGTCGTCTTCGCCGTGGACCAGCAGTTCCACGCGCTCGCGGCGGGCGATGGTGCGGCCGCGCCGCACGGCCTCGGCCTGGATGCCGAGGTGAAAGCTGTCGCGCGGGGCGCCTTCGCGGCGCACCACCCCCATCCGTCACCAAAATCCGCCGCCAGACAATTTGAGATGAGCGTTATGTCGCGTGGCAAACGCCCAAAATGCGCGGTTATGATGCCTTCTGCCATGTGTCCAAGCATATGCACCGGCACGAAATGGCTCTGAAAAACGCTATCTTGAATTGTCTGATCCGCCGCCAGGCTGATTGACAAACGCATATTTAGTGCTACTATGGAAAACGCTTTCCGGAAAACGCTTTCCGCGACAGATTCGCTGCCCTGCGCCATCCCGGAGCCAGACCCAGTGCCCCCTCGCGCCTCCATCGTCCAAGTCGCCGAGACCGCCAACGTGTCCGTCGCCACCGTCTCGCGCGTCATGTCCGGCAGCGCCCATCCCGTCAACGAAGAAACCCGCCGGCGTGTCCTCGACGCCGCCCGCGCCCTCCACTACTCGCCCAGCGCCCTGGCCCAAGCCATGGTCACCCGCGACACGCGCATCGTCGGCGTCATCATCGGCGACGCCGCCGACCCCTACTTCGCCGGCATCGTCCGCGGCGTCGAAGACGTGGCCCGGCAGCACGGCTACCTCGTCATCGTCTGCAACTCCGACCGCCGGCCCGAAATCGAACTGCGCTACCTCCAAACCCTCAACGACTACCGCGTCGAGGGCGTCATCTTCGCCGGCGGCGGCCTGCTCGACGAAACCTACCAGCGCGACATCCGCGCCGCGCTGGAAGTCTACTCCGAGCGTGGGGCCGCGTGCGTTTCGCTCGGCCGGCACCCGTTCCCCTCCTTCCCCGTCGTCGTGGACAACCATCGCCTCGTGGCCGACGGCGTAGACTACCTGGTCGGCCTGGGCCACCGCGCCATCGCCTACATCTCCGGCCCGCCGCTGCTCACCACCACGCAGTTGCGCCGGGGCGGCTATGAGCAGACTCTGGCCGCGCACGGCCTGCCGCTGCGGCCGGGTTACGTGCTGCCCGGCGACTACACCTATGAGTCTGGCCGGCGCGCCGCGCACACGCTGGCCGCGCTGCCGCAGGCCGACCGGCCCACCGCCGTCATGGCCTCCAACGACCTCATGGCCATTGGCTGTCTGGCGGGCCTCAAGGCCCTCGGCCTGCGCGTGCCCGCCGACCTGAGCGTCATGGGCGTTGACGACGTGGCGCCGGCCCAGTTCGTAGACCCGCCGCTGACCACCCTCGCGCTGCCGCTGCACGGCATGGGCGCGGCGGGCATGGAGAGCCTCATCCGCCTGCGCCGCGCCGAGCTTACCCTCGACCAATCGGTCACGCTCCCGCATCAGTTAGTCATCCGCCAGTCCACCGCCGCGCCGCGCCCGCCCGGTTCCTTCGTGCCGGCCGCATTAACCCGAACCGCCGCTCACTAGCCGCGCACCCAACCCGGAGACGACCATGCATTTTGGCTTCATTCCCACCGAAGGCGGCCCGTTTTTTCAAGAAGCCCTCGCCGAGTCCGTGCTCGGCGAAGAGCTGGGGTTCCACTCCGTCTGGCTGGAGGAGCACCACAGCATCCGCAACCACTACTGGCCCTCGCCGCTCATGGCCCTGGCCGGCATCGCCACGCGCACCTCCAAAATCCTGCTCGGCACCGACATCGTCGTGCTGCCCTTCTACCACCCGGTGCGCGCCGCCGAAGACGTCGCCATGCTCGACATCCTCTCCGGCGGGCGGGCCATCCTCGGCGCGGCCATCGGCTACCGCGCGCCGGAGTTCGAGCTCTACGACGTGCCGCTCGACGGCCGCGGAGCGCGCTACGTCGAGATGCTGAAGCTCATGCGCCTGTTGTGGACGCAAGACGCGGTGGACTTTCAGGGCAAGTTCTTCACCGTCAAGGGCCGCATCGAGCCGCGCCCGCCGGCCGCGCCCCAGCTGTGGCTGGGCGGGTGGGGCGAGCTTTCACTCAAGCGCGCCGCCGAGCTGGGCGACGCCTGGGTGCCCGGGCCGACCGCCAACCTGGAAAAGCTGCTCGCCGCGCAAGCCCAATACCGCGCCAACCTGAAGGCGGCCGGCAAAGACCCGGCCGCCTACCCCAACCCGCTGACCCGCGAAGTGGTCATCGCCGACACACGCGAGCAGGCCTGGGCGCTGGCCGAGCAATACCTGATGGTGAACTACCGCGACGAGTACGGCGGCGGCTGGCAGCACCCGCTCATCGGCTCGCAAGACCGCACCCCGGTAGATCAGCTCGAAGCGCTGAGCAAAGACCGCTTCCTGGTCGGCAGCCCGGACGATGTGATCGCCAAACTCAAGCGTTTCCAAGACACCTTCGGCGTGGATCACCTGATCTGCCGCCTGTACTTCCCCGGCATGCCCCACGACCACATCCTGCACGAGTTGCGGCTGTTGGCTAAGGAAGTCATGCCCGCTTTCCAATAGTCATCCATGCCCACCGCCGCGCCGCCGCTCGACCGCACCCTGTCGCCCTACACCGGCTGGACCCGCGCCCACTGGGTGGCGCTGTTCAGCCGCATGCTGCACGGCTTCGCGCTGGCAGCCGAGCGCGCCGGGTCGCCCGCCCGCGCGCTCTACCGCGACGACCGGCGCGGCCTGCCCGACGCCGCCGACGGCCTCGAGTCCTTCGCGCGCCTGGGTGCGGCCCTGGGCGCCTGGCTGGCGAACCCCGCCAACCCGCCCACCGTGACCTGGAACGGGCAGACCCACGACGTGGCCGCATTGTTCCGCCAGGGCCTGCTCGACGGCACGAACCCCCACAACCCCTACACCTATTGGGGCGATATCTCCCACCTGGATCAGCGTATCGTCGAGAGCGCCGACCTGGCCGTCGCCCTGTGGCACTCGCGCGCGCGCGTCTTCAACACCCTCACGCCCGCCGAGCAAGCCCAGGTCATGGCCTGGCTGGCGCAGGTGGACGGCCAGGGCACTTATCCCGACAACTGGGTCCTGTTCTCGGCCGTAACCCAGGCCGTGCGCCATCAGCTCGGCTTCCTGCCCCACACGGCCGAACTGGACGCCAACCTGGACTACATGGCCGAGTTCTATCGCGGCGACGGCTGGTACCTGGACGGCCTGGCCGACGAGTACGAGCTTTACAACGCCTGGATGTTCAACTGGCACTACCTGCATTGGGCCAAGATTGACGGCCCGCGCCGCCCGGAATATGCTGCGCGCGTGCTGGCCCGGTCGCGCTCCTTTGGCGCGGGCTTCCTGCACTTCTTCGGCGCTAACGGCAGCTACCCCGCCTGGGGGCGCAGCCTCGTCTATCGTTTCGCCGCCGTGGCCGCCTTCCAGACCAGCCACGCGCTCGGCTGCGCCGCCGCCGCGCCCGGGGCCTTGCGCCGCGCCTCCAGCGGAAACCTCCAGTACTTCGCCGAGCGCGGCCTGTTTGATGAGCAGGACCACCACCTGGTGCAGGGCTACCACGGCGACTTCCCCGCCGCCAACGAACCCTACATCTCGCCCGGGTCGGTCTATTGGTGCTCCCACGGTCTGTTCGCGCTCAGCTTCGCCGCCGCCGACCCGTTCTGGACGGAGCCGGAAGCGCCGCTACCGGTGGAGCAGGGCGATTATGACCTGACCCTGCCCGCGCCGGGCCTCCTGGTCACGGGACGCCAAGCCACTGGGCAGGTGCTGCTGCTGAGCGCGCGCTCCGGCCAGGAGCACGACCCGCGCAGCTACAACTACACCAGCAAGTACGGCAAGCTGGCCTACAGCACGCACTTCCCCTTCAACCTGCTGCCCGCGCGCGGCGCCTACGCGCCCGACGCCATGCTGTCGCTGACGCGCGACGGCCGCGCCTTCGGCCACCGGCTGCGCGCGCGGGCGGGCGGCGTGGCCCCCGGCTTCATGTGGACCCGCTACGACGAGCTGCTGGACGGCGAGTACCAGCCCCTGTGGGTGGGCGTGCTGCTGTGGGGCGACCGGCAGATCCGCCTCGGCCTGCTGCGCCCGACCTACCCGGTGGCTGTGTACGAGGCCCCCGGCGCGCTCGGCAGCGACACGCCCACCCGCATTTGCCGCCGCTCCGACCCGGCCGCGGGCTGGGAGTACGCCGAAGTGGACGGCCGCGCCCTGGGCATCCGCCGCTTGCTGGGCTACGATGCGCAGAGCGCCAGCGCGCCGTTCCTCGACCAATCGAACCTCAACCTGGCCTACCCCTACAGCGAGCAGCCGCTCGTCTACGAAAGCGCGCCCTCCGTCACCTTCCGCGTGGTGGCCGCACTGAGCCTGCTGCGCCCCGCGCCCTTCGACCCGGCCGCTGAGCTGGCGGGCGTGCGCGTGACGGCCACGGCCAACGGGCAGTTCACGCTGGCGCTCGGCGCGGACGAGCACGCCTTCGCCGCGCTGGGCGAGGCGCGGCCCAACAACCTGACGCTCGGCGGCCTGGCGTTCGCGGGGCGCGGCCTGCGCTATGCCCGCCTCGCGTCCAACGGCGCGGCCGGGCTGGGGCTGACACGCATCGGCGGCATAGCCGAGTTTGCCGCCCCCGCCACGGTGCAGCTCACGCACCTCGGCGACGGCCGCTGCAAAGTCGTCACCGACACCGGCCTAACGCTCGACCCCGCCTGGCTCGGCGGCGCCCCGCGGCGCGTGGCCGTGCGCGAACTAGACGGCTCGCTCACCGACGTGACGGCCTCCGTGAGCGGCACGACGCTGCCCGCCGCGCTGGTAGCTGCATGGGCTGAGCGCACCGACCGTTCGCTTGTCACCTTCGAGCTGCGCGCATGACGCCCTACGCGCCCGTGCCCTTCCGCCTGACCGTGCTCATGTACCACTACCTCCGCGACCTGGGCGACGACTGTGAAGCCGGCAGCGGCATCGGCGGCTGGCCCCCGTCGGCGTTCGAGGCACACTTGGAGCGGGCCTGCCGCGCTTACCACCCGGTGAGCTGGGCCGACGTGCAGGCGCACCTGGCCGGCCAGGCCGCGCTGCCGCCGCGCGCCCTGCTCATCACCTTCGATGACGGCCTGCTTGACCACTACCTCAACGCCTTCCCGCGCCTGCAAGCCGCCGGGCTGTCGGGCCTGTTCTTCGCGCTGGCGCGCCGCCCCGGCGACGGCCTGACGCACCCGCACCGCCTTCACTTCCTGCTCGCGCGCCTGGGGCTAGACGGCTTGCGCGCCGCGCTCCTGGCCCGCCTCGCGCCGCACGATGCCGCCCGGCTGCTGGCGGCCGAGGCGCACTACCGGCCGCTGTGGTCTGACCCAGTAGATGGCTTCAAGACCGCCGTGCAGCGCGAGCTGGCCGCGGCCGTGAGCCAACCGCTCGCCGGCCTCCTCGCCGAGTACGTCGGCGACGAGCGGTCGTTAGCCGACCGCTACTACCTCAACGCCGAGCAGGTCGCGGCCATGCGCGCCGGCGGCATGCACTTCGGCGGGCACAGCCAGACCCACCCCTGGCTCGACTTCGTCAGCGCCGCGCAGGCCGCGGCCGAGGCCGCCGCCTCGGCCGCGTGGCTGCGGCCGGTCGAGCGCGGGCCGTTCGCGTTCGCCTATCCCTATGGCGGCTGCGACGAGCGCACGGCCGCCCACCTGGCGGCGGCCGGCTTTGGCGCGGCCTTCACCACCAACGCTGGAGCACAGCACGCCTCCCCCTACCACATCGGCCGCTACGATGGCGAGGCCCTGCCCGCCGGCTTCTTCGAGGTGCCGCATGGCTGAGCACAGATCGCCAGTCAGTTCAGCCGCGCACCGTTTCCGTCAGACACCCCCTTCCCGCCAACGCTCTACTCAGCGCGGGACAAGGTCCCGAACGCTCTTGTCGGGATGGGGGCCGGGGGGCATAGGCGCGAACCTAAGCAAGCCAACCAGGTGCTGGCCACTTACCCGTACCCGCTCACGCGTCCGCGACCTTGAGTCCGCCGGCCCGACCGATGCGCCTCGCCCTGTGTTTGCCCCGGGAAAGCCAAAGGAAAGGCGGGCCTGTTTTTGGCCCGCCGCCCCTTTAAGAAAATTCATCCCCCTTCCCACGTCTTTTCAGTGGGAAGGGGGTCAGGGGGATGGGAA
>JADZEK010000135.1 GCA_020850595.1 Anaerolineales bacterium
GAGGGTAGAGCAGACCTGGCTCACGCGGACCCGGCTCAAGATGCTGCTGGCCGGCGGGTTGATCGGGCTGGGCCTGGTCACGCTGGCCAAGACCGGCCTGGCCGTATTCTTGATCGCGCTGGTGACGATGGCCGCCAGCCCAGCCACCGACACACCCGGCGCGCTGGAGGCGATGCTGCGCGGTTACGTGGCGAACTGGGACTTGGCCGTGGCGCGCGGCATGTTTCGCTACATCGACCTGATTCTGGAAGCCGGCGTCAGCGTGCTGCTGCTGCTAGGCGCGGTGATGTTGGTCGGCAAACGCGACCGCACTGGCGCGGCCCTGGCCTCCGCGGGCCTCTTGCTCTCGCTGACCGCCGTGAACCTGCTGGTCTTCTACTACGACCAGTTTTCCAGTATCCTGACGGCCATGATCCAATTGATGCTGCTGGCCGGGCTGACGGCGTATCGCCAGCGCTTTCTCAGCAATGCCGCAGCTCCAACGCCGTGGCCCGCGAACGCAGCGCTGGGTAGTGCGGAAGCAGGGACGGAGAAAGATGAGCCGTAGCCTCGTAAGGCTTACGCGCTTGGATGCGCCAGCCGGGCGCGCCGCCGCCACCACATGGCCCCGGCCACCGGGAGGGTTACAAGCGCGGCGATGGACAGGCTGTAGGTGGCGAAGGTCACGACCTGCGCGGTCGTGACGCCCAGCAAAGCCAGGCGATCGCGAACCTGGGCCGCAAGATTGGGTTCCCAGACTGCTGGCAGCGGCGCCCGAGCGCTCGGGTGCAGAGCCTGCATGACGGCCGGGTCGAGGGGCGCCGCGGCCAACGCGCCGGAGGCGGTGAGCGCCAGCATTTCGCCCGCGGCCAGGTAAGCGCGTCGCGAAGGATCAGCGGCCCGATAGGCTTCGGCCGTGCCCTGAAAAAGATAGAGCCAGGCGGACTGCCCCGGCTGGTTCTCGAGGGCAAACAGGCCGCCCGGCACCTCGATAACGACGCCAGCGGTCTCGATAGTGCCAGACTGATCGCCATCTCCAGTCCCCCACAGCCACCCGCTGACGAGACGAATATGCTTGCCCTCCAGCGTGGCCTGCGTCTCGGGCGGAACGCGGAGTTCGCCGCTGCCCCAGGCTAGGCGCTGCAGGCCGGGGCCCTCGACCAGGCGGAAATCGAGCGTCCCGGCCTGGCCGACCTCGTCCGGCAGCGCCCGCGCCTGGCTGTAGTAGCCAGGCGCCACAGCCACGACGCTGCGGCTGTCGGGGGCTACCCCCCGCAGGCTCCAGGCGCCCGGGCCCGGGCTAACCGGCCGGCTCGGCCCGGCCTCGCCAACAGACAGCCAGGCGAACGGCAGCGGCTCTCCCTGGCTGTCGAGCACCACGCCCTCCAAGGTGTGCCCGTCCAGGGGCGAGAGCGCGACGACGACCTCGGTTTGCGGCGCCTGGGCCAAATCGATGGTTTGGGCGGCGCCCGACAGACCCTGGCCGGCCAGGGCGGCCGTGTCGGCCACGATCAAGTATTGGTCCACCGGCATATCGGCAAAGGCGAAGACGCCCCCCGCCTCCGTCTGGGTTCTAAAAGCCGCGCCCTCCGGCAGGCGGATAGCGTGGACGGGCAGGCCGGCGTCCAGGAGCGGAACCGCTCCGGTGAGGCGGCCCGTGACGGCGCCGGTTTGCGCGCGGACCGCCAGCACGACGGGCTCGGCCGAGGCCGCGCCGGCCGGCAGCGTGATCTCGACCGGCGCGATGCTTTCGTAGCGCACGCCATCCACAACGGTAGGCGGCACCCGGAACGTATACCGCGTGGGCACTTCGGCCAGGGCTTCGAGCGGGACGCTGGCCGCCCCGGTGCCATCGGTGGTGGCCGCAAACACGCGCGCGCGCCATTCGTAGAGGACGGTGCTGGCTTCGACGCGCAGGTCGTGGATGGGCTGGGCGGCATTGCCATCCAGGAAGGTCAGCACCGGCACGGTCAGGTCGCGGCTGCGGTCGACGTTGATCCAGCGCTCGTCAGTCGCGTGATCGCCCTCGGGCGTGGTGGCGACAATCGCTAGGCGCACTCGACCGCTCAGGCTGACGTCCGTGTAGTTCGATCCGGATAGGACGATAGTGGCCAACTCCCGGTCCCGGTCGTGACAGGGCAGGCAGTCGAGCAAATCGATTGGCAAGACCAGCAGCGATCCCTCGGGGTTGAGATTGATGCCGAAGGTGAAGGAGCCGTCGGCGGCAGCCGGGGTGGACAACTCGTCCAGGCGCTCGGACCCAGACCAGATCTCCAGGCGCACGGTGAGGTCGCTCAGGCGGCCGGTATACTCGACGCGCCCGTTGACCAGCACCAGCGAGATCATTTCCCCCGAGGCATACCAATGCTCTTCATTCCCCGGCGTCGACATCACGACGCTGAGGTTCCGCGTCCCGCGCGGCACACCGATCTCGGCTGAGACCGCCGGCGGCGCCACGCTGACCGTGGCCGGCGTCGAAACGCGCGGTAGGGATGGGCACCAGTTGAACACCAGGGATCCGTCCGCGTGGC
>JADZEK010000136.1 GCA_020850595.1 Anaerolineales bacterium
GGCTCCCAGGACGGCGAGTGGCAGGTGTTCAGCTTTGCGCGCTCGCTGGACGACACGGCCGCCAAGCTCTCCATCAGCATGGGCGGGCCGCAGATCGTCGGCTTCAACTACGCCACGCTGGGCTACGAGTCGGTCCACCAGATGTTCGACGCCTTCACGGCCGACGAGCGCAACCAGGTGATCGGCTTCTTTGACTTTGTGCAGGGACCCGGTTCCGATTCGCGCCGCGTGCTGGCGCTGCAGGCCGGCGACTTCACCACCTTTGCCTCCATGTACAATGGCCCCGGCCAGGCCGCCAAGTACGGCAGCCTGATGCTGGGCCTGTTCGACACCTACAAGCGCCTCAAGCCGGCCTGAGCGGCCGACCGCCCGATGCCCGCCGCCAAGAAACTCGCCCGCAACAAGCTCAACGACCTGGACACGAAGACCTGGCTGAAGTTTCAGAAATCCTGGTTCATTCACAACCCGCCCCCGCGCCGCAAAGACGTGCTCCAGCACCCGGCCAAGTTTCCAGAGACCCTGGCGGAGGAGTTCATTCGCTTCTTCACCAAGCGCGGCCAGACCGTGCTCGACCCGATGATGGGCACCGGCTCGGCGCTGGTGGCGGCGCTGCGCGCAGGGCGGCGCGGCGTGGGGGTCGAGTTGAACCCGCGCTCTTTCGAAATCGCGCGCAGAGTCGTGGACGACGAAATCGCCTGCCTGGGCGGCGTGCCCGAACGGCGCGCGCCGCTACTCTTCAACGCGGATGCGGCTCGCATCCCCAGCCTGAAGCTGCCGCGGGTGGCCTACGTCCTCACCAGCCCGCCGTACTGGGACATGCTGCGCGCCCGCGGCGCCGAAACGCAGAAGAAGCGCCGCGCCGCGCCGGGCCTGGACGTGTTTTACTCCGACGACCCCAACGACCTGGGCAACGTGGCCGACTACGACGAGTTCGTGGCGCGGCTGTGCGCCATCTACACCGGCCTCAAGCCCTGCCTCAAGCCGCGCGCCTACCTGACCATCATCGTCAAGAACGTCAAGAAAGGCGGCAAGGTCTACCCGCTGGCCTGGGACCTGGGGCGCGAGCTGGGCCGCGTCTACACGCTGAAGGACGAGCGCATCTGGAACCAGGACAACCAGCGGCTGGCGCCTTATGGGCTGGGCAACGCCTGGGTGAGCAACACGTTTCATCATTACTGTTTACAATTCAGGCATGAGCCGCCCAGTTAGCGTTGCGGGGGATTGAGCAATGGCTTCCAAGCAACCCGGGCTTCCGGGGCTGTCAGCAGCCACGGCGCCGGCTGAGCGAAACGGGAAGGCGGCCAACCGCCTGGAGGCGCACGACCGGCCGGTGCACGACTGGTACCGGTTTATGCTGTCATTCCCGCCGCACTTGGTGCGCGACTACCTGGCCGACTTCCGACTGACGGCGGGGCAGACCGTGCTCGATCCGTTCTGCGGCACGGGAACGACCCTGGTGGAGGCGAAGAAGCACGGCCTCCGCGCCGTTGGGATCGAGGCCAACCTGTTCGCGCACTTTGCCAGCAGCGTGAAAGTGGATTGGGATGTTGATCCAGATGGGTTGTTGGGCGGCTGCCAGGCGGTGGCCCAGGCGGCGACGGAGGCGCTGGCGGCCGAGGGCCTGCATGACAACCAACCCTTCGAGAAGCAGCCGCGGGGCCTGCCGCTGCGAGCGCTGGACGAGGAGGCCGGAAAACTCATCCTGGCGCACTCGATCAGCCCGCTGCCGCTGCACAAAACGCTCACCCTGCTCGAGTTGTTGCGCCCGCACGCCGAGGCCCGCTACGACCGGCACGCGCTGCTGGCGTTGGCGAACGCGCTCGTCTTTCAGATCAGCAACCTGCACTTCGGGCCGGAAGTGGGCGTGGGGAAGCCGAAGGTGGACTACCCCGTGGTGGCAAGCTGGATGGGTCAGGTGGAAAAGATCGCCCGGGACTTGCGGCTCGTGGCCGAACGGGCGGCGACGCCGGCGAGCGTGTACCAGGCGGACGCGCGGCAAGCGGGCGCGTGGCTGGCGGCTGAGAGCATTGACGCGGTGATCACGTCACCGCCCTATCCGAATGAGAAAGACTACACCCGGACCACACGCCTCGAGTCGGTCCTCCTGGGATTTGTCAGCAGCAAGGCGGAACTGCGCGCGCTGAAGCAGCAACTGATTCGGTCCAACACGCGCGGAGTGTACAAAGACGACGATGACGACCGATGGGTGAGCGAGCATCCCGAGGTCGAGCGCATCGCGCAGGCGATTGAGGCGCGGCGGATCGCACTGGGCAAGAGCTCCGGCTTTGAGCGGATGTATGGGAAAGTGACGCGCCTGTACTTTGGCGGTATGGCGCGGCACCTGGCCGACCTGCGGCCTGCCCTGAAACCCGGTGCGAAACTGGCGTACGTGGTCGGCGATCAGGCGTCTTACCTGCAGGTGATGATCCGGACGGGACAATTGCTGGGCGAGATCGCGCAGGCGCTGGGCTACGAACTGGTGCGGACCGACTTGTTCCGGACGCGTTTCGCCACGGCGACCCGGGAGCAACTACGCGAAGAGGTGGTGGTGCTGCGCTGGCCGGGAGGCAAGTAGGATGGCGGCTGCCAGGAACCGGTACGAGCGCATCGACGAACAGGCATGGCTGGGCAGGCCGAAGTAGACGAGATTTACCTGGGCCTGGATAAGCGCGGGGTGCACTACGTGCTGCCGGCGCAGGCCAAGGGCGGCTCAGACCGGATCGGCATTGTGCAAATCGAGCAGGATTTCGCCATCTGCGCGGCGAAGTTCCCGGCGCTCATCTGCCGCTCGATCGCCGCCCATTCGCCCGATTGATTGAGCCGGTCGTCTGGCCGGACGACGTGATGCGGTCAGAAGACCGACTAGATTGAAAATGCGCGATGGTGTCTCCCGGCGCGATCCTGCGCCTGCCCTACGATGCCAGCCTGACCCTGGCCGGCATCGAGTACGCCAAGAAGTCGCTGCACTTCACCTACAACCGCATGGGCCTGGGGGCGGGCGCGCGCCTGCGCAAGATCGTGGCCGGGGTGGCGGTGGAGTTGGCCTTTCGCCGCTGGCTGGAAGCCGGCGGGGTGCCCTACGACCTGCTGGGCGCCACGCCCTTCACCGAGCGCGACCATTACGACCTGCGCCTGGGCGGGCGGCGCTGCGATGTGAAGAGCTTCCTGATCAGCGATCGGCCCAAGATCAGCGCGCTGCGCGGCGACCCGGCCGAGCTGCGCGCGGCCGAGGCCCTGGTGCCCGAGGACCAACTGCGCAGCGAGACCCTGGCCGATGACGACATCTATCTGTTCGGCTTCCTGGCCGGGCTGGAAACTCGCACCGCCGAAGCGCTGCGGCGCGCGCTGCTGGCCGAGCAGCCGGTCTATCTGCTGCACGCCATTCAGCCTGCGCGCTGGCGCGGCGCCGAGGCCTGGCGCTCGCTGGGCCGGCTGGTGCTGAAGGCCGACACCGCCGAGGCGCTTGATGTGGAGGTGGGCGGGCAGGACCAGAGCCACGCCTCGCGGGTCCACCGGCTGCGCCTGGCGCCGCGCACCCGCACCGTCGTCCCGTTCGAGTACTATGCGCTGCTGTATCTGCACGCCGCGCGCCTTCCGGGGGGAGCGATGGGCGTGCGCAGCCCGGCCCTGCGCGAGACACAACTGGTGAGGCCGGGGGATTGGGCGAACATCTGGATCTATGGCCTGGAGATCTTCCTGGCCGGGTGGCTGACCAAGGCCGAATTCCGCGCCAGGGGCCGCCGCCTGCCGGCCGGCGCGGCCGTCTGGCAGTACCCTCGCACCCAAACCAACAACCGCGCGGTGCCCGTGACGCAGTTGCGCCCGGTGAGCGAGTTGGCCGCGCTGGCGCTGCAGGACCCGCGGAGGCAGCCGTGAGCTTCGATTGGCATACCCACCGGCGCGCCCGCTTTGGCCGGGCCGGAGACAAACTACAACTCGGCGATCTGATCCTGCCGCTCGACGCGCATCTCGACTGCGGGCCCGAGCTGGGCCAGATCCCCGCGCGCGTGGTGGCCCAACTGGCCGCGCAAACCGCCGCGCTGACCGACGGCGAGTGCCAGCCGCAGTTGGCGGCCCTGGCCTTCGCCGCTACCGGGCGCCCGCGCGCGCTCGACCACTACTTCCCCCTGGCCCGCGTGCTGGCGCCTCCCGAGCGAGACGCCTTCGACGACCTGGTGAGCTTTATCGCCGGGCATCCGAACTTCGATCTGCGCCTGGTGACGGCTGGGGGCACGCCGCTGTACGCCGCGGCACACCCGGTGGATCTGCCGGCCGGCGCGCGCCACATCGTCGCCGGCCACCTGGCCGAAACCTTCTTTTACCGGCCCGACCTCCTCGAACGCCTGCTCAGCGGGCGGCGGCATTTCCGGATGTATGCCACGCGCGCCGTCTACGCGGCCGATGGCGGCCAGGCGGGCGGCTGCTTCAACCCCGAGCGCGGTGCCCTGATGCTGGTGCTGGCGCGGCTGTACGAGGGCTTCAACGACGACAGGCCGGGCGTGTCGCCTTTCCTGCACGAGTTTGGCCACATGCTCGA
>JADZEK010000137.1 GCA_020850595.1 Anaerolineales bacterium
GAGCCCGACGACCGCCAAGCGCTACTATTACGCGGGCGGCCAGCGGATCGCCGAGCGGGTGGGCGACAGCGCGCTGTACTTCCTGCTGGGGGACCACTTAGGCAGCACGTCGATCACGGCCAACAGCGGCGGGGCGCTGGTGGCCGAGGTGCGCTACGCGCCGTGGGGGGAGACGCGCTACCTCACGGGCACGACGCCGACGACCTTTCGGTACACCGGGCAGCGCCAGGAGAGCGGGCTGGGCGGGGCGAATGGGCTGTATGACTACGGGGCGAGGTGGCTGGACCCTTATATTAACCGGTGGCTGCAACCCGATAGTATTGTACCGGAGCCAGGCAATCCGCAGGCGCTAAACCGGTACAGCTACTCATTATCCAATCCACTCAAGTATACCGATCCTTCTGGTCATACTGCAATAGGCTTCCTGCAGCAATTCCTCGCTGGCATTGCTTTTCAATGGAGCGTCTCCAATCGCGAAGCCATATTGCCATCTTCACCTGGGCAGTACCAAGCAGTTGAAGCGCTATCGGTCGACTCGGATGCCTTCATCGCTGGCAGAGTAGTTGGTGGACTGGCTGCCGCGGCCCAGGGTATATTGGAATTCAATGCCGGGGCCGGTGCAATTAGCGGAGGCGTTGTAGCTTGTGGGACGGGCGTGCTCTGCCCGGCAGGCGCTGGGGCAGTCGCGGGTGGCGCAGTCGTTGCTGCTCACGGCGCATCGGTTGCCATACAGGGAGCAGCCGCGGCAGGTCAGCAAGCCAACATATTGTTCTCCAAAGGCCGGGGAGGTTCGGCAAGTGGCCCCTATCCTACTATCATCGATCCAAGAACTGGTCAGCCAATCGCGGCTCCGCCTCAGGGCCTTACGCGGGTGGATCCGGCGGACCGCGTGTCGTGGACGATGGATGATCGGGCGGCCTTCATCCGTCAATGGCATGAGAATGGTTATGCTGAGCCAGCCGGCGGCTGGGCTGAATACGATATTCACCATATCATTCCACGGGAATTTGGCGGCTCCAATGACTTTGACAATCTGGTTCCGGTCTTGCGGAATGATCATCAGCAACTACTGAATCCTTGGTGGAACAGCTACCAGTAAGGCCTGTGCTATCCTGATAGGATACGGCTATGTTCAATGAGATCGCTCTACTTCGCCAACGCTTGACGCAACACGGCACTTTAGATGTGATGCATGCCAGTCATCTCTGGACAGTCACATTTGAGTGGCTTCAACCAGCTGCCAAGAGCCAAGTTGAAACTGCCGAGGATCTGATTGGAATAGCTTTGCCAAAGGACTACGCCGAATTTCTGACGAATGTCTCAAATGGTGCAACTTTGTTCAAGGACATCAAGTACGGCCAATGGGGGTTCAAGCTCTACGGCACAGATGAGGTTGTAACCAAACAGCAGTTTTGGGGGATTAATTTCCCGAAAACCTGGAACACCCGCTTGTTGGCCTTTGCCGAGACCCTTGGCGAAGCCAACGTCTTAGTTCTCAATCTTGATCGTGGCTCGCGTGATTCTTCAGGATGTGCGGTGTTAGAAGGTAACGCAATAGACCCTGTGAGTAATTGGCCAACGCTATCGCGAACGTTTCATGAGTGGCTTGACCATTTGGTAACTGCCCAAGGCGACAAATACTGGGAATGGAAGTGAGGCAGTTCTGAGGCGTGGCAAGGCAATTGCGGAGGTGCCGGTATATCCACTATTGTCAAGAACACACCCCCAATGCCGCAGCGCGCCCGGCCCGCGTGAACCAGCGTCGCCCTTGCCTCAGATGTTCAACAGTTCAGAAACTCGCTACTTGGTCTTGTGCGGTCCTCGCTTTGTCCCTTTGTCGGAGCGGGTTTTCCGCGGCCGGCCCATCCTGGCCTCGGCAGCGGCGCGCTTGGCTTCAAGCAGCTCGCGTTTGGCCGCAGCACCAGCAGCTCGGTCGGCCTTGGCAGCTTTCGTGTTTTGCCGCTGACCCTTTCCCTTCGGCTGTGCCGCCGGCGCCGCACCGGGCAGCGTGCTAGGCGGCAGCAGATACTCGCGCGAACCGCGCTTGATCCGCTGCAGGTCCTTGCCCAACCCCAGCCGGTCGAGATTCCGGCGCACGAACTCCGGCGCGGTCTGGCCGTCGGGCAGGTTGCGGGCGCCAATGTCTTCGTAGGCCATGTTGAAAAAGCCACGCGCCACCTTGACCGGGTCCGCATGGCGGTTGGCCTCGCGCTTGGTCAGCACGTGCCAGACGACGACCAGGAGCTTGCGAGCGATGGCCACAATTGCCTTGTTGCGACCCAGTCGCGGCTCCAGCCGGGCGAGCTCATTCTTCCAGAAGTCATCGTTGCGCGCGGCGGCCTGGGCCGCGGTCACCATCACCGTGCGCAGGTCTCTCCGCCCGGCCTTGGTGATCTTGCCGCCGGTGTGGGTCTGTCCGGAGTCGTGGACCCGCCCGCCCAGCCCGGCGTAGCCCACCAGGTCCTTGGCCGTGGGAAAACGGTCGATAGGACCGATAGCGGCCAGGACGGTGAGCGCGCCGATCGAGCTAATGCCCGGCAGCTGTACCAGGAACGGCACGCGCTCATCGGAAAGGGCTTCCTTGGCCATGAACGCTTCCAACCGCTCGCACTGGGCATCGGCCTGGTCGATTGTCTGCAGATCGAGCTCGATGGCCAGCTTCTCCACTGGCGAGACCGGCAAGTTGAGCCAGAAGTCATGCCGCCTTGACGAAAAGGGCACCGAAGTGTCTGGCTTGTCCATCTGATGCCGGTGCAAGATCGAGTGCAGCCGGTTCTTGGCCTGGGTGGCCGCGCGGACACGGTCGTGGCGCTGGGCCACCAGGTGCCGCCGGTCGCGCACGGTCTGATCGGGCACCCACACGCTCCGCAAGAGCCCGGCCGCGTGCAGGGTGGCCAGGGCTTCGGCCGCCTTCTTATCGTTCATCACCGGCGCTTGGGTGATGAGCTTGACGTGGGGTGGATGCACGACGGTGATGGAGTGAACGTGCTTTGCCAGCATGTCATGCACCTGCCAGGTGTTGGTCGTCATCTCGACCACCATGGCATCCAGCGGAGTGAGTTGTTGGGCGATCCAGGCTTCGAACTGGCCCCAGGTGACGCGGGTTGGGCCGTAGACCACACGTAACTCGTGATCCACGGCGGTGGCCACCAGGTATTCGCGGTGGATGTCCAGCCCGAAGAATCGCTGGACGTCACGGAAGTCGCGCCGGCGCTGGGCGATCTCATTGAGATCGCCCTCGCTGGTGGCCAGCAGGGCCAACCGGTCTACAGGCAATTCTTCGCCTGCACCTCCTCTCGATTCATCGGGTCCATTCGATCGCGTATGATGGGTAACAGCGGACATACGGCCTCCTCAGACTCCAGGCTCCGTGCGTGACGCGGAGCAGCGGATCGGGGGCCATGCACGCCGGGATTTTGGGGACGGGGACGTCACACACTCATTCGGCTTCGTCTCCCATGGAGACCATGCCAAGCGGGCGAATGCGAGCGGGGCGATCAGACACAACGAGCGAGCTTCCGCCGTGGCGGTGACTCAATGCTCTCGCGATCGGCCCCAACGTCTTGGCCCCGGTAGGCGCTCCCGCTCAACCCGCTGCGGGATAGTCTACCGCCCGGCGTGCACAGCCGGTGATCGGAGCACTGAGTGAAGGGCACAGGGACAGCGCGCGGCCAGACACGTTGCCGAGCTCGCGGGAGCGGCTCATAACTCTAGGGGCGGCGTGTGTCCCTCTGAGGCGCGCTAGCCAGACATTCTCCGGGGCTCGCGGTGCGGCCCATAAGCGTACCCGGTAGCGCGACGATCGGGGTGAGTCAGCCAGACATGTCTTCGAGCTCGAGGCTCATAAGAGTACCCGGTGGCTCATCTCTCTTCGGGGGCATGTGCGCTGATGCGGAGGTCAGACATACCAGCGGGCTGGGAAGCACCCACAGCTGTACTCGACGCACATCGGCGCGGGCCAGCGGCGGTGGAGCTGCCGCTGGAGAAATGCCCGACATGTCTTGGGCAACCCCACCAAGTATACCGACACTACGGGGCATTGTGTGGATGGACTTTCTACCATCATTTGCCTCATGGTGGCGGGCGCTCTTATCGGCGCCACCGTGAATTATGTCTCCCAAGTGGCAGGGAATATGGAGAGCGGGATGGAATTGGGAGCCGCGCTCACCACAAATATCGATGTTGGGCAGATTGGTGTGGCTGCTGGTATTGGGGCGGCAGGCGGGCTCATTGGTGGAGTCGCAATACCATTGGTGGCCGCAGGTGCTGGAAGCGCCGCTGCTGCCGCCGCAACGTCTGCTGGCGTCAGTGCATCTGGGGCCGCAATAATTGGCGGAACTGCAAACGTGGCGACGACTGCAGTTCTAGCCGGCGCCGCAAATGCCGGCCTCGGTACGACGCAGCGTATGGTTGATCGCGCTGGACACGGCGGGACCGTTACACTTCAGGATGTGGGTGCAGACTTGGCGCAGTACGGTCCGACGGAGTTTGGTATCGGCGCCGCCAGCGGCTTTGTGGGTCAGGTTGTTGGTCACCTAGTCGATGTAAACCTGCCGCGTGCGGGTGCACCCTACAATGTCGGCGCCATCAGTAACATCAGGTATCCCGTGAACAGCCCCGTAACAAGGCTGGTGCCGGATTCCCGAATCGCTTACATTCGCGGCGGCGCACAGATTGCAGCGCAGGTGTTTTCGGATGCGGGGCTGTGGGGTTTCCTCTACTCACAGTATGAGCGGCAGACTCCATCCTCCCTACCAATTCCAATTCCGAACTAGAGGAACGATGCCAGGCAAAACACTTGCTGCTACCGTGATCGTCGGTATGGCGATACTGATAATCTGCAGAATCATTGACATCCTGCTGTTGAGACGTGCCCCCATCGCCCAACTATATACTGAGCTAACAATCTACGCGCTAATGTGGTTGCCAGTCGTCTTGCTTGCCCTGTGGTTCGCCGTGCGGCGGCGCATCCTTGAACGTCGGCGAGCACATCCCCCTAAATCAGATCGACCGACTGATGAGACGTAGCTTCAAGTTTTGGGCTGAGCGACGGGAACAAGAAAGACGAGACCGAACCGGAACCACTGGCCTGTCTCGCCTTCCCTTGGGGGTAGCTGGATCATAAGCCAACTCGGCCATGATTCGCAAGATGGAATTGCGTAAGACTTCGTCGTTGCCTGGCAACCCAGTACCTTAACAACTGAATGCACCCAATGCCGCGGCCAGCCCGGCCCCATCCGGAGCCAGCCTCGCACCTTAACAACCGATTGCCCGCGCCGGCCGCCGCTACTTCTTCTTCTGCGGCCCGCGTTTGGTGCCCTTATCGGAACGCGTCTTGCGCGGCTTGCCCCGCCGGGCTTCGGCCGCTGCCTGTTTCGCCGCCAGCGCCTCCCGCTTGGCGTCGGCCTCGGCCAACCGCTTCGCTTGCGTCGCCTTCGTGTTCTGCCGCCGGCCGCGGCCGATCGGCTCAGCTTCAGGCGCGGCGCCAGGGAGCGTCGACCTGGGTAGGATATAAGTCTTGCCGCTGAACTTCACCCGCTGCAGCTTCTCACCCACGCCCAAGGTGTCCAGGCACCAGCGCACGAACTCCGGCGCCGTCCGGCCGCCCGGGATGTGGGCCGCCCCGCCGAAGTCATCGTAGGCGAGGGTCATGAAGCCGGTGGCCACCTTGCCCCAGTCGGCGTAGCGGTCGGGTTGGCGCTTGGTCAGGATGTGCCAGACCGAGACCAGCATCCGCCGCGCCACGGCCACGACCGCCTTGTTGGGTCCCAGCCGCGGCTCCAGCTGCCGATAGACTTCCTTCCAGTGTTTGTTCACGTTGCGGGCGTGGCGGGCCGCCACCACCATCGCCGAGCGCAGGTCCTGGCGCCCGGCCTTGGTAATGCCGCCCTGCACCGTCCGCTGGCCCGACGCATGCACCCGCCCGCCCAGCCCGGCGTAGCCCACCAGGTGGTCAGGCGTCGGGAAGCGCTCCATGGTCCCAATCGCCGCCAGGATTTTCATGGCGCCCAGCACGCCGACGCCGGAGATCTGCAGCAAGAACGGCGCGCGCTCGTCGGTCATCAGTTCCTGGGCGATGATCAGTTCCAGCCGGGTGATCTGGGCTTTGTCGTGGTCGATCTGCGCCAGCAGCAGCTCAACCGTCAGCTTCTCCACCGGCGTGCCGGGCAGTGCCAGCCACCAGTCACGCAAGGACGGGCGGAAGGGGTCGGCGGCCTTGGGTTTGGCGATCTGCTTGGAGAACAGCAGCGAGTGCAGGCGGTTCTTGGCGATGGCCATGCGCACCACACAGTCCTGGCGCTGGGCCACCAGCCGGCGCCACTCGCGGAACTGGTGCTCAGGCACCCACACGCCGCGCAAGAGCCCGGCGGCCAGGAACGTCGCCAGGGCTTCGCAGGCCTTCTTGTCGGTCATGACCGGCACCGACGTGATGACCTTCAGGTGCTGGGGATGCACCACCGTGACCGAGTGGCAGTAGGCGATCAGCTCGTCGTGCGTCGCCCATGTATTTGTAGTCATCTCGATGGCGACCGCGTCGGTCTTGGTCAGCGTCTTGGCGCACCAGGCCGGGAAGCGGTCCCAGGGCAGCGTGGTCGGCTTGACGACCGTGTTCAGGGTCTCATCCACCGCGTAGGCGACGACGTACTCGCGGTGCAAGTCCAGGCCGAAGAAGCGCGTGGCGCCTTTCAGCCGGGCGCGGCGGTAAGCCAGCTCGTGGGGATGGACGAGCTCGCGCAGGGCCAGGAACGCGGCCGGGGTGAGCGGCGGCGCCTCGGCCCAAGCTTGCGGGGGAGCGGATGCAACGGTCATAGCGCCTCCTTTGCGGCGGGAGCAAGCCGCCGCAACAGCTTCGGGACGCCCGAAGCAGCGGGGGGCCGGTGGGTTGCAGGGCCGGGCGTCTCACACATGTCTCCGCGGTCGGCCGGCGCACCGGCCGCCGCATGCGAACGAAGTCGAGCGGGGCAGCCAATTACAACAGCGGCCTCAGCCGTCGAAGCGGCGGCGCCATGCTATCTTCGGCTGGCCCTCACGTCCTGGCCCTCGGCGACGTGCCCGCTCGCGCGCCTGGCAGCAGGGTACCGCCAAACGGCCAGGGGGGCACACCGGCCTATGCGGTTGTCCGCCAAGACAAGGAGGCGATTGAGGGGAGCGTCAGGCGCGGCCACGCACTCCGCCGCGCTGGGGGCGCATAAGTGTAGCCGGCCGTCTGACACCTGCCTGCACGGCAAGTGCAGGTCGGGGCAGCGCGCCGGCGGGGTTGGGTGGCGCTCGCAGCGCAGGCTTCACCGCCGGGCGCGCAGCCGCCGTGCCTGGGCTGACCCGGCGCCGGCGACAGGGTTGACCGCCGGCTCACCGGGCCCAATGCGCGCATACCAATGGCAACCCGCTCAAGTATACCGATCCTTCCGGTCATAGTGCAATAGATAGCCTTCTCCAGTTCTTGGCTGGAACCGTTTACCAGTGGACACTTACGAATGCTCAGGCTATCGTACCATTGCCCCCGCCGCCAGAAGTGGAAGCGCTCGCAACCGATACGACAGCTTTTCAGGCGGGGCGCGTTGTTGGTGCTGTTGCCGCAACGGTTCAGGGCATTGCTGAGGTCAATGCCGGTCTTGGTGCGATCGGCGGTGGAGCAGCTGCGTGCGGAACAGCGGTATTATGTGCCGCAGGAGCTCCGGCGATTGCGGTTGGCACGGTTGCCACAGCCCACGGTGCCTCAGTTGCTATCCGCGGGGCTGCTGATGCTGGACAGCAACTCACGATGTTGCTGGCAAAAGGAGTGAATGAGTACGATGTCGGGCCCTATAATGAATTGCAGCGCAATTCCCAACCAGGCGATGGCCTCGACCTGCATCATGCGCCCCAATCCCATGCGGCCGGGCAGGTGGTACCCGGCTATCAGCGGAGTACTGGGCCTGCTATTGCCTTGTCGGAAGGGGAACACGCCGTCGTTCCTCGCCTCACTGGGCCCTACAGTGGCAGCCCGCGTGACCTCATGGCGACAACGCTCAACAATCTGCGGCGATACACTGACGCACCGAATGGCGCACTGCGAAGATTGCTTGATCTCTTCCGCAACCAGTACCCAGGAGTACTAGACAAGCCATGACTAATGCCACTCAAACGCCAAGTGCCGCGGACAACTTCCTTCAACGCGTCTACCAGCGCGCATATCTTGGCGCGATCGGCAGCGTACACAAGACCTTGGAAAAAGGGCCGGCTGGGAGGCAGTCTCAGCCAGCTCAAGTGGCTCTACACAGGTGGTATGCGCAGCTGTCAACTGTGGACCAGGAGCAGGTCCAGGCTGTTATCCGCGAGGCCGTTCGGGCTGCAGTCTTTGGGTGCATGGTGGTACTCGATAATACGTCGGGTGGCTTTGCCCAACCAGGAACGCCCTCAGATTTCGCGCTCTATCTGCAAACGTACACAGACGAAAGTGCAATGGGAGTGAACAGCGCAGACGCTGTCATGCGGCTGAATCCTGTCAACTCGCCCGTACCGGACTTACACGACCAATTGCTGGACTTGATCGGAAAAGTGGAGAACGGGGTGACATGAAAGACGAGCCGAACCGAAACAACTGGCCCGTCTCGCCTTCCCTTGGGGGTAGCTGGATCATAATCCAACTCGGCCCTGATTCGCAAGATGGTATTTCGTAAGGATTCAGCATTCACGCCCGAGACCTCAGCAACTTAACAACTGAATCGACCCAATGCCGTAGCAAGCCCGGCCCCAGGCGAGCCAGCCAACGGCTGTCGTGGTCAGTTGTTCAGCTGCTCAGCCGCGCGCTACTTTTTCGAGTGTGGCCCTCGCTTCGTCCCTTTATCCGAACGTGTCTTCCGGGGCCGGCCCATGCGCGCTTCGGCCTCGGCACGTTTCTCGGCTAATGCTTCGCGTTTCGCCTGCGCCTTGGCCGCTCGCTCTGCCTGAGCCGCTTTGGTATTTTGGACCTGGCTGCGGCCTGACGGCTGGAGCGCCGGCGCGGCCCCCGGCAGCGACGACTGCGGCAGCAGGTAGGTATGCCGCCCGTACATCAGCTTCACCAGGTCTTTACCGATGCCCAGCCGGTCCAGGTTCTGGCGTGTGAACTCCGCGGCCGTCATCCCGCCCGGCAGGTTGGCCACGCCCAGGTCGTTGTGGGCGAAGTCCAGGAACGCTCGCGCGATCATCAGCTCGCTGGCGTGCTGGTCCACTTCGCGTTTCTTGAGAATGTGCCAGATGGAGACCAGCA